>JAUCSE010000004.1 GCA_030445275.1 Mucilaginibacter sp.
CGTGTTGGAATATGGAAAACCTAAGGAGGTTTCCCACATTCCAACACGACAAACAAACAACAAGTTATTATTAACTATATTTAAAAACTAAGAGAGTCCTCTGTCCGGATAAACCATCACACCTCATGCTTCACTACGTTCAGCATGACAAAAGTCTCTTATCCTTAGTCCTTGATCTTTTGTCTAACAATCTTTGCTCCTTTCGTCTTTTTCCCTGCCTTTGCCTTCATTTTCAAATTCAGCATTTCAACCAGTACGGAGAATGCCATGGCAAAATAAATGTACCCTTTGGGTATGTGCTGTTCAAATGCTTCGGCTAAAAGTGAAACCCCAATGAGTAAAAGGAAGGAGAGCGCCAGCATTTTTACGGTAGGGTGTTTGTTAACAAATGATGCCACACCGTTTGATGCCCACATCATGATACCTACCGCAATTACCACGGCAATAATCATGATCTCGACGTGACTGGCCATCCCTACGGCAGTGATCACGGAATCAAGCGAGAAAACAATATCCAACAGCATGATCTGTACAATGGTGCTCCAAAAGCCATGTGGTTTTACCGTTTCAGTACTTTCTTCGTCGCCCTCAATTTTATGATGTATTTCGGCAGTACTTTTGTATATCAGGAACAGCCCCCCAATGATCAGGATCAGGTCGCGGCCTGAAATGGCCAGTTTTTCAACCCAGTCAGCATCTGTTACGTTAAAAAGATGCGCTAGGTTAAACAGCGGGGTAGTGAGGGTCATGACCCAACTTATGGATAAAAGCAATAATATACGGGTTATCATGGCCATACCCAAACCAACCCTGCGCCCTTTGGCCTGCTGATTTGCCGGTAGCTTATCAGATAAAATAGAAATGAAGATCACATTATCTATCCCCAAAACAATCTCTAATAAAGTAAGGGTGATCAGGGATATCCATGACTCAGCCTGGGCAAATATTTCCATAGGATAAAATTATATTGCCTTAAAAATAACAAAACCCCTGCCGTAAATAGTAGGGGTTTAAGAATTAATGTTAAATATGTGCTGATTAATTAAAGCTTACACTGCCATAGCTGTTGTTAATAGTTATGGTTTTGTTAGTTCCGCCTTTGCCAAAATGGCCTTTATAACTTTTAGTAGGGCTAAATCCTCTTTCACCATCAGCGGGGCTTTTGCTGGTTATGTTAATGTCATGGCCGTTATAATTAAACTCGCCGTAACGAACAGTTACATCAAAATCAGCATTTTGATCGCCTTTAAAGCCAAGTCTTACGCCTGAATATGATGAGTTTATCTCCAGGTTTTTTACGTTTTTATCTATATCGCTAATGGTCAGGCCACCACTGAATTTAAGGTTAATGCTCCCTGAAGTAGTTATGCGGCCAATTCTTGCTGAGCCATAGCTAACATCGGCATTCAGTTTATTACATTCGCCCAGGCTTAGGCTACCATAAGCTACATCCAGGTCACTGCCGTTGAGTGCGTCAATGGTGGCGCTGCCGTACTTCACGGTGATCTGGTTAGCGGGATTACTTAGTGATTTGGCAACAAGACTGCCATAAGAGTTATTAATGTTCAATTTGCCTTCCAGATCGGGCAGACTAACGGCGCCATATTTATTGCTGATGCTTAAGGGGTTTTTTGATGGCATGTAAACCGTATAGTTTATCTCAATTATACGAACATTGTTGTGCTTGCTGCCAAACAGCGACCATGAGTTATCATCATCACCGCTCGTGTTAATGCTTGTTCTAAAAGAAATGCCTGATCCGTCTTTACTGTCCCTGATGTTTACATTATCCAATAATTTTTGTGCTTTGTCATCGCTGTTTGTTGTCACTTTGATCTGCACATCTACTTTTACTTCATTTTTAGCCCAGGTATTCACAATTATTTTCCCAAAACGGTTATCAATGTTTATTACATCATTGCCATCAACCGAATAGGTTTTGCTATAGTTTTTAATCTTTTCAACAGTTTCCTCGTTATTTTGATCATCAATATCTGTATTATAACTAAAATTGGTGTCAAAATCTTTAAAACCCAGCGCTATCTGGGGCGCTATGTTATTACTAAAGTTATAAACGTAATTGTTTACGCTATCATTAAACTGATAGTCGAAATTTTTTAAGCTATCCATTTTATATACCATGTTTTTATAACGGTATTTAAACTGTTTGTCAAAATTTTTCATGTTCAGTTTTGTTTGATACTGAACCTTTTGCATTTTAAGCTTTATTTGTTTTTGCAGGTCCTTCATTTTTACCTGCAGGTGCTTCATATTTAATTGCAGATCCTTGCTGTCAAATGAGGGCATCTCCTGCAAATGAATTGGCTCAGGCGGTTCCGGCGGCTCAGGTGGTGTTACCTGGGCATAGTTGGCTGTACTTATGGCTAATAAGATCACCAAAGCCAACAGTGACGGTTTAAATATTTTTGATTTCATTTTGTTGATCTTTTTTCATTTTGTTGAACTGCTCAATTACACTTAGCTGCTGATTAAGCACCTCTGTTTGTATTTGCAGGTTCCGGATCATGGCACGTAAAACACGCTCCTGATTAGGGCTGGTGGCCAAATCATTATTAAGCCTTTTATAAGTAGAGTCCATTTTAGCTATTTCGGCGCTAAACTCCTTGTATAGTTGCGGATCGCTCTTGGCAACTGATTTTAGTTCGGTAAGTTTTGTTTCAACCAGTGATGCATAGTGCAATTGCTGTTTGGCATACTCAGGATTAATGGCAGCCAAATCAACCCCTTTTGATCCTTTTTGGCTTTGCAGGTATATTCCGAAACCGATGCCCATTACCAGGATTACCGATGCCGCAACCCGAAGCACGAAAGAAAGAGAAAAGGTTTTTGTTTCCGGCTTTTTTGGCAATTCCTCCTGGAACGACAGGCTTTGTTCAATTTTGCTCCACAGGTCTGCCGATGGTTCAATTTCGTCAAATTCTTCCCTGTTATGCTTCATGAAATCTTCAAATCGCTTGCTCATGATACTGTTCCTTTCCTTTTTAAAATTTCAATTAGTTTTCTTTTAGCTCTCAAAAACTGGGTTCTTGATGTATTTTCTGATATATTCAATATTTGTCCTATTTCTTCGTGGTCATAACCTTCCAACAAATAAAGTGATAGTACAACCCGGTAACCATCGGGCAGTTGTTTCATGCCTTCTTTAACCATGGCTACCTGATATTGCAGGTCCTCATCATCTGTGCTTTCCTCATCGGGTATATTTTCCAGATGATCACCTTCCAGCTCTATCAGGTCAAGCTTACGTTTACGCAGCAGATTAATGGAGCGGTTAACCACCATTTGTTTGAGCCATAAACCAAAGGTGGTTTCCTGTCTGAAATCCTTCAACTTATTAAAGGCATCCAGAAAAGCTTCCTGCAAAACATCTTCAGCTTCGCCAATATTGCCCACTATTCTAAAGGCGACGTTTAGCATCGCTTTAGAATATAACCGGTACAATTCGTAACTGGCTTTTTTGCTTCCTTGTTTACATTCAACCACCAGGCTGTAATGTTTATCTATGTATATGGCTTCCAAATTATGATAGCTTTCAGTCTAAATGACGCATCATATTTTACAACGTTGCATGTGGATGAAAAATAATTTCAGATATGCAGATGTGCGGATGTGCAAATGTGCAGATTTCAGATGTGCAGATTATAGATGTTTTTAATTTAAGAGTTATAAATGTGTTAATAGGTTTTATTTATTTGCACATCCGCACATCTGCATATTTGCACATCATTTAACCAGCAGCCAAAAAATCATCAATAGCTTTTATGGCATTTTCATACCTATCCTCACCGGTACCTGATATGAGTACATAGCGTGCTTTTAAGGCATCCAATTCTTTATACCATACATTCATAAAATGATCGCGCAGGGTAGGGAAATTACGCAATGGATCATCCTGCCAAGGCAGATCGATATTTAGCAGCAAGTAAAGGTCATATGGATGTTTGGGCAACTCATCCAGTACTTCCTGAGGCGCGCGGCCAAACATCTGGTCGCTCCATATTTTTACGGTGATGAATGTAGTATCACATATCAAAATGTTGTTGGCTTTTGGTAAAAGCTCCTCTTCAAGCGCCAGTTGTCCGTAAAACATATTGATCTCATCCTGCCAGGTACAGGGTTCGGTTAGCTTTTCGCAATATTCACGAGCATATTCGGGTACGGCGATGGTATGATAATGTGCAGCCAGGTAATCAGACATGGTTGATTTTCCTGTCGATTCAGGCCCAACTACTGCTATTTTGGGTATATGTTTCATGGTGAAGGGTAAAATTAATAAATACACGCATTAATCGACGAATTGGCTTCGACCATTACTACGCTTGGATGGCTTAAATAAAAATACGTCATTGCGAGGTACGAAGACAACCGACCGAAGGGAGCTCATTAATACCAACAAAAACAATACAACATTAATAATCCCCAATTAGCAGAGCCGCTCTGTATGTCGGGGATTGCCATGCTTTCGCTCGCAATGACGCGCGGAGAGAAATATTTAAAGCCCCCTCTTTCCGCCGAAGGTGAAGAGAGGGGTGACGAGCGTAGCGATGTCGGGGTGAGTCTTTACCGACATGCTTTAACCAAGTTTTTTTATTTTTCCAGCTTCGCTATCCTTGTTGGTGTATCCTTGCCCGATACTATAGTGCGCGAACTTAGCGCTATAGCTCTGATAGTTGAGGTGATGTTACTAACATCAAGCGAACTAAATTCGTCTTTCACGGTATGATAAAGTTTATCAATATCAATTTGATCTGTTGATATGGTGTGAGCAGGTACGCCCTTTTCTGCTAAGGAGGCATTGTCACTGCGATAAAACAAATCCTGATCAGGATAAGGGTCGGGATGGAATTTAAACACCGTTTCTTGTAGGTTATTTTGGAGGATAGTACCGAAATCAGAGCGTTCAAAGCCAGTTATGAAAGCTGAATTTTCGCCAAATTTTGATGCCTTGCCTATCATTTCGATGTTAAACATGGCTACAACCTTATCCGGATCAACCTGGGTAGCAAAATACTGCGAACCAAATTCGCCTATCTCTTCGGCAGTAAAGGCTACAAATATGAGCGTACGGGCATTGTTGTTTAGCTTTTTATAATATTTGGCCAGTGATATTACCGCGGTTGTGCCCGATGCATCATCATCGGCACCATTGGCAATGCTGTCACCCTCCATTGCCTTAATAATACCTAAGTGATCATAATGGCCAGCAAAAATAACATATTCGTCTGGTTTTGATTTGCCAGGGATCATGCCGGCAACATTAAACAAAGGCAATTGTTCAGATTTTGATTCATACTTGACTTCAAATGATTTTACCTGATCAAATTTACCCAATATAAATACCAAAGCCTGATCCTTATTGGGTTTAAAACTCACATTGCCCTTTAATACATACTTGATATGCTCGCGAATACTTTTAAACCGGGCTTCAAAATGCGGGTCAACGAGAATAAGCATTTTTTTACCGCTTTTTGAAGCAGTCCGGTATTCGTCCCTGAAGCTTTTGTCGGCGCTTATCTGTAACACTTGAACATCATTGCTGTTGCTCCAATTAAATGATGCATCAGCAGATACGAAAATGCTATCGGCCGCTATACTTTTGCCATTGATACTGGCGGTTATTTTTAATGGTTTTGTGCGGGTCATGGTAAAAATCTGCCGATAACCGGTATTGCCGGCCAGTGGTTTTAGTCCGGCTTTGGTATATTCGCCTTCAATAAACGTGGCAGCCTTTTCAATACCAGGTGTAAATGTGGCCCGGCCCTGCATATCATCAGCCGACAAGGTTTTTATGATCCGTGTTACATCATCCTGACTGATCAGTTTATTTACATCCTGTGCAAAACTGCTTGCCGAAATAGCTAATAGTACAGTTATTATTAAAGATCCTTTCATTATTACTTATTTAACTTTTGATTGTAACCAGCTATTACGGAAGGCTTCTTGTTCCTTGCTTAATGGTTTACCGGCTTTTTCATAGGTAATTACTTCCAGGTATGGGCTTTCTTCCAATACAATGGTGGTTTCATGTGCGCCTGTGCGGTTTTTATAATTTACTACAAGCTTATCGCCAGGTTTTTTATCGGTAAGCAAAGTGGCAAATAACTTGGCATCGGTTATGGTTTGGCCATCAACTTTTAAAATGATATCACCGGCATCAAGCCCTGCCTTATAAACAGGAGTACCAATTGTAGTGCTCGACAGAATAGGTAAACCTTCGGCTCCGGCAGCACGTTGTTGCCCTGCTCTGCCCCTGCCCGGAGTAACAGCTAATGGACCCGCCCATCCTTTGCCAGGCTGTGCTTTTTGCAGTACTAACCCGGCCTTGGCTAACAAAGCCTCGTAGCTGTTTTTGTCGGTACCATAAATGTAACGTTTAAAGAAGTCGGCAGCAAACTTGGGGTTATTGGTAACCTTGGCCAGATCGGCTTGCAGATCAGGTATAACGTATGGCTTCATTACCTTGCCGCGGGCCAGCCAAACCTGGCGCATATAATCATCAAGTGTTAAATTAAATTCGCTGCGCAGCCGCAGGTCAAGAGCCAGCGCTATGGCGCCGCCATAGGTGTAATAACTGGTAAAGTCATTAACGTTATTGTTAGGGTCGATAGATACACCAGCATCGGCAAATACCGAATAGCGGCTCATTTGTGTTGCAGGGTATTTTGCGGCCCCAGGGGTGTTCAATATCTGGTTGATGAGGCCGGCCAGGGTATGGGTATAATCATCAAGTGTATTAAATCCTGAGCGTGTTAACAGTAAGTCGCCATAGTATTGGGTAAAACCTTCGGCAAACCAAAGCTCGCTGCTCATGTTGGCGTGCTCAAAATTAAAAGGCTCTAATGATTTTGGACGTATGCGCTTTACATTCCAGCTATGAAAATACTCATGTGAGAATATACCTAACAAACCGCCCTCATTACCGGCAACCTTATCAACAGGGTAAACAATGCAGGTTGAGTTGCGGTGTTCCATCCCATCGCCTGATGTTGTTGGGTAAACATCGGTTAAAAATGTATATTCTCCATAGTCATAAGTGGGTAGATCGCCATAAACAGCTTTTTCCTCCAGTACCAGCTTTTGAACCATTTTGCCAAAGTTATCAATAGCAGCCTGGTCATCATCAGCGTGAACGCTTACATTTATTTTTTCCTTTTTACCATCGGTATTTACTACATCCCAGCTGGTTATTTTATAGTTGGCAAGCTCGGTTGGGCTATCCATCATATACTGTAGGTTTGGGGCGCTGTACACGTTTGCACCCTCGTGCTTTAACTGCGTGGCAACTTTCCATCCGTATTTATCAAGGTCATTAAATTCAAATTTAACTGGCCTTTTATCCTGGCCAACTACCCACATGAAAGCAGCTGGCATATTCAGGTGAGCATGGCTGGGATCAACACTGGCATAGGTGCCATCGGTCCAGTTAGCAAATAGGGTATAACTAACTTTAACATTTGCAGGATGGGCACCTACTTCATACAGATCACCTTCTACTTGTGTAAAAGGGAGCGCGTTTCCTTCAATATCAGTTACTTTAACATTATAAACATTTTTGCCAAACTCATGCGTCGCGTATCGCCCGGCTGATGAGCGGCTCATGCGAAAACGCAAAGCGTCAGGAGCCTGTGGTATGGTCATTACAATTTCTGCTTCGTGATGCGCAGCATTGGGGAATGATATGGAATAATAAATAGCTTTTTGTGCATCCTGCGCAATAGCTGCAGATGCGAATAAGGCAGTGATTGTAATTAAAAATAATTTTTTCATGTAAACCTGATTAACTGCGCTGAAATTACAACTAATCGGGGAAAATATGATATCAATATTGCTGCCAACCACTTTAAACTTATAGGCAAAACATGTGTTATAAACCAATACCATGTTAATTATCCGTACCTTTAAAGAAATCGCTCAACTCATGATCCTTTTTTCAAGAAGAAATTTACATTACACCGATTATAAATGGAGCGTATATAGCCAAAACGATCCACGTGTAAGCGGTAAACCTGATACCACTGTTTTTACTAAAGATGAGGGCAATGAAGTGGTATACCTGATAAACAAACTCATGATACTTTGGGACTATCGCTTTGCCAACACAGGCAATAAAATGGAAAAGCTTATACATGATATCTTACCGCCAGAAATTGTTACACAACTGGAAGTGCAGGAATGGCTTAAAGCTAATTTGAAATTTTAAAGCCGAAAGCTAAAGGCTAAAAGCTTTTGATGTTCTCTTTTGAACGCTTTCTGCTTTCAGCCTTTAGCTTTCCTCGCTACTCTTTCTTAAACTCATAAGCACCATATTCAACAAAGTCGGCAACTTTAACTTTTACGCCGGTAACTTTACCGTTTTGTACCAGGAACGGAAAAATAGCTTTCCCGAATGTAGGATCAGAAAAAGTAACGTAAAAACGATTGCCACCTAATGGCTGTAATTTGGCAAACATAGTGGGATGATGTTCAAAACGTATTTCCAGGTCATTATTTTCGCCCTGTGTAACGGTCATATTGCCATAGAGGCTATTGACGTATTTACCGGTATAAGCTGTTGCTGGTAATGAAGGGTGCAGGTTTAATACTACAGAATCGCGTAGTTTATGGTCTGTTAATTGTTCGGCAACAACCTTGGTTTTATAGTTTTTTAAATAGGCATCGCTGTAATCGCGGTAGCCCTTGCCAAAGAACGCGTCAAGAATTTCCCAGCGAAGAGCCTCAGAAAGCGCATTTTGATCTGTATTGGTTAATATAACAATGCCCAGATTATCCTGTGGTGATAAAGTTACCGACGACAGGTATCCGCTTACCCCACCGTCATGCATAATAAGGCGATGGTTCGAATAATCTTGTATAAACCAACCCAGGCCGTATAGCTGAAAGTTGTTTTCGCCGTTTAGGTGGTACTGGCTTCCAACAATATCCTGTGGTTCACGGGTGGCCTGTATAGCAGCTTGTGGAATAACTTGCCTGTTACCCACCTTGCCATTATTTAATAAGGCAAGCACCCATTTGCTCATATCACTTGCCGATGAGCTGATGGCTCCTGCCGGTGCAAGGTTGTCAAGCTGCGCATAAGGTATAGGGGTAAGCCGACCGTCGGTTAAAGTATGGGGGACAGTACGGTTTAATGATTTGGGCATATCTTTGGTTAAGGCCAACGTGTTGGTCATGCCCAGCGGGGCAAAAATAGCTTCCTTTAAATATATCTCCCATGGTTTTCCAGTTACCCGGGGTATAATTTCGCCGGCTGTTAAAAATGCGGCATTGGTATAACCCCATTTGGTGCGGAAAGGATATACAGCTTTAATCTGCCCTAATTTTTCAATCACCTGTGTCCGGGTTAAATTGGTATTATAAAAAGTAAAATCACCCTGAAACGTTTGAAAGCCCAGGCGGTGGCATAGCAAATCGCGGATGGTAGCTTCTTGTCCGGCCAATTTATTCTCCAGTTTAAATTCGGGTATATACTTGGTTACCTTATCATCAAGCGATAGTTTGTTATTGGTCTGTAACATGGCTATAGCTGTAGCGGTAAACGCCTTGGTATTGCTGCCTATCATGAATAAAGTATTCACATCAACATTATTGAGCAGTCCCAGTTCTTTAATGCCATAACCTTTCACTAGCACAATCTTGTTGTCCTTTACAATGCAAACGGCAATGCCGGGTACGCGCCAGTTGGTAAGCGCCCGGCTTATATACAGATCTAAACTATCTTTTATAAATTTGGAACGGTCGGTATGTTGGGCTTGGGTTATCGTTGTAAATGAAATGCAAGCAATAAACAGCAGAAGTATTTTTTTCATTACAGAATATTTAGGCGCTTAAATGTGCTAATTTAATTTAAAATTTACACCGGCTTTGCTTAATTATAAAATAACGCCACAATCTTAATTAAAACACATAGTATATGAAATTTATTCGTTCGGGATTTTTACTCCTTACAACAGTATTCCTCATTTTAGAGGTGTATCAGGCAAAAGCGCAGCGAGGTGGCCCAATTCATTGGACATCCGATGGTTATCAGTATTACAAAATTACTGACGACGGCATCAAGATATTGGATACCCGCGATACCAGTAAAAAAACGTTATGGATAACCCGCGCGATGCTTACCCCGCAAGGACAAGCAGCTATAGATGTTAAAAGATTTTCGGTATCAACTGATGGGAAAAAAGTGCTGATCAACACCAATACAAAAAAGGTATGGCGTTATGATACCCGAGGCGATTATTGGGTTTATGATACCAACACTAAAAAACTATGGCAATTGGGTAAAAACCTGCCGGCAGCATCACTCATGTTTGCGAAACTTTCGCCTGATGGGCTTAAGGCTGCTTATGTGAGCGGGCATAATATTTATGTAGAAGACCTTACCGATGCTTCCGTAAAGCAATTAACCACAGATGGTAATACACGACTGATCAACGGCACGTTTGACTGGGCTTATGAAGAAGAGTTTGGCTGCCGCGATGGTTTCCGCTGGTCGCCTGATAGCAAGTCAATAGCGTACTGGCAAATAGATGCCAGCAAAATAAAAAGCTACCTGATGCTTAATACCACTGATTCTATTTATCCTTATGTTGTACCTGTGGAGTACCCGGTTGCGGGTGAAGATCCAAGTTCATGCAAAATAGGGGTGGTAAATATCGGTACGGGCAAAACAAACTGGATAAATACCCCAGGCGATGCGGTGCAGCATTATATAACAAGGATGGAATGGACGTTAAACTCAAACGAGATTATCCTGGAGCAATTAAACCGGGCGCAAACCGAGAGCCGTGTATTTATAGGCAATGTATCAAATGGAAGTGCCCGTATTATCCGCGAAGAAAAAAGCGATGCCTGGATTGACGGAAAAGAACGCTGGAACAACGGCGACCCGATGGGATGGGAGTGGATAAACAAAGGCAAAGATTTTTTATGGGTTAGTGAAAAAGATGGCTGGAAACATATTTACAGCGTGAGCCGCGATGGTAAAGAAACCCTGCTAACCAAAGGTAATTACGATGTGATCAGTGTAAATTTAATTGATGAGGCATCGGGCTATGTTTATTTTATGGCTTCGCCGGATAATGCTACCCAGAAGTATTTATACCGCATTAAAATTACAGGCGGTACAAAGGCTGAGCGTGTTTCGCCGGCTGATGAACCCGGAACGCACGGTTATGATATCTCGCCAAATGGCAAAGTGGCGCTTCATAATTTTTCAAACAGTTATACCCCTCCTGCAAGCGAGGTGGTGAGTCTGCCTGCACATCAACATATTGGAGGCGCCGTAGTGGCTGTAAATAAGGATGCCCCCAATAAAACAGAATTTTTTAAGGTTAAAACGGTTGACGGCATTGAAATTGACGGCTGGATGAAAAAGCCCACTAATTTTGATCCGCATAAAAAATACCCGGTTGTATTTATGGTTTATGGCGAACCTGCTGGACAAACCGTTACGGACACCTGGGGAGCCGGTAGCAACAGGTTGTATGCCGGTAGTATGGCCGATGACGGGTATATCTACATGTCGGTTGAAGGGCGGGGAGCGCCTGCACCAAAAGGAACAGCCTGGCGCAAGGCTATCTATAAAAACATAGGTATTATCAACATCCGCGATCAGGCTATGGCTGCCAAAGAAATATTGAAATGGCCGTTTGTTGATTCAACCCGCATAGCGGTTCATGGTTGGAGTGGTGGTGGTTCATCAACCCTTAACCTGATGTTCCAATATCCGGATATTTATAAAACAGGTATAGCCGTAGCTGCCGTAGGTTACCAGCTGACCTATGATAATATTTACCAGGAGCGTTACATGGGAGTACCTACCGATGATGCCAGCCGGGAGGTTTTTATAAAAGGATCGCCGGTTACCTATGCCAAAAACCTCAGAGGTAATTTATTATACATTCATGGCACGGGCGACGATAACGTACATTATAAAAATGCCGAAATGCTGATCAATGAACTGGTGAAGTACAACCGCCAGTTTGAATTGATGTCGTACCCTAACCGTACACACAGTATTTCTGAGGGTGAAGGAACTAATTTACACTTGAAAACACTGTTCACCAGGTATTTAAAAGAGCATTGCCCTCCGGGGGGCAGATAAGCACAGCCTGTTGATATCTTAATTTATACTCCTCATATTATTGATCATTTGAACAGTAATATGAGGAATTTTTATTTATCAAATGTATTGTAACAATTTATTTATGCATAATATTTGTGCATAATAGTTATTATTATAATAACTTAGTATTATTATAATAACGCCTTATGAAGAAAATATTTAAACTCATCTCGGTTTTTGTCCTCCTGACCGTTATTTTATTGTTGGCTATTGCTGCCAGTAGAAAAGAATCGCCAATTGAACCTAATATTAGCGGAAAGTGGATTAACAAAATTGAAAATTCACAATTAAGGCAACAATACGAGTTTAAGAGCAATCATACCTTTGAGTATAGTTTAGTGAGCATTAATGCGACTTCTAATAAGATTATTGGCATATCATCAAAAATCATCGGGAAGTACCAGGTAAAGGACACCCAATTAAATTTATACGATTTGGTAAATTATGCAAATAAAAATCAGCGATTGGGCCCTGTTTCTGAGTTAGTAACCACTGATGGTGCTAAAACAGCAAATAATACCATTGCATTGGATGATAAGAAGAATACGCTTTCTGTATTCTTGAAATGCCCACCCAATGCCGATTGCTTTCCATCGCCATCTGTTTATTATAAACAGTAGAGGAGATTTTATTTAGTTATATGTAGCGTAGCAATATATCCATGCGTAATGGTTTATGTAAAAACCTTAACGCTATGAAAAAATTATTTAACCTGACCTTTGTTTTTGGCCTTTGCGCCGTTGCTTTATTGTTAACCATTTCTGCCTGTAAAAAGGAATCTTCAAACGGGCTTAACATCACCGGAAAGTGGGCCGCGGCAATTACAAATTCGCAAACATCGCAATTTGAGTTTAAGAGTGATCATACCTATGAATCATATACTACAGGTATTGATTCTGTTACTAAAAAATCAACCGGGATAATATCAAAATCAGTTGGGAAATATGAGCTGAAGAACTCCCGATTAATTTTGTCAGACATGGTAGGTTATATAAATAAAAATAATCAGCCGGGACCTGCTACTGAATTGTTAGCCGCTAATAATACATTTAACACAGCAAGTTATAATTTAACATTGAACGATCAGGGGAATATACTTTCGCTATTTTTTATCTGCGAGGTTAACGGTATGATAGCTGATTGCACCCCGATAAAACAAACTTTTTATCAAAAGCAATAATAGGAGCGTATAAAATATATTTAATAACAATGCCCGTGGACAAACCCACGGGCATTGTTGGTATGGTTTGGTAAGGATTATATCAATAGGCCTGGTCGTTGTGGGTTGAATTGTCTAAATAATTAGGCGAATCTTCTTGTTTTGCGATTGACCTGGTATTATCGTCAAAGTCGCTCTTACGGCCAAGCATGGTAAAATTTTCGGCCACTACTTCGGTAGTATACCTTTTTATACCCTCTTTATCTTCAAACGAGCGTGTACGCAGCTTACCTTCAATATAAACCAGTTTCCCTTTTTGTAAAAATTTAGCGGCCATATCGGCCAGGCCTCGCCACATTACAATATTATGCCATTCTGTTTGCTCCACTTTGCGGCCATCTTTGTTATACGTTTCAGAAGTAGCTAAAGGGAAAGTGGTCACTGATACCCCTCCCTCTAAAGTTCGCATCTCAGGATCCTTGCCTAAATGCCCAACAAGTATTACTTTATTAATTCCAGACATAACTATAAATTAACGGATAATTAATTTATAAATTAAAAATATCTTTTAGTAATATAAAAATGGCTTTTGGGAGCGCCAGATCATGTAGGTTTTCAACTGTGGCATAAAACCAGTTTGTTTTTAATTTAATTGGCTTTGATGTTGTTTTTATCAATCTGATATAAAGCCGCTGGTGGGTTAGTATATGTTTTTGAACGGGTATGTCGGCGGTTATTTTTATTTCGGCACCAAAAATATCGCTTACCGCTGGCAGGTCGGTCAATTCATTAACCGGCAATAATGATGTAGTTTCAATCAGCGGCAAATCATACATATTGGCCCAAATGTCTTTATCGCCCCTTTTATTCATCAATATATTATCACCATTGGTTATTAAAAAGTAATTCAGAAAGCGTTCTCGAACTTTTACAGTTTTTAATTTAACCGGCAGGGCATTGGTAGCATTGCTGATAAAAGCTGCACAACCGATATGTACAGGACAAATGCCGCAAACCGGATTTTTGGGTTTACATAACATAGCGCCAAACTCCATCATGGCCTGGTTGTGTAAGCCAGGAGCTTGTTTGTTAAGCAAATCATTAGCCAGTGTCTGGAATGTTTTTTTACCGATAGTGGAGTTAATGGGCTCGTAAATGCCGAAATAACGGGCAAGCACCCGGTATACGTTGCCATCAACAACTGCTTTGGCTTCATTTGCCGAAAATGAAGCTATGGCCGCCGCAGTGTATTCGCCTATACCTTTCAGTTTAATAAGCTCATCATAACTTTCAGGAAACTTACCATGGTACTGTTCCTGAACAAGCTGGGCTGTTTTAAGCATGTTGCGCCCCCGCGAATAATAGCCCAGCCCTTGCCATAGTTTGAGCACTTCGTCTTCGTGGGCTGCTGCAAAACTGCTCACATCAGGATATCGCTCAACAAAACGGTAAAAGTAGGGTAGGCCCTGTTCAACACGTGTTTGCTGTAAAATAATTTCAGACAGCCATATCACATAAGCATCAGTTGTGTTGCGCCAGGGCAGATCGCGTTTATTTTTAAGATACCATTGTACCAGTTCGTCCGTAAAATTCATTGGTGTAAAAGTAAGAATGGTTAAAGGTAAAAGGCGAACGGTTAAAGGGTTTTAATATCGAACATCGAATGCTGAATTTCGAATAATGAAGTTTAATAAAGAAGAAAGACAAAAAAGGTTTATAGATATTGATTACTAAACGCTAGATACCAGAATGGAGATGGGGTGATTATAGCCGCTTCCTCATTCATTATTGGGGGGCATTATTGGATATTTTTCCTCGCCTTTTGCCTTTCACCCTTAGCCTTTTAGTCTATAATATGTAACGATAATGTACGTTTTACATTCAGAATAAAAAAAAACATACAAATATTTCGCTCTTAAATTATAAAGCGATACTTTTGCAACCCCAAAACAGTTAAGTATTTATATATTAAATAAAAGTAAATCAGATATGACTAAGGCAGAAATTATAACTGAAATCTCATCTAAGACAGGTATAGAGAAAGTAGACGTGCAGGAAACAGTTGAGGCATTTTTTAAAGTAGTTAAAAGCTCAATGGTTGGCGGCGAGAACGTTTACGTTAGAGGATTTGGAAGTTTTGTTGTAAAGAAAAGAGCGAAAAAAACAGCACGCAATATTTCAAAAAATACTGCCATCATTATTCCCGAGCATTTTGTACCGAGCTTTAAACCAGCTAAAACTTTTGTTGAAAAAGTTAAAACCGGTAACAAAACAAGCAAATAATTTATAAGCATGAATAAGAAACAAATAGTTGTTGGTTTAGTAGTTGTTGCTATAATGGGCTATTTGTATTCATTACCTGTTAAAGGTTTAATAAAACCCAAAGACACAAAAAGCGATAAAACAACCGTGATGACGGCAAACCGAAAGGTTGCCTCTGTAACAGTTGATATGGTATCTGCAACTGCTAAAACCGCAATTGGGGCGGCGTTAACAGCTAAGATAAATGATCTGGAAGGGCAATTAAAAAACGCATCAGGCAGTGACGAGCAAAAATTGCAGCAGCAATTGGCCAGTCAGTGGGATGATGTTAACCAGCCGGCTCCGGCAGCATTTTATTATCTGGCCCTGGGCCGTAAAGAAAATAAACTGCAAGATTGGTTAAATGCAGGTAATCGCTTTAATGATGCTTACAAACTTACACAGGACACTTTAACTCAGCCCGCATTTGTAACCAACGCGGTTGAGGCTTTTCAAAGTGCCCTGAAATTAAAACCAGAAAGCCTTGAGGGTAAAACAGGATTAGGTATCGCTTATGTAAATGGCGGGGCCGGCCCAATGCAAGGTATTTCTTTACTGCTTGATGTTGTTAAACAGGATCCGAAAAACTGGAACGCAAACCTTAACTTAGGTATGTTCGCCATGAAATCGGGCCAGTACGAAAAAGCAGTAGCCAGGTTTAAAACATTACTTGCCCAGAAACAAGAGCTGGAGCCATCTTTTTATTTGGCCGAAAGCTACAAACAACTGGGTATGAAAAAGGAAGCTATTGATGCTTACCAAAAATGTAAAGAAATGATGCCCGATCCTGTATTCGGGCAACGAATTGATGAATACATCAAGGAATTAAAGAATTAATCACATTTAAAAATTATTATTATGCCGAGCGGTAAAAAACGTAAAAGACACAAAATGGCTACTCATAAACGCAAAAAGCGTTTAAGAAAAAACAGACATAAAAAGAAATAAGCTGCTTTCTTTAAAGCAGCTTACCTGCTTTTTTATAGGGCAGGTAACTTTAGTAGTGTTTTTTATCCACTTATTAACATGCGGTGTTTACCGTTTTAAGAAATGGAGTAGCAATTGATAAAAGAATTAATTATCGATTCATCCCCAAATGGAGCTACCATTGCATTATTACAGGACAAACAACTTGTAGAACTTCATAAAGAGCAAGTCAGCAACAATTATACTGTTGGTGACATTTATCTTGGGCGTATAAAGAAAATTATGCCCAGTTTAAATGCAGCCTTTGTAGATGTTGGCTACGAGAAGGATGCCTTTTTGCATTATCTTGATCTTGGTCCGCAGGTGCAAAGCCTGCTTAAATTAACCAAGCAAGTACGTAGCGGGGGATACCAATCGAAGCTTTTGGATGGCTTTAAGCTGGAAGGTGATATTAACAAAGGAGGAAAGATCTCTGAGATATTATCAAAAAACCAGCTTATACCGGTACAAATAGCTAAGGAACCTATATCAACCAAAGGACCGCGCTTAAGCTCTGATCTTTCAATAGCTGGCCGATATGTGGTATTAGTACCATTTTCGGAGGCTATCTCTATTTCTAAAAAAATAAAGAGCAATACAGAGCGAAACAGGTTACGGAAGGTTGTTGAAAGTATTAAGCCAAAACATTTTGGCGTTATTATCCGCACAGTATCTGAAGGTAAAGGGGTTGAAGAATTACAGAAAGACCTGCTTGATCTGATATCAAAATGGGAATCATTTATTACCAAACTACCATCTGTTGAACCATCAAAGAAGGTTTTGGGCGAAATTGGACGTACATCAACCATCCTCAGGGATATATTGAACCCCGATTTTCAGCACATTTATGTAAATGATAATGGTATGTTCGAAGAAATTCGCTCATACATCCATGAAATATCGCCCGATATGGAAAGTATAGTTCGTATGCACAAGCATAAGGAACCTATATTTGAACATTTTGGCATTGATAAACAGATTAAAGGAGCTTTTGGTAAAACAGTGAACCTTGCCGGTGGCGCTTATCTGGTTATTGAACATACTGAGGCATTACACGTTATTGACGTTAACAGCGGTAACCGTACAGCCAGTAAAGAAAATCAGGAAGAGAATGCCTACCAGGTAAATAAAGAAGCAGCCAAAGAAATTGCCAGGCAGTTACGCTTGCGTGATATGGGCGGCATTGTGGTTATTGATTTTATTGATATGCACAAGCCGCAGAACCGTAAGGAACTGTTTGATTATTTACGCGCCGAAATGCTGTATGACAGGGCGAAGCACACCATTTTACCTCCGAGTAAATTTGGTTTAGTGCAGGTTACCCGTCAAAGGGTAAGGCCCGAAATGAATATTGTTACCAGCGAAGTGTGCCCAACCTGTAATGGTACAGGTACCATAAGGCCAACCATTTTGCTGATGGATGATATTGAAAATAACTTCAATTATATTTTAGATGAGCAAAATGAAAAGGGTATAACCCTGGTTGTTCATCCTTATATTGAAGCTTATATTAAAAAAGGTATCTACAACCGCCAAATGAAGTGGTTTGTAAAGTATAGCCAGTGGATCAAGGTTAAAAGCAACCCTGCTTACCAGATCACCGAATTTCATTTCTTTTCATCAAAAGACGAAGAAATAAAGCTGTAAAGGAATTGTGAGATGTGCAGCTATGCAGATTTCAAAAGTGCAGATGTTTTAATTAACATCTGCACTTTTTGTTTATAGATCGATTGGTTTCTGGGTGATGATTAAACACTGCGTTATTGTAAATACAGTGGGTGAGTCATTACGCGTGCTTCTTTTGTCTGAACCGCGATTAACCAGATTTTTCACGAATTAATTTTTTTATTGGTGTTCAAGAGGGCTTCGCCGTTAAAGGATTAGTCGGATTTTTTCTCAGTATAAAAAATAAAATCCATGCCATTGAGCGATAGCGTGGCAATCTCCTTTCTCCCCGCGCGTCATTGCGAGGTACGAAGCAATCTCTACACAGGCAGGTCAGCTATGTAGGTTTGTTCTGTACAGCATAGAGATTGCTTCGTACCTCGCAATGACGTGGTGGTTAGAGTGGAACACTGGCACATAGTGCCAGTGTTCCACTTTTGTTCGGGTTTTGGGGACACTGGAACACGGAACAAAACGCTAAAACGGCGGAGCATCGTGCAATCTACATGTTGCTAATTAAATTAGTAAATCGGCTGCTCATTTCCAATATAATCTGCATATTTGCACATCTATAATCTGCACATCTAAAGAAATATGGCTAAATCAAAGATCGCGTACTTTTGTCAAAGCTGTGGCTTTGAATCGGCTAAATGGCTGGGCAAATGCCCTTCGTGCCAGCAATGGAACACTTTTGTTGAGGAGATTATTGACAAAGGTAACACCACATCGGTACCTACCTGGAAAGTTACCTCCAATACCCAGCAGCGTGCCAATAAGCCGGTAGAGGTGGCTGATATTACCTTTAGCGAAGAACGCCGTATGTTAACCCCCGATAAGGAGTTTAACCGTGTTTTAGGTGGCGGTATAGTAGCCGGATCGCTGGTGCTTATCGGTGGCGAGCCAGGTATAGGTAAATCAACGCTGATGCTGCAGCTGGCACTCAATATGCCTAATCTGAAGGTACTTTATGTATCAGGCGAGGAAAGTGAAAGGCAGATCAAGATGAGAGCTGAGCGTTTGGTGCCGGAAGCGCTAAATTCTAAATCTCAAACGCTAAATTCTAGTTCCGAAATTAACAAGGGCTGTTTTATATTAACCGAAACCTCTACCCAAAACATATTTAAGCAGATTGAGGCATTAGAGCCCGACTTGGTAGTAATCGACTCGATACAAACGCTCCATTCATCACATATTGAATCAACTCCGGGCAGTGTATCGCAGGTGCGCGAATGTACTGCCGAAATGCTGCGTTTTGCCAAAGAAACCTCTACGCCGGTATTCCTGATAGGTCATATCACCAAAGATGGTATGATAGCCGGCCCCAAAATACTAGAGCATATGGTTGATACCGTTTTGCAATTTGAGGGCGACAGGCATCATGTTTACCGCATATTACGCACCGTAAAAAACAGGTTTGGCTCGGCATCCGAACTGGGTATTTACGAAATGCTGGGCGAGGGGCTAAGAGAGGTATCCAATCCGTCAGAAATATTACTGTCACAGCGTGACGAACCTTTAAGCGGCATTACCATATCGGCAACTTTAGAAGGGATGCGCCCCATGCTGATTGAAACCCAGGCATTGGTAAGTACATCTGCTTATGGCACACCACAACGTACTGCCACAGGTTTTGATACCAAACGGATGAGCATGCTGCTGGCTGTGTTGGAAAAACGCTGCGGCTTCAGACTAGGTGCCAAGGATGTGTTTTTGAATATAACCGGAGGCATCAGGGTTGAAGACCCGGCTATTGATCTGGGACTTGCTGCTGCCATTATTTCGTCGCATGAGGATATTCCTATACCTTTTAAAACCTGTTTTGCAGGTGAGCTTGGCTTATCTGGTGAGATCAGGGCGGTGAACCGGGTAGAACAACGTATTGCTGAAGCTCAAAAACTGGGCTTTAACCAGATATTTATATCTAAATATAACCTGCCATCAGGCGGTCAGGACAAAAAACGGATGGACCTGTCGCGTTATGATATCGAAATAAAAATTGTAAGCAGTATTGAGGAGGTTTTTGGACTGCTGTTTGGATGATTTTTGGGACTAATGGACTTTAGGATTTTGGACGAAGGACTAATTCGGGATAAAAGACAAAGGACAAAAGGTAAAACTGCTTATCGAGTATTTATCTTTTGTCCTTTTCTGATCTTATATCTATAAGTCCTTTATCTATAGGTCCTTTGTCTCAAAGTCCTTTTGTCCAAAGGTCCTAAAGTCCCGAAGGTGGTACTACTTTACGGATACGGTTGTTGCCATTATCAGCTACCCAGATATTTCCGCTGGCATCAGCAACAATGCCTTGAGGCGAATTAAACAAGGCACTTGTACCGTTGCCATCGGCAAAACCTATCCCGGTTGCACTGCCGGCTATGGATAATATAACCTTATTGGTAGTTATTTCCATTATACGCCCGCTTTGATCAGATATAAATAAGTTTCCCTTAGCATCAAATGTGATAGCGCCTGGACGGCCAATTAAACCGGTTAATTTAGGACCGCCAACAACGGTTGTAACTACCCCTGCTGCTGTTATTTTGCGTATAGCGTAGTTCAGCAGATCGGCCACATAAATATTGCCCTGTGCATCAAGCGCTATAGCATCCGGCGTATTAAACGTGGCAGTGGTAGCGGTGACATTATCTAAATAACCTGCTGTTGTGGTACCTGCTACAGTGGTTACTACACCAGCAGCTGTAACTTTACGGATAAGATTGTTACCACGATCGGCCACATATATGTTACCCTGTGCATCTATAGCCAAACCCCGAGGACTATTAAATGTGGCGCTGGTACCGGTTCCATTAGCATAACCGGCATCGCCGCTGCCTGCAAAGGTACTTACAACACCGGCTGCCGATATTTTACGTATCATATTGTTACCCATATCAGCTACAAAAATATTGCCCGAAGCATCAACCGCCAGGCTTTGTGGCGAGTAAAATTTAGCGCTTGCAGCAGGGCCGTCTACGTAGCCTATAGTTCCATCTCCTGATATCGTTGTTACCACACCAGCTGGTGTAACTTTCCTTATAGCGCTATTAAAAGAGTCGGCCACATATAGGTTACCGCTGGCATCTATAGCAATTCCTTGCGGGCCGCTAAAAAAGGCTGCTGTACCTGTACCATCAATTAAACCGGTTGATGTATTGCCTGCAACCGAGGTCACTGTACCAGCGGCTGTTGACAGATCAGCACTAGTAGTAAATTGTATCATGTTGCCATAACCCGTACCTGTGCTATTGGTGGCAAAAGCTCTTAAATAATAAGTGGTTTTAGGGCTTAGGCCGGTTATTTTACTGGTAAAGCCCAGCTGGTTAACCGTGTCTGTACTTTTAGAGTCGGCTATACTGGGGCTTTGGTTGCTTTTGCTCCAGCATACACCGTAGGCGGTTACACTACTGGTAAGTGTTTCGGTGATAAGGCCACCACTATGGGCACTTGTAGCTGCAGCATCAATAGTAACATCAGTTGTGGTTAAAACTGGTACAGTGCCAGGTGTGCTTGAACTTTTAGAACATCCGGTAATGGTTAAGATAGTAACCAATAGGAATGCAGCAAATGACATTGATTTAGTTAGGGTTTTGTTCATGTGAGTTAATAGATTAAGTAATAAGTATGTTTATTAAGCACTTTATTAACTCCATACGCTGCTGCATATTATTTAGTAACAGAGCATTTAACAATTCTTAACAAAAGGTGTTAAATAGTGTAAAAGAGGCATGTAAAATGGCCTTTGCGATCTGCAAACGCAGTTTTTAGAAGCATGAGGTTATGTATAGATGCGGTGATTTACTGCGTAGCAACATTTTGCCTATATAATTGTTACAATTCTATAAACAATAAATATGAAATTATACCTGTTTCCAGCCGTTCTGCTACTCTCAACCACTGTTTTGGCCCAGCAGCATACAGTTTTACCGCACGGCATGATTTATGGGCAAAAGCCAGATACGGTGGCTATGATGGCAGCTACCAAAGTAGAGGCATTTATGGGCAAAAAAACGCGAATCAGCACTACAATAACCGGCAGGGTGATCAGGGTTACCCGGCAAAAGGGGGGATGGTTTGAGTTAGATGCAGGCAGTGGTAAAATAATAGCGGCACATTTTAAAAATTATAATATCAATATTCCTGCTGATCTGGCCGGACGAAGGGTGATTATTGAAGGAGTGGCTGCTAAACAATTTATTGCTGATGATCTGCAACACCTTGCAGGTGATACGGTTGTTGGTAAAAAGCAGCACAAGGTAAAAACAAATCCTAAAAGAGAGTTGACTTTCGAAGTAAAAGGACTTTTGGTTGATAAGTAGGCCTTCCGGGTTCCCCTGAAAGGAAAGATTGCTGCTATTGATTAAGTTTATTGAAGGAAAAGTTATAAGTTAACCGCAGGCCTACAAGTGGTGTACCGTTATCTTTGAGCGTGATATAATCGCAATGGAAACCCAGGTCAATAACATCCCTGGTGGTTGAAAGAAGAATAAAACCAATTCCTGCAGTTCCGCCATAACCGTCAGAATCACCATCAAGGTTGCCAATGTGCCCAAGTGCTCCGAGCGAACCGTAAATATCTGGGCTGAAGTAATACCTTCCCCCAAAACTAGCATAAACCACATAGGGAGTTTCGGCGCCAAGGGCGGGAGTTATACTTATGAACCGGTTGATCTTTACTTCGCCTTGCAATATACCGCCAAAACCGGCACCCTCTCTTGTCGAGTTAAGGGCTAATCCAACTCCGATGGCGTTTTTTGCCTGTGCGTATACAAAACTAGCACTAAAAACAAGGCCGCAAGTAATTAATGTAAGCCTTAAGGTTTTATACAGGATACTCATAAAATGCAGGATAGGTTTTGTAATTTACTAAATACAAGCAAGGAATTAATTGAGTGGCAAAGGAAAATAAATAAAAGTCACCCGGTATATGAATGACTTTTATTCAATAAATATTTTGCGTCTTAAAATTTAGCATCACGGGTTAATACAGATGGCTCCATATATAACTCGGCTGTAAAAAGTTCTTTTATTTTTTGTGATATTTCTGCACGGTTAACAGTAGCGGTATCGCGTCTGCATTTCAGGTAATGCTCTCTCGCTACTTTTTCGGCCAGGTCGCCAAGCGTTTTTACTTTGAGCTCTTTGCCAAATTTTCCCGCAAGCATTAAACCGGTAGATGCGATTAACATTCCGGCTAAAGCCATTACCGGTTGTTGAAAGAAGAAGCCTGTTAAGGAAGCTAAAAGCACGAATACGAATGCCCCCACTATGCCTTGCTTGGGTTGCAAAAGGTTAATTTTAAAGCCCATTTCTTTTTCAATTTCGGCAATTACCTCTAAACGGGTATCGCGTGGAAAAATATCTGCTAATTTAGTTTGTGGTTTTATTAACTCCTTTGGCGGCGAAATGGTGGAGTTAATAGCATTGCGTATTTTATAAAATGCCTGCTGAGTGGTACAACTATCGTTATTGGTTTGTTTTACCTTTTCAACAACAATGTCGCAAAGTTTACCAAAGGTCTTAACATCTTTACAGGATGTATCGTCTAAACGGATATTAAAGGATTTTTCAATTTTTACAAGAACATCACCTATATCTTCAGGATCAACGTTATTCAGGTTGAATGCCTGTGTATTATTCGAAGTAACTTTCAATCTATACTAACTAAGTTCAACAATAGTTTACCTGTAACCGGGGCTACAGGTAAATGTTATCAGGTATTAAACTACACCCGTAATTTAATGTTTTAATTATTTACTAAGATACATGGATTTCTCCTTGTATAAGTGTCTGAAATATGGATCCTGCAAGTCGGGTATAAAACGTATTGCTTCGCCAGTTGATTTCATTTCAGGACCGAGTTCCTTATTCACCTCAGGGAATTTATCAAAAGAAAACACAGGCTCTTTTATTGCATATCCTTTAAGCTTACGCTCAATGGTAAAATCTTTTAGTTTGTTAGCGCCAAGCATAATTTTGGCAGCTATGTTAATGTAAGGCACATCATAAGCTTTGGCAATAAAAGGCACCGTACGTGACGCACGCGGATTGGCCTCAATTACATATACTTTATCATCCTTAACAGCAAACTGTATGTTTAGCAGGCCGCGTACGTTTAATGCTTTGGCTATTTTAACCGTATATTCTTCCATCTGGTTGATCACGTTGTCTGACAGATCAAATGGGGGCAATACCGCAAATGAATCGCCTGAGTGGATTCCTGCAGGCTCAATGTGCTCCATTAAACCAACAATATGCACATCATCACCATCGCTGATCGAGTCAGATTCGGTCTCTGCTGCACGATCAAGGAAGTGATCTATCAGTACACGATTGCCTGGAAGATTTTTTAATAAGCTAACTACCGCTTTTTCAAGATCCTCGTCATTAATAACGATACTCATGCCCTGGCCACCTAATACGTAGCTTGGGCGCACCAATACCGGATAACCAACATGGTGAGCAACTTCAAGAGCTTCTTCGGCACTTTCGGCAACACCATATTTAGGGTACGGGATTTCAAGGTCTTTCAACAGGTCTGAGAAACGGCCACGGTCTTCGGCAATATCCATATCATTGAATGATGTACCGATGATCTTAATGCCATGCTCGTGCATTTTCTCGGCCATTTTTAGAGCGGTTTGACCACCAAGCTGAACGATCACCCCGTAAGGTTTTTCCAGCTCAATGATCTCGCGAACGTGCTCCCAGTATACCGGCTCAAAATATAGCTTGTCGGCCATGTTAAAGTCGGTTGATACAGTTTCAGGATTACAGTTTACCATAATGGCCTCAAAGCCGGCTTCTTTGGCGGCTAATAGCCCGTGTACACAGCTGTAATCAAACTCAATGCCCTGACCAATACGGTTAGGGCCCGATCCTAATACAATTATTTTCTTTTTATCAGACGATATCGATTCGTTTTCGCCCTCGTAAGTGGAATAGTAGTAAGGTGTTTTAGCAGGAAACTCGGCAGCGCAGGTATCAACCATTTTGTAAACGCGGTTAATGCCTAAGGCTTTTCTGCGTTGGTAAACATCCTCTTCGGTCACGTTACCCAGTATGTAAGCTATCTGGGTATCGGAGAAACCTTTTTGTTTCAGGGTAAAGAAGAAATCTTCAGGGATGTTGGTTAATGAGTAACGGCGCAACTCATTTTCCAGGTTCACTACATCCATAATCTGGTTCAGGAACCAGCGATCGATCTTAGTTACTTTACGTACCGATTCAATCGGAACACCCAAACTCAACGCGTCATACACGTGGAACAATCTGTCCCAGCTTGGATGCTCCAGGCTGTGCATAATTTCGTCCAAATTGCGGCTCTGGCGACCATCGGCACCTAAACCTGCACGGCCTATCTCCAAACTCTGACAGGCTTTTTGCAGCGCTTCAATAAAGCTGCGGCCAATGCCCATCACTTCGCCTACTGATTTCATTTGCAGGCCCAGCTCGCGGTTGGCACCTTTAAATTTGTCAAAGTTCCAGCGAGGTATTTTAACGATCACATAATCAAGCGTAGGCTCAAAGTAAGCCGAAGTTGTTTTGGTGATTTGATTTTCAATTTCGTCAAGGTTATAACCTATGGCCAGCTTGGCAGCAATTTTAGCGATAGGGTAACCTGTTGCTTTTGATGCCAGTGCTGATGAGCGCGAAACGCGCGGGTTAATTTCAATAGCGATGATAGCTTCATCGGCCGGGTTAACCGAGAATTGTACATTGCACCCGCCGGCAAAGTTACCTATGGCGCGCATCATACGGATGGCCTGGTTACGCATATCCTGGTAGCAGCGGTCGCTCAGGGTCATGGCAGGTGCCACGGTGATCGAGTCGCCGGTATGGATACCCATGGGGTCAAAGTTTTCAATGGAGCAGATGATAATTACGTTATCATTACTATCACGAAGTAGTTCCAGCTCATATTCTTTCCAGCCTAATACAGCCTGCTCAACTAAAACCTCATGTGTTGGGGATGCTTGTAGACCGCGACTTAAAGCGGCATCAAATTCTTCTTTTTTATGTACAAAGCCTGCTCCTTTACCACCCAGTGTATAACTTGGGCGAATAACGAGGGGAAAGCCAATATCCTGCGCGGCTTCTTTACCTTCCAGAAATGAGTTGGCAATTTTTGAGTTGGCCACGCCAACACCAATATCAACCATCAACTGGCGGAAAGCTTCGCGATTCTCGGTTTTTTCAATCGCGGCTATATCAACACCTACAATTTTTACACCGTATTTTTCCCATAGCCCTTGTTCTGCAGCCTCAATACAAAGATTAAGCGCGGTTTGGCCACCCATAGTAGGCAATACAGCGTCAATTTTTTGTTCGATAAGTATTTGTTCAATACTTTCACAGGTAAGTGGCAGCAGGTACACGTGATCGCCAATAACCTTGTCCGTCATGATAGTAGCCGGATTGCTGTTGATGATGGAAACGGTAATACCTTCTTCTTTGAGGGAAAGGGCTGCTTGTGAGCCGGCGTAATCAAATTCGCAGGCCTGGCCAATAATAATGGGACCTGAACCAATAATCAGAACGGATTTGATGGAATTATCTTTGGGCATAGGGCTTTTTTTAAGTCAAAAGTTCTAAGTCAAAAGTTAAAGGCTTTTAAAGGCCCGTAAACGATTTTTCCTATGCACTGAAGGCGAGAAATCCCGACCTCAGTGTCGGGGTGCAAAGATAGAGTTTTGTTAAACTTTTTTACCTATTTTTTCATAAAATTTCAGAAAACTGTTTTAACATCATATTCCCCTGTATTACATTGGCTAAAATGCTATTTTAAATACAAAAAAATGTATTTTTAACTATTGTTAATATAAACCAGTTTTAGGCCTCGCATGGGCCATTGAAAATTCAAAGAAAATTAACTTTAAATAAATTACTAAGCTTTATTATATAATTTACACTTGTAGTGTAAGGATAACTACCCTAATTAATATGATGAAGAAACCTATATTCATGTTGACAACGATGGCTTTGTTTTTAGGCAGTTGTGCCATGATGCAAAGTATTGTGAAAGGAACTTTTCCATATACAGCCAATATGGCCATTCCGGCATCGGCAAAGGTAGGTGAGGCGCAAACGGCATTAAGTACAGCTAATAGCTTTGATCAGGATTTTACTAAAGACGGTAACAACGCGGGCAAGATAAGCGAAGTGCGTATTGTATCAGCCAAACTGGAATCAAAAGACCCCTCAGATTATAACATTGGTAATATCGTTTCAGTAAGAGTTTATATGGGCAAAGCAGATGGGGGGGATGAGGTGCTGGTTGCTGTACGTAAAGACGTTACGCCAAATGTTGGTAACAGCATTGTGCTTGACATTGATAATTCACACTTTTTGGATGATCTTGTCAGGCAGCCAAGCGTGCGTATCAGAATGGTTTACTTGCTGCGCAAGAGCGCTAATGTTGATGTCAGCTTAAAACTAACGCTTGGCCTTGGCGCTTCGCGTAATTAATTCCATTGGATTATACCGGTTACATTTTTTAAGGGAACGTACCAATAAGCACGTTCCCAGTATGTTTATTTAGTATTTGTAAACCTTGTATCCTTTTGTTTTGCCTTTATCGTCGGTTACGTTTAGTATGTAATATCCTGTTGGCAAACCACTAACATTCAATTCATAATGTTTGCTGTTAATATCTGTAAACCTTTTAACTGTACGCCCGGTACCAAACTCTGTAAGCTGTACACCAGATATGTTGATGGAGTTAATCATGTTTAATGTAGCTGTTACCGGATTGGGATAATAGATTAGTTTTGGTGATAATGTGGTATCCCTTGGTAAAACTCTGTTATCCTTTACATCGGCTAAGGTACTGGTGCCTACTGTAATACGGTAAAGAGCAGCATCGGAGGCACCCAGCGTAAAACCTATTGAGCTATTGATACTTGTTGTGGTTCCTGAAAATAACTCCTTCATGGTATAGGTGCCATTAGGTAAACCTATACGGCTGTAACTTACCGAGTATGATTTACTGCTGGTGCCATAGTTAAATACGGCCAGGTATAAATAATTGCCAACTTTACGCGAAAACAACTCACTTGTTCCTGTACCTGTATTCGCCTCTACAGGTCTGAAAGCAACCCCATTACGGGCAATGTCAAGCACATCCTGGTTTTGGAAAAGACTTTGAGCTACACCTGTCCATTGCCCTGTTGTGGAGTAGTTATCGCCGGTAATTACGGTACCGGTAATCATACCCGAAGCAACCCTTGCATGATTTGTACCCAATGTAGCCGTTGATAAAACCTCATGATCGGCATCAATATAGTTATACATGTAGGTTTGCCACCAACCATAATTGGTGCTATTGAGTGTATATTGAGTATCGTTGATGGAAGAATAGGCATCACATGCTATTCTGCGCATGTGCGCATAACGGGCTGTGGCCAAATTGGGTGAAATAGCGGCATACACCAGCATTTGCCCGGCAAGCTGATCTATCAGATATTCCATTCCCTGTTTGTAGGCTTGCATACCAGTATGTACATTGCCATCATAATAACTGTCGGCTTCAATGGCTGCATGTCCAAGGAAATCTATCTTGATCATTTGGAATCCCGCTGTTTTAAAACGACCGATCATATAGGCAATCCTTTGTTTTGTGCCCGGATGTGTAGGATCTAAAGCACGGGTGCCATCAAGATCATGATAGGCACCGTTTTCCTTTGCCCATATATCGGTATAGTTATAGGTGCTTCCTTCAACAGTACGGCTTGTTTTGCCCCAATCAACAAATGGCGCCCAGTAAACGCCCGGCTTTAATCCTTTGCTCTTACAGTAGTCGGCAAACTGCTTTAATTCAGTGTCATTCAGGTTATCCCAGTAGGAGTCAAGATCAATATAGGCGGTATTACCGTTCCGAAATCCCTGTAAGTTATTGGCGAAGAAATCAACCACACCTTTGGCATTGGTTAAATTCAAATTGCTTTGGATAGATCCCCAGCTGTTCCAGCCGAAAGGGGTGGGTTGTGTCCAGTTAAAAATATAGGGAGGTTCGGCTATACGGTTTGATTTTCCGTATTCTTCCATTCCGTCGCGCCAGTCGCTAAAAAAACCGACCATCATTTTGGGCGATTTGCAGGTTGTAGCGCCTACACCTACCCAGCCATGACCTCTTTTATCGCGGGTAATGCTTTCCTGTGTAAAGCCCCCTAAAAGCGTTAGCTGCGACAGCGTATTTCCACCTGAACCTATCATTTGTACGCCGGTTTTCCAGTCGCTGTGTTCAATGGAACCCAATACCAGGCCATTGCGGCTGGTATTGTCATATATAGCGGTTACTTCTGAACTGTTTGTATTTACAGAATTGCTTAAAGATGCAGCATTGTAAGAAATGAAGGTATCATTATCAAAGGGTACATTTAGCACCCGGTTATCGCCACTTACGGGCAAAACAACATTGTTTGATATCAGCGGGCTCATGCCATAACTGTTGGCACCGGTACCATTCAATGAAATTTCGGTATAAAAATAGCTCCTGTTATTATATACATAGAACACCTGCTGCATGGGGATCAGGCCGTTACCTGATAAGGAAATAATATGTTTAGTCCCCGAACCTAATCCATCAGAAACGGGCGAAGAACTGTAGGTACGGGTTGTGTAATTAAGGCTTGAATACAAAGTATTTGATTGTGCGGTAGCATAAGCGTTGGTAATAACTTTGGTGCCATTAAAGTAAACATTGTATTTACCGGTGGTTAGGTCATATTCAATGCGACTGTTGGGTGCAAAGTTTATATTTTTAGTGGTGACCGGTACCGTAGATAAGCTTAGTTTATCGGCATTGGGGGCATACCAGCCCGGATTGTTTAACGTAATGGTATTATTACCTGCGTTTAGCATTACAGTTAGGGAGGCTGTTGCTACGGTGCTCCATCCGCCCGAAGGTACGCATGCCAGCTCTGTTGCGGTAGCATTATTTACTGATACAAAAAACGAGCGGGGATCCTGGGTTGCATAGTAAACAGTAAGGATATAGGTGCCGGCAGTACTTACATTTACCGTATTGGTTACCGATCCTGTGCCCAGGTTGCCAACCATTGATGTTCCTGAACAAGATGGACATGATTGTATGTTAGCTCCGCCTGCTAAAGTTCCGGCTTCGGCTTCATAAAATATGGGGGTAACACCTATTCTGTCAACATTAGGGGCATATTGTAAAGCGTTGTTATTTAGTTTGATGGTATTTGTACCGGCTTGTAAGTTAACTACTAATGTGGTGGTTGCCACTGTACTCCAGCTGCCCGAATTGCAAGCTACCACTACTGCCGCATCATTGTTTACGGTTATATACAAGTTACGGGGATCGGCAGATAGGTAATTGACCGATAAGGTATATTGGCCAGCAGTAGTAACATTAACGGGGATGCTAACCGTTCCGTTTGACGGGCCGCCAAGATTACCCACCTGCTGCCCTCCCGAGCTGCTGCTATTTGTTTGTACAGCGGCGCCATTTGAAACGCTGCCTGATTCAGCTTCGGTCCAGGTTGTTTGGGCGAATGTTGCCTGGGTACTAAAGAACAGCAGGATCACTGATAGGATTGTGGTTAGTCTTCTCCAATTCCAGCGCACAACAGGGTTCATAAAACAAAATCGTTTCATAGGTATATGGTTTAAGTTATTGGTTCAAATTGGTATAATCTGCACTTATTGCCCTGCGTTGTGGCAAATTAGCCGTCAGATTGGTGCGGCCAAAACAATAGGGTTGTAATGGCTGCGTACGTAAATGTATTGATTTTTAATTTATTAATGTCAGGTATACATTAATTTGATCGAAAATAATATGTATAACTGAAGTTTTATAATACTTAGCGTATTAAATCTTAGGAAAAATAAGTGTAGGTATAGCTATCCGGCCTTGCAGTTTTTGCAGCAGGTGACTATTAAAAGAAGAGTTTTGGGGGAATTAGCTAAAAAGTAACAGCCTTTATTTGATTAGTTTATTGTCAGCATCAGGAAATATTAATATGGGCTCATAAGCACGGGCCTCTTCAGCTTCCATGTAAGCGTATGACATGATGATCACAATATCGCCTACCTGGGCCAGCCGGGCAGTTGCACCGTTAAGGCATATTGTTCCGCTGCCACGCTCGCCTTTTATTACATAGGTTTCAAAGCGTGCGCCGTTATTATTATTTACAATCTGAACTTTCTCGTTGGGGATAATATTAGCCGCCTCAATCAAATCTTCATCAATTGTAATACTGCCCACGTAATTCAATTCGGCTTGTGTTACCTTAACCCGGTGAAGCTTGGACTTTAATATTTCAATAATCATGGTGCAAAGTTATAAATAAATTAGTCCATAGACGATGGCTGATAGTCCATAGATTTGTAAAATGACTATGTTAGCAATTTAACGCTCATAATGCCATCTATGGACTATAGTTTATTTAGACTATGGGTAACCCAATCAACATATTGTCTATCAGTCTTGTTTTGCCTGCGCGGGCTGCAACAAGTGCAACAATGTTTTTGGTGTTGGCGTTTGCAGTGTGCAGCGATTGGCCATCAACAATTTCAAAGTATTCCAGTTCAATTCCGGGTTCGTTTGCTATCATTAATTCGGCCTGGTGTTTTATTGCCGCTATGTTGCTTGCATCAAAATTATTTTTAACCCAGCTTAATGTTTTAGATAAGATAAGCGCATGCTGCCTGTCGTCGGCCGTTAAATGAATATTTCTTGAACTCATGGCTAACCCATCACTTTCGCGCTGAGTGGGGCACATAACCAGTTTTACCGGTATATTCAGTAATTCAACCATTTTACTAATCACTAAAACCTGCTGGTAATCCTTCTGCCCGAAAAAGGCAACATCTGGTTTTACAATACTAAACAGCTTATAAACCACCTGGGTAACCCCCTGGTAATGTCCCGGCCTGAACTTGCCTTCGAGCAGATGTTCCAGATCGCCAATATCTAAATGCCATTTTTCATTATCATCATATATTTCACTAACCGGCGGATTAAATAATACATCGCAGCCAATCTGTTCAAGCATGCTGATATCTGCAGCAATTGGTCTGGGGTATTTTTCAAGATCTTTAGGATCTGTAAACTGTGTAGGGTTTACAAAAATGCTGCATATCACCTCGGTACTGTTTTGCTGTGCCTGTTTAATTAGTGATATATGCCCCTGGTGCAAGGCACCCAGTGTTGGTACAAAGCCCACTATTTTTCCATCCCTATGGGCAAAATACTGCGCTATTTCTTTTTTGGTGGTAAATATTTTCATTAAAATAATTTGCCTTTTAATGGCAATGACACTAGTTATGGGCCTTTAATTTATGTTTTATATGAGCTGTTGCTCATCATGGTTTCTGTGTAACCGTGGTTACAAATTTCGGTAAAGGTGTGCATTTGCCCAAAAAATACCAAAAGTTACTTGCATAATTCGTTGACAGTTCATATAATAATGCTTATATTTGCAGACTCAAATTTTTTGACTTCTTTACATATTTAATACTGATTAAGTGATGGGTAAATCTAAGCTTCTGTTTATAACTCATGAAATGTCTCCCTTTCTCGAACTCACAAAAATTGCTGAAATAACACGCCAACTTCCGCAGGCTATGCAGGAGAAAGGTTACGAAATCCGTATCCTTATGCCGCGTTTTGGCAATATCAATGAGCGTAGGAACAGACTTCATGAAGTGATCCGTTTGTCGGGTATGAATATTATTATCAATGATAATGATAACCCGCTGATCATTAAAGTAGCATCTATCCCGGCGGCGCGTATGCAGGTGTATTTTTTAGATAATGAAGAATATTTTCAGCGTAAACATGTGTTTGGAGATAAAGACGGTAAGTTTTATGCCGACAATGATGAACGGATGATTTTCTTTTGCAAAGGTGCATTGGAAACAGTAAAAAAATTAGGATGGGCTCCTGATATTATTCACTGCCATGGTTGGCTGAGTGCATTAGTACCAGCTTATTTAAAAACTACTTACAAAGACGATCCAACATTTAAAAACTCAAAAATCATCTATTCTATCTACGAAAATGATTTTAAAGAGAAAATGAATGATGATTTTGCACGTAAAGCTGTTATGAGTAACATGACAGAACAGCATATTGAGGCTTATAAAGAAGGTACCAACTCTGCATTATATGCTGGTGCCATTCAATATGCGGATGGAATCGTTTTGGGCAGCGAGAATATAGATGCAGATGTGTTAAATAATGTTAAAAACAGCAATAAATCGGTTTTAGAATTTGATTCTACCGCAGATTTCGAAAATTATTACAATTTTTACGACGAAATTACCAACGACGAATTGGTACATGTTGCATAATCTTTAATATTATATATGAAATTTTTCAGATTAGACTTATTGACGCTGTTAATAAGTCTTTTTATTTTGAATAGCTGTAAAAGGCAGGATGGGATTGGCCTGGGTATTGATTCTACAAACCAGATCAACGGGGCGTTAATTGTTGACTCAAACATTGTGATCAATACAGTGCCCGAAGACTCGACTATACTTGTAACTTCTGCTCTTGCAAAAACTCCTCTTGGTAACTTTGATGATCCTGTATTTGGAAATACCACATCAAATGTGGCCGTTGCCATCACATTACCGGGTAATGCTGCTTATACAGTACCTGCCGGTACATTAACCATTGACTCTGCTGTATTGGTGTTGCGTTATGCCAATGGTTTTTATGGTGATTCGCTTAATACCCGTTATATAGCAAATGTTTACCAGATGCAGGAAAAAGTACAGAGCCAAACCTACTACAGTACCAAACATTGGTTGGCCAATACCACCGTATTAGGCACAAAAACATTTACAGCCCGTACGCATGATAGTGTAACTATTGCCAATATCAGGGTGGGTCAGGTTGATACGATACAAAAAGCCGGGCCACAAGTGCGTATTCCATTCAGCCAGAAATTTATCTATGATAATCTGTTCAACGCCAATGGTTCACAACTAAACTCAGTACTGCTTTTTCAAAATGCAGTTAAAGGGCTATATATTAAATTGCAGAAAGCACAGGCTTCCAGTGTGGGTGGTATTATGCAGCTAGCACTTGATTCATCACGTATTGATGTGTTTTATAAAGCAGTGAATGGTTCAACAATTGACACAGCAGTTGCTTCATTAACATTTACATCACACAGTGCCGATATAACACGTGTTCATTCAGCAACTATTACTGCTGCTTTGGCTAATCAGTCAACATCGCAAAATGCTATTTATTTGCAGGGACTTGGCGGTACAAGGGCTAAATTGAGTTTCCCGGGATTGAGTAAGTACAACCCTGACTCTATTGTATTAAACCGTGCCGAGTTGGTAATAGTACCGGTGGTAAATTCAGGTATACCATTTGCTCCGTTACCCAAGTTAACGATGTACCAGCTGGATATAGCAAAACAACGTACCTATATTCAGGATGGTTCGCCGGGTGATTCACGTAATGCGACTACCGGTGTATTTGGCGGATGGTACGGACAATACAAAACCCAAAAGGAATATCATTTTATAGTAACAGCCTATATTCAGGATCTGATACGTAAAAAAACGGTTGATTACGGCACCTATATTGCACCGATTGATACAACAGAACTTACAACTTCGGGCAGTATCAGCGCCACCAGCATTAGTCCAAGCATACAAACGGCTGCCCGGAGTATATTGGTTGGGAGTGATAATACGACATCAAACAAGGCAAATCATATTAAGTTAAATATCATTTATACCAAGATCCGTAAGTAAAAAGAATCTTCAATTAGATAAAAAGAATCCCCGATAAGGGGATTTTTTATTTAAGCCAAATGCACTTCTTAAAATTTGTTTTGAAGTGGATAAAAACTCTCCTCTTTTCTCAAAAAATCGAAATAATTCGCTATGATTTATGTTATATAGCTAATTATTTTTGCTCCATTTACATCTTATAAATTTTATTATGTGCGGAATTGTAGGTTATATTGGTTACCGGGATGCTTATCCAATAGTTATAAAAGGACTTCATCGTTTAGAGTATCGGGGCTATGACAGCGCCGGTGTTGCTTTGTTAGATAAAGAGTTAAAGGTTTATAAAAAAGCCGGTAAGGTTGACGATCTTGAAAAGTTTGTGAAGGATATTGACCTGCAAGGAACAATAGGTATGGGGCATACCCGGTGGGCAACCCACGGAGAACCGAGCGACAGGAATTCACATCCACACTCCTCTGGTAACCGTAAACTAACTATCATCCATAATGGTATCATCGAAAATTATGGTACTATTAAGGAAGCTTTGCTGGCCAAAGGTCATGTTTTTAAAAGTGATACTGATACAGAGGTTTTAATTCACCTGATTGAGGATATACAGCTGCAGGGTGGTTTGGATTTGCGGGATGCTGTTAGGGTAGCCTTAAATAAAGTAATTGGCGCTTATGCCATTGTAATCATGAGTGCAGATGAGCCAGATCTGTTAATAGCGGCTCGTAAAGGTAGCCCTATGGTAATAGGAGTAGGTAAAGGTGAGTATTTTATAGCATCAGATGCTACCCCTATTGTTGAGTATACCAAAAATGTGATCTATTTAAATGATAATGAAATAGCTTACATTAACAGGGAGAATCTGCTGATCAAAAATATTGATAACTCGGTTCAAACCCCATATATACAAGAGCTTGATCTGAAACTGGAGATGCTGGAAAAAGGCGGTTATGACCACTTTATGCTCAAGGAGATATATGAGCAGCCCCGCTCCATACGTGATTGCCTGCGTGGCCGTATTTACCCTCAGCAGGGTAAGGTACAGTTAGGTGGCATAAAGGAATACACCGAGAAATTAAAAAATGTCGACCGCATTATCATCATTGCCTGTGGTACATCATGGCATGCAGGTTTGGTTGGCGAGTATTTGATTGAAGAGTATGCTCGTGTACCTGTTGAGGTAGAGTATGCATCTGAGTTCAGGTACCGTAATCCGATCATTACAGAGAAAGATCTGGTGATAGCCATATCACAATCTGGCGAAACTGCGGATACCATGGCTGCCATTGAATTGGCTAAGGAAAAAGGCGCTACCATTTTTGGTATTTGTAATGTAGTGGGAGCATCCATACCACGAACTACGCACGCAGGGGTTTATACTCATGCAGGTCCCGAAATTGGCGTAGCATCAACAAAGGCATTTACTGCCCAGGTTAGTGTGCTCACACTTATTGCTTTTTATATAGCTCAACAGCGAGGTACTATAACACAAAGCAAATTGGTGGAGTATTTAACTGAGCTTAATGAAATCCCTCAATTGGTTGAGCGGGCCTTAAAATCAAACGATCATGTTAAAATGATTGCTGCAAAGTTTAAGGATTCAACCAATTGCCTGTTCCTGGGCCGGGGAAGCTCGTTTCCGGTAGCATTAGAGGGCGCTTTAAAGCTTAAAGAAATATCTTATATACATGCAGAAGGTTATCCTGCTGCCGAAATGAAACACGGCCCTATCGCCTTAATTGATGATGATATGCCAGTGGTGTTTATTGCAACTCAACATTCATCATACGAAAAAGTGATCAGTAATATACAGGAAGTAAAGGCACGTAAAGGTCATGTAATAGCCATTGTTACCGAAGGGGATACGGAAGTGAAAAACATGGCCGATTATGTAATTGAGATACCTCAAACCAACGAGGCTTTTGTACCGTTGTTAGCAACCATACCATTGCAATTATTGGCCTATCATATAGCCGTAATGCGAGGTTGTAACGTTGATCAACCACGTAACCTGGCCAAGTCTGTTACGGTGGAATAGGTTTTAAGCCAAAAGTCTTAAGTAAAGAAAAAGTCCTAAGCCTGTAGTGTTTTTTAATACTATTACAGACTTAGGGCTTTTAACTTAAGGCTTAACGCTTTTTAAACAGAAGCCGGCATTTGCTTCATGGTTTCGGTCAGGTCAAGCTCCAGACCTTTGGCAATGGCCATACCTAAATTAATATCGGCCCTGAACCAGTGGCACAACTGGCGGTTTACAATTTGATCTTTTTTAGGGCCATCAATACCACTCATAGAGTTTACGATATTGTTGATCAGATCTTGTTTTGCCTGTGCATCCATTAAGCGGTATAAATTACCCGGTTGGCTGTAATGATCGTTTTCGCCTTCTGCATTGCGGTCATACCAATCCGCAACAGAATTGCCAAAGTCCCAGGCCGGTTCCTTATAGCTTTGATCTTCTTCAATGTTATCAAAACTGTTAGGGAAGTAATTAGGACCTGAACCATGATTACCATCTACGCGCATTTGGCCATCTCTTTCGTAATTGCTTACCAGGTACGGACATTTGTTTACAGGTATCTGCTCATAATTGCCACCTAAACGGTACCGGTGTGCATCAGGATACGACAAAATACGTCCCTGTAACATTTTATCAGGCGAATAGCCAACACCATCAACAACGTGAGCCGGTGCAAAGGCAGCTTGCTCCACATGGGCAAAGTAATTGTCTGGATTTTCATTAAGTTCCATGGTGCCCACATCAATCAGCGGATAATCTGCATGTGGCCATACTTTAGTAAGGTCAAACGGATTAATGTGATATGTTTTGGCATCTTCTTCCGGCATTACCTGGATTTTTAAATCCCATTTTGGGAAGTCGCCGTTGTCAATTGCCGTTAATAGATCATGTTGTGCAAAGTCTGGTGCTTTACCGCGCATTTCACCAGCTTCGGCATCGGTAAAGTTTTTAATGCCCTGCTGGGTTTTAAAATGAAACTTTACCCAAAATCTTTCGTTTTGTGCATTGATGAAGGAAAAAGTATGGCTTCCAAATCCATCCATATGGCGATAACCGTAGGGTGTTCCCCTGTCGCTCATCAAAATAGTTACCTGGTGTAAACTCTCAGGGTTTAACGACCAGAAATCCCACATCATGGTAGCGCTTTTGCTGTTGGTATAAGGATCGCGTTTTTGCGTGTGGATAAAATCACTGAACTTCTTTGGGTCTTTTATAAAAAACACCGGTGTGTTATTTCCAACCAAATCCCAGTTGCCATCTTCGGTGTAAAATTTTATAGCAAAACCTCTTGGGTCGCGTTCAGTATCGGCTGATCCTTTTTCGCCACCTACAGTTGAAAAACGTAAAAATAATTTGGTTTCCTTACCTATGGTGTTAAATATTTTAGCCCTGGTATATTTTGAAATGTCATGAGTAATGGTCAATTTGCCATAAGCGCCTGATCCTTTTGCATGTACAACACGCTCAGGGATACGCTCGCGGTTAAAGTGAGCCATTTTTTCATGGAGAATAAAGTCCTGTAACAGGATCGGTCCTCTTGGCCCGGCGGTCTGTGAATTTTCATGTTCCGCATATGGTTTGCCAGAGGCTGTAGTTAGTTTTCTTTTATTAGTTTCCATAGTAATTGGGTTTGCTAATTCAAAAATCAGTATAATATTTCAATAGAAAAAATCAATAATTGTTATATTTGAATAGAATTTATCTATATGACCATTACGCAACTTGAATACATTGTAGCTGTTGATACCTACCGGAGTTTTGTATTAGCAGCCGAAAAATGCTTTGTTACACAGCCTACGCTAAGCATGCAGGTGCAAAAGCTGGAAGATACGCTTGGTGTAAAGCTGTTTGACCGCAGCAAACAACCCGTAGTTCCTACCGAAATCGGTATTGAGATCATTACACAAGCACGTATTATGCTGTCGGAAAGTGAAAAAATAAAGGAAATTATTACTGACCGACAACGGGAATTATCCGGCGAATTAAGGGTGGGTATTATCCCTACTGTATCCCCTTATATATTGCCTAAAATAATACATGGCTTTATTGAAAAGTATCCGCAGGTTAAACTGATAGTTTGGGAGCAAACTACAGAAGAAATTGTACAGCAGTTAAAATTAGGGAAGATTGATTGTGGTATCATGTCGACCCCTTTACATGAAAGCACCTTAACCGAGATTCCCGTTTTTTATGAAAACTTTGTAGCCTACGTATCTAAAAACAGTAAACTTTCAAAAAAGAAAAGTATCAACCCTGAGGATATTGATATGGAGGAGATATGGATATTAAATGAGGGCCATTGCATGCGCGAACAAGTTTTAAACATTTGCCAGCGCCGTAAATCAACCAAAGGGTTTCAGCATTTTGAATATAATACAGGCAGTGTTGAAACTTTAAAACGGATGGTTGACCAAAATAATGGTGCCACTATATTACCTGAATTGGCCCTGGCCGATCTGAACGATAAACAATTGGACAGGGTACGCTACTTTAAATCGCCAGAGCCTGCCCGCGAGGTAAGTATTGTTATTCAGCGCAACTTTTTAAAACGTCGCATGATTGAGGCTCTTAAAAATGAGATACTGGACTTTGTACCCAAACGAATGAAAAGTAAAAAGAAGAAAGAGGTAATGGATGTTTAATGAGTTTTAAAAGGGTTTAGCTAAGATTTTATTATTAGTAATTATTCTAAATAATTTGGATTGTAAGGCCGCGTGTCTTATTTTTGGCAATTATTTATAATTAGTCTAAATAAAATGCAACAACCCTTACTTAATTTTCACAAACTATTTACTCTCTCTCTATTAACAGTCGCACTGATCTTCAATTCAGTTTTCGCCATAGCGCAACAATCAAAAGGAACAATCAAAGGTCATATTAAGATTCATAATGATGGGCCTGCCGAGAATGTATCTGTTACCTTAAAAGGTACAAAATACGGTACAGTAACTGACGAAAATGGCGATTTTATCTTAAGAGTACCACAAGGTTCATATACTTTGTTGGTATCGCAGGTAGGCAGTAAAAGCCAGGAAACATCGGTTGATGTGGTGGCAGGGCAAACTATTACCTTACCCCACTTTACCGTAAGTAATGCTGATAATAACTTAAAAGAAGTAAGTATTAATGGTAGTAAGGTAAACAAATTTAAACGCAGCAAAAGTCAGGATGTGGCCAAGATGCCATTGAATAACCTGGAGAATGCCCAGGTTTATACAACCATAACCAATCAGTTATTACAGGAACAACAGATTTTTTCGGTTGATGACGCTATGAGGAATGCAACCGGGGTACAAAAAATGTGGGAAGCAACCGGTCGTGGTGGCGATGGCGGTAGTTATTATAATTCACGTGGGTTTATTGTACAAGCAAAGCTTCGGAATGGCATAGCGGGTAACATTACCTCTGGTATTGATGCTGTTAATTTGGACAGAATAGAAGTGATCAAAGGCCCGTCTGCAACTTTATTTGGGAGTACCTTAACCTCATACGGAGGTTTAATTAACCGGGTAACCAAAACACCTTATGATTCGTTTGGAGGTGAAGTAACCTTTGCTGATGGTAATTATGATTTTCACCGTGTGGCCATTGATATAAATACGCCATTGGATGTGCAAAAGAAAGTATTGTTCAGGTTAAACAGTGCGTTTAACAACGAAGGCAGCTTTCAAAATAATATATTTAACCGTGCCTGGGCTATAGCCCCAAGTTTGCTTTATAAGGTTAATGATAGGTTAACGATATCAGCAGATGCAGAATTGTCTTATGGTAAAAACATCGGTAAATCGATCTTCTTTATGCCTTACGGACAAACGGTAGCAGCTTTAGGATATACCAGTGCCGATCAGTTAAAATTGGATTATAACCAATCCTATCATGGCGATGACCTGACACAAACCTCAAGAAGCACCAATTTTTTCGGACAGGTGAAATATAAAATATCCGATCAATGGACAACAAGTACCAATATCAGTTCAACCAATAGTTTTTCAAATGGATTTGGCCCTTACTTTTATTTGCTTCCAAAGGATTCAATTTCCCGCGAGGATCAGTCTACCAAGAATAGTAAAGATAACATGATCGAGATACAGCAAAACTTTAACGGCGATTTCAAGATCGGTAAATTCAGGAACAGGTTTGTTGGTGGTTTGGATTTCTTCAGGGAAAACTCTAATCAGTATTTTTATAGCGGGATATTTGACAGGGTTTCAGTATTAGGAAATCAGGATTACTCCAATTTTAATAAAATGAGCATGGATGCCGTTTATGCGGCTGGAACAACTTCTCCATATCTTGCTATCTTCAAAACCAATACCTATAGTGCATATGTTTCTGATGTGTTTAATATCACCGATCAGTTAATAGCTTCGGCAGCATTACGTGTTGACCGTTTTGATAATAAAGGTAGTTACAATCCAACAACTAATACCACATCCGGAGCTTATAAACAAACTGCGTTTTCACCAAAGTTTGGTTTGATCTATCAGCCGGTTAAGGATCATGTGGCTTTATTTGCTAACTATCAGAACGGTTTTACAAACGTAACCGGCTTAACAGAAGATAACAAACCATTAAAACCAGAAGAGGCTAACCAACTGGAAGGCGGTGTTAAAATCGATCTGTTTGATGGCAAATTGAGCAGTACGCTAAGTTATTATGATATTAAAGTAAAGGATAAAGCCCGGCCTTACGGAGGTCCAAATCCTAATACATATATTCAGGACGGAACTCAATATAGCCGTGGTATCGAAGCTGAGGTAATAGCAAATCCAGTAAGAGGCTTAAATATCGTTGCTGGATTTGCATACAACAATTCAAAATTGGAGAAAACCGGTGATGCTACCGTAGATGGTTTGCGCCCAACCACAGCAGGATCACCTTACCAAGCTAACTTTTGGGCTAGCTACCGGATATCAAAAGGTGTAGTAAGGGGGCTTGGCTTTGGCTTTGGCGGTAATTATGCTAGTGATAACAAAATTATAAATAGTAAAACGCTTGGTGTATTTTCGTTACCTGCATATACCGTGTTAAACGCGTCGGCATTTTATGATGTGAGCCAGTACAGGGTAGGTTTTAAAATGGATAACCTTACAAACGAAAAATACTGGATCGGTTATACCACGGTTAACCCGCAGAAGTTAAGAAACTACGCGCTTACGTTTGCTTATAAATTTTAGTATGAACTTTAAAAAAGTCATATTGTTCTGTCATCGCTGGCTCGGATTTATATCCGGGCTAGTGGTGTTTATTGTGAGTATTACAGGATGTCTTTTTTGTTTTCAGGACGAGATACAGGATACCTTTTTAAGTTACCGCCACGTTGAGGTGCAAAGTAAGCCTTTTATGGCACCATCGCTTATTAAAGCCGAAGCGCTAAAAGGCAGGCCAGGTGCAACTGCCAGCTTTATGTCTTATTATGCTGCCGATCGCCCTGTCGTGGTATTTACAGCTATCCCTAAGGAAGGGATGCTGTTTGTTTACTTAAACCCCTACACCGGGAAGATACTCCATACAGAAAACCTTGCACGTAACTTTTTTGTTATTGTTGAGTATATACACCTTTACCTGTTGCTGCCTGCAAAGGTTGGTAGTTTGGTAGTGGGTATATCTGTTATCATATTTATTGTATTGATGATAACTGGAATAGTGCTTTGGTGGCCAAAACGGAAAAGCGATCGCAAACGCAGTTTTACTATCAAATGGAATGGCCGCTGGCGCAGGGTAAACTATGATCTGCACAATGTACTGGGATTTTACGCAACCAGTATTGCCGTTATATTGGCATTAACGGGCCTATCAATGGTTTTTGAATCGGTGCGCGATGGGATTTATGCTACAGCTAACCTGGGCAAAAGCTATCCTGTCGAAAAAGTGGTTCATAAGTCTGACTCGCTGTTAAAAGGCAAGGTTGATAACAAAACTGTTATTGATAAAGCATTTACGGCCGCGCAGCTTGGCTCGCCATCTGCCGAAATGTTTATGATTGAGGATGAAGCGTCAAATTCGAGTACCGTTGGTATTACTGCCTTTGCCAAAAGCCTGCATTATTATAATAGCGACGCCTATGAGTTTGATAAATATACAGGTAAGCTGCTCAAATATTTACCCCAATCAAAAAAGAGCGCGGGTTTAAAGATGAACGAGATGAATTATGACCTGCATGTGGGGCAAATTGGTGGTTTAACCACCAAGATCATCGCTTTTTTAGCCAGTTTGATCTGCGCATCATTACCCATAACAGGTTTTATTATTTGGCTGGGTAAACGCAAAAAGTCAAAATCAAAACAGGTAAAAAACGTGGTGCACAGGCGGGTACATAAACAGCATTTGGCATAATATCAACCGGGTTTGTCATGCTGAACGGAGTGAAGCATCTATTCTGAAGTATGGATAGTCAATAAATAGATCCTTCGTTCCCCAGGATGACAAATTGATAGTTTACTACTCACCAAAGGATATTACCACATCATCACTAACAGGGTGCCCGGTGCAGGTCAATATCCAGCCTTCGGCGATATCGGCATCTGTAAGTACATCGTTTTTAACCATTTCTACCTTGCCACTGGCGCATTTGGCTGTGCAGGTGGAGCATATGCCATTGCGGCAACTATAAGGCAGGGCTACGTTATTTTGCAGGGCTGCCTGTAGTATAGATTGATTTTCGCCAACGGCCAGGTTGTGAAATTCGTTTTTAAACTTGATCCTGATGGTTCGGGGCGGGAAATTGATGACCGTGCTGGTAACTGATACCGTTTCCAGTACAAAATTTTCCCGACGGATCTGCTTGGGGGCAATACCCATGTATACCAGGGCGAACCTGATCATCCGCATATAGGGGAATGGGCCACAGAGATAAAACCCTGCTTTGCTCATATCGTGCTGAATAATTTGTCGGGCTAATGCTTCAACGCGGTCGTTATTTAAGCGGTTGGCCTTGCTGCTGAGTAAGTTAATGATGGTAAACCTGTCGGGGTGCTGTGCAGCCAATACATCCAGTTCCTCCTTAAACAGGATGCTTTTTTCATCCTGGTTGCTGTAAATAAGCGAAAGCCGGCTTTTGCCCGGGCGGTTTAGTACATACTTAATTTGCGAAAATATTGGTGTAATACCTGTGCCACCAGCAAATAGCAGGATATCTTTTTCCTGCTCAAAACCCTTTATGGTAAACCTTCCGGCGGGGGCAAGGGCGGTTAAAATATCACCAGGATGCTCTTTTGCAAGCATAAAACGGGATATTTCGCCATTGGTTATTCGTTTTACAGTGATGGATAAAAGCGGCTCATCAGGTGATGACCCCAGAGAATATGATCTGCGGATTTCCTCGTTGCGGTGATTAAATATCAGGGTAATAAACTGCCCTGCCTTATATGGGATGGGGCTGCCCGAAACGTTACTTAGATAAAAGGTAGCGGTATCCGGTGTCTCCCATTTTATCCGCTCAATTTTTAATTTTAATGTGTCCTCCGTCATGCCTAATTGAGTCAGCAAAATTAGGGGATTACCGGGCAATCATTCCAATTAATGTACATTAACGTGTATGTCTTGTTTTTAACTGGTTGATATTTAGTTGTTTGTGATTTATGCTTTACATGTTTTGGAGCACAATTTTGCCAAATTGTGTCGATTTTCCCATCTTTTCTATCGCTTTTTGAGCATCTTTTAAGCAAAAAACCTCATCAATTACCGGAATTAGCTTGTTTTTGTTTACAAATTGCAGCATTTCTGTAAAGTCGTCATGCGTGCCCATGGTGGTGCCTAATAGTTGCAATTGTTTCCAGAATATTTTGCGGCCATCAAGCGGAGGGATGTTACCTGCCGTACCGCCGAATACCACAATGCGCCCGCCGGGATTACAAAGATCGGGGAACTTGGCAAAACCCGGACCCAGGGCACTGTCAATGATGATATCAAAGCCGTTGGCCATCAGTTTCAATTGTTCGGCCCAGTCCTGAGCTTTGTAGTTTACGCCGGCTGCTGCACCCAAATGCTTGGCCTGATCAATTTTTTCGCCGCTGCCCGAGGTTACAAACACCCGGCACCCGGCGGCTACGGCCCATTGCAAGGCAAACGCACCAGTACCCGCACCAACACCTGAAATGAGCACTCTATCACCTTTTTTAGCTTTTGCTTTGGTAAACAGTGCACGGTAGGCGGTTAGTCCGGCCAGCGGTATGGCGGCGGCCTGCTCCCAGGTTAAATGAGCTGGTTTGGGGTGCAGATATTCTATCCGGGTTTTCACGTATTCGGCAAAAGTGCCATCATCAGGGAGGCCCAGTATTTTAAAATCAGCACCCTGGTAATCATCGCTTTTGCCATAGTTATTGCTGGGGTTGATGATCACTTCTTTGTTGAGCCAGTGTTTATCCTGGTCGCTGCCAACCTCGGCAACAGTTCCTGCGCCGTCAGATCCTAATATGATAGGGTATTTGATACCGGCATATTTACCTACGGTTATCCAATAGTCGCGGCGGTTGAGCGCTGCGGCTTTAATGTGCACCAAAACCTCGCCGGGGGCAAAGGTAGGGGTTTCTACTTCTTTATAAACCAGTGGTTTATCGGCGGCTTCTAAAACGATGGCTTTCATAGGATGATGGTAAATAACAAATAATTCCCATTGTCATTCTGAACGTAGTGAAGAATCTGATCTTCACCATGCATATTGACGAATAGATCCTTCGCTGCGCTCAGGATGACAAGTTGGGTGAATTGTATTATTAAAATTAAATAAAAAAGCGGCAGAATTGTTTAAATCCTGCCGCTTTAAATTTATGGGTGCTTAATAAAATTAAGCGGTTGCTTTTGTATAAAGCTCGGCAACATGTTTCCAGTTGATCACGTTCCAGATTGCTGCTAAGTAATCAGGACGACGGTTTTGATATTTCAGGTAGTAAGCGTGCTCCCAAACATCAATACCTAAAATTGGGGTACCTTTTACTTCGGCAATATCCATTAATGGATTGTCCTGGTTTGGAGTTGATGTAATAGCCAGTTTTTTATCGGCAGTAACAATTAACCATGCCCAACCAGATCCAAAACGGGTTGCACCAGCTTCAGATACTTTAGTTTTAAAATCGGCAAATGAACCGAATGTGCTTGTTATAGCAGTAGCTAAAGCGCCGGTTGGCTCGCCGCCTCCGCTTGGAGAAAGTAATGTCCAGAATAAAGAGTGGTTATAATGACCACCGCCATTGTTGCGTACTGCTGGTGGGAATTTTGAAATATTTTTGATGATATCATCAATATTGCTGTCAGCTTCTGGTTTACCTTCAAGAGCTTTGTTCAAGTTGGTAACATAAGCCTGGTGGTGTTTGCCATGGTGAATTTCCATAGTCAGTTTATCAATATGCGGTTCCAGTGCATCGGTAGCGTAGGATAACGCCGGTAGTGTAAAAGCCATAATATTTATTTTAAAGTTTAATGTTGTGATGTAACAAATATAAGAGATGAATGCCGTTTTTGTTCTAAAAAATTTGTCAGGATTTTGTATAAGTTCATTGGTTCAGTTGTTCATTGGTTCACTGGTACTTGTGTGCCTATGCCAATGTTTATATTGAAGGTACAATAGGTTGTTGGTGACAACACCAACAACGGCGGAAATGACTAACAATAAAACCGCGTCATTGCGAGGTACGAAGCAATCTCTATGCTATACAGAGCAATATTTAATGACTGACCAGCTTCCGTAGAGATTGCTTCGTGCCTCGCAATGACGCGTGAGGAAATTTCTTAAGTATTCATTCTGTTATTTCTCAAATTCTGTAAATCCTGATTCAGACTTCACTTCCCCCGCTTTCCCTTAAAAAAGTTCTTCACCAGATCAGAGCATTCAGTTTCGCGGATGCCGCCGGTAATTACGGTTTTGGGATGGGTTATTTTTTGATTAAGCCTGCCGAAACCAAGTTTGGTATCATAGGCACCAAAAACTATCCGGCTTACCTGGAACCAGTACGATGCACCGGCGCACATAACGCAGGGCTCCATCGTTACATATAGGGTACAACCCGGCAAATATTTGCCGCCCATGGAGTTGGCTGCGGCGGTAAGGGCCTGCATTTCGGCATGTGCCGATACATCAGTTAGCCGTTCGGTTAGGTTATGCCCCCGGCCGATGATCTTGCCACCATGTACCACAATAGCGCCAATGGGTATCTCGTCTTCTTCAAGCGCGTAGCAGGCTTCCTTTAGGGCTTCACCCATAAAAAATTCGTCGGGCGAAATAGCTGGCTCGTCCTCAAAATTGATGTATCTCATTTAAATAAGTTTACTGCCGTTGGGCACGGGTTTATCAACAGCGGCTAATACGATGTCGCCATTTTCATCGGCAAAACCGGTAACCAAAAACTCCGACATGAATTTCCCGATCTGTTTTTTAGGGAAATTGATAACCCCAACAATCTGCCTGCCGGGTAATTCCTCTTTGGTATAATGTTTAGTGATCTGGGCGCTCGACCATTTGATGCCGAATTCGCCAAAATCAACCCTAACCTTAATTGCCGGTTTGCGGGCCTCCGGAAAGTCAGTCGCTTCCAGAATGGTGCCAACCCGGAGTTCTACTTGCTCAAAATCATGCCAGGTAATCGTATCCATAATGGCAAAGGTAAAAATAGATGTGTAATAAGATGTGCAGATGTGAAAATTTCAGATGTGTGGATGTGCGGATTTCAGATGTGCAGATGGGGAAGCAATAAGCACACGACTGAGTAAAAAAATTAATATCCAATTGTCATCCTGAATGCAGTGAAGGATCTATTCTGCGGTATGTATGTTTGCGAATAGATCCTTCGTTCCTCAGGATGACAAGTTTTCGCTGCCGCGAGTTTCCAACTCGTGGCGTAGCATGGCTTCAGCTTTCAGCTGATGTAAGCTGAAAGCTGAAGCGGTGATAACCACGAGATACGCTACACTAATCTCGCGGTAGCGAAATTATTTAGATTTACTAAGCAATTTGCTCTGTATAGCATAGAGATTGCTTCGTGCCTCGCAATGACGCGTTTTTTAATAGTTAGCTAGAACCCTTTCTTCCTCGTCACCCCCGGCTTGCGGATTTTCTTGTTGTCATCAACCTTATCAAATCCCTCGGCACCGTAGCTGCGGGCCATTTTGGCTATGCGTTCTTCCAGGGTTTCGGTGGTCAGTTTTTCTCGGCCAAGGCTATCAACCATAATGGGAAAGGCAAATGGGGTGGGGCGATCTATAAATTTAAGAATAATGGTTTGCGTGGCTATACGTTGTAGCGCGGCCCGCAACCTGAACTCTTCCAGCTGAAACGCCAGGGCCTCGTTATAAGCCTGCCGTACCAGCAGGTTGTTGGGTTCGTATTCGTTAAACACGTCGAACAGGAGTGAGGTGGATGCCTGAAGGTGCTTGTTTTTTACCGGTTGCCCGGGATAGCCCGTAAATACCAGTCCGCCGATGTGGGCGATATCTCTGAAGCGGCGGCGGGCCATTTCGTTGGCATTTAAGCTATGCTGAATATCGTCCAAAAGGTTATCTATCGAAAAAAAGCCAGCATCTTCCAGCACCTGTTCAATGGGTATATCTTCGTCGGTAAGCAATTCAAAGCCATAGTCGTTCATGGCGATGGAGAAGCTGGCCGGTTTTATTTTGGCGATGCGAAACGCCAGTAGTGATGCCATACCTTCATGCACCAGTCGCCCTTCAAAAGGATAAAACAACAGGTGATGCCCCTCGCGCGATTTGAACGATTCGATTAAAAACTCATGGCTTTGCGGCAGGTGCGAGAGTTCCTGCTGCATGTTAAACAGGGGCTTTAGGGCGATCACCTCTTCGTCCTTTTCAATACCATGAGCCACCTCATCCAGCTTGTCCCTAAACACGGCCGCCAGCTGGGACGACAGCGGCATGCGACCGCCATTCCAGCTGGGGATAATGCCCTTGGTGGAGTTTGATTTTTTTACATAGGCGGTCATTTCCTTTACGCGGATAAACTCCAGGCTGCGACCCGCGAACCAAAAGGTATTGCCCGGTTTTAAACGGGATATAAACGATTCTTCGATAGTGCCCAAACTGCCGCCGCTCAGCCATTTTACCCGGATGCTGAGCTCGCTGGTGATGGTACCTATACTGAGGCGATGACGCATAGCTACCCGGCGGTTGTTTACTTTATACAGTCCATTCTCTATTTCTACCTTTAAAAACTCATCATATTGTGCCAGGGTTTTGCCGCCGCTGGTAATAAAATCAAGCAGCTCGCCAAATTCATTGCGGGTGATATCGGCAAAGGCGTAGGTGCTTTTTACTTCTTTAAACAGTTCTTCGGCCCTGAACCCGTCTGATACTGCCAGCGTAACCATGTATTGGATCAGCACATCCATGGTAAGCAGCATAGGGTCGCGGCTTTCAAAAATACCCCGTTTAATGGCATCTTTCAGGGCCGCACCCTCCAGCAGTTCGAGCGAGTGGGTAGGAACAAAATATGCTCTTGACACCGCGCCGGGGTGGTGACCGCTTCGACCGGCACGCTGCATAAAACGTGCAACGCCTTTGGGGCTGCCCACCTGCACCACGGTATCAACCGGCCTAAAATCAACTCCGAGGTCCAGGCTCGAGGTACATACCACCAGTTTCAGCGCTTCGGCATGCAGGGCCTGCTCCACCCAGTTGCGCAACTCATTATCCAATGAGCCGTGGTGCATGGCCATAATGCCGGCATACTCCGGGTAATTATCCAGAATGGCATGATACCAGATTTCGGACTGTGAACGGGTATTGGTGAATATGAGCGTGGTTTTACTGCGGGCCACAATCTCCATTACCTCCGGCAGCAGTTTTAAACCGATATGCCCCGCCCAGGAATAATTCTCTACATTGTCAGGAATGATAGACCGGATATCCAGTTTTTTCTCCAGGTTGGCCCGCACCATTTTTACCCGCTCCGGCGGAAAAGTATTACCCAGCAGCACCTCTGCCGCCTGCTCCAGGTTACCTATAGTAGCGCTGATGCCCCAGATTTTCAGTTTGCAGTTTTCAGTTTGCAGTGGGCAGTTTTCTGTTCGTTGTTTTTCTGTTGACTGCAAACTGACTTCTGCAAACATTCCACTGCCCACTGTAAACTGCCAACCGCCAACTGTAGCGAGGGCCTTGAGGCGGGATAGCCCCAGCTCCACCTGTACGCCGCGTTTGGTGCCTAAAAGCTCATGCCACTCGTCAATAACCACCACCTGCAGGCCACTGAACATTTTGGGATATTCTTTTTGGGCCAGCATGAGGTGCAGGCTTTCGGGGGTGGTGAGCAGTACTTCGGGAAGTCTTTTTTTGAGGGCCTGTTTTTCGGCGGCCGGGGTATCGCCCGTGCGGGTACCTATTTGCCAGGGCAGGCCAATTTCTTCACAAACTTCCTGCATGGCCTTACGGATATCGTTGGTGAGGGCGCGCAGCGGGGTTATCCACAGCATGAGCAGGCCGTTGTTTTTTTGCGTAGTATAGGTATCCGGATGTTTATCGATAAAATCTATCAGGAAAGGCAGGAACAGGGCGAAGGTTTTACCACTGCCTGTAGGCGCGTTGAGCAAGCCGGAATAACCCGAAAGATAGGCAGCCTCCATTTCCTGCTGAAACGGAAACTGCTGCCAATTTTTTTGCTTGTACCATTGCTGTATAACCTGTTGGCCCTTGCTGATCATTATTTTGGTTAACAAATTAATGTTAATTTGGTTAGGTGTAGTACAGGTGTTCGGAAAAATAAAAAAGTTGTCATTTCGAACGAGGTACGAGGAGAAACTATCTCTTGAGCGATAGCGAAAAATCTTATAAAAGATACGAGGCGAATATTGTAGGTTGTATAAGATTTCTACCTCTGGAAATGACAAGCTTTTTATAGAAATTTATTATTCCGAACCCCTGTAGTGTAAACATACACACAACAAAATAAATGTAATACTGTTATTTGTTATGTAATAGCTTCATTACCTTTAAAGAACAAATTACCTGAATGAAACATAGCTTTATACTATTATTACTGAGTGCAAGCCTGTGTGCCTGTAATCAATCAACCCCAAAACAAAATACTGCCGATACTACACCACATACCGCGGATACCGGCGCGACCAAAACAGCGCCAATCGACCGGCTTATTGCACCGGGCAGAGGAATAGGGCGTATCTTTTTGAATGGCAATATTGAAGATGTTAGTACATTTTTGGGCCGACCTGATAGTTCAGATGCTGCTATGGGTAGCTCATTAATGGTTTGGTATGCCAAGCACAATGCATCCGGATATAAAACCAGCATTTTTTCGCACCGCAATATGGGAAACAAGGACGAGATCATCAGTCGCATTCAAAAGATCCTGATTACCTCGCCCGAATTTAAAACGGCCGAGGGTATTGGTGTGGGCGCGCTAAAAGAAGAAATTGAAACAGACTATACCCTGAAACCAACGGATGGTTATAAAAATAAGGACGGTAAAGTACAGATCTATACTGATCTGAATAAGGGGATCTCTTTTGAGATAGATTCGGCCAGTAATAAATGTGTGGGTGTAGTGGTACATAAACCCCATGATACGGCCACAGCTTATTTGAATATGCATTGAGGGGGAAAGGTTGGCCTGTGGTATTTTTCTTCAGAAAACTACCTAAAACGTCATTGCGAGGTACGAAGCAATCTCTATGCTTTACAGAGCAAATGGCTAAGTGAAGAGCTTACAAGTTTGACCTGCCCGTGTAGAGATTGCTTCGTACCTCGCAATGACGCGTGGAGAGGATGTTTTAAAACCTGCCGCATCCGCCCGCCGGAGGGAATTAAGAACAATTAAATTAAAAAAAAACCCGACAGATAAATCCGTCGGGGGCTTTTTTATATATCCCAATAGTGAAAAAGTTTATTTTTTCTCGGGCATTAGTATCAGTTTGATCAGGTTTTTACCGCTCAGGTATTTGTTGGCGGCATCCTTAGTGCTTTGAACAGTTACCTGGTCAAGGCTGCTTACATGTTTCAGGATCTGATCGGGGTTTTCCTTATTTTGTGATGTGGCGCCAAGATATCCGGCCCAGAAAACATTTTCTTTCAGTTGTTCCTGGGTTGAGCGGGCTTCTTTGGCTACAAACTTCTGTATATCCGTAGGCTGGGCTCCACTTTGTTTGATCTTGGCTATTTCTTCTAAGGTGGAGTTTATCATTTTGTCTACATTAGCAGGCGCACATCCAAAATACACAGTAATAGAATACCTGCCGCCAGGGAGTTTATGATAACCAGCTCTTACACCGGGGGCATAAACACCGCTTTCCTGCTCGCGCAGGCGCTCAATCAGTTTAATGTTCAGCACTTCTTCCAGCGCGTCCATTTGTAAGTTGTTGGCCTCGCTATAATCATAATCGCCACTAAAAACCAGTTGAACGCTGCTTTTTTCATCAACGCCCTTGTTAACGGTTTTGGTAATTAATCCTGCAGGTGGCTGTATCGCGAGATTTTTAAAGGTTTCGGTGCCATTGGTTGATGGTAAGCCGCCCAGGTAATGCTCCAGGTAAGGTTTTACAGTTGTTACGTCAAAGTTACCTACCAGGGTAAAAATAAAGCCGCTGGCATCGGCAAATCTGCTCTTATAAAAAGCAAAAGCCTTATCAAGCGTGGCTGCGTTTAACCTTGCCGGTGTGGTAACCATGGAGCGGAAATTATAATTGCTTAAAACAGCAGCTACGGTATCCTGAAATACACTTACCGGGTCAAGACCGCGATTAGCCAGCAATGACCTGGTTTGATCAATTTGCGATTGCCATATATCCTTATCCTTACGCGGCTGCGTAAAGTACAGGTAAATAAGCTGTAATGCTGTTTCAAAATCGGCCGGAGAGGTATTGCCGGTTATACCCTGTGTAAATTCACTGATGTATGGTGAAATGCTTACGTTTTTACCGGCTAGTTTTTTATCAAGTTGTCCCTGGTTAAATTGAGCTATACCGCTGCTACCAATGATGGCCGAGGCCAGATTTGCCGATGTAAAATCATCATCATTGGCTAATGATGTACCGCCAAAGGCATAACCATTTATCAATATCTGATCATTTCTGAATTCGGTTGGTTTTAAAATTACTTTTACACCATTACCCAATGTGAGCGTTGTTGTAGCAATAGAATCATCCTTAACCTCATTGGTTACTTTGGTGCCTTCCGGTAATTTGCTTAATAGTGGGTCTGATGATACATTATCAACATAAGCAGTTACATTTTGACCCGCGGTGCTTATCCATTGTAATAAGGTACTTTCAGTAGGTAGTTTGTCTTTTTCCTTATCAGGCGCTTCCACAATCACCACCCTGTTTTGGTCGCTGATGAATTTACCGGCAAGGGCATTCATTTCGGCAAGGGTTATTTTACCAATATTGCCCGCATAAAAATTGTATTCATAGTCAATACCGGGGATAGCTTCGCCAGTTAAAAAGTTTTGTTGGTATTCGCGTACAAAATTAACCGAGCGGGTTTTATCTTTTTCCTTATAGGCATTTCCTATTTGTACCAGGGCATCCTGTTTGGCGCGTTCCAATTCGGTAAGGGTAAAGCCGAATTTACGGGCACGCTCCGTTTCGGCCACTACGGCCTTAATGGCGCCTTCCAGTTCACCGGGCCGGGCCACGGCTATGGAGGTAAATGCATCCTGTTCGCCCAAAAAGCCGCCATAGCTGGACCGGCCATATAAAAATGGCGGTGTAGCTTTTTGCATCAGTTCGCCCAGGCGCGCGTTAAGCATCTGGTTAAACAGTTGCTCCCTGATCTGCTGCATATAATCAGTAGTGGTTTTGGTGGTGCTGCCGGGGTGTTTTACCACGATTTCGGCAAGGGTGTATGGAAATTCCTTATCCGTAGCTATTTTAACCGCTGTCCCCGGAGTAGGTGGCACAGTATATTTTACGCGCGGTTTTTCACCAGCCGGATTTTGCAGCTGTGAAAAGTTCTGTTTGATGAGTTCCTCAACACGCTTTGGATCAAAATCACCAACGGCTATAACCGCCTGCAGATCGGGACGGTACCAGTCGTGGTAGAAACTTTTAATGGTTTCAGGCTTAAAGTTTTTCAGGATATCTTCCTTACCAATAGGTATACGCAACGCATAACGTGAGTTGTTAAGCAATACCGGTAAAATCTGGTTTTGTAAGCGTTCCTGGGCATTTTTACCGCGTAAGCGTTCTTCTTCTAAAACAACGCCGCGTTCCTTATCTATCTCTGTTGGATCAAAGCTTACATAGCCTGCCCAGTTAGCCAGTATTTTAAAACCGTTTTCAAATATCTTAACCGTGTCAGATGGTATAGGCAACTGAAATACGGTTTCGTTAAATGAGGTGTAGGCGTTAAGATCGGCGCCAAACTTTACGCCCGATTTTTGAAGATAATCAACCATTTGATTTTTGGGAAAATCGCGGGTGCCGTTAAAGGCCATATGTTCGGTGAAGTGCGCAAGTCCCTGCTGATCGTCAGTTTCCAGTACCGAACCAGCCTTGTTTACTAGGTAAAGTTCGGCCTTGTTTTTAGGCTCGACGTTTTTCCTGATATAATAAGTTAAACCATTGGGTAATTTGCCAATGATCACCTGGTTGTCAACAGGTAATAATTCGGCTTTTGCCGGTAATTTGGCGGTGGCAGCTGGTTTGTTTTTTGACGACGGAGCCGGCTTTTTTTTAACCTGTGCAAATGCACCCCCTGTGGTTATGATCAAAGCTAAGGCAGCTACGGAGAGCTTGCGGTTTAATTTCATATATTAATTGGGAATATTTTTTGCACTAAGATGCAAAACGAAATTGTTAGTTACAAGTTATCTGCAATGATGAATTAGTTTCCTTTTTCTTTTACTGCAGGTGGGTCATCATTTTGAAACGCTTCCTTCATCATTTGTTCCAGCTCCGGCCGGTGAGCTGTAATTGTTTGTTGCCCTATTTCTATTCCTTTTTGCATTAAAACCGGTGTTTTTGAGCCTACTTTTTTTCCGAGCGGTGTATTATAAAAAGCAGTTAATTGCTTAAGCTCGTCTTCGGTAAACTCTGCTGCGTAAATTTTGGTAAAACTATCTTTAAGCACATCCCAGGTATAGTATTTGCCCATAAATACTTCCATCACTTTCAGATAGGATGCACGGTGTTCTTCAGGTATCTGCGCGCTTGATGAATTAACCATCTTGCTGATCACCTCACCAAATTGTGCACTGATACCCGTGGCGATCAAATACTGTTCGGCAGCCTTTAGGTGCGACGCGGTAAAAGCTGGCGTTGTAGTCTGGGCTTTAAGGCCTGTGGTTGATAAAATGAATAATCCGATAAGGAGGTTAAGTTTTAGTTTCATGATTTATATTTTAATAATGATCTTTCTGCTATATAACACCCACATCACCAGCCATAATATAGCTACGGTAAATATAGCGCTGACCAATGAGGCGTTAACCGGTGAAAAATAAGGCATAAAAAAGGTTTGATAAATAGACTTACCGCCGATTTTAATCATGTTCATATAATGCGGGATAAAGCCCGATAACACATAAGCCGTAATAGCATTGGTACCAAAAACCACAAAAGGATAAGTGAACCTTTTATGCCCCTGCACATCAATAAGCCAATAGCTGGTAGCCAGGGCAACGGTGGCCATGCCGCCCGTGTAAAGCACAAATGAGCTTGTCCACAAGGCTTTGTTAATGGGGAAAAACAAGTCCCAGATCAGGCCGGCTGTAACCGCCAGTACGCCGTAGGTAAACATCCAGCTTACCTTTACATTGTCGTCACGGTCTTTACGTTTTAACCAGCTGCCAACCCTGATACCAAACAAGCCTGTTGCCACCGCGGGCAGCGTTCCCAGCAAACCTTCCGGATCCCAGGTATGCGATTCGCGCCACAGGTGGTTGCTGGTAAATACCAGCCTGTCCATCCATGCACCCATGTTGGTTTCAGGTTCCAGGTTGGCATAACCCACTCCCGGAACGGGAATAAAGGTCATGATGATAAAGTAACCGATTAATGCCGATGCAAATATCCAGTCGCGGGTTTTTTGCGATGTTTTTAGGTAGAGTATGGTGCAGATAAAATAAACCAGCGCGATGCGGGGCAACACACCCGGTAAACGCAAATGTGAAAGCCCGCTGTCGGGATGAAAAATAAGCTGTGTGATCCACGGAATAGCGATCAGTATAGCTGTGCGGCGCAAGGCATTTAATATTAATTTGCCGTGAGGCATGGTTGCCTTCTTGCTTTCCATGGCATAAACCACCGCCACCCCAACCATATAAAGGAAAAACGGAAACACCAGATCGGTAGGCGTACAACCGTTCCATTTAGAATGTTCCAGCGGCGCATAAATATGCCCCCAGTCGCCCGGATCGTTTACCAGGATCATGGCAGCGATAGTCGCTCCGCGAAAAACGTCGAGGGAAAGAAGTCGTTTGGATTTTTCCGCTGTAATTGTTTTACTCATTAATAATATGGTCTGGTTATTTAATTTTAAAAGCAAGGGTAAGTGCGATTCCTTCCCTGGAGAAGGGGAGGAAGGGGTTTCAACGAGTTGCATACACCCCTCCCTCCCATTACACTAATCCACCGCGCCCCTCCCGAGGGAGGGAATTGATAACGGATATGATATTTCTATTCCCATTGCCTGTGTCCTCACAGGCAACTCCTGCTATTCCAAATGCACATAAAAAATATGTCATTGCGATCCGCCGGATCGCAATGACATGGTATTTACGTAACGTGAAACGTAATCTTGTAATCAAAAGTTCAGAGACACATGTAATGTGTCTCTACAAGAACAAAAAATGTAGAGACGCATCACATGCGTCTCCTAAGCCTCTAAAAAATATACCGCTTAAATGCCTCCATGGCCTCATATTCCGCCAATCCGAGGCGATCATAACGCTGTGCGGTATCGCGGGTGCGATCTTCGGCCCTCACCCAGAATTCCCTGGCATCATCACCCGGGAACACCGGACGATCT
>JAUCSE010000005.1 GCA_030445275.1 Mucilaginibacter sp.
CGTGTTGGAATATGGAAAACCTAAGGAGGTTTCCCACATTCCAACACGACAAACAAACAACAAGTTATTATTAACTATATTTAAAAACTAAGAGAGTCCTCTGTCCGGATAAACCATCACACCTCATAACTGATCAGAAAAATGGAGAACCCTCACATTTATGATGACCTTAAAAACACCATTAAGAGCCGTTTTAGTTTTTTAAAAGAGTTTGAGTTTCCTGATTTTGAAGAATGTCAATTGGATAATGGATGGCTCTTTGAAACCAACAACAAATTCTCTAAAATAGAGATTACGTTCGAGGCTGCTTTTTCGACACCGGTTTTTGCAAAAATAAACGGGTATGATATTGATGAGTTGGAACCTCAAAATGCGATAGTTAAACAATATAACCACCGGATCATAAAAACACATGATGAACTGTTAGGCCTGTTTTTAAAAACAGGAGAAGATGGTTATCAGCAAAAAAATACCGAATATCCTATTAATGATCAGGAGGTTAACAACAGGTATCTGTTGGAATTAAGCGAAATGATAAAAAGACATATTTCTGTACTTCATGGCGATATGGAATTGCTCAAGTCTAATATCGAAATACGAAAACAAGAACAGGAGCAACAGGCCGCGGCCATCAGGATCAAAAAACAAATATACACGCTTGAATACTGTTTTATTTGCGATGGCCAGGATGGGAAGTATGATTCTAATGAAGAATTTGAAACGCTCCAGGATTTAAAACAATACCTGGCCCAAAGAGATCACATTAAAATATACCGCATATTAGATTGGAATATGAATCCAGTTAGCTGATCCCCTCTATTATTGTGCGTACTTCTTGTGGCTGTTTTACATCGCCTTTCTGCTAAACTAAATTAGCAGTAAAACTATTAGCTTTGGATATAATAATTGGTGGTTAATGATCAACCATAATTGATGCCATATGATCTCTAAAGGGAACCTGCTGAATATTTATTTCAACAAAACGGATATCAATAAAAATGCCTATCCGTTTTTCCTGCCCTTTTTCAGACATGCTGACGGGTTGAAAATACATCCCAAGGTTACCTTTTTTGTAGGCGAGAACGGGACAGGTAAATCCACACTTCTGGAGGCTATCGCCATTGCATCCGGCTTTAACCCGGAGGGAGGTTCCATCAATTTCAATTTTAATACACGGGCATCGCATTCGGTTTTGCATCAGCATATACGTACATCAAGGGGTATAAATCGGCGTACTGACGGCTATTTTTTGAGGAGTGAAAGTTTTTTTAACGTATCAACAGAAATTGAGAACCTTGATGCCGAACCATTCCCGAAAGCTCCTCCCATAATTAATTCATATGGTGGCAATTCCCTGCATGAGCAATCACATGGCGAGGCCTTCTGGTCTGTATTTTTAAACCGCTTTAGCGGAAATGGTTTTTATATTCTGGATGAGCCGGAAGCTGCTCTATCACCCTCACGCCAAATGGCCATGCTTTTACGGATGCATGAACTCATAGCAGATAACTCACAATTCATCATCGCCACACACTCCCCCATATTGATAACCTACCCTGATGCCTTGATCTATGAATTTAGTGAGGAAGGAGTGCAACTCCGCACGTATGACCAAACCGGGTTATTCCAAACGTACAACGATTTTTTCCGGGATCCCTCGTACATGGTTAACAGGCTGTTACGGTAGTAAGCGGGAGGTTTTTGTTTTATACCCATACCTGCAGCATGGAGTGTATTTTATAATCATCGTTCTGCTCTGCAAACCAGTCCTGATAGGCATAAGTTCCGCCCTGATGCGGGGCATATACTTTATCATCATAATATACAAAGTACTGATACCGCTTACTATTTGCTTTGGTACAACGCAGCAAGCAAGGATAAACCGTAGCCCTGTCAAACTTAATAAATCCGGGGTTGATGTTAAATCTCATACGCTGTAAAATTTGTATAATATCCCGGCCGTAAAGCCGCTTTCCCGGTTTAAAATAAATATCAATATCGTTATAAGGCAACCCGGTAAGAATAGAAAACAGCGCGTGCATGCCATACTCTGGCCGCAGATCGCATTTATCTTCCAGTTCGTACTTATGATCCATCATGAGTATATCCCGGTGTTGTGCTTTTCACTGAAAATTATTTCTCAAATCTAAAAATTATTGCCGCCCTAAACAACAATTTGCCGATGCACACCTATCGCGTACATCGGCAAATTAAATAATGTTTATCAAAAAATTATTCGCAAACAATAGCCTGAACAGGCTCAGGTTCCGCTTCAATTACTTCGGCTATGGTATTTTCACTGGTCTTTTGTTTTGTACCCAGTGTAACATAGCTAAGACCCAATGACAGTACAAGCAGCGGCACAGTCATCCAGATTACTTCATGGATGCCGTAATGGGCAATGATTAAGCCACCCAGCAAGGTACCCAAGGTAATGCCGGCATTAAAAAAGGATGGCAGTAAACTGTTCACAAAATCAAGCGAATGGCCATGTATACCATCGATAACAAGCAGATTGGCTACCAGGAAGCCGCCTGTGTGTACAAAGCCCCATATAGAAAGTATGGCCACCATCGGGATAAAGAGGCCCCCGAATTGGTACGCCAATAAATGCATTACTACCAATGCCACCAAAAATACACGACTGGTGAGCATAATGTTTTTGCTTAATAAAATACCGGTAAGCCAGTTGCCCACTATGCCTGTACCACCAAAAACCAACAGCATTACGCTAATCTGCGCGCCGCTCATGTGCGAAACCTTATTCAGGTATTCGGCCAGGTAACCGTAGGTGGCAAACATGCCCGCCAATATAATGGTAGCGGTTAAAAGTTTGATCCATAATTGCGCGCTGCTCAGCATTTTCAGTTGACTCTTCGGACTTGCATCTGCTTCCTTAACCGGCATCGATGGTACAAAAAGAGCCAGCGAGGCAAAGGCAAGCAGGTTAATAAATCCTGCCAGCAGGAACGATGCACGCCAGTTAAACAGATCGGCCATGTAGGTAGTAAGCGGTACACCCAGCACGGTAGCCACACTAAGGCCTGCCATAACTATAGCAATGGCTTTGGGCGCATCCTTAGGACCAGCTTGTTTGGATGCGGCTGTCATAGATACCGCCCAAAATACCGGGTGTAAAAATGCAGGCAAAATACGGGCAATCATCAACACTGTAAAATTGGGCGCTATGGCCGAAAGCAAGTTGGAGATCACAAATATGGCCAGTACCAGGCACATGATCGTTTTGCGGTTCACCTTTGCTGTTAACATATTGGTAAAAGGCCCCGCCAGGGCCACGGTTAAAGCAAATGCGCTTAGCAGCCAACCCGCAGTATCTATAGAAATATTAAACTCCTTCACCAGCGCCGGCAGGATCCCGATAACGCCAAATTCCGTAGTAATTATGCCGAATGCCCCGAGGGCCATGATGTAGATAGATTTTTTCATAAATTCAAATATTTAAATGTTTCTATAGATATAATTAAAGTAAACCGCTATTTTTTCTTTCAGGAAAGCCTAATCTTTCAGATCGGTAAGACAGGCAATATATTCATCAAGCACTTTTGGGTTCAATACGTATTTCAGGTTCCGGCCCTCCTTTTCAGGTATCAGCAAATCGGCATCCACCAATTGCTTTAAATGGTGCGAAACCGAGGGTTGGGTTAAATCCAACAGGTCATTTACCTCTGCGCAATAAAGGCAATCCTTCTTTTTTTTAAACTGCTGTAAAATAGCAATCCGGCTTGCGTCGCTCAAGGCTCTGGATATTTTTTCTATTTTTTTGTTGTCCATTATGCTGGTTGATCATATGATCATTGTGCCGCTACAAAAATATAAAAATATTAATACATAGAAATGTTTCGATGTATTAATTACCTAAAAATGACACGCCTTGACACAGCCACTTTAAATGCTCATATCTTGCTTTTTAATTTTTATTATACTAGTTTTATATAAATTATTGTTCCAATGAAAATAGGTAAGATTCCCGTAGTTTCTATTATTTTAATGGCTGTGTGTTTGATCAGATTTGTGGCCAGGCATGTATTCGCTATTAATATTCCTGTTTTCGATTCGCCGTTTAACGAAGGCTTGCTGGTAGGTGTAGTTATTATGGATCTGGTATACCGTGCTAAGATATGGTCGCTTGCCTTGAAAAATAACCAACAGCAGGCAACATCTACCTTTAGCAATCTTAATTGAGCATAGCGATTACAAATACATCGCTAACTTTTATTTTCTTGTTTTAACTGGATTTTGGCAGTATTTTTAATGTACCGTTATTTACCTATTTATGCAAGAGAAAAGAATAACTTCCCTGAAAAAGTTTTATCCCTTTTACCTTACTGAGCATAGTAACTCGACCTCGCGGATATTACATTTTATAGGCACAAGCTTGGTGTTTGTTGCCTTAATTGCCGGCTTTTTGTTAAACTGGCGCTTTTTTATCGCCATTCCTTTTTTAGGTTATGGTTTTGCCTGGGTAGGGCATTTCTTTTTCGAAAAAAACAAGCCTGCTACTTTTAAATATCCAGGTTATAGCCTGGCCAGCGATTTTATCCTTTTTTATGATCTGCTAACCGGGAAACAACCTTTTAAAGTCAAATCCTGATAATAATTTACGAGAATAATAAATAGATGTTTCTTAAGTCTTTAATATTAGCCGGGGCCGTACAGGGATTTTTCCTGATACTGCTTGTAAAGACGAAGAAGGAGAATTCCGATCCCGATAAGTTACTGATGACATGGTTGGGGATAATCGCTTTTCAGCTATTGTTTTATTATGACAACCTGGCTATTAGTCCCCTGGCTCCAAACTGTATACAGTGGTTAGGCTTTTCATTGCCATTGTTGAGCTCACCAATACTATATCGATACATTCAAACACTATCTTTTGGCGATAAATTTCAATGGGGCAAAATTGGGATCCATTTATTGCCTTATGCGGTATTTAATTTTATAATATTCTGTCTTTATTTAATAAACTCTATTCCTGCCACTTTAAGTAATGGTATTCCTCATTTTGATAATGAAGCGCCTCATTGGGTAGTGTATTGTTTGCTTGCCCTGCTGGCAATTGTGCCCGGGTACTACACCATTTTAAGTTTGCTAGCACTTTTAAAATACCAGAAATTACTGCCTGATAATTATTCCTACACCGAAAAAATAAATCTGAACTGGCTTAAGTGGATCGTGATTTCTCTGTTAATACTGTTTGTTACCGTATTTATTATCATCAAGTATGGTGTTAATTATGGCTTGCTTACTTATCATAACTTGTTTGCCGTAGTTGGCAGTATCCTTTCTATCTATGTCTTTTTTATCGGTTACTTTGGTTTACGCCAAACCACCATTTTTATCAATATAGCTGCAACAACAAACCTGATCAAAGAAACCAGTGCGCAAACAAGCTATAAAAATTCCGGACTGAATGATGAAGCGGTTGATCAGCTCTTTCAGAAAGTAAAACGCCACATGGAGGAAAATAAACCTTTTCTCGACGAGAATTTAAGCCTTGCCGCATTGGCCGGTCAATTAAATCTGACACCTAACCAGCTCTCACAGATCATCAACCAAAAGTCGGCTACCAACTTTTTTAACTTTATAAATGGTTACCGGGTGCAAGCCGTGAAAGAAAAATTAACAGATCCGGCCTACGGGCACTATTCTATTGTCGCTATCGGATACGATTGTGGCTTCCGTTCCAAATCATCATTCAATAAAATATTTAAACAAATGGCCGGCAAAACACCTTCGCAATACCAACGATTTTAAAAGCGGGTTCCAGGTATAGGTCTATCCCTATAGGATAGGACATTCCACCCTATTTTTTACCTTTCATTTGCGTCATCAAATCCTAAAAAAGATGACGATCGAAAATTTTCACATAGTACACCTGGCAAACATTATAATTCATGTAGTGGCTGGGTCTGCCGCTTTACTAACGGGTATAATGGCCTTGATTGCCAAAAAAGGACTAAAGCTCCATATTAAATCTGGCAAGGTGTTTCTTGCATTATTAACCATTGTAATTTTAACTGGCTTGCTGGGTGTTTTCATTTTCGGACGAAATACCTTTCTTTTAGTGATCACCGTATTAAGCGGTTATTTTGGATACTCTGGTTACCGTACCTTGCAAACCAAATCAAATAAACCTAAACTGATTGATATTGGTATTGCCTTGCTTTCTCTGTTATCTGTATTGTATTTCCTGTACTATTTTAAATCTATCGGGATGATCTGGGCTCCGGTAATCATTTACACTACCGTTGGTTATTTGATATTCATCATTATGTATGATTTTGCCCGGTATTTTATTCCAGCTTCTGTTTATTCTCATTTATGGTTATATGAGCATATTTTAAAAATGACAGGTGCTTTTAGTGCGTTATTATCGGCATTTACAGGAACTGTTTTTCCGCAATATAAACCCTATAGCCAATTTCTTCCTTCCGTTTTTGGAACCTTAATTGCCATTGGATTTATGATATATACTTATAGAAAAAACAAGCGAACTGAGTTGCCGGTTTAAGCACCCTCTGCATTAGCACTAAATAAAAGGAGGTCTTAAATTAACCCAATAAGCCCCTCTTTCCGCCGCAGGCGAAGAGAAGGATGGCGATCCGCCGGCTGGTGGAGATGCCAGGATGAGTCCAGTCGCTCGAATAGTCTACTCACCCGGTCTGCGCTCCGCTGGACCACCCTCTCTTCAGCTTCGCTGGAAAGAGGGTTTCTCTTTCATCCTTTATCCAATAGCTTTTTGTCTTTTATCCCTTACTCCAATAATCCTTCATCCTAACGCTCCAACTTATTATGCATGCATAGCATTCACTTCAAAACAATTACTAAATTTGTGTTAACCAATTATTTGCCCTTCATGGAAAGTATTACTCCATATAAATCCCGGTACAAGATCCGTTTTGTTACAGCTGCTTCGCTGTTTGATGGTCACGACGCTACCATCAACATTATGCGCCGCATACTGCAAAGCAGCGGTGCCGAAGTGATACATCTGGGGCATAACCGCTCGGTTGATGAGGTGGTGAACTGTGCCATACAGGAGGATGTACAGGGCATTGCCCTCACCAGCTACCAGGGCGGCCACCTGGAATATTTTAAGTACATGCATGACCTGCTGGCCGAGCGCGGCGCAGGCCATATCAAAATATTTGGCGGAGGTGGCGGGGTATTCCTGCCCAATGAAATTGAGGAGCTGCAACAATACGGTATTGCCCGCATTTATTCGCCTGATGATGGCCGTACCATGGGTCTGCAGGGTATGATCAACGATATGCTACAGCAATGCGACCACCCTACCGTTACCAAACTCAACGGCGAACTCAAGCACCTGCTTGAAAAAGATCAGGGGGCCATTGCAAGGTTGATCACGATGGCAGAGAACAACGGCCTCACCCCAACCCTCTCCAAAGGAGAGGGGGTAAAAAGAAACACGCAAGGTAAAGTCCTCTCCTTTGGAGAGGATTTAGGTGAGGCTGTAGTGCTAGGCATCACCGGCACAGGTGGCTCCGGTAAGTCATCATTGGTTGATGAAATTGTACGCCGTTTTTTATTGTCGACCGATAAAACGATGGCCATTATCTCGGTTGATCCATCCAAGCGTAAAACCGGCGGTGCATTGTTAGGAGATAGGATCCGGATGAATGCTATTAATAACCCGCGGGTTTATATGCGCTCGCTAGCCACACGACAGGCCAACCTGGCCTTGTCAAAACACGTGCAGGAGAGTATCGACATTTGCAAGGCTGCCGGATATGATCTGATCATTGTAGAAACATCGGGCATTGGCCAGTCAGACACCATGATCACGGATTACTGTGATGTATCTCTCTACGTAATGACCCCGGAGTTTGGCGCGGCAACCCAGCTGGAAAAGATAGACATGCTTGACTTTGCCGACCTGGTAGCCCTTAACAAATATGATAAACGCGGCGCTCTTGATGCTATCCGCGATGTGCGCAAGCAATACAAACGCAATCACCAGCTCTTTACTGCTAAAGATGATGACCTGCCCGTATACGGTACCATGGCCTCACAGTTTAATGATCCGGGCATGAACACGCTGTTCACCGCCATTATGAAAACCATCAAGGCTAAAACCGGGGTTGATCTGGTTTCGGGTTCGGCTGAAAGCGTGTTCCCAGGTTCGGCTGAAAGCGAATCTGAAAAGATCTACATCATACCACCCGATCGTAACCGCTATCTGGCCGAAATTGCCGAAAACAGCAAAGCCTATGATGATTGGGTGAACGAGCAATGTAAAATTGCCCAGCAACTATTCCAGGTAAAGGGTGTGATGGAGCTCAACCTCACCCCGGTCCTCTCCAAAGGAGAGGGAGGTAAAAACTTGCAAGGCAAAGTCCTCTCCTTTGGAGAGGATTTAGATGAGGCCTTCCGTGCCCTCGAGGCCCAGCTTCACCCGGAATGCAAACGCCTGCTCAGGGAATGGCCCGAAACGGTTAAAAAATACAAAGCCGAAAACTTTATTTATAAAGTGCGCGACAAAGAGATTAAACAACCTTTATACTATACTTCGCTGTCTCAATTGCAGATCCCTAAAATAGCCCTGCCCCGATACGAGGCTTGGGGCGATATACTGCGCTGGCTGCTCACCGAAAATGTTCCCGGCGAGTTTCCTTACGCGGCAGGTGTATTTCCGCTAAAACGCGGGGGTGAAGATCCAACCCGCATGTTTGCCGGCGAAGGTGGCCCTGAGCGTACCAACAAACGGTTTCATTACGTATCTCTCGGTCAGCCGGCACATCGGTTGTCAACCGCATTTGATTCGGTTACCCTGTACGGCGAGGATCCACATGTACGGCCCGACATTTATGGTAAAATAGGCAACTCCGGTGTAAGTATTGCCACATTAGATGATGCCAAAAAACTTTACTCAGGTTTTGACCTGTGCGCAGCATCAACCTCTGTATCCATGACCATTAATGGTCCCGCTCCTATGCTATTGGGCTTTTTTATGAATGCGGCCATTGATCAGCAATGCGAAAAATACATCGCCGAGCATCAACTGGAACATTTGGTGGAGGTTAAGTTTAAGGAATTGTATGATGATAAAGGGTTGGAGAGGCCTGCCTACAAAAGCCTCACCCCGGCCCTCTCCAAAGGAGAGGGAGGTAAAAACTTGCAAGGCAAAGTCCTCTCCTTTGGAGAGGATTTAGGTGAGGCTTCTTTACCCACCGGCAACAGTGGCCTCGGCCTCATGCTCCTCGGCCTAACCGGCGACCAAATCCTCCCTCCTGATGTTTATGAAAAAATTAAAGCCTATGCCATATCCACCGTTCGCGGTACGGTACAGGCCGATATTTTGAAGGAAGATCAGGCACAGAACACCTGCATATTTTCCACAGAGTTCGCCTTGCGTATGATGGGCGATATGCAGCAGTATTTTATCCAGGAAAAAGTGCGCAACTTTTATTCGGTATCCATATCGGGCTATCACATTGCCGAAGCCGGAGCCAATCCTATTACCCAACTGGCTTTTACGCTGTCAAACGGTTTTACTTATGTTGAATATTATTTGAGCCGGGGGATGCATATTGATGATTTTGCGCCCAACCTCTCGTTCTTTTTCAGCAATGGTATTGATCCTGAATATTCGGTGATTGGCCGGGTGGCCAGGCGTATCTGGGCCAAGGCCATTAAAAATAAATACAAGGGAAATGATCGCTCACAAAAGCTCAAATACCATATCCAAACCAGCGGCCGGTCATTACACGCGCAGGAGATTGATTTTAACGATATCCGCACTACACTACAGGCGCTTTATGCTATTTATGATAATTGCAATTCGCTGCACACCAATGCCTATGATGAGGCTGTTACCACCCCTACCGAAGAGTCTGTACGCCGGGCCATGGCTATACAGCTTATCATTAACCGCGAACTGGGCCTCGCCAAAAACGAAAACCCCATACAGGGCGCTTTCATTATTGACGAACTAACCGACCTGGTAGAGCAAGCCGTACTCACCGAATTTAAAGCGCTGAATGATCGTGGTGGTGTACTGGGCGCTATGGAAACCATGTACCAGCGTGGTAAGATCCAGGAAGAATCATTGTACTACGAAACCCTGAAGCACAACGGCGAATACCCTATCATTGGTGTTAACACTTTTTTGAATAAAAAAGGCTCGCCAACCATTGTACCGTCCGAAGTGATCCGTGCTACTGAAGAAGAGAAACAATACCAGATAGAGGCGCTGCATGCTTTTCAGCAACGCAACCAGGAGCATATTCCTGAACTGCTTAAAAACCTGCAGCACGCCGCCATTGCCGGCGATAATATTTTCGAAAGCCTGATGGAAGCCTGTAAATACTGTTCGCTGGGGCAGATCAGCCATGCGCTTTATGAAGTTGGCGGGCAGTACAGGAGAAATATGTAGTTAAGAAAAGACACAGGAGCCAAGATTTATCTTGCTCTAGTCTGTGCCGAGCGCTTAAACTGGGTCAGCATCTTTTGATGCTACTCGTTAAATTTATCAACAAACCAATAAAACATAGCGTAAGAATATAAATTTGCCTTATGCAACCCCAACACCAGGAAGATCAAACTTTTACCAAAATTACTGCCGATCAAATAACCGGGCGTAACCGCACTTATGAAAACTGTAAATTCATTAACTGCGATCTCTCCTATGCTAATCTCTATGGTATTGTTTTTATTGATTGTAAGTTTGAAGATTGCAACCTGTCGTTAGCCGATGTTAGTGGTACAGGATTCCAAAACATCAATTTTAAACACAGCAAATTAAGCGGTGTGAATTTTGGCAAAGCGCTTGATTTTTTGTTCGAAGTTCATTTTGAAGGCAGTATTCTGGATAATGCCGTATTCTATAAAAAGAAAAATAAAAAGGCTAGGTTCAGCGATTGCTCCATGGTTGAAACCGACCTTACCGATTGCGATTTAACCGATGCCAAATTCATCAACTGTAACCTGAACCGGGCATTTTTTAGTAATACCATTTTAAAAGGCGCCGATCTGCGTACTTCCTATAATTTCACTATTGATCCGGATAGCAACCAAATTAAAAAAGCCATGTTCTCACTGCATGGTTTACCGGGATTATTGAGCAAATACGATATCAAAATAGAGGGATAAACTATATCCAGGCCGTTGCTGCAATTTATTTCTCTTCGCTGTCAGGATATTCATCAATAGCCGGAAAATCTGAGTTGTCAACTGGTAGCCCGGTTTTACCTTTTGCATAATACAGATACGTATAACCCGCTATTAAGCTACCCAGTATGGTAATTAATAAACAATAGCCCAGGGCATATAAAAGGCTCATGGGGTTTAAATAAAGCTGGCTAATAAATATTGACCGTCCTTCACCGTATGACAGAATCTCGACGAAACCTATCACTCTTCCAATCAGCTCAGAACATAAGGAAACAATAATCAAAAAAATAGCGGCATTTTTCAAAATGTCCGTTGTAATCAATTGCTGTTCTGTTCGTTTCAGATAGCGAAATGTGGTAAGAACACTAATAAGCAATACACAGATCAAAGTAGTTAAAGGCATGATCAGATTAAGATTTATTCTATCTAACGAACCAGATGACCGCTGTGCAATCAAATTGAATATTTGAGTACTCAACTGAGAAAACATAACCAGGATCAGGCTGGTTTTTATCACGTATAATTTTTTAAGGCGATTCCCCGAGCTTGAATTAGACCTGTACTGAAGCAATAAAAAGAAAGTAAGCAGTATTGGAAAAATAAAAACATTGGGGATTTCCGTCCTTCTAAAAATTCCGGCACTCAACAGAAACAAATCAAAAACGAACCATACAGAGTTAAATATCCATGCCAAAATTTCGGCTACCCTACTCTTCGTGAAAAAAATCACAACAGAAAGTATAAAGCCCGTTAGCAGGATCAGTAAAATTGGTATGGCGATGATGGAAACAACAAAAGGTAGTACAGAGGAAGAGGAATACATTTTAGGTTTTTTAATTTTAAAATTTAGTTAAGGTAGTATAAATAAAATTAAAGTTCAGCGTTTATATGCAAAGCAAACGGAAGAATATTTAATATCATACCAGCAAAGCAAACAGAAATTGCCTGCATATGTTTGCTGTTGAATAACTAACAATATATTAACCAATCACAACCTTATGCAAAAGATCATCCTGCTTATTGGTATTCTGTTTATCTCCATTGCGGTAAATGCACAGGATATTAAAGCTATCTGCAATCAAATAAACGACTTAAACACGCAGGTGACTAATGGCACCATTAAAAGGCCGGATGCCGCTAAACAGTTTAAAACCTTAATTGAGCAGATCAGAAACAATAAACCTGTCCTCACCGCGTATTCGTGGGTATTTCCACTCAAAGGCTATAAAAGCAATGCTATTGGCGGCACAAATGGTAACGGCTATTCAGATAAAGGATACAACTACCTTGACGGTAATAAACATACCGCCCATCCTGCCCATGATATTTTTATAAACGACCGTAATCAGGATGACATTGATGATCGTACCCATAAACCGGTTGATGTACTTACTGTAGATGATGGCCTGGTGATAGCCTGCTCAAACGAGTGGGAACCTGCAAGTAATTTGCGTGGCGGTAAATACATCTGGATCTATCATCAGCAACATGATATTATTACCTATTATGCGCATAACCAGGCTATATTTGTTAAGCCCGGGGATGAAGTAAAACAAGGGCAAAAAATAGCCGAGGTTGGTCGTACAGGATATAATGCCTATAAAAAACGCTCACCAACACATTTGCATTTTTCGGCCTTTCATTTGGTTAATGATCTGCCGATTCCTTATAATCCTTATCAACAATTAAAAAAAGCCAAAACTTTATGAAAAGCTTTGTGCTGTTGATCGGTATGTTATTGTGGATAAACCCAGCAACAGATAACGTTATAAACCGGTTTAAAACTCCCGTAGGATATCAGCAAAGCTCAACTACGGCAGGAAGTTTTGGTGCATGGTTGCAAGCGCTCCCACTCAAACCTGTTGGCACACATACTAAAACCTATAAAGGCGATATTGCCCGTACTGATGCGTACACCGCCGCCATTGTGGATATGAGCATTGGCAACCAGGACCTACAGCAATGTGCCGATGCCGTAATGCGCTTGCGTGGCGAATACCTGTATCAGCAAAAGAACTACAAAGCTATATCCTTCCATTTTACCAGTGATTTTCGTTGCGATTTTGTGCATTATGCCGATGGCTACCGTTACAATAATGGCCACTGGGTGTTAAAGGCTAAAAAGGATTATAGTTACCCCAGCTTTTTGCGTTACATGAACCTGGTGTTTAGCTACGCAGGTACGTTATCGCTGCAAAAAGAACTAAAAAAAGTTCAAAATAGCAGTGCTATAAAGCCCGGGGATGTATTTATAAAAGGAGGTTCACCAGGCCATTGTTTTATGGTGATGGATGTAGCTGAAAATACCCAGCACCATCAAAAGTTCCTGCTGGCGCAAAGCTTTATGCCAGCACAAAACATACAGATACTACAATATAATGGCGACCCATGGTTTAGCGTGGATAAGCCAGCGTCCATTCCGTATGGGGGGTTGATTAGTAAGGATTACTTGAAGCGGTTTGAATAGGGCAAATCTTGTATCCCGCAGACCCGCTCTTGGCCGCGGGAGGGTCAGTTACTTTTGTCGCAACATACGGCGAAGCCATCTTGAGTACCTATAAAAAAACAAACACTAACGAAAAACGTAACAGCCTTAGCGGCAATTGAGCGCTCTGCGATAGGCATGTACATTTTGCTCTGTACAGCATAGAGATTGCTTCGTTCCTCGCAATGACGCGCATGGAGATGGGCGCAATATTTACCCCCTCTTCTCTACCCTATCATAAAACCCACCAAAAGTATTAATCTTAACCGCTTCTTCTTTAAAAAAATCACCTGGGAAACCGAGTTCTATAGCGCTGGCATCGCTTAACCTCTTCAGCTGATCCTGACTTAAGGTAACATCAACCGTTTTCAGGTTATCCAGCAGCTGATCTACTTTGGTGGCGCCCACTATTGGGATACAGGAAAAGTCCTGCTGGCGGGTCCAGTTTAGGGCTACATGACTTTCTGATACGCCCAGTTCAGCAGCAATATCAACAACAGTTTGGGTGATCTTTTCACTGCGTTCGTCTAAACGTTTGCTTTCGGGCTTTATACGACCATGATCGCCACGCAGATATTTCCCGGTTAATGCCCCACCTGCTAGGGGTGCCCAGGGTGTAACCGTCATCCCGAAATGTTTGGCCATGGGTATCAGCTCGCGTTCGGCCGTGCGGGCCAGCAGGCTATATTCCACCTGTAAGGCTATAAACTGGCTCCAGCCCATCAATTCGGCCAGGGTATTGCCTTTGGCTACCACCCAGGCCGGGGTATCACTTATGGCAGCATAGTTTATTTTGCCTTGTTTTATCAGGTCGTCCATAGCGCGCAACACCTCGTCTATAGGTGTAATATCATCCCATATATGCAGGTATAAAACATCAATAAAATCAGTTTTTAAACGCTTCAGGCTTTCCTCTACACTGCGCATCATATTTTTGCGGCTATTGCCTGATGCATTAGGATTGGTCACATTATCCTTCAAAGTATATTTGGTGGCCAATACAAAGTAATCGCGGTCATGGTTACTCATGTATTCGCCGATAATTTTTTCGCTGGTACCCAGTTTATAAATATTGGCCGTATCAAAAAAATTGCCTCCGACGTTGGCATAGGCATCCATAATGGCAAAGCTGGTATCCTTATCGGCACCCCAACCAGCTTCTGTACCAAAGCCCATAGTGCCCAAACATAACTCCGAAACTTTAAGGCCTGAGCGACCCAATAATTTATAATTCATAGTGATGATGTAAAAAGTCAATATTATTCCACATGTCATTGCACTCCGCCGGCTGGCGGAGTGGTAATCTAATCATGCAGGGGTAAATATACAAAGTTCGCGATTGCTTCGTTCCTCGCAATGACATGGTTTTTATTTAAACAAACAATAACAACCAGCACTTGTAGTCTAAATAACAAATAGCATTACCATGAAAACTATAACCCTCCATATACCTATCCATATACATGAGCTCTATAACATTGTTCATCAAAAGCTTAATCCGCTTTTTCATGAGCGCAGGCAAAGTGATATTGATTTCATTGTAGGTGGTCAGGGTGATACTGTAGAGATCAGTCAACCTGAACTATATGACGGTGTTTTGTTCAGTCTCACCTTGCATGGTGAAGAGCTACGGATAACCCGATCAGAGCATTATGTTGATGATGTAAACTCGCTCACCGTTGAATCAATATTGAATGATCTGTTTAACGATCTTTCCGGCAACAATGGCACCGACCTGGTGCAGGAAGGATAAAAGAATTGAAATATAATTTTTAGCTTTAACAGAAAAACTACCTGTTATGCGTAAAAATTACTATCTGTTAATCCTGATACTATTTACGGCCTTTAACACACATGCACAAAAAACGGTGGAAGCCAAAGGTTACCCGGTAATTATTAATCAGGATACTCTTTTTAAATTTTACGCCGGGCAGGGCCTGTTTGAACCGGCGGAACGGGCAGGGATAGTAACCAAACGCATTGAGGCGTTGGTTAACCGCATTGATTTTAATCCCGATTCGCTTACCTTAAAAAACGATACTTCGGTTTCGGTAATTTCCTATAACTCGCAAATTATATTGGCCGTTAATAATAAAGATGCTTCGTTTTCCGAACTGAACCGTCCGCAGTTGGCTGCTAGCTACCTGCTTATCCTGAAAAAAAAGCTGGGTAATTATTTTACCAACAACAGCACCCAGCAGGTAGTGATCAATATACTGGAAGCCCTTGCCGTTGTTATCCTGCTTATTGCCTTAATATGGGCATTGAACCGTGGCTCAAGATGGGTAAAACTAAAAGTATTAAAGGCCTGGGAAAACCGGATGGACAAACTGGCAAAACAAGGCGCCCCGGTGGTGTACGCCAAACGTCTGTTACCGCTTGTCACCAGTTTACTGCGCATAGCCAGATTTATATTGATCATCATACTGGTTTACCTCGCGCTGCCGGTGTTGTTCTTTATTTTTCCGTCGTCAAAACCTATTGCTGCTCAGTTGCTGAGTTACGTGATTGATCCGTTTAAAAGTATAGTACTGGCTATATTTCATTATATTCCCAACCTGCTTACCATCGCGGTTATTTATATAGTAACCCGGTACATTGTAAAACTGGTAAAATTTATAGCTAATGAAATTGCCCAGGGGGCCATTACCATTAATGGTTTTTATGCCGAATGGGCCATGCCTACCTATAATATTATCAGGGTGCTACTGTTCGCGTTTATGTTTGTGGTGATATTCCCCTATCTGCCCGGTTCTGATTCGAAGATTTTTCAGGGGGTTACGGTATTTCTGGGAGTATTGTTTTCGCTGGGATCATCCTCTGCTATATCCAATATGGTATCAGGTATTGTGCTTACCTATATGCGTCCCTATAAAATTGGAGACCGCATTAAGGTAGGCGATGTAATGGGCGATGTGGTAGAGAAAAATCTGCTGGTAACCCGTTTGCGCACCATTAAAAACGAGGATATTACTATCCCTAACGCTACCATACTTAGCGGACATACTACCAATTACACCACAGTAGCCAAAACTATGGGTTTAATACTGAATACCACCATTACCATTGGGTATGATGTGCCCTGGCAAACCGTACACAACCTGCTCATCAGTGCGGCCGAAGCTACTGAAGGTATACTAACCGAACAGAAACCTTTTGTATTGCAAACGGGACTTAATGACTTTAATGTAGCCTATCAACTAAATGCTTACACCGCTTTATCAAACCAAATGGCTGGCATTTACTCCGGGCTGCACCAGAATATACAGGATAAATTTAACGAGGCGGGTGTCGAGATCATGTCGCCGAATTATTTCTCTTTGCGGGATGGGAATCATGTACAAATACCGGAAAACTATATACCTGAGGGGTACAAAAAGCCGGGCTTTAAGGTTGATGGAGAATAAACAAGGATACTATTAAAGTCAGGTGATACATCGGATATGTCATTACGAGCGATAGCCTGGCAATCGCAAACTATACAGAGAGGCCTTGCATAGTTCGCGATTGCTTCGTCGTTCCTCCTCGCAATTGACATAAGAGAATATGTCTTGGTAACATAGCCCGATAATAGATCCTTCGCTCCGCTCAGGATGACAAGCTCATGAAACAGTTCTTCTTAAACCAAAAAAGACGCATCATCTGCGCCTTTCATTAATATTTTTAAGCCGGGAGAAAACTTATCCGTTTATCCAGCTGAATTTGTACTCGAGCATGGGGTTTTTCATACGCTCAGCTACACGTAACAGGCGGTTTGGTAGGTTCATGATATAATCACGTGCCTTTTCGCCAGCTTCGTTCAGATCGGTAGTGCTTTCAATGTGCCAGTCTTCAATAAGCTCTTTTAGTATATCTACATAGTCAATAGCGGTGTAAATACCTAAACGCTGGGCGGCATCAGTAAAATGGCCAAAGGTTTGTCCAATTTTTAAACCTACTTCACGTAAAAAGTGAGCGGGCATAACAATCTTTTTACGCATCATATCCTCAAAGGCTATCATGGCCTCATTCGGATCAACCTCAAATATTTTCTCGATAAAGTATTTGTAAGCCTTAGCATGACGTGCTTCATCGCCGGCAATAACGCCACACATTTTTGAAAGTAGGGTATCGCCATCTTTTTTAGCCTGTGATGCCACACGCCTATGCGATACATTGGTTGCCAGCTCCTGGAATGAGGTATATATAAAGTTGCGGTACGGGTCGGTACCAGTGCCAATATCAAAGCCATCGGCTATCAGGTACTGGGTTGATACTTCCATCATGCGCATGTTAACGCGGCCCGATAAGTAAAGGTACTTGTTTAGCAGATCGCCGTGACGGTTCTCTTCACTGGTCCAGTGACGTGTCCATTTCATCCAGCCGCCTTCTTCGTCTTTTGAAACACCGTCAACCATGGTAAGCCATGATTCATAAGTTGGCAATGCTTCTTCGGTAATGGTATCACCTATTAAAACCGCGATAAGATCATAACTTAACCCTTGCGCGCTTTCTTGTAGTTCTTTTATCTCACTGAAAAATGAATCTCTTGTAGAATCGGGTAAAAAATCAGATGGTTGCCAAATAGTATCAACGGGCTTTAAATATTCAAACATCTTTTCGAGCATAAATTGTTCAATATGCACCATTACCTCCCGACGTTTTTCTTCAAAAAATTTCATAACAGTAAATTACCTAACAAAGGTAATCAATTAAAAAATAATTACATTATTTCATTTTATGGGAATATATCCAATAGCATCCTGCATGCAGGCCGGCAAAGTAGCCAAAGCCGGTTTACCTGTAAATATCGAAAACGTAGTATCGTAATCCCAAAGCAAGCCCGGTATGTTCAGTTTCTTAAGCGCGATCCGCACAGCCTTGATATATCTGCAACGGCTGTCAAGATCAGCATATTTATTATATACACCATACTCACCACATATAATCGGCACCTGGTATTTGTTTGCCCATTGTTTTGCTATCTGCAACTTATCGTTTATTGATTGTTCATTACCGTCAACTTTGTATAAATTATAGTTGCTTTCGCCGGATGTTCCTTTTGTCTTTGGGTTAAGGGCTGGAAAAATTTCCGCATTATAAGGAAATGATACCCCGGTTGTCGCTACCTGATCGCCAACCCATTCTGCCCCTTGATGAGTAAAAAAGAACGGTTCATAAAAGTGAAAGGTGTAAATAATGTTTTCATCGGCAAGCCGTTCAAACCTGCTCAGTTCATAAATACTGTTATAGTTTGATGCCCCGATAATTAAGGTACGCTGTTTATCAACTTTGCGGATGGCCGTTACTATATTATAAGCGGCATCTTTCCACACTTTGGGGTCTATTTTGGGCGGCTCGTTATATAACTCAAAAAAAACGTTGTCAGCATGCTCCTGCTTATACCTTTTAGTGATTTTTAGCCATGTATCAATGATTTTGGGCGTTTCGGCTAAATAATTGGCATCATTTAACTTGCCATAGTGGTAATCAATAATCAGTTTAAATCCATAAACACGGCACTGTCTTAAAATTTTATCGATACAGTTAAATACCCGCTCTGCCGGGATCTGTTCGGCTTCAAACTGAGTAAATGCCACCGGTAACCGTATGCTCTTAAAACCAAGTTTTTTGAGCAGTTCAAAATCAGCTTTTTGTGGCCCGGCTTCATCCAATGGCTGCTTAACCCATGTTTGTTCAAGCCACGAAATACTAATGCCGTTATTGAGGCTTTGTGCCCGTTTAAATACCAGCGAACGGGATGATTGCCCTTTTGGACTACTTTTTGCAACAGCGGCACCGGTTGTTAATAGGAGCATTAACAAATAGCTTAATGATTGTGTAAAAGAAAAAGCTTTGCTGCTCAAGAGTCTAAATATTAATTATTAAAAAAACCCGAAAAACATCTGGGCCTGATTTTAACTATAATTCACCATAACGAATAATGTTTGTTCAAATTGCAAAAGACGAATTAATAAAAGAAACCTCAAAAAAAGCGTGGTTCCAAACCAATAATATCATTTGGCCCATTATTTTGCTTTACCCGGTTTTCAGCATTGTTGATTATGTATATGCCCCTGAAATTTGGGTGCAGTTTTTTATAATAAGATTAATAACCAGCTCCTTAATTTTCGGCCTACATGGTATCTTCACTGCTAAAAAGTATGATTATCGCTTATTACTGCATATCAGCTTTTTTCTACTTTCAGTAACCTCTGCTATTTTATGTAATATAGTAAAAATCCAGAATCTTAATATCTACTATCTTGTTTTTGCAACCATAGTCCTATTTTTTAATCTGCAGGTATTTTGGGAGCCTTTTAATTCATTTATACAGGTACTGATTACTTTATTACTGCTGGCCATATTTTTCAATTTACTAAGTGAGTATAACCTGGATATTGTGATCAGTAATGGCGGGCAATTCTTTTTTATTACAGCTATTATTTCATGCATTATTCCTGGCACGCGGTATAAAGTAATGCAAAGGGATGTACGATCGCAGATATTGATCGAAAAATCAAACGAACAATTAAAGCAGCAAAATGCCGACATTAATGCAAAGAACAGCCTTATTGATTCGCAATATGAGCAGCTGCGAAAGCTTGACGACCAAAAGAATAGCTTTATTAATATAGCTGGGCACGATTTGAAAAACCTCATTGGCTCTATAGTAATGAGCAATAATATGATCAAGGAGGAAGACTACCGCTTGAGCGGCGATCAAAAGGAATTTGTAGGATACATATCAGAATCGGCCGATAAGATGCAGTACATGCTGAACAAGCTGATGGATGTTAAGGAGATTGAGTCGTCTGAAATGAAGTTTAAGCTGGAAACATTTGATGCTAATGTTGAAGTGAGGCATGTGTTCAGGGGATTATGTGAAACAGCTCAGATGAAGAATATTCACCTTACTGATAACATATTAAAACTCCCCCTAACAGTTAAACTCGACCGTGTATTTGCCGGACAGGTATTTCAAAATTTATTATCAAACGCCATCAAATTTTCACAAACCAATAATGATATCAGGGTAGTTACCAGTCTGCAACACCAAAAGTTTGTTTTTGAAATTATTGACGAAGGTATTGCCATTGGTCAGCAGGAATTGGATATGATGTTCAATAAGTTAAAAACACTTAATGATACATCGGGCGCTACCGAAAGCCGCCTTGGTTTAGGACTTTCCATCGCTAAACTAATGACCAGGGAAATGGGCGGCGAACTTACCTATCGCAGTAACGATAATGGTAATTATTTCAGAGCAGAGTTTTACGTTATAAATTAATATTTACAACCAGATGAATAAATTTTTATCCCTATTAGCCTTCGTATTTCTATTCTGTACCACAACGCAAGCACAAAGTATAGTAACTTTTAAAGCGCTTGGACATGAGGACGATGTGATATATGGAATGAGTGGCGCTAATTCATTTTACGTGAAGATGACCCCACTTACAGAAATGAATGGCAGCAAGCTGGTTTTGTATTTTGAGCCATCGCAGGCATTGATCAAAGATCGCTCATACATTAATGTGATTATTAATAATAAACCAGCGTTTAGCAGCAGGCTAACAAGAGATTCTATACAAAAACTTACACTGAACCTAAGCAGCACCGATTTATCTGCTGATAAGTTTTTGAAAATACAGATTAAAACCCTGTTAACTATAAATGACGATGAATGTAAGGATCTGGATAATCCGGCATTGTGGCTAAAAATTAAAAACTATTCATACCTGTCATTACTTAAAAACAGTAAGGGCCTTTTAAACAACGTAAATATCAGCAACTGCTTTGACTCAAAAAGAGCCATAGTTTATCCGTCAAACCCAACCCTGCATGATCTTAAGGCAGTGGCCTGGGCTTATTCCAGGTTAAAAAAGACTCAAACCAGAAACATACAGGTATTTGAAGAGAGTAAGTTACCTGACAGTATCAGGAACTATATCAGGGTAGGTAATTTATTAAGCCTGCCTGCTGATACACGTGCGTTGATAAAAGTAAGCCCGCAAAGTGATCAGGGTTTATTTTATCTGCATAAGTCTGTTGGTTTTGTTGCAGATACCAATATCCGCATGATTGCAGCATCAAACGGGGCTTTGATACCCATTAAAACCTTAAGCCAGGAAACCGCATCAAAAGAAATTTTATTTATTAGCGGGGGCGACGATAATGGCTACGAAAAAGCAATTACCGCTTTGGGTAATATGAATATCTTAAATTCAACCTATGGCGATTACTTGTTAATTGATAAAGCACAAAATACCTTCTTTAAAAGTGTTGACGAAAACCGTTCAAAACTATCATTAAAACAAGTTGGCGGTGTTAACGATTTTTTATCAGGCATAGGTTCATTAAAAAGTTCATACACCTTTAAAAACAGCGACTTTAGTTTTACACCAAAAGAAGTTGAAATACATTTTGTGGCCAATTACAGCGGCTTAAATCCCGGCGACCGCGGTTTCTTTAACATCTACCTGAACGGATTACTCATCAGCAGTGAAAAGCTGGATGCATCCGGAAAATTAAATACATCAATAACCATTAACCGTTATCAGCATCATAAATATAACAACCTGGAGGCCGAATTTAGGTTTTACCCCACAACAGGTCATTGTAAAGATAGCTTTATCAACTTTTTTGCTGAGGTTGACGTAGATAAATCATACCTGGAATCAAAAAATCCTTTTATCACCAGCAGCCTGAGCTTTTATCAATATCCCGAAGCATTTAACACCGGTACTACCCGCATATTGGTAAGCAGAGATTACGCTAAATTTACGGCAGATGCACTGGGCGAAATTATTTATGAGTTAAACAATAACATCAATGCGAATAACTTCCCTGAGTTTGTTTACTCTGATGAAATTAAACCCGATGAACTGAAGAAATATAACATCATCGCATTGCTTTCTAAAAACGATAGACTGTTAGATGAGTTTCCGGATGCTCCTATTAAGTTTAACCGGGATTTCAGGTTATATAACACCGATAATAATACGCCGGTTTATTCTTTGTCTGATACCGTATCAAATGGTTTGGCCCAGATATTTTATGGGCGCAGTAATAATGCCACACTGGTACTTACCGCAACAGGTACACATATAGCCGAAGCATTTTTGGCGGCATCAAAATCAATTACAGAGCAGCTTTCAACACTATCCAGCAACGTATGTATATCAGATGTTAACTCCAACAAATACCTGTTTAACATCAATAAATCAAGCGAAAACCTGGAATATATTGATACCAAAAACGGATTGACCCGTTTCTGGGACAATTACAACCTGTACATATTGTTAGGCATATTGATACTGATCCTGCTTTCGTTCCTGTACGTTCGTTCAAAAGTTCAAAAATCACAGGATCTATTTAATGATTAATTTTCTTATTATCAAGTAGTTAGTATCAGGTATCAAGACTTTTGGATGCCTATACTAACTATTTGATACTCGATACTATGTATCAGATATCACGATTCTATAACATTTTAAATCTGTACTTGATACTAACTACTTGATACCAAATTATAAAATATGAGTATTTCCATTCCTGAACTTTTGGTTAACGATGGGTTTATATTACCAGGCGATCAGGAAAAAATCCATGATTTTTCAGAGCGGTCAGGTTTATCATATGTAAAAATCGCCCTTAACTTTGGTTACATCTCCCGCAAAAACTATGAGCGTTCATTAATCAATGCCGGCTTTACATTTGCACCTATAAGGAATGAGGCATTTGATATAGAGGTACTGAAAAAAGTTGAATTAAAATTTGCCAACGATCAGGTTGCGTTGCCGTTGCGTATTGAGAACAATAAGGTAGTAACCTTAATGAGTGATCCAAGTAACCAGTTTTTTATTGATTTTATAAAATTCACTTATGATCTGGAACCAGAAATAATTGTTGCTAATGACCTTGATATCACATGGCTAAGCCATAAACTACTTGGCGAAAAATATGTTAAGGCTTCTGTTTTTGACCTTTTAAAGCGCGATCCAAAAAGCTCGGCATCCACTACGTTTACCAATCCACAACTCATTATCATTTTTGTTATGATAGGTATTATTGCCGTGGGCTTGGTTTTAAGCTTTAAAAACACCTCCATTATTATCAATGTAATTATCAGTACATTTTTTCTGATAGCTATCATCTTTAAGCTATTTCTTGCCCTTGTGGGTTCGCGTTTTGAATTGCACCAGGCAGTTACCAAAGCCGAGGTGCGGGATGTTATGGATGATACGCTATCCATTTACACTATACTTTTACCCGTTTATAAGGAGGACAAGCTGATTAAAAAGCTGATATGGAACTTACAAAGCCTTGACTACCCGCGCGAAAAACTGGATATTAAACTGCTGATCGAAGAAGATGATGATAAAACCCTGAAGGCCGTTCAAAACCTTGATTTCCCGGCTGTTTTCGAAGTTATTGTGGTGCCTTTTCATATGCCCAAAACCAAACCAAAAGCTTGTAACTACGGATTGCACTTTTCAAGGGGTAAATACTTAACTATTTACGATGCCGAAGATATTCCGGATACCGATCAGCTTAAAAAGGTGGTAGCGCTATTTGAAAAGCTACCTTCAAATTATATTTGTATACAAAGTGCACTCAATTACTTTAACCGCAATGAGAATTTTTTGACCAGGATGTTCACCTTAGAATATTCATATTGGTTTGATTATATGCTGCCCGGGTTAGATACACTTGACATACCTATCCCCCTGGGCGGTACCAGTAACCATTTTAAAATGGATGTGCTGATTGAACTGGGTGCCTGGGATCCGTTTAACGTTACCGAAGATGCCGACCTTGGTGTACGCGCCTATGCCAAGGGATATAAGGTGGCTATTATCAACTCCACCACGTATGAAGAAGCCAATAATGATCCTATTAACTGGATACGCCAGCGCTCCCGGTGGATAAAGGGCTATATGCAAACCTATCTGGTACACATGCGTAACCCGGTAACTTTATGGAAAAAAATTGGCTGGAGAGGTTTTTTAGGATTCAATTTTTTTATCGGTGCTACATCGGCCACCTTTTTAGCTTACCCGCTTTTACTGGGCATATTTATCAGCTACCTGATATTTGATTTTTCCACCATGCATACCTTGTTTCCCGATTGGGTTTTATTCATGTCGATATTTAACCTGATGGTGGGTAATATACTGATGATATACATCAACATGATGGCCGTATTTAAGCGCAGGTATTTTGAGTTGATATTGTTTGCTATTGCCAATCCGGTTTACTGGCTAATGCATTCGGCAGCTGCTTATATGGGGCTTTATCAGCTTGTAGTGAATCCTTTTTACTGGGAAAAAACAAACCACGGATTAAGCAAAGTTAATAACCCAACAAACGTTATTAAATAACATTGTTTTGATGAAGATCTCAAAAACTCAATTTCTCTTTATTTTAACCCTGATACTCGGCGCGTATTACCTGGTGATCGGTGTTTATTTAAACCACTTGGGTTACTATAATCAGGAAAACATTTTTTATATCGAAAAAACTAAAATAGTTTTTGAAGGATTGGGTAACCGGATAAAGGTAATGGGCCTTACATCACCGCTTTTGCCATTTTATGCCACCTTTATTTTCAGTATTTTCAACACCTGCCTTGCACCTGTAATAGCATCCGCAGTTGGTACCGCAATTCTGTTTTATATTATTGCAGATGCACTCACCAAACGCATAAACGACGACTTTTACCTGTACATGCTAATGATACTGTTTTTCCTGCACCCAGGTATGCTATACGCAGCATGTTCAGGAAAGGCAATTTATTTGGTGCTCATCTTCTTTTTCCTTTTCTTCTTTAACCTGCTTAAATTTTACAGATCAAATACTACCTTTCATGTTTCGCTGGCCAGCATGTGCCTGGTGATCCTTATTTTCTGCGATTACAAGTTTATCTGGCTCACGCTATTTTTTGCCCCGCTGGTATTAGCCATTACGGTCCAAAGTTTAAATTTGGGCGAAAAAGAATCTATTTTCAGATTGTTTTTAAGTTTTAACAGGCCCTCATTGCGCCGTAAGCTCATCAATAAAACATTTGCTATTTACGTTATCCTGTTTATTTTACCTATAGCATCTATTATCTGTTATAAGCTGCTAAACCTTACCCACGCAAATGATCTGAATTATTTTATTGAAAGTCCATATGCAACCTGGAGTGTTTTGGTTGATAAACTTAATTATGATATAACGGCCACCAGCGCCAACTATCAGCTGCCGGAACTATCTGTTATGGTATCAGTAAGGGTAATCTGTTTCTGTCCGCTTATATTACTAGCTGTTTATCTTTTCAGGAAAAGCACTTACCAGGTTTTAACTATTTTAACGCCATTTGCCTTTATTGAGTTTTTACACATTAAGTATGATAAGCTGTTCCTGAACTATGAGTATTACCTCATTTTCCTTATCCTGTCATTACTGTGCCTGGTATTCAAAGCGCAAGCCATCAAGAGGCAAAATATCCTTAAGATTGCGCTATTGGTTATTATCCTTGTCCAACTGTACACCGGGTATATTTTCCTGAGTCAATCCCTAATAACCGACGAAAAAAGCTTTATAACCACGCTTGCAACGCACGAAGTCAATACAGATCAAGCCGAGAGCATGGAGATGGCTGAGGTGATCAATAACCTGCCAAAAGATTCGCACGTATTGATGGACGATGCCATATCATATCCCGTCGCCGCTTTTACGCATGATATTCAAAAACTCACCTTACCTTACCAGTACCTGTTTTTAAGCGCTATTGAAACACCATACTATTATGATAATTATATACTTATTGCAACGGCCAAAAATCCTTTTGCAGGATATACGCAGCTAAACAATAAGTATATCCCATTGATCAGGATAGTTAACAGCGGTGTTAATTATAAGCGGGTTTACGAAACGAACAATTGGATTCTTTACCAGATCGTATCCACACAGTAAATAACTTATACCAACCCATCACTATATAAACCTGTCATTACGGGCAGGTTTATTTGTTATCCGGAAGTTTTAATCTAGATACAAAATATGCAACCTCTTTAACTATTGTTTAGGATCAAGCACCGGCGAGCCCATTATAAACCAAGCCTTGGCTATTTTATTATTTTCTACTTCATATATACAAACCGCTTCAATGTACCCGGCTCCTTCCGGGAAAGTGCGTGAAACTATTTCAATATCCACAACAGTATTGTTGAGTATTGTTCTGCTGATAAGCCGGCCAAACAAATTTGGTTCCTCAAATCTGATCAGGTGACGTTCACGGATCTCGGCGGCACCACTAGCTAACAAAGTTGAGGGATGCAAAAAATATAAAGCGTCATTGGCCCAGTTTAACATAAAGGCATCGATATCACGCGCGTTATATGCTTCGAGTTGTTTTTGTATAATTTCTTCGGGAGTGAAGATTTTGGCATTAGTACCCATTCCTATCAGTTTCTTAAGGCGACTAATATCGTGAATAATTTTGAGTGATGTTTTTAATTTGCTGAGTGCGGAGTTTCATTGCCAGCACTCTCAAAAAAGTTTATTGCAATAATAAGTATAGCTCATGCAAGTGGTGATAGTGATTTGTCAGTAAGGCTGTATATGCAAATGCGTGATTATGGATCAAGCAGAAAAATTGGGGGATATTATTACAACAGAAAAGCCTTTAATCATTCGACTAAAGGCTTTTGATTTTTTTGTGGTATCAGCTGGGATCAAACCTAATATGTGCGGGGCTTTGTCGTAAAGATTTAAACTGAGCCTAAATCTATTATTTATAGTATCAATTAATACCCGTGTGATTTAGTTGAGACATCTTTCCATTCCTCCCATAATGCCAGTTTTTCTCCATATGTATATTGAGTCCATGGATATGCCAATTTTCCAAGGAATAATCGTAAAGGAGGATTGTCCTTGTCCACAAGGTCTAAGATAGTATCCACAGTCGCAACCGGATCGCCTATATTTTCGGGCTTCAGGCCATCTCCTGATATGAAGTCTGAATGTACTTTTACATATGCATCTAATGGCTTGCTTTTGATTGCTGAAGACCCGAAGAAATCAGTTTTAAATGAATTTGGTTCAATCATCGTAACGTGGATTCCAAAACCTTTTACTTCGGCCTGTAATGCCTCGCTTAAGCCTTCTACAGCAAACTTAGTCGCACTGTAAAGTCCCATGGTAGGTAATGCGTTAATACCCAAAACGCTTGAAAGTTGGACAATATGTCCTTTATCCTGCGCTCTGAAAACTGGTAAGATCGCCTGGGTCATCCAAAGGGTTCCAAATACGTTGGCATCAAATAGTTCTTTAGCTTCCTTCTCGGTGTTTTCTTCAATAGTGCCGAAAACGCAATAGCCCGCATTGTTAATGAGTACGTCGATTGTTCCGAATTTTTGTTTAGCTGTATTTACTACCGCGATGCAGTTTTCTTTACTGGTTACATCCAATTGGAGTGCTAAAACAGAGCCCTCATATTGATGAGTAAGGTCTTGTAAATTGTCTATATTCCTTGAGGTGGCAACAACGTTATCACCTCTTTTTAAAAATGCCTCCGCCCATATTCTTCCGAAACCGCGGGATGCTCCTGTTATTATTATTGTCTTTTTCATTCTATTTAAAAGTGTTTTTATTTAATGCTATAGTTTGCCGGTACAAAAACGTAGGAAACTCCGTTGGCACGAATATGACCGATCCCCGGGTAAGAAAGATGGTCACCCGCTACCCAGTAACCGTTTTTCGCTGCATCAGCAAATGTTTTTTTTCTTTGAATGGCTGCAGTTTGTTGGTCCACATCATAAACAATAGTTACTGCGGGATCTGCAAGTTGCACAGCGGCCACATGCATAATATCCCCAAAAAACATAATCATTTGGCTTTTACTTTCCACCAAATATGAAGTGTGGCCCGGTGTGTGGCCTGGGGTTGCCACAGGCGTTATTCCCGGAAAAAGTTCCGCACCATAGGTAAATATTTTCACTTTACCAGCTTTTAAATATGGGCCAACCGTTGCTTCTGCCTGGGCAAAATAGGTTTTAAGACTTTCCGGGGCCTTGGCTTTGCTTTCCGGGTTGAACCAAAAGTCTACTTCGGGTTTGCTGATGTAAATGGTAGCGTTAGGAAACGTCAGGTTTTCTCCGTTCATCAGGCCACCGGTATGATCAATATGTATGTGAGTAATGAGTACCGCGTTGATTTGCTCTGGTTTATAACCAGCATGGGCAAGACTCTCCGTCAGATGTCCTAAAGTAGGCCCATAGGCCCCAGCGGTACCGGCATCTACCAATATCAATTGATCCCCGCTTTTTATCAGGTAGGCATTAACGGAAAGCTCTACGGGGTCGGTTTGAAAATTCTCTTTAAGCTGGCGATCAATTTCACCAGGCTTTGCGTTTTTTAATAATTGATGAAGATTCTGAGGCACCGTACCATCAGAAAGTGCTGTTACCTCAAAATCGCCAATATTCAGGTGATAATATCCGGCTTGAGTCAAGCTCAGGTTTTGAGCTGATGCTGAAAAAGAGGCTGTCAACAAAGTGCTTATCGAAAAAAGGACTGCTACCGTAGCTCTGAAAAAAGCCTTGTAAGCATGATTTGAATGTTTCATTTGATATATTTTCATGAAACAAAATTCCGGAAAAGCATAACCCTGTTAAAGGACAATTGTCACTTTGATTTTGTGATTAATGTCACGTCAGGAATTGTAAAGGCGGCTTAGTGTTTCGCGCGAAACACCTAAATACGAAGCAATGTAAGTTTTGGGAATGCGGTTCAGCAGGTGAGGATATTGCCGGACAAATTGTTCATATCGCTCCTTTGCACTGCCCTTGATCATTATTTGCAAGCGTTTCAGCAACGAAGTATAACCCAAATTTGCCTTCACTTGCAGAAAATGCTCATACTTCCATAATTCCTTCCCTAGCTTTTGCCGGTCGGCAAGGGTCATACCGAGCAATTCGCAATCTTCCAGGCAACTAACATTGATCGTGGCTTGAGTACCGTTGAAAAATGCGTCACGATCAGTCATCCACCAATCTTCAACACCGAACTGGTAAATGAATTCTTTGCCGTTGTTGGTGTCACCAATAAAAGCTCTTAAACATCCTTTCACCACAAAATACTCGTATTTCACATAATCATCCGCCTGAATCAGATAGGCATGCTTCTTTAGTTTTTTTGTTTTAAAGTGAGACAAGATATATTCAAACTCTTCGTCGGTCAGCGGGCTCACTGCTTCTATATGATTTCGTAACAATTGGGACATAACGGATATTGAATAAGCTTTGATAATTAAATATCGTAATATTTATTTTCTTTTGAGTCGGCCTTCTAAATTACAGTGGGACCTGGTTTAGTTCAGCATGTTAACTTAAAAACAATATGATAATTATGCAGGGATCACGGCCTGGTCAGATTTAGTGTCCAATCCTTTCAGCATGGCATGAACGGGCTAGTTATCAGCATCAGAAAAGATAATATCGAAGCGGCCGTCCGGTAGCACAAAGGTCTCCTTTTGGATGGCAGAATCATTCCGGAGCGGCTGGATAGTTCTCAATTCGATAACGTCTGTAGTCATACTTTACCCGGGATCTTAAAGTGGCTCAAATTAAGTATTATTCCTGGATCCTTGATTATCAGGCACTCACTAGTGTTCATGAACGTTCACGGGTGTGAATATGAACACTAGAGACAGGTATAAACACAAAAAGTATATCGCACAAAAAAGCCCTAGTATTGCTACTAAGGCTTTATGTTTAACACCCTTTAGGATGATAAGATTG
>JAUCSE010000009.1 GCA_030445275.1 Mucilaginibacter sp.
TCAATGCCGTCAGAAACAAACTCATCCTACGAATATTCGCCTGCGTTAATCAAAATAGACCCTATGAAAAAAATTATCAGAAAGTAGTTGCTTAAATCATAGAAATCGAACGAGGTACGAGGAGAAATCTTACACAACTTACATAGCAAGTGAGCAGATTCGCATAACAGGGCGTACAAGATTTCTCTTCGCACCTTCCCACATTCCACCGTTTGCTCATTCGAAATGACATTTCTTTTATTTAAAATGAATAGCTCCTTAGTGAGGAGTGCGGTGGACTGTGCACAATGGCGGGAAATGGTTTATATGCATAGTATAAGCCTACCATGTTCTATAAACCCCTACCAGAACCGCACTGGCCTCTACTTCCTTCGCGGCCAACCTCTTAATTTTTCAATTGCTTAACCAGCTCAGGAAAAAGCTTGCCTGTAATTACCCCTGCCTCTTTAATGGCCGTGGCATCAGCAACACCTGAATTGGTAACGATCACCGCTTTTAAGGATGGGATGATGAACATGAACTGTCCACCCCATCCCAGGGCATAGATTATTTTTGTTCCCTGATAATCGGCATGATACCAGCATAAGCCGTAAAGCGAATTATCAAGCCCCCATTCTGTTTTATAGGTAACTTCGGGATTGATGATTGCGGTTATCCATTTGGCAGAAACAATTTGCTGATGATGGTAAACGCCCTTATTCAATACCAGGTTCCCTATTTTCAGCATATCGGCAGACCGCAGGCGGATACTTAAAAGTCCGCAGCCGTCATAATAGCCATCCTTCATTTTTTTCCAGTCGAAATTGGTGATACCCAACGGACCGAACAGGAATTTCTGAGCAAATGATCGAGTGTCCATACCCGTACTTTTTGTCAGGATCACGGAGAGCAAATGGGTAGCGGCATTGTTATAATGGAAAATCTTTCCGGGTTCTGATACCAGGGGAGCCTTGATCACATAATCTGAAGGATTGGGAATATAAAGAAACGCGCCAACATTAACTCCCTCATGATAAAATCCGGATGCCTGGTTCATGATCTGGCGGATAGTGATATCCTGTTTCCTTTTATCAGTATCCGTTTTCAATTCAGGGAAAAAATCAACCACTTTTTCATCTACCGATTTAATATAACCTTTATCAATAGCAATACCGATCAATAAAGAAGTAACGCTTTTGGTAAGCGACTGATCATTGAACAGCGTAGTGCTATCCTGTCCGTTAAAATACTGCTGATGTATAACCTTATTGTTTTTTGAAACGATGAGCGAATAGAGCTGAGGATTGTTTTTGATATATCCGGCCGTATCAACGTTAATCTGAGCAAAGCTATATAAACTGCTTACCAGGCATACAATGAGTATAAGCGTAATCCTTTTCATGGAATAAATATAAGCAGCGATGTTGATAATCTTATCCAGATTTTGATGAACATGGTTAAAGCTTTGATCAACGGGGTTTAAATGGGTAAACAAAAAAGGCATGATCCTAAAACCATGCCTTTTCCATATTTAATAAGTCTTAAAACTCAAGACTCAGAACTTACAACTCATTAGTACCTGTAGTACTCCGGTTTAAACGGACCATCAACAGTTACACCAATGTATTCAGCCTGATCTTGGTCTAAAACCTCCAGTTCAACACCAATTTTGGCCAGGTGTAAACGGGCAACTTTTTCGTCCAAGTGTTTTGGCAGGGTGTACACTTTGTTTTCGTAAGCTGCACCGTTTATCCAAAGCTCCAGTTGAGCCAAAGTTTGGTTGGTGAATGAATTACTCATTACAAAGCTTGGGTGACCGGTTGCGCAACCTAAATTTACCAAACGACCTTCGGCCAGTACAATTACGTCGCTGCCATCAATGGTATACTTATCAACCTGTGGCTTAATTTCAATTTTAGTATTGCCGTAAGCCTTGTTTAACCAGGCCATATCAATCTCATTATCAAAGTGACCGATGTTACAAACAATAGCTTTATCCTTTAACGCGCGGAAATGTTGCTCGCGCACAATGTTCTTGTTACCGGTAGCAGTTACTACAATATCGGCTTCTTTAATAGCGGTGTCTAATTTTTTAACTTCGAAACCTTCCATAGCTGCCTGTAATGCGCAGATAGGGTCAATTTCGGTTACAATAACGCGTACACCTGAGTTACGTAAGCTATCGGCAGAACCTTTACCTACGTCGCCATAACCACAAACAACAGCTACTTTACCAGCCATCATTACATCGGTAGCACGGCGGATAGCGTCAACCAACGATTCGCGGCAACCGTATTTATTATCAAATTTTGATTTGGTAACCGAGTCGTTTACGTTGATAGCAGGCATTGGCAATGTGCCGGCTTTAACGCGCTCATATAAACGGTGAACACCGGTGGTAGTTTCTTCTGATAAACCTTTTATACCGGCAACCAGTTCAGGGTATTTATCCAATACCATGTTGGTTAAATCGCCACCATCGTCCAATATCATGTTCAATGGTTTACGGTCTTCGCCAAAAAAGAGAGTTTGCTCAATACACCAGTCAAACTCTTCGGCATTTAAGCCCTTCCAGGCATAAACAGAAGTACCGGCAGCAGCAATAGCAGCAGCGGCATGATCCTGGGTTGAGAATATATTACATGACGACCAGGTTACTTCGGCGCCAAGTGCAATTAATGTTTCAATTAAAACAGCGGTTTGGATGGTCATGTGCAAACAGCCTGCAATGCGCGCACCTTTTAAGGGTTGTGCTGGACCATATTCCTGGCGTAAAGCCATTAGACCCGGCATTTCGGCTTCGGCCAGTTCAATTTCCTTGCGGCCCCATTCGGCCAGCGAAAAGTCTTTTACTTTGTATTTGGTGTAAACGGTCTCTACTGATGACATAGTTCTTTTATTTTTTCTGCAAATTTAACTTATAAGTTTGTCAAAATGAAATGCAGGAGAGTAACCCGAGGGAGATTGGGTTACACGTTGGACGTTTTACGCGATACATTTCTTTATCCTCTGAAAACACGTATCGCGTAAAACGTCCAACGTATAACCTAAAAAATGTATAACCTAAAAATGATTATTTATCCGCCTGTTGCATGGTGAGGCGACCATTATAAACGCCCCCGGTTTCAACCAAAAGGACTTGTGTTTTTATTTCGCCGGTAATTTTACCGGTAGCTTTTATTTCCAGCGATTCTACTTCAATATCGCCTTTCACGGCACCGTAAACAACAATTTCTTTGGTAACTATATTGCCAACGATCAGTCCTTTTTCGCCGAGTATCAGGCCCTCATCAACATTTACATTGCCGTTTACCTGCCCGTCAATACGGGCAAATGCCGGCGCTTTAAGGTTACCATCTAAAATACTACCATCACTTATCAGTGTTGATATAGCTTGCAGATCAAGCGCAACTTTATCTTTTTTACCAAAAATAGCCATGTTGAGTTTTCAGTTTTGAGTGATAAGTATTGAGTTTTGAATAGTGTGATCAGTTGAATGGAATAATGTATAATGCGCCTGCTTAGAACTCATTACTCAAAACCCATACCTCACAACTATTTATTAAGCGTTAAAAAATTAACTGGGTTTATAGGCCTTCCGTTCTTACGTACCTCGTAGTGCAGGTGCGCGCCGGTGGAGTGCCCGGTAGAGCCAACAAGACCTATCTCATCGCCAACGTTTACCTCCTGGCCAACTTTTACCTTGATACGCGACAGATGCCCGTATACAGTTTCGAAATTATTGATATGGGCTATGCGGATGCAATTACCATAACCACCGCTCCAGCCTGCAAAAACAACCTTGCCGCTGGCAGTACATTTTACCTCATCGCCCCTTTTGCCCTTAAAATCAATACCCGGATGAAACTCGGCATGACCATCAGCAAAAGGATCATTTCTGTAACCAAAAAATGAGGTAAAAGAACTAATACGGGGATATCCCATTGGCGTAAATGCTATGGTACCCATTAAACGGTTCAGGTAATCGTTATAAAGGGAATACACCTCCTTGTCAGATAATTTCTTCCCTTCGGCGTTCGCGTCGCCGCCAAGTCCTTTGGTCGAAAAGCCTTTTAAGCCGCGTCGTCTTAAATAATCGTTAATGGTTTTTAGCTTACCCTCAATAGCTTGAATATAGGATTGTGCACTGCCTGCTTTAATATCGGTCGATACTACTGGTATAACACCTTTAAGTTTTACTATTTGCGACAGCAGCTGTTGTTTTTCCTGCTCCTGTCTGAAATTCTGTGCCCTTAGATAAATAACAAGCCCCACTAATACTACTAAAACCGATAATACACTCCATGCGTAGTGCCTGATTCTGTTAATATGTTTGGTTTTTATTTGTAATGATTGGGTGTGCTGCTGATTCTTGTTAATGATAACAATTGTGCTTATTTCAGAGGGCTTTTTGTTCATCCAATTCATTGTTAGGGGTATGCAAGATAATTATTACTATTTATAAATCAATACCCATTTTTAATAAAAATTCAACGAAAAAGCAATTTAACCGTAGCGCTTATTGGGTGGCTCATCGTCAGCAAAGTGTTATTATTGTGAATTTTAGATGCAAACTGTTAATCATTTCTTATTTTTGTTTTAAGTAAACTATAGCGTAAAGAAAAAGATTATGTATCCTGAATATTTAGTTGCCCCAATGCGGGAAGATTTGACAAGAGTTGGCTTTGAGGAGTTGAAAGATGCCGATGCTGTAAAGCAAGCTATTGAAAGCGAAGGTACCGTATTTGTAATGGTAAATTCTGTTTGTGGTTGCGCTGCGGCTAATGCACGCCCTGCAGCAAGAATTGCAGCAGCAAACGAAAAACACCCTACTAAACTGGTAACTGTTTTTGCTGGTATGGAAAAAGAAGCGGTTGACGCGGCACGTAATTATATGTTGCCTTATCCTCCATCGTCACCAGCAATGGCTTTGTTTAAAGATGGCAAACTGGTACATATTATTGAGCGTCATCAAATTGAAGGCCGCCCTGCACAAATGATTGCCGATAATTTAATTGGCGCGTTTGAACAATATTGCTAATTGAGCTAAAGGCTAAAAGCTGAAAGCTTGAAGAAATAATAAAAAAAACCGGTGTTTATGAACACCGGTTTTTTTATTATTTCTTCTGATTCAACTTCTTAATGATCACTGTATTGCAAATTCAAAGGAATTTCAACAGCATCTTTAGTATTCATGATACCAGGTGTAATATAAACTACCTCCAATTTACGATCGCCTGTTTTATGCATATATTCTACGCGGAAGGGATAAAACCCTTTTGCTAATGGCAGTATGTATGATTTCCCATGCTTATGTAAACTATCAGTAGTGAATAATAACTGGTTACCGAGATATAGTTTTGATCCGGCATCGGCATCTAATGCAAAAATATAATAGCCATCTTCTTTTGTTTCCAGTTGCCCATCAATAAGCAGGGCGAAATTATTTTGCCGGGGGAGCTTATCAATATCAAAATCTTTGCTGATTACACCCGTTTGAACTGGTTTTATCCTTTTAAAGTCGGGCAACTTACCCCATTCACCTTCATAATAAGCATAATTAAAACCACCCGGTTTTACATTTTTTCCTTTTGCAACAGTTGGTAAAACCGGTCCAATCTTAAAATCACCTGTCGCACTTTTATTGTATCGGTCCCTATTAGTAAACGCTTTTGCTGTAAACCGAACCGGGCTTGATAGGGTGACCTCCGGTTCTATTTTTGCAGATGTCAATACAGGTTCGGTTCCATCAATGGTATAACGTACTTTAGATGGATCGGCAAAGTACCATATCTTAATGGGCTTGTCTTTTAAAACAATACCATTCATCGGGTGAAACTCAATTGGCCCACTATAACCGGCATAGGAAAACTTCAGCCCATCATAAATGCTTTTTAGCCTTACCGAACTATGTGTTTCATCGGGATAAGCAATGGTTTTCCAGATCAAATCTACAGGAGCTGCTTTTTTAAGAACAATTTCCATAGTGTCAATCCTCATCGTTTTACCCTCTTTTCCCTCACGTCCGCTTATATATAGTGTGGTATGTAGATTAGCTAAAGCGGGCAATTTACCGGCAGCCATTTTGGGCAGATAAACATTATCCCACCAAAGGCTGGGGTCGACTGCGATATATGATTTAAAGGTCTTTGGTTCATTTAACATCGCGTACATCACAAACAAGCCTCCCAATGAATGCCCCCAAAGCGTATTATCGCCATTGGAGGGATATGTTTTATTAACATAAGGAATCAGCTCATTTTTAATAAAACTAAGAAATTTATCCGCCCCGCCTGATGTTTTCCAACTATCCATATGCGTTGGTGTAAGATCCTTGTTGCGATCGATACCCAAGATGCTCACAATGATGGTTGGGGGCATGTAACTTTCATTTTCTAAAAAGCGTTGGATTTGTGCTATTAAGCCCGTATTCCAGTTGCCCCCATCAAGCACATATAGCACATCATATTTATCGATACTCCCTGGCTTATAACTTTCGGGCGTAAATACTTCTATAAGCCTTTCCTGGTTTAATATAGTTGACTTTAAGGAATCAAGTTTTCCCTTGCCGGATACCCTAATAACAGTATCCTGTGCCTTGGCCATGTTAACCAGGCTGCCAATCATTATCGACAGTATTAAAAAAAAGCGGAGTATGTTTTTCATTTTTATAGTCGAATGATTACTCACTTCTTAAACTTTTCACCGGGTTAATTAATGCCGCTTTAATGGCCTGGAAACTTACGGTTGCCAATGCTATCAATACAATTAATCCACCCGAAAGCACAAATACCCACCATTGTACCGGTGTATGGTAAGCAAAACCCTGCAGCCATTTACCCATGACATACCACGCTATTGGCGACGCGATAAGCAGAGCTATAGCCACCAGCAACAAAAACTCTGATGATAACAATGCGAACAGTGAGCTTACGCTGGCACCCAATACTTTGCGGATGCCTATTTCCTTTACCCGCTGCTCGGCAGTGAACATGGCCAAACCAAGCAATCCCAGGCATGAAATAAAAATGGCGAGGAAAGCAAAAACATTTGACAAGCGGCCAACTACCTGCTCGCTTTTATAAAGCCGTTGGTACCTTTCGTCGGCAAAAGAATAAGTGAAAGGGAATGCGGGGTTTAGCTGTTTACATATAGTTTCAAGGCCAGCCAGTGCTTCCTTTGTTTTACCGGGCTCAATACGTACCAATACAATACCACCACTTAAATCTTTGCTAACCAAATGAAATATCATTGGCTGTATTTGTTCATGTAATGATTTGAAATGAAAATCCTTAACCAATCCAACTATAGTACCTTTTCGGCCCCACATGGTTATTGACCGGCCAACAGGATCGCTATAGCCAATCTTTTTCTGGGTGGCTTCATTAATAATATAGTTATTGGAGTCTGTGGGGAAATCACTGGAATAATCGCGGCCACCCAGCAGGTTCAGCTTCATGGTTTTTACGTAGTCATACCCTATACCGCTGTTTGAAAAGGCAACCGTATTTTGGGGGTCTTTGCCATCCCAGCTAACACTAATCGTACTGTTATCAATAAGTGTAGGGGTATTGGTTGTATTAGCTATTGATATAACCCCCGGTACGTTTAATGCATCGTTCTTAAATACATCGTATTTAGGCCCCAGGTCACCTTCTATACCAATGTATACCAGGTTTTCCCGGTCATAGCCTATATTCCTGGTCTGGATAAAATTTATTTGTTTGGATACTACTATGGTAGCAATAATTAATATGGTCGAAAGTACAAACTGAAATACAACCAATCCCTTGCGAAACCATACTGCTCCACTGCCAATTTTCATACTCCCCTTTAAAACCTTTATGGGATTGAATGACGACAAAAACAAGGCAGGATAGCTGCCCGAAACCAAGCCGGTGATAAGCGTTAATACAATAAGTTTGAGCCAAAAAACAGGCTGATTAAAGGGTATAACTATTTGTTTTTGTGTGATGTAATTAAATAAAGGTAAAACCAGGCTCATTAAAATTAATGAGGCCACCACTGCTAATATTGTAAGCAGCAGCGACTCGCTGATAAACTGTTTGATCAGCACGGTACGTACAGCGCCCATTACCTTGCGCACCCCGATCTCACGGGCTCTTTTAACCGACTGGGCCGTGGTCAAATTCATAAAATTAACGCAGGCAATCAGCAGTACAAAAACAGCTATGATGCTAAACAGGTTAACATATTCAATACGGCCGCCATCTGTTTTGCCATTAGTAAAGTGAGAGTGCAGGTAAACCTGGTTAAACTGCTGCAAACCATTTTGAATTCGATATGAGGTGGTTCTGTTCTTCGTATAGCCGTCTAAAAAATGGGTAAACTTTTTTTCAACAAGTGCAGAGTTAGCATCAGCCCGTAACATTACATAGGTTAAAGGACCTGTGTTATACCATTGATTTGCCCCGGGATTCTCTGTTAAATAACTATCCCAATTAATAACATACTCAAACTTACGCGACGAGTTTCCGGGCAGATCTTCAAATATTGCGGTAACCTTAAAATCCTTTTTATTATCATACCTGATGGTTTTACCCATGGCCGCATTAACACTCCCGAAAACCATAATGGCCATGTTGTGCGAAATAGCTATACTTACGGGCGAGTTCAGCGCCGTTTGCGGCGTACCCTGTAAAAGCGGGTAGCTAAACATTTTAAACAGATCTGCACCCGCAAATGTTCCCTCAATCTTTAGCGTTTTATTACCGGCATTGAAAGTATGCTTATTGTTATAATCCTCCATATTAACAGCATACGCTACCTCAGGAATCACTTTTTTGAGCTCATCGGCCATTAGTGCCGGCGTATCATAATTGCCATCAATTTTATGGTCATAATACTCACGCTCATAAACTTTATATAAGCGTGCACTATTAACATGATAGGCATCAATACACAATTCATTTTGCACCCATAACAAAATAAGCAAGCTACAGGCCAAGCCAACCGAAAGGCCCGCGATATTAATAAAAGTGTGAATCTTGTTTTTAACCAGGTTTCGCCACGCTATTTTTAAATAGTTCCTTAACATGCTATATGTTTTTAGCTAAAGGCACAAAGCCTAAAGCTCCATATCTATTTTTATTAAAATTATTGCTTTAAGCCTTCGGCTTTTTGCTTTTAGCTCTTATTCGCTTCTTAAACTTTTTACCGGATTCATTAATGCCGCTTTAATGGCCTGGAAACTTACGGTTATTAAAGTAATTAATATGGCTCCAATACCTGCTAAAGCAAATATCCACCAGGAAATTTCTGAACGATACTGATAGCCTTGCAGCCAGTTATGCATAAAATAATAAGTCGTTGGTGATGCGATGAGCAATGAAATAGTAACCAATACAACAAAGTCTGTTGATAAAAGGCTCCACAGGTTAAATACCGAAGCACCCAATACTTTGCGCACACCTATTTCTTTTACGCGCTGCTCAGCTACAAAAGTGGCCATACCAAACAGACCTAAACAACTGATTAATATAGCCAATGAGGCAAACAAACCTGCCAGTTGTCCAACACGTTTTTCATCACCAAATTTCAGGGCATAATCTTCGTCTACAAAATGATACTCAAACGGTTGGGCAGGATTATACTCTTTAAAAATTTTCTCAATTTTATTCAATGCTTCGCTGCTACCCATAGTTGGGCTTATTTTTAGGGTAATGATTCGGCTGGCATCTTTTGACAAATGAAAAATAGATGGCTTAACCTCTTCGTAAGGCGACTCCATGATCATATCCTTAATAACACCAACAACACGAAACGGCACTCCGTTCCAGGTAATGATTTCGCCAACCGGCGTTTTTAAATCCATGTATTTCACGGCAGCCTCATTGATCACAAAGCCAGATGAATCAGTATTAAATGATCTTGAAAAATCGCGTCCGGCTTTAAATTGCCAGCCAATGGTTTTACCATAATCATATGATACATCAATATTTGGAAAAACTACGGCTACATTGGGATCTTTATTGGTCCAGTCAAGACCGCCGCTGGATGTGCCGACCGATGTTGTAGTGCTGCCGGATTCGGCCATTTCGCTTACCGCTCCTGATTTTAACAACTCATCTTTCACCACATTATAATGATCATGAATCTCTGTATTCATCATTCGTATGGTGATCAAGCCCTCCTGGTTATAGCCAATCGGCCGCCCTTTCGCGAACTGAATTTGCCTGTATACTACAATGGTGCCAATGATCAGGGTGATAGAAAAAGTAAACTGCAGTACCACCAAAATGCGGCGTGGTAAAGCAGCAAACCGACCAGCCTTAAACGGTCCCTTTAAAACCTCGACGGGCTTAAATGACGACAGATAAAGTGCAGGATAACTGCCCGCCAATAGCCCGGTAAGCAGGCTAAAACAAATGCCACCGCCCCAAAATAAAGGCTGCTGCCATAAAAGGGCCAATTTTTTATCAGCCAGGCCATTAAAAAAGGGAAAACTAAGCTGTACCAAAACCAACGACAATACAAATGAAAAAGCAGCCATCAATACCGACTCTGCAAAAAACTGAAGAATGAGCTGACCACGCAATGATCCAACAGCCTTGCGGATACCAACCTCTTTAGCACGTTTAGCTGACCGTGCTGTACTCAAATTCATAAAATTAATGCAAGCCAGCAGTAATACAAAAACTCCTGTTATTCCAAATAACCAAACATAACGGATGCGCCCGCCGGCAAGCGCCCCGTTTTTAAATTCTGAAAACAAATGCCATTTAGCCATGGGATGTAAAAAAAGCTCAGGCTTATGTGTTGCTTCATCTTTACTTGCTTTATTTAATTTCACATTCCTGATCTTAGCCGAAACGTTATCTATATCAGCATGATCTGCCAGTTGCGCATAAACCGCGAAAGCGCTGCGCCCCCACTCATTCTCTAATCCTTTCATCCCCGGGTTGCTGTTTACAAACAACTGCCATGGAGCAATAAATGTGGCATAAGCAAATGAAGAGTTAGCGGGTATATCCTCATAAACACCGGTTACCTTCACCACTTGTTTACCATCAATTTCCATAACCTTATTCACCGGATCGGCATCCCCAAAATAAGCTTTAGCAACGGAGGCCGACAGCATAATGGATTTAGGATCAGTTAAGCCATTTCTTGCTCCCCGCAGCATTTTCAGGCTCAGCATTTCAGTAGCCTGAGGTTCCATAAAAATACCCCTGGTATTTAAATTCTTATCTTTAAATGCAAGTGCGTGGCTGCCGGTACCTGTCGCCATGGTTACATATTTAAAATCGCTGCCATAACTTTTACGTAACTCGTTTCCTAACGGCAGGGGTTCGTTAGGCATAGTTTGCACCTCGCCGTTATTGGTCTGGTTTTGCATAACCTGCACAATACGATCGTAGTTATCATGGTATTTATCGTATGATAGCTCATCCCATATCCAAAGCCCTATCAACATAGCTACCGCCATGCCAACCGAAAGACCGGCCACATTAATAAAAGTATGCGCCTTGTTTTTAATTAAGTTTCGCCACGCTATTTTTAAATAGTTCCTGATCATGTTGTACGTTTTTAGCTAAAAGCTAAAGGCTTAAAGCCTAAAGCTTTTTATCTATCTAATTTATTGCTTTAAGCTTTAAGCCTTTAGCTTTTAGCTCATCACTCGCTTCTCAAACTTTTTACAGGATTGGCAAGCGCAGCTTTTATAGCCTGAAAGCTTACCGTTATTAAAGTAATCAGGATGGCTCCAATACCCGTTAAAGCAAATATCCACCATGAAATTGTTGCTCTGTATTGATAGCCCTGCAGCCAATGCTGCATAAAATAATACGCCAACGGAACAGCTATGAATAAAGATATTGCTACCAGCGCGACAAACTCTGTTGATAATAAACGCCACAGGTTAGCTACTGATGCGCCCAGCACTTTTCGTACGCCAATTTCTTTAACACGCTGCTCAGCTACAAATGAGGCCAGACCAAACAAGCCCAGGCACGAAATAAAGATAGCAAGCACCGCGAATATGGTGGCCAGATTGCCAATACGTTGCTCATCCGAAAACTTACGCGCGTATACCTCGTCATTAAATTTATATTCAAACGGACTGCCCGGGTTATATTTTTTAAATACAGGCTCAATTTTACTTAATGCATCACGTATAGGCATGGTTGGTTTGATACGTACGGTTATAAAATTCACCCATTTTAGATTCATTAAAAATATGGTGGCAACAGTTTTGTTATATGGCGATTCCATCACCATGTCTTTAACTACCCCAGTAATTACATAGCTTTTACCACTCCAGCGCATTATTTTCCCAATTGGATTTTTTATGCCACTCAGTTTTACTGCCGATTGGTTAAGTATAATTGCGCTGGTATCTGTACCGTAACTTCTCGAAAAATCACGGCCCTCCAATATTTTCCAACCCACGGTGTTACCAAAATCATAGGTTACCGCTATGGAGCCAAATGTTGGATCGTAACCAGGGGGCTTACCTTCCCACTCAAACCCACCATTGTTTGACCATATTTGCGTGGTTGGACTGTTCGATTCGGCCATATCGTTAACGGCACCGGTTTGTATCAGATCATTCCGCAGAGCTTCATAATGCCCGTAAATATCGGGGGTATTCATTTCAATACTGATCAAGCCTGCCCGACTATAACCCACCGGTCTGTTTTTTGCAAACTGAATTTGCCTTAAAACAATAATGGTTCCTATAATTAAAATAATGGATACCGTAAACTGTACAACAACCAACACTTTACGTGGCAACGATGCAAAACGCCCCACCCTGAAAGTACCTTTTAAAACTTTTACAGGATTAAATCCGGATAAATAAAAAGCCGGGTAACTGCCTGAAATTATACCTGTAAAAATGGTAAAGCATAACGTAAACAACCAGAACAATGGGTTACTCCAGGGGATAAACACCTCCTTATCAGCAATATGATTAAAATACGGAATAGCTACTCCTGCCAATACAATGGTTAATATTAAAGCCAAAAAAACCACCAGTAATGATTCGCTCAGAAACTGCCTGATGAGTTGGCCCCGAACCGAGCCAATGGCTTTACGGATACCTACTTCTTTGGCCCTTTTCTCACTTTTCGCGGTGCTTAGGTTCATAAAGTTGATACAGGCCAGCAATAACACAAACAGGCCGATAATACCAAACAGCCAAACAAACTGAACACGGCCACCAACTGATATCCCATTCTGAAACTCGCTGTATAAATGCCACCTGCTCATGGGATGCACCCGCATTACCTCCTCATTCATTTTAAAATGAGGCTTAGTTACATCTTTTATTTTTGCAGATACCTGATCAAAATCGGCATGGTTATTCATTAATACAAATAAACTACAGCCATGATTACCCCAGGCGGTTGTTTGCGTGTTCCACCAGTTTGCGGAGTTGCTCCAGGGCAGCATATACTTTGTTTCGTAAAACGTGGTGTTATGCGGCAGGTCCTGATACACGCCAGCCACTTTCATATCGGTTTTATTATCCACACGTACCACCTTGTTTATAGGGTCGGCATTGCCAAAAAGAGCTGTAGCAACTGATTGCGATAGGATAAAAGACGAAGGATCTTTAAAGCCTGCATAATTACCTTTTACCATTACCAATGAGAGTATGGCTGGCAAATCAGGCTCGGCCCACATACCTTTTTGTGATATCTTTTTATCTCCCACTGCCAGTATGTGGGCGCTCTCCCAGGTAAGGGCCGTCATCTTAAAATCTCCGGCATATTTGGTACGGAGTTCATTGCTCAACGGAACCACAGTTGATGGAAATGTACCCGTTTCGCCATTAGATGTCTGGGTTGTCATTATCTGGCCAATGCGATCATAGTTATGGTGATATTTATCAAATGACAGTTCATCCCATATCCAAAGCCCGATAAGCATAGCTATAGCCATACCAACCGATAACCCCACAATATTAATGGCCGAATGCACTTTGTTTTTAACCAAATTGCGCCATGCTATTTTTAAATAGTTCCTGATCATGATCTGTACTTTTAGCGTAAAGCCGAAGGCATAAAGCCCAAAGCCTTTTATTTATCTTAATTTATTGCTTTCAGCTTTAAGCCTTCGGCTTTAAGCTTTATTCGCTCCTTAAACTTTTTACAGGATTAATTAATGCCGCTTTAATGGCCTGGAAGCTTACAGTGGCCAGTGCTATCAATACAATTAACCCACCCGAAAGCGCAAACACCCACCATTGTACCGCCGTATGGAAGGCAAAACCCTGTAGCCATTTACTCATGGCGTACCAGGCTATTGGCGATGCAATAAGTAAAGCTATAACCACCAGCACCAGGAACTCTGATGATAACAATCCGAACAATGAGCTTACGCTGGCGCCCAATATTTTGCGGATACCTATTTCCTTAACCCGCTGCTCGGCTGTAAACATGGCCAAACCAAGCAAGCCCAGGCACGAAATAAAGATGGCCAGGAGCGCGAATGCATTGGCAAGCTTACCTACTATCTGTTCGCTTTTATAAAGGCTCTGGTATTCCTCGTCAGAAAAAGAATAAGTGAATGGAAATGCCGGGTTAATCTGTTTGGTCAGGTTTTCCAGACCGGCTAATGCTTCTTTGGTTTTACCCGGCTCTGTGCGGATAAGAAAACTACCGTAGTTTTCTTTTTTTCCGAGCCAAAAAATCAGCGGGAGGATTGGTTCATGCAAGGAGTTAATATGAAAATCTTTGAGTACACCAATGATTTTGCCCTTTCGGTCCCAAAGTGATAATGGTTGGCCAATGGGATTTGTATATCCCATTCGTTGCATTGCTGTTTCATTGATGATATAACCTGCCGTATCTGTCGGGAAATCTTTTGAAAAATCGCGGCCGGCCAGTAGGTTTAGTTTCAGGGTTTTTATAAAGTCATAGCCTATTCCGGTCTGTACAAATCTGATGCTATTGTTAGGATCCTTCCCTGTCCATTCAACGCCAACCGTACCATTATCAATTATGGTAGGCCTTGAACCTGAAACTGATATAGATTGTATCCCCGGCCTTTTTAAGGCTTCGGTTTTAAAAACTTCATATTGTGATGCAAGCTCTCCTTCTACGGGTATATAGATCAGGTTTTCACGGTCATAACCCAGGTTTCTGGATTGTATAAAATTCATTTGCCGGGCAACGATGATAGTCCCGATGATCATGATTACGGATAGCACAAACTGAAACACCACCAGCCCTTTACGAAATAAGGTAGTACCTGAATCTAATTTAAGTGCGCCTTTTAAAACTTTAACCGGATTAAACGAGGATAGAAACAGGGCGGGATAGCTACCCGCTACCAAACCGGTTACCAGGGTAATACCTGTCAGTTTAAGCCAAAAATCAACCTGATCAAATGGTAGCGTTATCTGCTTTTGGGTAACCTGGTTAAACAAAGGCAACAGCAATACCAACAATACTAATGAAACAATAACAGCCAGCGAAGTTACCAGTAACGATTCGCCGATAAACTGCTTGATTAAAACTGACCGTACGGCCCCAACAACTTTGCGCACACCTATTTCCCGTGCCCGTTTTACAGAGCGTGCGGTGGTTAGGTTCATAAAATTTATACAGGCTATTAATAACATAAAAACAGCCACTATGCTAAACAGGTGCACATATTCAATCCGTCCTTCAGAAAATTTAGTCCCTGCAAAATTACCATGCAGATATTTCTCGGAAAATGGCTGTATATCGAGCTGTGTAGTAAAAACGCCTTTCTTTTGCCCGGCACTATAATTATCTAAAAAGTGAGTTATTTTTTTTTCAAACTGTTCGGGGTTTGCACCTGCCTTTAGCATTACGGTTGTACGCGGCCAGTTGTTATCCCATTCTTTTGCCCCCGGATTTTCTATCAGAAAAGCGTTCCAGTTCATAAGATATTCAAATTTTTCCTGCGTATTATCGGGCAGGTTTTCAAATACGCCGCTTATAGTAAAATCCTTTTTATTTTCAAAACGGATGGTTTTACCTATAGCTGCCTGCGGGCTACCATAAAAAGCAACAGCCATTTTACGCGAAATAGCCAGGCTTAGCGGCGAACTTAACGCGGTTTGTGCGCTGCCTTGCAAAAGCGGATAGCTGAACATTTTAAAAAAATCAGCATCTGCTGCTCCTCCTCTATATTTTAATATCTTGTTCTGAGCCATGAAGGTATTATTCTCATTGTATACCCCATTTACGGCATACTCTACCTCCGGAAACACCTTTTTCATTTCGGCTGCCAATACCCCGGGAGTATTATACTGCCCTGAAATTTTATGGTCAAAGTACCGGCGTTCATATACATTATATAAACGGGATTTATTTTTATGAAAGGCATCAACGCTTAATTCATTTTGCACCCACAGCATAATGAGCAAGCTGCAGGCCAAACCAACCGAAAGGCCAGCTATATTGATAAAAGTGTGCACCTTGTTCTTTATCAAATTGCGCCACGCGATTTTTAAATAGTTCTTTAACATGTTGTACGTTTTAGCTTAAAGCTAAAGGCAAAAAGCCTAAAGCCTTTATTTATCTTATTTATTGCTTTTCGCCTTAAGCCTTCGGCTTTTAGCTTATTACTCGCTCCTCAAACTTTTAATCGGATTGATCAAGGCCGCTTTAGCCGCCTGGAAACTTACTGTTATCATTGCTATCATAATAATGATCACGCCCGACAGGGCAAACATCCACCATTGCAGAGGTGTACGATAGGCAAAACCTTGCAGCCAGTTGCTCATAGCATACCAGGATACCGGCAGCGCAATAAACAAGGCGATGATCACCAACACTAAAAACTCTGATGATAACAACGAAAATAACGAGCTTACACTTGCCCCCAGCACCTTGCGGATACCTATTTCCTTGATCCGCTGCTCGGCCGTGAACATGGCTAAACCTAACAAACCAAGGCACGAAATAAATATGGCCAGAAAAGCAAACGCGTTTGATAGTTTAGTTACGATCTGCTCATTTTGATATAGTTTCTGGTATTCCTGATCTGAGAAGGTATAAGTGAACGGAAATGCAGGATTAATTTGCTTGCATAAAGTTTCCAGGCTGGCCAATGCCTGTTTGGTTTTGCCCGGCTCTGTTCTGATCAATAAACTTCCATAAGTTTCCTGTTCTCCGAACCTAATGATCAGCGGCTGGATCTGTTCATGCATGGAGCTGAAATGAAAATCTTTGATCAGTCCAATGATCTTACCTGGTTTTCCCCACATGGTAAGCGGTTGCCCAACAGGATCCTTATACCCTATTCTTTTTAAACCCGCCTCATTGACGATATAACCTACAGAATCAGTTATAAAAGCTTTTGAATAATCGCGCCCTGCCAGCACCTTTAGTTTCATAGTTTTCACAAAATCGTACCCAACAGAAATTTGCGTAAACTCAATATTGACATTGGGATCTTTGCCAACCCACTTAACTCCTCCGGTAGTGTTATGGATATTGGTTGGCGTTGTACTTGTGCGGGTAACCGATTGTATGCCAGGCATGCCTAATGCCTCGTCCTTAAAGGTATTGTACTTAGGTATTAGTTCACCATTCATTGGAATATATACCAGATTTTCACGATCATAGCCCAGGTTTTTTGACTGTACATAAGCCATTTGCCGGGAAACAATGACAGTAGCTGTTATCAGGATAACCGATAAGGCAAACTGAAATATAACCAGCCCCTTGCGGAACAGGGTAGAACCTGAATCTAATTTCATGGTTCCTTTTAAAACTTTAACCGGGTTAAATGAGGATAAAAACAAAGCTGGATAGCTGCCGGATATTAAACCGGTAATTAAAGTAATACCTATCAGCTTAAGCCAAAACCCTGCCTGGTTAAATGGCAATTCGATCTCTTTCTGGGTAACCTGATTAAAAACCGGTAATAGCAGTACCAGTAATACCAGCGATACGATGACAGCCAGTGAAGTTATCAATAACGACTCGCCGATGAACTGTTTTATTAAAACAGAGCGTACCGCGCCAACCACCTTACGCACCCCTATTTCGCGGGCGCGTTTAACCGAGCGGGCCGTGGTTAAATTCATAAAATTGATACAGGCTATCAGCAAAATAAAAACAGCCACAATGGTAAAAAGGCGTACATATTCAATACGGCCACCTTCAATTTTACCATTAACAAAGCTGCCATGCAAATACTGATCGCCAAAACGCTGTATGCCCAGTTCTATGGTAAAAGTGCCTTTCTTTTGGTCTTTGTTTAAATTATCTAAAAAATGAGTGATCTTCTTATCAACCAACGCCGGATTGGCATCAGCACGCAACATGATAACAGTTGTGGGCCCGTTATTGCCCCAATCTTTAGCCCAGGGGTTCTCTTCTAAAAAAGCATACCAGCTTTTCACAAAATCATACTTCTCTGCAGAGGCTTTAGGTATATCCTCATATACCCCCGTAACTTTAAAATCCTTTTTGTTTTCGTACCGGATGGTTTTGCCAATAGCCGCCTGCGGACTTCCAAAAAAATCAACCGCCATTTTTCGGGAAATAGCCAAACTTACCGGCGAATTTAAAACCGTTTGTGCATTACCCTGCAACAACGTATTGCTAAACATTTTAAAATAATCGGCCCCTGCATCAGATCCTTTCATTTTCAATATTTTATCGCCAACCTGAAAGGTATTTTCTTCACCATGGACAATATTGGTAGCCGCTTCAATCTCAGGGATCTGCTTTTTTAACTCATCAGCTAATAGTCCCGGTGCATTATATTGTCCCTCTATTTTATTATCATAATACTGCCGTTCATATACAAAGTACAAACGGGCGCTATTCTTGTGGAACGCATCCATGCTCAGCTCATTTTGAACCCATAACAAAATAAGCAAGCTGCAAGCTAAACCTACCGATAGGCCAGCTATATTGATAAAGGTGTGCGCCTTGTTCTTTATCAAATTGCGCCACGCGATCTTTAGATAGTTCTTTAACATGATCTGTACTTTTAGCTTAAAGCTAAAGGCATAAAGCCTAAAGCTTTTTATTTATTTTACTTATTGCTTTCAGTCTTAAGCCTTCGGCTTTTAGCTCTTATTCCGCTTTTAAACTTTTTACCGGGTTCATCAACGCGGCTTTTATACTTTGGTAGCTTACTGTTACCAAGGCTATTACTATGGCTACTATACCAGCTACGGCAAACATCCACCAGCTTATGGTTATACGGTATGTAAAATCTTGCAGCCATTTGGTCATGGCCCACCAGGCAACGGGCGATGCTATAACAATAGCGATGAATACCAGCTTAATAAAATTCATGGACAGCAATGATGTTATACTGGCTATGCTGGCACCCAATACCTTGCGTATACCAATCTCCTTACTACGTTGCTCAGCCATAAAAGCAGCCAGCGCGAACAGACCCAGGCAGGCAATACAAATGGCCAATACAGCAAAGCTGGTAAATATGCGGCCCATGCGCTGCACATCGGCATACATATTGGCAAAACGCTCGTCCATAAACGTATAACGGATAGGTTGATTAGGCGAAAAGTTTTTCCAGGTTGCGGTAATTTGGGCCAGCGTATTTTTTATATCACCTGCTTTTATTTTTACCGATACAATGGAATTATTATTGGCCAGGTGCATCACCAAAGGCTCAATCCCGTCACGTAACGATTCAAAATTAAAATTCTGTACTACACCAATTACCAGCATCGGATCTCCGCCGTTGGTGATTCTTTTGCCTATCGGGTTTTTGAGATTAAGTCTTTTAGCCAATGTTTGATTAATGATGACGGCCTGCGAATCGGTTTTCATGGATGAATTAAAATCCCGGCCGGCAACCAGTTTCATCCCAAAGGTTTTGATGTAATCGGCATCTATATCCCAATACTGACCGCCAACTGAAGTTTCTGTCTTAGTTTTTCCTTCGTTATAAAATGGATTGCCATTACGCTTGGTGCCAGATATCGGCAGAAAATCGCTGATTGATACGCTTTTTACTGCTGATAGCTTTAGCAGTTCATTCTTAAAACTCTTTACCTCATTATCCAAGGTATTGGTGCCTTGTATCATCACCACCTGGTCTTTCTCAAACCCCACCTTTTTGTTGAGGATAAATTGCATTTGACTGTATATTACTACAGTACTGATAATAAGAATTATAGAGGTAGCAAACTGAAAAACAACCAATCCGTTCCTGAGCACAGAACTTTTGCTGCCTGCACTTAACTTACCTTTCAATACTTCAACAGGCTTAAAGCCCGAAAGATAGAAGGCCGGATATATTCCCGCAACCACGCCAATTACCACTGCCGATACAAATACGGTGGGCAATAACCACCATTGCTGCCAGGGTATAGTTAATGATTTTGATGCCAGTACATTAAAATAAGGCAGTAATATGGCAGCCAGTATTAAACCCAGCGCAAAGGAAAAAAAGCTATAAAGTAATGACTCGGTTAAAAACTGCTTAATTAAGCCACTGCGTTGTGAGCCCACCACTTTACGCAAGCCAACTTCTTTTGCCCGGTTGGCTGATTTGGCTGTTGACAGATTGATAAAGTTAATGCAGGCTATCAGGAGTATAAAGCCAGCAACAGCGCCAAATAACCATATAAAGCGAATATCGCCATGCGACATGCCATCATGGATATCATACGATTTGAGGTTGATATCTTTGATGTTCTGCATTCGCATAGTCAACCCGTTTTTAATTATCGAAGCAAATTTATTCCCGCTTTTTAACATATCCGGGATAAAGTAATTGTCAATCATTGCATTGGTCACTTTTTTATTAAATGCGGCAGTATTGGTTCCGGGCTTCATCAAAAGATAAATCCTATAGTTTTCTGCTCCCCAGGTTGTCTGCTCGCCATTCCAAAATTCAACGCCGGCAAGCGTTAATAAAAAGCTATATTCGTGTAGATGCGATGTTGCCGGAATATCCTGCATAACAGCGCCAATTTTATAGGGCTTGCTTTTATTATTGTTAAGGTACATTACCTTACCAACCGGGTTTTGACCAGGGTAGTATTTATCTGCTTTGCTTTTTGATATTACCATGGTTTGGGGCTCGGTAAGCGCATGAGAGGCATCGCCATAAACCATGGGTATTTTTAGTATATCAAGCAATGATTGGTCTGCAAAAACAAAACCATCTTCATGAGTATTTTCAGGAGAATCACTCCGTTTTAGTTCATTACTGCCGGCACCCCAAAAAAGTGAATTAGGCATTAGCCGACCAAATTTCTCTACTTCCGGGAAATCAGCTTTAACGGTCTTACCCATTACTGCAGGCCAGTCAACCCCTTTTCCGTGAAAAGTATCAAAATTATATTCTCCTATAATCCTGTAAATACGGTCGGCATCAGGGTAGCTTTTGTCAAAGCTCAGTTCTTCACGAATATATAGGGCAATTAACAGGCAGGCTGCAATACTGAGGGCAAAGCCACCTATCTTAATAGCAGCGTACATCTTTTGTTTACGCAATTGCCTCACTGCAATTTTTAAATAATTCTTGATCATATTTCCTATTTAAACCTGATTATCCGCCTATTAACCAACATACATTAGCAAATGCATAAGAATAAAATATGTGCCACCAATTTAATTTATTAATTATCAACTAGTTACATAATTAAATTTAACTATACTGTACGAAACCGAACAGCTGGTGTTCGGTTTTACACGGTTATTCATCAAATATGACCCGTCCGGATTTGGCTATACATTTTGGTGAGTAAATCCTGTAATAACTATACAGAGGAGTTTGTTAATCCTAAGTGAACTATACAGGGTCTTTTTTTAAAGATAAAGATTAAATACTTG
>JAUCSE010000038.1 GCA_030445275.1 Mucilaginibacter sp.
ACGTGTTGGAATATGGAAAACCTAAGGAGGTTTCCCACATTCCAACACGACAAACAAACAACAAGTTATTATTAACTATATTTAAAAACTAAGAGAGTCCTCTGTCCGGATAAACCATCACACCTCAGAACCTTCTTCCTGGCACCTGTAGTTACGGGCTAGCGCCTGTATATTGATTGCAACAAAAAAAGGGCTAATCAACCTTCTGATTACCCCCCTTTTCTATATGAATTACAGTGGTAATTAAACCAACTGCATTAATGCTTCTTTACTGAAACCTTTTAATTCGTCGGTGCGGTGGTCACGTATTTTTTGTACCCAGTGTGGATCAGCTAATAGTGGGCGACCAACGGCGACCAGGTCAAAATCGCCACGATCCATACGGCGCAACAATTCATCTAATGAGCTTGGCTCTGAGCTTTCGCCTGCAAATGCTGCCAGGAACTCGCCACTTAAACCTACTGAACCTACGGTTATGGTTGGTTGTCCGGTTATTTTTTTGGCCCATCCGGCAAAGTTAAGATCAGAACCCTCGAATTCCGGTTCCCAGAAACGGCGTTGCGAACAATGAAAAATATCCACACCAGCATCGGCCAATGGATTAAGCCAGGCATCCATCTCCTGCGGGGTATTGGCCAGCTTGTTATCATAACCAGCCGGTTTCCATTGCGATAAACGGATGATCACCGCAAAATCATCACCTACTTGTTTCCTTACTTCCTTTATCACTTCTATGGCAAAACGACTGCGTTCGGCTAAAGTTTTACCTCCATAAATATCAGTACGCAGATTGGTTTGATCCCAGAAAAACTGATCGATCAAATAACCATGTGCGCCATGTATCTCTACACAATCAAAACCTAACCTTTTGGCATCAGCCGCAGCACGGCCAAAAGCAGCAATAGTATCGGCAATATCAGCATCGGTCATGGTGTTACCATTGCTAAAGCCTGGTCTGTTTAAACCCGACGGACCTTCAAATGGTTGTGCCGGCACCCAACCAGAACGGTGATTATCCATAATACCCATATGCCATATTTGCGGTCCCATAGCACCACCAGCTCCATGCACACCATCAACCACATTTTGCCAGCCTGCCAGTGCCTGCTCGTTATAAAAATGAGGGATTGAACCATCATTTGATGATGCAACACGGTCAATCACTGTACCTTCTGAAAGGATCAGGCCTACCTCGCCTTCAGCACGTTTACGGTAATAAGCGGCAACATCAGCAGTTGGTATACCATTTGGCGAAAATGAACGCGTCATAGGAGCCATCACTATACGATTTTTGATATTTAATGATTTCAGACTAAATGGCCTGAATAAAGTGTTATTATTACTCATTATGTGTTTATTAATTTATGTCTGGATTATATTTCAGATTCAATTAGTTTGCTTAAAGCAGCAAATGCCTCTTCGTTTCGCTTGTAATAGGTCCACTGGCCTACGCGGGTTGCAGTAACCAGGCCGGTACGCTGCATGAGCGATAAATACTCCGATACAGTTGATTGTGTAAGACCTGCTTTTTGCTGTATCTGCCCCACACAAACCCCTGCCTCAAAGCATTTCTGCTCCGGAAAGTTTTTTTCAGGCTCCTTTAACCACTGCAATATTTGCAGGCGGGTTTTGTTGGAAAGCGCTTTAAAAATCTCTAACTGATCCATGCCGCAAAGATATATCGACTTTTCCCGATATGCCAATTAATGGTAAAGAGATGACATTAGGTTGATTTTAGCAGTGCGTCATGATTACTTGCATCTGTACCTATTTAATATAATTTAAATCCTCACAAACAACCATTTACCAAAACCCTGCGTAATGTTTATAAGTACCAACAGCAGGAGATTGGTGCTGTAACATTTTGCCAAAACATAAATCTTATATTCAATGGAAATGTTTATTTACCTTTTTACAAGAGCCATATTATTGGGCTGTTTGCTGGTGGTAGTATATACGGTAACTCCACGCAATATCTTTTCGGGCCGGTCTGAGGAATAGGCCGATCAATCAGCAGCGGTGTTTTCTCCTGTAAAACCACTAAATTTAACCCGATGATTTTTGATTTCAGGTTAAAGGTTTTTTATACCGTTGCGCAAAGGCTCAGCTTCACCAAGGCTGCTCACGAATTATTTATCACCCAACCAGCTGTTACCAAGCATATTAAGGAGCTGGAACAACAACTGAGCATCCAACTTTTTAAACGCAATGGCAATAATATTGTGCTTACCGTAGCCGGTAAAGTGCTGGTACAATACGCCGAAAAGATATTCCAAACCTATACCGCCCTTGAAACCGAACTGGCCCAATTGAACAATCTGGAGGCCGGTACCCTGCATATCGGGGCCAGTACCACGGTGGCCCAAACCATTTTACCCAAAATACTGGCGCTTTTTAAACGCACCTATCCCGAGGTTACCTTTAACTTTATACAGGGCAATACCGACTATATTTCGCAATTGATACTGGACGAAAAGATTGATGTAGCTATAGTAGAGGGCGCTGCGCACTCGCCCCAACTGGCTTATTCGCCATTTGCTAAGGACGAGATAGTGCTGGTAACCAAGGCCAACAACAAGTTATCAAAAAAGGCCGAGATCAGTCCTAAACAGCTGTTAGGCATTCCCTTGGTGCTGCGCGAGGCCGGTTCGGGTACACTTGATGTGATCTATAATGCCCTGGCCAATGTACAGATCAATCCCAAGGACCTGAACATCGAGATCCAGTTGGAGAGCAGCATCGCCATCAAACAATATTTGTTGTATTCGGAGACGGCAACCTTCCTTTCTATCCAATCAGTGTTGAGCGAGTTGAAATATAACGAGCTTTCCATCATTGAAATTAAGGGGATGGAAATTTTCCGCACTTTTCAGTTTATTCAGCTTCACGGCAGGAACAATAAGCTGATTGATCTTTTTAAGCGTTTTTGTCTCGCCAACTATAACTTAAAGTAATTACCGATTACTTAATATCATTTGATTCCAACATCCCCTTTGTTCACATTTGAGTGCTTATTAACAAGCATTTTATGGAACACATTAATACCGATATTTGCATTATAGGCGCTGGCCCGGTGGGTTTATTTGCTGTTTTTGAAGCAGGCCTACTCAAAATGCGCTGCCATTTAATTGATGTATTACCGCAGGTTGGCGGTCAGCTTTCTGAAATATACCCGCACAAACCTATATATGATATTCCCGGCTATCCGGATATAACCGCACAACAATTGGTCGACCGGCTGATGGAACAGGGTGCACCTTTTCATCCTACTTTTAGCCTGGGCGAAAGGGTAGAAACACTCACCAAAAATGATGATGGCTCCTACTTTATACAAACCAATGATGGCACTACCGTACACTGCCAGGTGGTAGTAATTGCCGGCGGGCTGGGTTGCTTTGAGCCCCGCAAGCCCGAAATTGATCGCCTGCTGGAGTTTGAGGGCAAGGGCGTTGCCTACATGATCAAAAATCCTGAAGCATTCAGGGACCGCAAAGTGGTAATTGCCGGCGGAGGTGATTCTGCGCTGGACTGGGCCATTTTCATGGCCGATATAGCCGAACGGGTAACCCTGGTTCACCGGGGCGATACGTTCAGAGGCACCCCTGATTCCAGCGAAAAAATATTTGAACTGGCTAAACAGGGCAAGATCGATCTGATCCTGAAATCAAACATAGTAGCCCTAAGCGGCGACGGTCATTTGCAGGAACTTACCCTGCTTGATCGCAATAACCAGGTAAGCCATATAGCTGCCGATCACCTGATCCCGCAGTTTGGCCTGAGTCCCAAGCTGGGACCCATCGCCAATTGGGGACTGAACATCGATTTCTCGGCCATCGTAGTAAACACCCGCGATTTCAGCACCAGCGTGGAGCGTATTTATGCCATTGGCGATATCAACACCTACCCAGGCAAACTGAAGCTGATATTATGCGGTTTCCACGAGGCGGCACTGATGGCCCAAAGTGCGTTCAAATATGTTTATCCGGAACAAAAACTAACTTTTAAATACACCACCGTTTACGGCGTAACCGAATTTTAGCCATGATAAACCTGATAATTGAAGACCGGGAAGGTCACCGTGCCCCCGTTGAAATACCCGAAGGCATCAACCTGAGCCTGATGGAGGTTTTAAAAGCATCAGAATATGAGGTGCTGGCCACCTGTGGCGGTATGGCTCTTTGCGCCACCTGCCATGTACAGGTGCTGGAAGGCCCCGAACAATATTTTACAGCCTCCGACACCGAACTTGACATGCTGGATACCCTGCCCGATGCCGGGTCTGATAGTCGCCTGGCCTGCCAGATCCACATCAGCGAGGAGATGGACGGCATGGTTTTCAGATTACTATAAGTTATAATACACTAAGTAAAGTGGTGCTTTTTTGAGACTATTTTGAGCTGTAAATTGATGGTTTTGATACGTTTTATGTCGAAAATCATCAAAAATGATTCGTTTTGGATCGAATTGGAGATTTTTGAGAAAAACGGAGGGTTAAAATTGTACACTAAGCCTTGTCATCGGCGAGGACTCACCCCGCCATCTCCGCCGGCTGGCGGATGGGCGACCCTCTCTTCGGCTTCGCCGGAAAGAGGGTCAAAGCACTATTTCTACTTGTCATCCTGAACGATAGATGCTTCATTACATTCAGCATGACAAACTATATTTAAGAAATCCCCTCTTTCCGCCGCAGGCGAAGAGAGAGTGATCAAGCGCAGCGATGATCGGGTGAGTAAATTATTGAACGTTCATAAAGACTTACGAAGTCTTAAAACGGTGAAACCCTCAACGAAACCATTAAAAAACAAATAACGATGAGTTAAACTTCGTAAGTCTAACATAAAACTAACCACAACGCATCATTGCGAGGAACGAAGCAATCCCCGACTTACAGAGTGGCTCTGTATAGCATAGAGATTGCTTCGTTCCTCGCAATGACGCATTTTTTATATTCCAACACTTCATCACATCCCGAAGTATCATCAATTCCAGAACCGTAACTTTGTGTTGTTAACTTAACCCAACAACCCATGATCGCCGTAATTTTTGAAGTGATACCCCGGGATAATAAAAAACAGGAATACCTGGATATAGCCGCCTATCTTAAACCTACCCTGGAAACCATTGATGGTTTTATTTCTATCGAACGGTTTCAAAGTCTTAGTGATCCAGGGAAGATACTGTCGCTGTCTTTCTGGCGCGATGAAGAGGCGGTGAAACAGTGGCGCAACCTCGAGATACACCGCGATGCACAGATCAAAGGTCGCGGGTATGTGTTTAAGGATTATCATTTACGAATAGCCAACGTGGTGCGGGATTATGGCATGTTTGACAGGGCCGAAGCCCCCGCAGATAGTAAGCAGGTGCATCATTAATAAAAATAAACTCCGCAAGTTTCGGGTTTCATGCTGGTGTATGATTTGGCAATTTTGAATAAGCAAATAGCATTGCTCTTAATTGTTTAGTATTTATCAAAATCATATCATCATGCATAAAATAAGCGAACCAGCCATCCTGTATTTTGGCACACCAGTGGTACTTGTGAGTACCATGAACGAGGATGGCTCCTATAATTTAGCCCCTATATCATCCGTTTTCTGGCTGGGTTGGCGTTGCATTATAGGGATGGCGACGACTTCAAAAACAGTACAAAACCTGATGCGCACCAAACAATGTGTTTTAAACCTGCCATCGGTTAATGAGGTGCAGGCCGTAAATAAGCTGGCGCTCAAAACCGGGGCAAATCCGGTACCGCTCACCAAGCAAAACCGGGGTTATTACTATGAACCCGATAAGTTTGGCGCTGCCGGTTTAACCCCTGTACCATCGCAAAAGGTAATGGCGCCCAGGGTTATGGAATGCCCGGTGCAATTGGAGGCTCACGTGGCAGAAATACACCCCATAGGCGAGGATAACGAACAGCAACGCGGCCGCATAGTAACTATGGAGTTAAAGATAGTGCAGGTTTACCTCGAAGAATCAATCATCATGGAAGGTGACCCTAACCGGGTCGATCCGGATAAATGGCATCCGTTGATCATGAGCTTTCAGCAGTTTTATGGGCTGGGTTTCCAGGTTCACTCCTCTGCCCTGGCTACCATTCCTGAGCATCAATACCGGAGTCCGGATATAGAGGTAGCCCGCAATATGGAAAATATCAGGCAATCCATGGTCGCATAGTATTATTAGTAAGATCAGTAGTTTTTATAGCGATTTTGATTAGCCTGTTTTTGAAGATAAGTCTTTGTGCTTATCTTCACTATTATGAAACAAATTCGGGAATATTTGGAACGCTTGGCCCCGCTTAGCGAACAGGACTGGCAAATATTTTCATCAAAACTTATCAAACGCGAGTTCCCGAAAAAGAGGGTGATTTTGAAAGCCGGACAAATTGAAAATCACCTGTCGTTTATGGAAACCGGAATAGTCCGCTATTATATCCCTAAGGACGATAATGACCTTACTTTCACCTTTGCTTTTGAAAACACTTTTATCAGCGCTTATGATTCGTTTTTAACCCGCTCACCCTCCACCTATCAGATCCAAAGCCTTACTGTAACTACGCTATGGAGCTTAACCTACCAGGATCTGCAGGATATTTACAGGGATACCGAAATTGGCCAAACCATTGGTCGTTTTGCCAGTGAGGCCATTTTTTTGACCAAAGCCAAACGCGAGCTGTCCCTTTTGAACGATACGGCCGAGCAACGATATCTCAATTTATTTACCGAGCAACCACACCTCATCAGGCAGATACCATTAAAATATATCGCTTCCTATATTGGCATTACACCGCAGGGCTTGAGCCGCATACGCAGGCGAATTACTTAACTTAGGTTCATTGTTTGCTTTTGAGGGTTTACTGAAATTTGCAGAAAAAATATACACATGAAACCATTAATTGTATTGCTTATCACTTTTGGCATAGGCATAGTAATTACCGCAATAACAGACACCTATAATATCAGGCTATCGGCACAAATAGCCATGGCCGTTATGATGGCATTTACCTCCATCGGTCATTTTATTTATACCAAAGGAATGACTATGATGCTGCCCTCCTTTATCCCCTTCAAAAAACAAACGGTTTATATTACCGGTGTGCTGGAAATTGCATCGGCCGCAGGCTTGCTTATACCCCCCACCAGGACAGTGACTGCATGGTTGCTTATCCTGTTTTTTATTGTACTTACCCCGGCCAATATTAATGCCGCCATGAAACATCTTAATATGGAAAAAGGGACTTATGATGGTAGCGGTCCGCGTTATTTATGGTTTCGTGTGCCGCTGCAGGTGTTGTTTACAGTGTGGGTCTATATGAGTTGTTTGATGGGGTAAACCTCGTCCAACCCTCTCCAAAGGAGAGGACTTTAATTTTAAACCTGTCATCCTGAGCACAGCGAAGGACCTGTTATTGAACTAGGCTTCAGCAGACTTTACCCATCGTATACCCGCTCTTGGCCGCGGGAGGGCCAGTTTAATACCGCTATGGCCGCGGGGGCCTTTTACTTTTGTCGTGACAAAAGTAACAAAAACACCTTTTTTCTTTTTAGGCTTCTTTGCCCTGTATAAAAGGGCTTTCTCTCTATTTTTAATTGTCATCCTGAGGAACGAAGGATCTAATCTTCGATATGCATATTTAAGAATAGATACTTCCTTACGTTCAGTATAACAAGGAAGGGAGAAAAGGCTCAAACTACAATAACTGCGTTTCGTTATAATAAAACTTTTCTTTAGTTACCAATCCGTTTTTCCATTGCTGCACAGATATTTCATTTCTGTACGAAACTTTTTGAGTTGCTTTATTGGTAATAGTAATCAGGTATTCGCTAAAAACAACCTGGTTTTCTTCATCAATGGCCTGTTTGAGTATTTCGAGCCCAAGGCCAAATTTGGCTAACGCGGCCTTTTCACGCACAATGCAAGCTTCTTTACCTGCACGGGGCGTGGCTTCGTTTTCCTGCAGCTCAACCTCATCCGCATAAAACACCTCCATGGCTTTTACCGTTTCATCATTGATGATCAACTGGTTAAAAGTTTGAACTTTTTCTTTTAGTGTATTCATGATGTATGGTTATGCCGTTGCTTGCGAAAGAGTCTCGATTTTATATTGAGCTTCATGCAGTATCGGAAAATTACATGAGTTAGCTATAAAACACATTTTATTGGCCTCTTTATGCAGCTCATTGGCTTTCTCTATCTGCGAGCTATCGGTAATGGTAATAACCGGGGTTAGTAATATCACGGTAAAGCAGCCACTGCCGTCTTTGTTCTCCATCATCACGCCTTCGGCTTTGTCTTCATAGGCGGTTACCACGATGCCCGCTGTGGTGCAAAGGTGCAAGTACCACAGCATGTGGCAGGAGGAAACTGATGCTACCAGCAGATCCTCAGGGTTATACCTGGAGCTGTCGCCCCGAAAGTTGGGGTCTGATGAACCCAGGATCACATGCTTGCCTTCAACGTTAATATCGTGACATCGTTCATATGATTTGTAGTCTTTTGTTCCGTCACCTGTATTACCAGTCCAGATTACGGTTGTTTGATAATGATGATTTTTCATAGATGTAATATAAAGGGGCCCTGGCCAACCCAAAACCCGATTCGTGCTATTGTTTTTTAATATAATTGTAGCCAGTGAACAACATATAAACTCCATAAGAGGTAGTAGCCAACGCTACCCCAATACCCAGGATAGTGAATGTAAATGTTTCCGGATAATTTTTGCCGGCCACCATAATAATGCCGTTGATAGCTACCAGGCAGGTCCATGTAGCTAAATAGTAGTCTATCCTCCTGTTAAATATTTTTGCCATTGGATAAAAGTGCAGCCCAATAATTAAAGCCATGACAGGTAAAGTAAACCGCTGATAGCCCAACAATAAAAGTATAACCGCAACAACAGGTATGGCTGTTCCTTCAATACCAAAAAGAATCCCAAACCATTTAGCCATATGTTTACCCTCGGCTTTATCGCTCTCACTAGTAAATTTGGGAAACTTCTGGGCTGCCACAAACAAGGTAATGCCATACACCACAAACAGCAGGCTGATAATGGAAAACACCACCAATACCACATGATGATCATGATGCAGCAGGCCCCCCTGGGCTACTCCGGTCCACATCATGGTAAAAAGAGCCATAGCCAGCAAGCCCCCTCCAACACTTTGAATGGCAATTCTTGGCAAAATTGGTGATTCGATGGTCATAGTTATTTAGGTTTTAATAGTAGTTATTTAATTAAATATGATCCGGATTATATCCTTATTCCCATATTCAAAACTATTACGTATGATTTAGCTGGAATGGGACAAAACCGACAAAAAATAAAATAATACAATAGTTGCGTTGGCGGAGTATCCTATTATTCCGTTTTAATATGGCTCAGGTTTTGAATTTTCCCCTCGCCAAACGACCAGTTTTCTTTGCCCCCGTTCTCTACCAGCAGGATGATCACATCATTAACAGAAACCGGAGTTTCGGCAGCAATCCGGCTTGCAATAGCTGCATATAACTTTTCTTTTTGCTCATAACTGCGGCCCGAGCCTGCCGTTATTTGTACATAAACCATATTGCCGGTGTGTGCCACTCCCAGATAGTTTTTGGGGTAATAAAGCTGTGTTGCATCCAGTTCTTCAATAACGTGAAAATAATCGTCAGGGGGGACATTAAATTCATCCATCAATGACTGGTGCACCGCCCTTGATATTTTATCCTTTGCATTTGACGGTAATGTTTTCAACAAGCTTATTCGTACAAAAGGCATAAAGCTAAATTATAGATAAATATTTTTAACAGTTTAACTTTGATAAGTTTTTTAGCATTTTGTTACGTATTTATGACATTATTTTTAGCCGTTTAAACATATAACAACCTTTTGGGCCGCAATACTTTGACACATCCTAGTTAGGTGTTTAAACGCGTAAGTTTTGTGAATAACCCGGCTGATGTTATGGGATTAGACTAAGGGATTGCGGGGAGAATTAAAAACAGATAGTCATGCCGAATTTATTTCGGCATCTCATATGAAAAGTCACAAAAAGTCACAGGGCTTTAAACCTGCTGATGAGATGCTGAAACAAGTTCAGCATGACACACATTTGTGGTTAAAAGGAGTAATCGAAGGTTGTCGGCACTCATGTCATTTCGACGAGGTACGAGGAGAAATCTTCTACGGTTTGCAAAGTCTGAATGAAAAATAGTATAAGATTTCTCACTCCGTTCGAAATGACATCATATTTTTATTATACCTGCAGTTCCTTAAAACCTGAAAAGAACTTTACCTTCCTGTTTAGCTTCGGCCACTGTTTTTATAGCTTCCTGATAATCATCAAGCGGGTAAGTTGCCGCCACCTCCATTTTAAAATCAGGAGCGCCGATAATTTTTATAAGCGATTGAATGATCTCCTGTTTCTGTCCGGGTGTTTTGCTGTCCAGATAAGCCCTTACGCCAAAACCGGTTATGGTCAGGTTTTTATATAGCACATCGTTATTATAAAACTGCACCGGATCGGCGCTTAGCCTGCTATAGATGATCAGCTTGCCCCCGGGTTGCAGGCATTTCAAAGCATCGGTTCCGGTTTTACCGCCTACAGCATCAAGCGCCACATTTACGCCCTTGCCTCCGGTTATTTGCTGTACGCCTTCAACCAGATTAGTTTGGGTAACGTTAATTACATGAGCGCCATAAGCAGTTAGTGTTGAGGTGTTTTTTGTATCCCTTACGGTGGCTATCACGTTAATATTACGCTGCCTGGCAATTTGTATCAACAGCTTTGAAACCACCGAGTTCCCAGCGGTGAGCAGCAGCCAATCATCGGCTTTTACGGCTGCGCGTTCCAGCAAGCCCCACGCGGTAATGGGATTTAAGGTAAACTGACTTGCCTTTTCAACCGGAAAATCATCGGGTAATACAATTACATCTTCCTGAGGTATGGCGGCATATTCGGCCCAGGCATTTTTGCTAAAAAAGGCAACCAGCGCGCCAACCGGCAGGATTACGCCTTCGCCAACGCTATCAATAATACCAACTCCTTCAAACCCCGCAATTTGCGGCAGCTCGGGTTTAAAACGGTACGTACCGCTGATAAAGAAAAAATCAGACGGGTTGATATTGCTAACCAACAGTTTTACAATTACCTGGTTGGCCTTGGGTGTGGGTTTATCAAATTGTTTTAATAATAAAACGCTTTGGGCATCACCTGTTTGTTCAAAATATAAGGCTTTCATTACAGGTTGGTCATTTTTAACGAGGCATCATTGTAACGATTACCGGTATCAGGGTATTTTTTTAAAAGCGCTTCGATCTCCTGCAGTTCGGCTGCTGATAATTTCACATCGGCTGCGCCGGCATTTTCCTGCAGATATTTGCGTTTTTTGGTACCTGGTATAGGTATAATGTCATCGCCTTGAGCCAACACCCAAGCCAAAGCCAGTTGCGCCGGACTTACATTTTTTTGCTGCGCTATACCTGCAAAGGCGTAAGCCAGCTTCTGATTATTGTCCCAATTTTCGTCGCTAAAGCGGGGCAGTATCCTGCGGAAATCATCAGCCGCAAGGTTGTCTTTGCTGATGGTGTTAGTTACCAAACCACGGGCCAGCGGGCTGTAAGGCACCAGCGAAATGTTCAATTCGCGTAGTACAGGCAGCATTTCGTTTTCCACATCGCGGGTTAATAAAGAGTATTCACTTTGCAGGGCAGCAATGGGGTGTACCGCGTGTGCCTTGCGGATACTTGCAACCGAGGTTTCTGATAAACCCAGGTAACGCACTTTTCCTTCTTTAACCAGCTCGGCCATGGCGCCTACCATATCCTCAACCGGAACGTTTGGATCAATGCGGTGGGCATAGTACAGATCGATGGTATCAATGTTTAAACGTTTCAGACTTTTTTCAACAGCAGTTTTCATATAGGCTGGTGATGCGTCAAAATAGATATTAGAGGTACCACTGCCGCCATAAGCAACATTTTCGTCATGCACCCTAAAACCAAACTTGGTGGCTATAAAAACTTTATCGCGGTTTTGTTTAAGCACTTTTGATATCAGCTCCTCGTTTTTGCCATAGCCATATATATCGGCGGTATCCCAAAAGTTAATACCCAGGTCAAGGGCCAGATTAAGTGTGGCTATTGATTCGTCATTGTCAACCGGGCCATAAGCAAAGCTCATGCCCATACAGCCTAAACCAATAGCTGATAGCTTTTCGCCGGTGTTTCCTAAATTTCTGTATTCCATAGTATTTTTGTTTTGCAGTACAAATTTATGCTATATAAAGCCCACGGCGTTTACACTTATCAAACCAAAAATTATAAAATTCAAACAATCTATACCCTGAAGGCTTTTGGGTTGAGCGTGGTTTGTTTTTTAAAGAAATTGTTAAAATAGGCCGGGTATTCAAAACCCAAGCTATAGGCAATATCGGCTACGTTCCAATCGGTGTAACGCAGCAGGGCCTTTGCTTCCTTTGCCACACGTTCGGCAATATGCATGCTGGTGGTTTTACCGGTTATTTCCTTAACCGCACGATTTAAATGATTAACATGAACCGATAAACGGCTGGCATAATCGGCAGCGGTTTTTAGCTTTAACGCATAGTTGGGCGAATCAATGGGAAACTGGCGTTCCAGCAGTTCCATAAATAAAGCAGCAATACGCGATGACGCGTTACTGTGTTTAAAAAAAGCATCGGCTGGTTTCAGCTTAAGGGCCTCGTGCACAATCAGGTTAACATAATTGCGCAGCATATCATACTTGTATATATAATCAGAATCAATCTCCTCTAGCATTTTGCGGAACAGATCGCTGATGGTTTTAACTTGTTCGTCATTAACAAAGTAAACCGGGCTGCCCCCTACTTTAAACAGCGGCGAATCAATAAAACTTTCGCTGCGATTATTACTGCTGATAAAATCTTCGGTAAACAGGCAAAAGTAACCGGTTTGTTTTACCGGTGTGGCTTCCCAGGAGTAGGGTATGTTAGGGTTAGTAAAAACAAGCGCACATTTATCTATGGTAATACCCTTATCGGCATAATATAGTGTACCGCCGCCAATACTAAGTGATATTTTATAAAAGTCGCGCCGGTGATACTTGGTTACATGATGACAGATGCCGCTCCGCGGGTATACATTAAAATGACCAGCACCCTGATGATCGCCTGTTGGCAACATTGTCATCGCGGGATGCCGTTCGTAAAACTCTTCTAATGTTTCAGTAGGCTGCATGATCAAAGTTATAAAATTCAAATAAACCTGTCAGCAAATACGTACCAAGCGGCTAAATATTACACTGGTGTTACCAGGAAACAGCCATTACAATGTACCTAACTTTTCTTTTGCACGTTTTGGCAGGTAGATGTTCCCGCTTTGCCTGTCGCAATTAAATTGATGATGAGTAACTAACCAGGCGCTACCTTCCTTTTTCAGTTTGGTATGGTATGTTCCTTCCACTGTCCATATCTCTTCATCTATATAATGATCGGCTTTACCTGCATAATCTGCCTCGGCTTCATTACCGTGAAGTTTCACTCTGAACGCCGATACCTGGTGATTCGTTTTATCAAAACCCGGCAAAAAGCAGGCCCAGCCATCTGTTATTTCAACCGGTGTTTGCAACTTAGCCTCGCCCCCAGACATGGAAGTATAATCCAGAAAAACCTTTTCTGCCATTACGCTATGCATCGTTGGCCAGTCGCGCTCGTCTGCAGCTTTAAATAAAATGGTTACTGTTTGTATTATTTTTTGGCCTTCCATGCTCTTTAGATGTTAAACTGGTAAATTTGTTTCAAGTGTAATCCCAAATTATTAAGATTTGATTAAGATTGGCAGTGTATCACTCCATATCCTTTATAAGCAACAACTGGTTATTGATGGCTTGCAGTTTTTCAATAACTGCGCTCCACTCTGCATGTTGCTTTTTAATTTTCCGGGGGGCGATGTAAAAGTACACAAAAGCCATCCATGCAAACAAAAAAATATACATAACACTTCCCCACATAACCCCTGCTTTTATTGCCGGATCAATCAGGAACAAAGCTACACCGGCCGATAAGGTTATCAAATACATCTTCACCACTTTGGAGTGAACAAGCTCCTGTTTCTTTTTAATGGTCATTAGCTCTGTTAAATAGGCAAAACTATCGGTTTCGGGATGGCTTTTAAACAAATCTAACAGCAACCCGTTCGAAACAATGAGGTAAGCCACCAAACCAATAATCGTGAGCAAACCACCTATGCGGGTAGTAATTGCGTTTGAATCATAGTATACATTCAGAAAAATGATATAATAAATGGTTACGGCTATTATTACGCCATTTGCCCCCAGTAATTTATTCCTTGCGCTTTTTTTCAGCTGCCCTGCTTTTTTAATAACCTCCCTTATGTCGGGTTTAACAACAACATCCCGCTGCTGCCAAATGGCTTTAAAATCAATATTGTTGCTCATACTTTTTAAATTTTTGTGAGAGCTTTTCCTTTATCCGGTAAACTTTTACCCTGATGTTTGTTTCTGAAAGACCTACTATGCTGGCTATTTCTGCCTGCTTAACGTCTTCCAGCTCCAATGAAATAATGATACGGTCAATCTCCGGAAGCTCGGCAATGCATTTATACAGCAGCCGCACCTGGCTTTCTGTATCAGGTAGTGGTTTATCTTCCAGCTGCACGGGCATTTCGGCCCGGGGCATCCTGTTTTGCTTTTCCAGCTGCCTGAGGCAATGGTTTGATGCTATCCGGAATATCCAGGTACCAATGGCCGATTCGTTACGGAATTGTGCCAGCTTTTGCCATACCGTAATAAAAGTTTCCTGCGCAACATCCTGGGCCCAAGCATCATCGTTCATATATCCCATGCATAAGCGGAATATTTTGCTGTAATAGGTATCATATATTTCCTGGAACGACATACAATTATAACCCTGACTGATATAAACCGTAACCTGTTCTTAAACGCCGTATCCGGCAACTTTTCGTCATATATTTCATTTAATTTTGTTTAGATACAGACTTTTTAAAAATGCTACACTTTTGGTAATAAAGATGTTAAGCCTCACCTAAATCCTCTCCAAAGGAGAGGACTTTTACTGGCAGAATGATTATTTATTCTTTTTTAAGCCCTTCTCCTTTGGAGAAGGGTTGGGATGAGGCTTCTTTCTTCCGCCAGTTCAAGCGGAGGACGCTTGAACTGGCGGAAGTGTGAGCACGCTTACTTTTAATGAGAGATAAGCGTGGACGCTTAATGCAGGATATTGTTCAAGCGGAGGACGCTTGAACATGCGATTATAGGTTAGGTCTTCACAGGGTCTCTCGCAGAGAACCCTGTGTGGACTGTGTGTTGGTTAATTATATTTATTAAAATAATACTTTATGGCTTACGATGAACTATTAACAAACCGGGTACGTGAGGCGCTGAACGAACAACCCGTTGTAACAGAAGTAAAAATGTTTCAGGGAGTATGTTTTATGGTTGATGATAAAATGTTTGTTTGCGTGCGCGATCAGGGATTACTATGCCGCATAGGCCGGGAACAAGCTACCAAAGAACTTGAAAATGACAATTGCCGTCAAATGGTTCATGGCAACCGGGTGATGAAGGATTTTGTGTATGTAGATATGGAGAACCTCCGATCGGCCAAAGACTTTGATCATTGGATAAACCTTTCCCTGCAATTTAACGCGGTGGCAAAGCCCGCTAAAAAAAGAAAAAAAAGCAGCTAGCTAAATCATCATTGTATTATTGAGTTATTTTTGCCGGTAAAATAATTGTTACTTACAAAACATAAAATAAGTGGCTTTTATGTGTCAAACACACATTAAAAATAAATATTTATTGATTTGAATGTGTCTACATATTTTTTTTGCCATTTCTTTTATTTATACTTACCCCAATTGTTAACTAATATTTGTTTTCATTATAATTTTGATGATATAAAATGCTCAAATATTCTAAACAGTCCAGGCTATTACTGGCTGTTGATTGCCTGATTTTTGGATTTGACGGAGAAGTTTTAAAACTACTACTGATCAAAAGAGGTTTTCAGCCCGAAAAAGGAAACTGGAGCCTTATGGGCGGTTTTGTACAGGCTGATGAAAGCCTTGACCAGTCTGCTAACCGTATCCTTAAACAATTAACAGGACTTGAAGGGGTTTACCTGGAGCAGCTGGGCACCTTTGGCGACCCACACCGCGACCCGATGGAGCGTACCGTTTCCGTAGCTTATTTTGCCCTGCTAGATATCCAGAAGTATGAAACGCAGCTAAGTTCTGATTATCACGCCGAGTGGTTTCAGCTTAAACGTACCCCAAAACTGATATTTGATCATCAGGAAATGCTGGAACAGGCCCGTAAACGGATCCGTTATAAAGCAGCCATGCACCCTATTTTATTTGAGCTGTTGCCTACAAAATTTACCATTCCGCAGTTGCAAACACTTTATGAATGTGTTTTTAACACCACTATTGATAAACGTAATTTCAGCAAAAGGGTATTAGCAACAGGCTTGCTGATAAAACTGGCAGATAAAGATAAGGCCGGCTCCAAACGAGGCGCTTATTATTACCAGCTTAACATGCAAAATTACTATGCCAAATTCCAGGCATTCATGAACTTTATTCCCAATCCTGATACGCTATAACCATTTTTCTTTAAGGATAAACTGATCTTCATCCGGCACATTTTATCCTGCTATTATACTTTCTTGTCTTATTTTCAACTGGACCATTTACAATGTTTATTCTGGACCAGCAAAACGGTCCAGATTTGATAGAAATTTGATCTATCAAAATAAACGAACATGAAACTAAGAATGGATATCAATGCTGCAGAACCTGGAATTTACAAGGCCATGGCTGTAGCCGACACCCAACTTAAACAGTTTGAGTTGGATGCTAAATTGCAGGAACTGATCAGGATCAGGGTATCCCAGATCAATGGCTGCGGTTATTGTATTGACTACCACACCCAAGATGCCATCACCCTCGGCGAAACCCCGCAGCGGCTTTTTGCGCTGGCTGCCTGGTGGGAAACCCCATTTTTTACCGAAGAGGAACAAGCTATCCTGAAACTGGCCGAAGAAGTAACCCGCATCAGCGAACATGGCGTTTCGGACCAAACCTATGAAAACGCTTTAAAGTTACTGGGTAAGCAAAAGCTAGCCCAGGTAATATTTGTTACCGTTACCATCAACAGCTGGAACCGCATTGCCATCTCCATGCACATGGTTGCCGGGCAGGACTAATCGCCCAACTAACATTAAAGGAAAAACATTATGGAACTGATAAAAAACACCTGCTGTACCTGCGGCACGCAGTTCGCCGCCAACAAGCCAATCCCTGAACTATGCCCCATCTGCAGCGACGACAGGCAGTATTTTCTGGACGAGGGCCAAACCTGGACAAATACCACCGAATTGCTCAAAACGCATCAGATAAATATCAGGGAGCTTAATCCATCACTTTTTGAATTGCAAATAACACCCCAGTTTGCATTGGGGCAACGGGCATTGCTGCTGCTATCGCCCGGGGGTAATATTTTATGGGATTGCCTCCCGGTGCTTAACCAGGAAACCATTGATTTTATTCGCTCAAAGGGTGGTTTAAAAGCCATCGCATTTTCGCATCCGCATTTTTACAGTAACGTAAATCAATGGGCCGCAGCCTTCGATTGCCCGGTTTATATTCATGAGCATGACGAGCAATGGGTTTTCAATAGCGGACAAAACATCCGGTTTTGGACCGGAGAAAGTAAACCCTTATGGGATGGCATCACCATTGAAAATATAGGCGGGCATTTCCCGGGTAGCAGCTTATTAAGAGTACCTACCTTATCCGCGCATGGTTCCTTATTCACCGGCGATACCCTATATGTGTCAAAAAACAAAAAAAACATCGCCGTGATGTACAGTTACCCCAATTATATCCCTTTACAAGCTGATGAACAGACCAGGGTGATAAACCGGGTAAAAAGAATAGACTTTAATGCCATATATGGCGGGTTCGAGTGGCAAAACCTATTGGAGGATGCCAAAAATATTTTTACTGCATCTGTTGCCCGGTATCAGCAAGCAGTTGAAGTGATTTAGCGCGCCTGTAAATAATTAAAATCAGAAAGAAAGAGATGAGTATCCAATATCAACAAAAGCCATGTCATTTCGACGAGATACGAGGAGAAACTATCTCTTGAGCGAAGCGAAAAATCTTATACGCAATACATATTGTAGCGGGCATAACGTATAAGACTTCTCCTCACCCCGGCACATTGGCCATCGCTGTTCGTCGAAATGACAAAGGGCCTATGTCCTAAACTCATGTTAAATATTGTTTTCATATACTGACATACTGCTGTCAATCAGCTGTTTCATTTTTGTATGGAACTTAATTACATTGGCATGAACAGGATAGACAGGTTATTGGAGGTACTAACCGTTTTACAAACGCAAAAAGTGGTAACGGTTGATCATTTAAAACAGAAATTCCATATCAGTACCCGTATGGTGTACCGGGATATCCAATTACTAAACGAACTAAGGATTGCCGTACAGTATGAAGGCGATAAGGGCTGTTTTATTCTGAAAGGTTATTGTCATCCTTCACCGGAAATACCATTACCAAAACCTGATGGCACCCAGGTTTCGCAAAGTATTATTATTATACCGCCTGCCATAAAAAACGACCTGATAAATTGGTTATCAGCCAATCAGAGTGGTAAAAACAAGCTTAAATAAACGCTGCTATCAATGCAGGCTTAATATCATCTTATAACATGAAAAAACTTAATTATTATGTGCTCGATGTATTTACAGATCAAAAATATAAAGGCAACCCCTTATCAGTAGTTTGGTGCGATGAGGAACTTGACATTCAGCAATACTATGATATTGCCCGCGAATTTGGTTATTCCGAAACCTCTTTTGTGCATTATTCATCGACTGATAAGGCATTCAAGGTACGATCATTTACTCCCGGGAATTTTGAAGTGGCCGGCGCCGGCCATAACCTTTTAGGCGCTGTATGCCTGGCTCTATTAAAAGACATGGATATTTTCAGGGAACAACAAGGCGAGCAATGGGTGATCATGAAAGACGAAAAAATACCGCTTGTAATTACAGAAGAAGCCGGGCTGCCATTTGTTGCCATGCAGCAGCAAATAGCCACTATAGTTAAAACAATTCCAGCCAAACTCATTGCCGGTGCCATAGGTTTAAACCGGGAAGACCTTATACTTTTTAACTGGAAACCAACCATCGTAAAAACTGAGGTTACCCATGTAATGGTTCCGGTTAAGGACAGTGATGCGCTTAATCGTGCGGTATCAAACAAATCGCTTTTAAAACAAGTGTCGGAGCAATATGGTTTCGAGGGTTATTACCTATACACAACTAATCACCAGCACGCCGGCTATATAGCCGAGGCCCGCTTTTTTAACCCTTATATGGGGATTGATGAAGATGCGGCAACAGGTACTGCTGCCGGCCCGTTAGCGGGCTATTTAAGCCATGTTAACTATATAAACCGGACGCAAAACTACCGGATACTGCAGGGCGTTCAGTTAAATCAGCCATCATCTATTCTTGTCAAGGTGATGCCCAAAGGGATATTGGTAAGTGGCTCGGCTGTTATTACGATGGAGGGTGTGCTGTATTTGTAAATTGAGTACTCAGATAAGGGCGTATCACTACAACTATTCGGAAGAAATAGTTTCTATAAAAGTTTGTCATTTCGATAGAGCTGGGGTAGGCATGAGTGTTGTGCGAAAGAGAAACTATTATCTCTTGAGCGGTAGAGAAAAATCTTCTAAGCAATGCAAAGCTTTAATTGCAAATCTCATAAGATTTCTCCTCGTATCTCGTTCGAAATGACAGCCTTTTTGATTCTTCTGAACATTTACGGACCTCTCCGGACACAAAGAAAGCCTTTAGAGAATCTCTCCAAAGGCTTTCTTTGTGTCCGTTTTTCTCTATAATAGCTTATAGTTTAAAACCATATTTGTCACTGAATTTCTTATAAAGTTGTTTATGCAGATTATCAAGGTTAATGTTCCGGCCTTGTATAAAAGCGGTTTCTACATCGATACTGATCATGTCAAGCGCATCGCCTGCTGATATAAAGAGGTTGGCATCCTTTCCGGTTTCCAGCGTACCGGTGGTTTTGTCGATCCCCATTATTTTGGCATTGTTCATCGTGATCATGGATAATGCCTGTTCTTTGGTTAAACCATAACCTACTGCCTGCCCGGCTTCAAATGGCAGGTTACGTTGCCGCCAGAAACCTGTACCGGTTAAACCATAAAGCACACCGGCATCCTGTAACATCTTCGGTAGCTTGTAGGGCAGATAAACATCATCTTCATCCTTATCTGGTAATGTCTGGGTTTCGCGGAGTATCACCGGCACATTATTTTCTTTTAATACATCCGTTACCAGGTACGATTCCTTACCGCCCACGATTACTGCCAAAATGCCAAAGCGTTTTGAAAAGCTTACCGCCTGCACTATTTCCTTAGCTCCATCGGCAATAATGAATAGTTTTTTTGTGCCGTTGAATAAACCCTTCATAGCCTCAAACCGGATATTGGTTACCTCTGGCTTGGCAATATCCGCGTAGGCTTTGGCTTGCTCAAACAAACTCGTGATATTATCAACCGCCTTTTGGGCGCGCTGGGCAGGTGTTTCCTGAACAACACCAGGCACTGCAACAGGTGCTCTCCTGCGACCACCGGCTACGGCTGTAGGCCAGTTTAAATGAATAGCCATGTCTTTTTTATAGGCAGCATCCTCCCAGTTCCAGGCATCCAATTGTACCACTGATGACTCTCCCGAAATGATACCACCCTCGGGAGTTGGCTGAGCCAGCAAAATACCATTTGAACGCACCGTCGGAATAACCTTTGAATCGGTATTATAAGCCACCAACGACCGTACATGCGGATTAAGATCGCCGGTTTCGGTATCATCAACCGTACCTCGGGCCCCCTCCTCCACTTCAACCAGGCCCAGGGTAGTTACCGGGGCTATAAAGCCCGGATATACTTGTTTACCGGTGGCGTTGATCACATCATAACCGGTTATATCAGGCGCTGTGCCCTGGCCAACACCTGTAATTTTACCTTTATCAAAGGTTATATAACCATTGTTAATAACTTGTCCGTTGCCCACATGGATAGTGGCGCCGGTTATTACAACCGGCTTGCTTTGTGGCTTAGCAGGCGAAATATTTGCCTGTGCGTAAGCAACAGTAATGCCAAGCAATAATCCACCTAAACTTAATATTGTTCTTTTCATATTGATTTTAAATAGATTATCGTCCATTATTATTTTTTGCTTCATGTGCCGCCTGCCTTGCCCGTTCCATATCGGTATAATCATCAGCAACTACAAAATTATCTTCTTCCACACTTTCACATTCATACAAGCGCCTGCGGACAGCGTTTGGTCTTTGGGTAGCGGCTCCCTTATTTTTTGCTTCCAGCATTTTCTGAACAATGCGGGCCTCGTCGGCTGCCAGAGCTTTCCGTTTTCCAGCATCCTGGTCAATATCCCAGTACAGCACACCATCAACAAAGGTTTTCTCGGCCACAGCATAAACAGACAATGGATCGGCAGACCATAAAACCACATCCGCATCCTTGCCCGCTTTAAGACTGCCGATGCGATTATCCACATGCAGCATTTTTGCAGGATTCAGGGTTACCAGTTTTAAGGCATCTTCTTCGCTCATATGTCCGTAGGTAACCGCTTTTCCGGCTTCCTGGTTAAGGCGGCGGGCCATCTCTGCATCATCGGAGTTAAAACCGGTTACCAAACCAACCTCATGCATCAGCTTGCCATTATAAGGGATAGCTTCGGCAACTTCACTTTTGTAGGCCCACCAATCTGAAAATGTAGATCCGGCAATATTGCGCGCCTTCATTTTATCAGCTACCTTATAGCCCTCCAATATGTGGGTGAACGTGTTGATATGAAAGCCCATGGAATCAGACACATGCATCAGCATATTAATTTCTGATTGCACATAGGAATGGCAGGTAATAAAACGCTTGTTGTCTAATATCTCAACCAGGGCATCCAGTTCCAGGTCTTTGCGGGTGGTGCTACCCTTTACGGCACGGGCCGCTTTGTATTCTTTAGCCCGGGTAAAGGCATCTATATATACCTGCTCAACCCCCATACGTGTTTGGGGGAAACGTAAAGCCGAGCCTGGGGCAAGCGGACCGTTGTTACTGCCTTTTACATTCTCGCCTAAGGCAAACTTGATAAATCCGTCGCTGCCGGCAAGCTTGATCTCTTCGGGCAACAGGCCCCAGCGGTGTTTGATCAATTGGGTTTGGCCGCCGATGGCATTTGCCGAACCATGCAATATGTGCGATGTAGTTACCCCACCGGCCAACTGCCTGTACAAGTTGATATCTTCGGCATCAAGCACATCTGCAATGCGCACTTCGGATGTTACGGATTGTGTGCCCTCATTAATACCTCCGGTAGCTGCAATGTGCGAGTGTTCATCAACAATACCCGCGGATATATGCTTGCCTGTAGCGTCGATTACTTTGGCCCCGGCTGATGCCAGATTTTTGCCAACGGCCTTTATTTTTCCGTTCTCAATTAAAACGTCGGCATTTTGTAAGATGCCTTCTTTTTCATTTGTCCAAACGGTACCGTTTTTTAATAATACGGTTTCGGCTTTGGGTAGCGTTGCGTTACCAAAGGCTACAAATGGGTAAACTACCGGCCCAACGGCTAAATTTGACTTAGGCGCATCGCGAGGCGGAAATCTGGATCCGGAAGCGGCACTGCTAAACGTTGCCGTCCACCTGCCCTGCGATCCGTCCGGGAGTATGGCATCACCCTTAAAAGTTAAAGGCGAAACCGAGCTGATGTATCCTGCCAGCCGGATGATACCTGCCGGCGATTTCTTATAATCAAAATAAATACTGAGCTGGTCGCCTGCCCGGGTGATGGTTCCCTTTACACGGGTACTATCGGGACCTGAGCGTTCAATGTTTACATCATATTCGCCAGGCGTACCGCCTATTTTTAAGGTGGTGTTGGCAAAACCATCGCCGCTAAGTAAATAATTACCCCGCAGATCAGTAATACCCAACTTGCTAACCACATATGGCCTACCCGCTATCCAGTTTTCATAAATAACGTTATCAGCCTTAAACAAACTATCAGAGGTGATCAGAAAGCTGGCCATTTTACCTTTGGTCAATGTCCCCACTTTATCGGCTACGCCAAGCATTTCTGCAGGTGCCGTTGTTAATGCATTTAAGGCTTGTTTTTCGCTTAAGCCATATGTGATGGCAGCGCGGATATTTGTCCAGAAATCACGGGCATTGGTGAGCCCATAAGAAGTGATAGCAAACTTAACGCCCGCCTTTTCCAATACTCCGGGATTAGTAGGTGCCAATTCCCAGTTCTTTAATTGCTCATAGGTAATGCTCCGGGCATCCAGCGGGTCTTCTACATCATAAGGCGCGGGGAAATTTACCGGAACAATGAAGGAGCTGCCAGTAGCCTTTACAGCGGCAATGCGCTGATATTCTTCACCATCAGTTTTGTAAATATATTGGTGGCCAAACTCTTTGGCTATTTTATCGGCCCGTAAAATACTTTGCGGATCACTTACTTCAAATATCTGGGGCAGGCTTTGGGTTCGGTTAAATTCATCAAGAGATATATTGTATTCTTCCTTTTGAGTTTTGTACCATTGCGCATCATAATAGGTTTGACGCAACAGGGCAATGCTACCCATTAATGACGATGGATAATTGGTTGCAGCTGTGCCCTTGCTAAAGGAATAATGTGCCGCAGCCTGATCTTTAAGCATCACCAGGTTATCGCGTTCATCGCCCAGGCTAACTACCACCGAAGTGCCCCGTGCAATACCATCATGTATTAATGATTGTACAGTACTAAACCCGTTTTTCTTTAGGTCCTCGTTTTTAGCATCGGCATGGAATATTGTTTTAGCATTCATTTCGGGTTTTATAGATTCATTCCATCCATAGGCTCCCTGCTTGGTTGATACCGGAACTAACGTGCGTACGCCGCCAAAACCGCCAAAACCAAATGCCTGTCGCGGTAATTCGGGCATGCCATAAGTAGTATAAGCATCAACGAGGCCAGGATAGATAAATTTCCCCTTCAGATCAACCGTAGTATAGCCTTTAGGAACAGCGAGGCCCTTACCTACCGCCTCAATTACCCTGTCTTTGATGAGCAACGTACCACCGCTTATCGTTTGATCGGCGCTAACAACTATGGTACCATTGATAAAGGCATACTGCCCGGGACGAACATCCCAGGCACCGTTGACCGGGAAGGTTTCCTGGGCATCGGCAATTTTAAGAAGTAATAAAAGGAAACAAAAGAGTAATATTTTTTTCATCAGTGATATAGTTTGCCCTAAAATATCAAATTCAGCATCTCAAAAAGAGATAATAATTAATTTATCATGCATTTGTTACACTATTCTGTCAAATTAATGGGCATAATGAAGCTTATTTTTCATACTAACGTGTATTTATAATGATAATTAAGTTTAGAAGCTGCTTAAAAATAGCTTTACAAAAAATTGTACAGTAAAAAACGCGTCATTGAGAAGCACGAAGACAACTAATAAACCTTGTCATTCTGAGCATAGCGAAGAATCTAATTGCAGAATAGATCCTTCGTTCCTCAGGATGACAAAGTTGAGAATGGGATCCCTTCGTCGTTCCTCCTCGCAATGACGTATTTATTCGGCTTTAAACAGCTTCTCAGGTCTGGAATAAAGAATAAAGGCCTTACGAAATATCGTAAGGCCTTTATTCTTATTGTGACATTCCTGCACCCTAAAATCCATATCTTAAACCTATCTGGAACTGATATGGGTTGCCGCTTAAAGAAGATACACCTGCATTGGTATTTACAGTATAGGCGTATTGTTTATTTACTGGGTCGAAGCTTTTTATGGTGTAGATGGAAGTTGTAGCCACGCCATGGTTTACACCCCAGTTTTTATCTAACAAGTTACTCACGTTAAACAGATCGACAGATATTTCTAGGTATTGTTTCTTGAAAAACGCTATTCTTTTGATAAGTCTCAGGTCGATCACCCCGTAAAAAGGATTAACGCCGCCGTTGCGTTCTGCAATTTTACCAAAGCTGTTTTTAATGTAATCCTTCATACCCTTTTCAACCTTGGGGTTGTTCAATATGGCATTGATACCATCTTTTAAATATTGCGGGGTAGATGCAGCGTTGGGATCATAAATGTAGGCCAGATCATTACTAGCAACAAAGTCGCCATTCACGTTACCGTTTACAACTAATGAATACCGAGTACCGCTAATACCCGAGAATCTTAAGCCCGCGCTAAAACCATGAAATGTTGGCGAACTACCATAAAACACAATCTTATTCCTGAACTGATTATCCGAATAGCTCATAGCGCTCAAATTACGCGGATCATCTTTTACATACTGTACCAGTGTAGCTGTGTTCGCTACGTTTCCGTTGTAGGAGGTATTGTCTTTAGTTTGGTTCCAGGTATAGGAGAAGGATACTTCGCCTTGTTTATAGTAACGGTAATCCGCATCAACAACAAATGCCATTTGATTTACCTTACCTACGCTTTCGAGCTCCAGCACCCGGCCCACTGCGGTGGTTTTTCTGCCCTGTGTCCAATCGGCCGAGCCATTAGTCGTATTAATGGTACTCGCCGGAACATATACACCACGATTATCTTCGGCCGCGATCCTGAAATAAGGCTGATCAACCATGTTCTTGTCCAGATAGGTGTAGTTGTTACGCCCTAAACTTAAATATGCACTCGCGGTAACGCGAAAATTCTGCGCAAAGAAGTGAGAGTACGATGCGTTGGCTTTATAAACGGTTGGTACCTTAGCGTCCTTACCGTTCATATTAATGGTTGCCAGCTTAGGTATCGTAGGGTTATTCAATAAATCCTGACCGGGCGCACTATTGGGATCTTTCCGGTAAGCCGGGAAGTTTGGCGTGGGCACCTGGCTACCCGTAAGATCAACACTTAAAATGTGCGAACCATCAAACAGCATGTTATTAATCATGGAGTAAGGATTAAGCGCAGAACCTAAAATACCGCCGCCAAGCCTGATGATATCCTTCCCGTTTTGACCTAAGTCCCAGGTGGCCTGTACCCTTGGTTGTACCTGCAGGGTAGCCAACTTATTTGAGGTGTTTAATCCTAATGTATTATAAACTACCTGGTTAAAGTTTGCTTTGTCCAGGTAATCAGTATAATCTACACGGATGCCGGCTGTCAGGTCAAATCCGGGGAATAACGAGGTTTGAACCTGTGCATATAAGTTTGGCGCAAGGATGTTGAATTTGATATTATGATCTGATGAAACATAAATATCTCGGGCATAACGGTAAGGTGTGAGATTGTTGAAATTAGTTAATCCGGTAAAGTAAAAGCGTCCGTTTGTTTCACTACCATAAATGGAATTCTGGTTGGTGAAGGACAGGCCACCACCAAAGGTAAAATTATACTTGCCCTTGGTCCAGTATACGTTATCGGTAAGTTGCGCCACATTATTATTAAAATAATCGCCGCCATAACGTTGCCCGCCTAATTGTATAGCAGTTGAATAGGTTGAACCATCTGCCGCTGTTGAAGAAATATTCTGTACAATAGCACGTGGAATATTGTCTGCCGGCAACTGGCTGTTAGCAAACAGTTTATTATATTCCCAATAATGCTGTATTTTAAGTTCGTTGGTTAACGTAGGGCTTAATATACTACGCAACGATGCCATCACACTGTTATTGATACTTTTCCGGGTGCTATAAACCTCGTAAATATTAATGGCTGTATTATCACCATCTGATTGATTATCCAGATCGTAAATAAAGTTGTCGCGGATGGTGAATAAATTTTTAGAGTTGATCTGCCAATCGATCCGGGCGAAACCCGCATGGGTATTTTTAAATTTATCAAACTGGCCAAACTGGGGTGACTTGGCAACACCATATTTAGTCCTGGCTATCGATAAAAAGTTATCCAACGTTGCCTGGGTTACATTGTTTCGTTTTTCATCATCTGCTGATTGTATGTTGGCGATGTACAATGGGCGGGAATCGGCCTGATGATCCCAGGCAATAAAGAACTGCGCTTTATCCTTAACGATAGGCCCCCCTAACGAAAAACCATATTGATAGGTAGAAAAGGCCTGGTTACGTTTTAACCCATTTAATCCGTAAGGGCTGGAAAGCCAGTTTGCACGGGCGTAAGTAAATGCGCTTCCGGAAAGCACGTTGGTTCCTGATTTGGTTACTGTACTGATGGTTCCCCCGCCGGCGCTACCGTAGGTTACATCGTAAGCATTGGTAACCACCTGGAATTCCCGCACGGCTTCCAGCGATATGGAATAAGCGCCGGTTGGCTGGCCGCCTGAAATAGTTCCGCGCGCCGCCATACCGTCAATGGTATAATTGGTTGCCGATCCCAGCTGACCATTCAAACTACTGCCAGAGCTAAGCGGCGACAGATCTGCCAGGGTTGTAAAGTTACGCCCATTCACCGGTAACTTTGCAATATCCTTAGCGGTAACGGCTGTGGAAGAACCTATATTTTCAATCTTATTACGTGACGTAGCCGATTTAATTTCAACTACATTCAGTTCCTGAACTTTGTCTTCCATCACAAACGAAACCAGGAGCAAATCGCCCTGGTTAAGTGCAAAGCCGGTTTGCTGCTGTGTTGCCATACCTACAACCGCTACGGTAATGCTGTACGGTGTACCCAACGGAAGTTCTTTTAAAAGAAAAGTCCCTTTTGAATTTGATTTGGCTTTAATGGTAAAACCCGTTGATTCATTTTTTACGGTTATGGTTGCATCAGGTAAAAGCGCACCACCGGGGCCGGATACTTTGCCGGAGATACCGGCCAAATTGGTTTGTGCCATGCCTGCCGTGACAAGCAGGAAACAGGCTATGCCCAGCAGGCATATTTTTTTCAGGATACTTTTGCGTAAGATTAACATGATGTGAGTTTTAGTTAACCGCAAAAGTGTATGTACTATGTTAACAGAGCATTCGAGAAATATTAACTCTATAACATTTTTGTTACATGATTATCAAATTGATACAATAACACAGCAACTATGTTAAAACTCTTAAAAATATCCCGCCCTAATAATAAAAATCCGCTATTGTCAGGCTCATTACATTTATAATTCAGATTATTCAAGTGTGATGATACCTTGACAACCTGTTCCAACCCGGTAGTATTTAAGAAAGTAGCGCTAAAACGGCAGTTCCCAACCTTTTGTTTTTTCTTGTATAAGCGGGGTGTTGTGTAAGTAATCTCTGCGCTTTCGATAACGCCGAAATTGGCGTACTGTAGCAGGGTTTTGTAAAAGTAAACACCTGTTGATTAACCAGACAGTTGACCAACAGGTGCTTTAAGTGTTTGTGTGGAGAATATCGGAGTCGAACCGATGACCTCTTGCATGCCATGCAAGCGCTCTAGCCAGCTGAGCTAATCCCCCGTGTTTCGGGTTGCAAATATATTACATTAAGTAATAAAATGAAACCTAAAATGATTATTTCCCTGATTATATTCAGGATGAACACATTAGAGGGCATTTTACACTTAAAAAATCAATCTTTCTTCAAACACGATATCAAAGCACATTAAAATCAAATTTGGCTTTGCGCATGAAAATGCACGTGAAATGCACGTGAAATTGCCGCGATCTGATCACAATTTATGCGGTAATATGGCAACTATAAAAATCATCCTGGACAAAAGAAAAGCGAAACCAGATGGTACTTATCCAATCTATTTTCAAATCTGTCACAAAAGAAAAACGACAACCCGAAGCACGAAGATTTATATCTCCGAACATGATTGGGATGAAAATTCCAAATCAATTAAAAAGTCAAACCCCTCACACAAAGCATTAAACATTAAATTAAAAAAGGATTATGCCGATTTCCAGTCACAGCTGCTATTGGCAAACGACGACGAAGTAAAAACATTCTTAAATCCTATACCAGTAATAGAACCCATTAAGGAAGAAAGGACAACCATTTACAAGTTCGCACAAGAACTAATAGACCAGTTAAGGATTGATGGTCAAATAGGCAACGCCTGGGTATATGAATCCACCGTTAATGCATTAAAGTCCTTTCATCCTGAAAACATAACATTCGAGCAAATCGATTACCAATTCCTAACGAAATATAATAGCTTTTTAGTGGGTAGAAAGATTAAACATAATTCTATTTATCTATATATAAGAACGCTTCGGATCTTTTATAACAAGGCAATTAAATCAAAATTAGTTGACAGGGCACTTTATCCTTTTTATGACTATAAGTTGCGTCCAGAAAAAACAAAGAAAAGAGCTATTGATTTGACAACTTTAAGAAAGGTAAGCTCAATTGAGCTACCCATTGACTCATCAATTTGGCATACAAGAAACTACTTTATGCTATCATTTTATTTAATTGGCATATCTATAGTGGATTTATCACTATTGAAGAAATCGGATTTAAAAAACGGGAGAATTATATATAAAAGAAGAAAAACTGGAAAATGGTATGATATTAAGCTGCATGCAGACGCACTTAAAATCCTCAATTTTTATCAAAGCAATAATGAATACATTCTGCCTTTAGTAGATTCTAGTGCATCGACAGAGGAGCAAATTATTCGTGGAATTAAAGGCAAGACTAAGCTGATAAATAAATATCTTAATGAGATAGTTAAGTTACTTAAGCTAGAACTAAAAATTACTACTTATACTTCTCGACATTCTTGGGCAACTATCGCCAAGAAATCAGGCTATAGCATAGAATTAATAGCCGAGGCATTAGGCCATGAATACGGAAATAGAACAACTGCTGTTTACCTTGATACCTTCGATCAAAGTGTTATTGATGAAGTCAATGAAAAAGTAATTAATCTTATAAACTTCTAACTTTACTACCCCGCTCCAAAAGGGCGGGGTTATTGTTTAGTGTAAGATGTACCGTAATGATTAAAAGAGACCCTGCAAATTCCCCAGATTCAAAATATGTTTATTTTAATATACCTTTTCAGCCAGTTGATAAATTTTTGAATCTATATTTTCCAGATAGACCCTCACTATCTGAGATGGGTGACGATAACAACGCCGAAGAGCAAACCTGTAATTATATTTTTAATGACGAAATTATAGGTTTCCCAATCCGAAAAAATCACTGCTATAATACTAGAGTTTTTATGGATAAATTGAGGGATCTGTATTTGCTCGATGATACGATTATTCTTAGTGGAGAAAACTGCGACGAATACATTGTACTAGTTTTTTATATACTGGCTTATAAAACTAATTTTAAGAACTTATACCCTACGCAAATCAAGTACAACAATGATATAAATAAAATTTTAGATACTGTATTATACATAAAGCGAGTTGAAGCGAATAGTAACAACAATATAAATATCCAAATTAAGACCTCAGCAGCAACCTTAACTGGCAATGACGGTATTACTATTGACCTTCCAATTAACTTGTCCATACTGAAAAATGTTGTGGTCGCAATATCTGAAAACACACCTTTTTTTAAATTTATAACCACATTCGATAAATTATTTGATTCTAAAACTACAATACAAGAAATTATAACTATTCGGAATACACTTGAAGTTAAAGTCGAAGATTACTCAAAGTTTATTGAATTGAGAAGTATTACCATGCTTGTTAATTATTTAAGATTTACAAACTCTAAAAAGGAAAAGAAGAAAATTACAAACGATGAAATTCGATTTATTATAAAAACATTTAGAATCGTTGGTCTCAGTGCCCTTTCACCCTATGAGACCAAGAGTATAAATTCGTTCCGTATAGCATATGAAAGAGCTTTGGGGCATCTAGAATGATAACTCTGTGATTATTAACAGATATTCGACACTATATATTTATTATAATACATATATATGTGTCAATCCAACCTATCATACCATATAGCCAAACCTATCTTTGTAGTGCAATGAAAGAGGAAAGGAACAGCCTTAAGTAATTGTTCAAGAGATCGCGAACTCTTGATTTAATTAAAGTTTTATTAAATCATAAAAAGAAAAATGGAAGAGTCCGTTAAAAACACAGTCAATGTAATTGACTTAATATTGGCAAAACAGGCAGAAGAATTTGAAGAAGCCCCAAAATCTTCAAAAACACCTCAGATTATAACAGCAGATAATTTCTTTACAGAGGATAATCCCAAAGGAATTATGAGTAAGCAACAGTTTTGGAAATTGGTAAAACCTCAAACAAAAAGAGAATTGATCGCCTTTGACTCGTTTCTAACCAAACTAAAAAATGGAGAAAATGTTGAGGCCAATCCTTATGAAAGCTTGGATGATGAGGGAAGAAGTCATTTATGGGCGACGTTTCGTCAGAGGAAAGGGTCGAATAAGTACAAGGTATTGACCGCAGGTAGTTTTTGTCTATTCATTGGTTTATATCAAGCGGGATTAGTGACTTGCGATTTTACGCTAACTAGCTTATATCTATCTGCGGAAAAATAATCTAACTAAATTAAGGAGGCCTAATCAGGCCTCCTTTTATCAACTAAATCTTAAACAGAATCGAACAGCTCAAAAATAAAGCTGATGGGATTAATATTATCTATAAAATGACACATAAAGCTATAGAAGGAATGAACCCTCAACAAATGGATCGGTTTTTACAAAACGGTAGCGTTAATCGTTATCAGTATAAATTTAAAGCAAAAGATATATTTGATGAATCTGGCGATTCTCCAATACTAACAAAACAATCCTTTCTTAAATTATACCAAACCTGGGATAATGTTGAAAAGGAACAAATTGAAATCTATTTAACTTTAGTCAAAAATGACGTTCGTATCAAAACAGAAAAAGAACTCGGCAAAGATAGGGGTGGGTATTATAGTGTTTTCTGTGCTTCAAATAATGCAGAAACATATCAATTCAAGATTTATGGCTCAATTGATTTTCTCGGACTTATAAATGTGTCTTATTTTGATGGCGCATATAATAAACCAGATTTTGCTCTTGAAGAACTGTATCAAGAAGCGCTAAAAACCAATTAATTAATAAGGGGCCATTCGCCACTTTATAACTCAAATTCTATTCCTACAAGAGAACAGCTTAGATGAGCTGTAAGGGATAACTATATCTAAAAAATGAAGAAAATTAAAATTTCATCAGGACAATACCTTAGCGATATCATGCCTGAGATACCAACCAATGCAATAATATACAAAACCTTAACTGGTATCGGTGCCACAACACTTGAAATCAATACACCTCGCAACTCCATCATTATGGAGCCGAATGTTCCAGTAATCAAAGGCAAGAAGCAAAAAGGTATGCTTTCCATTTACGAGGGCGTAGCGATAGATGAAGTCATTGATTACTTATCTGGCGAAACGAAACATAAAAAGTTAATGGTGACACCTGAATCCTTCTTTAAAATAAAGGAGGCAGCCGAGTTATTAAGTATTGACCTGTACAAAGATTATATGTTTCTTTTCGACGAAAGCGACCGTATCATACAAGATGCAGGTTTCAGGAAGAAAATCACTTTCCCGATGGATGACTTTTTTAAATTTAAAAGTAAAGCATTCATATCAGCAACAGCATTAGCACCCTCAGACCCGAGGTTCTCAGAAAATGGATTCGCCACGTTGGTGATCGAGCCTGACTTTGATTACAGTAAGCCAATAGACCTTATCACAACAAACAATGTTTATTTGACCTTAAAGAGTTTATTGGATAATGCTATTTCAGAGAATTATTGCATTTTTTTTAATTCAACCAATATGATTGGCGCATACATAAAAAAGATGGAGATTCAGAACGAAAGTCAAGTCTACTGTTCCAGAGAAAGCACATATCAGCTTAGGATTAGCGAGATTCCACATGTTGCAGATCATTTAAAGAAATTTCGGAAATATAATTTCTTCACAAGCCGCTTTAATTCAGCTGTTGATATTTTCATGGATAGTAAGCCGGTTGTCATTATCGTGACCGATTTGAACTCAGCTATGCACTCTATGGTGCATCCTAAAACTGAATCTGTGCAAATTGTGGGTAGATTCCGTAATGGGGTTGATAAAATAGTGCATATCACCAATCTTAACCCCGAATTGAAACCGAAAAGTGAAGAGGAAGTAAAAGGATGGTTAAGCGGATGCGAGCAAACCTACAATGATCTTAGTGCTTTGCACAAAGCTACGACAAATCAAGGATCTAAAGATACCCTGGCTGAATGCCTGACATTAGTAACCTATGCCAATTTTATTAATGCTGATGGCTCGAAAAACTATTTTATGGAGGATAATATGTTCTTAGAGGAAGAAATAAAAAGAGCCTATGTTGAAGAAACATCATTTCAACAAGCCTATAAACTGCCGCATTTCAAATCAACACATATCTCTGAGTTATATCCGCTATCTGATCAAAAAAGTGACAAGCTAACAAGTGGTATCTCGATGCTTAAAGTAGTTGAAGCGGTGATAGAAAGTCTAAATGCTATAAATGATAGCTCATTACCTTATACCATTGATAATAGGCAGACAGTAATGAATGACCTGGAGAAATCTTTTCCAGAAATTCTAGAAGCCTATAGATTATTGGGGCCAGCTGAATTACGGAAAAATGGGTACTCTAAAAAACAAATAAAAAAGGCTGTGAAACTAAAAAAAGAAAAGGATCAAAAATCAAGCTACGGTTTTCTAAAATCTCTTCAAAGTAGTTTTGAAGATGGAGTTGATTATCCAACCTCCGAGTTGAAAAAATTGACCCAAAGCGCTATATCTATACATGGATTGGATTTACATGCCCATATTAAATTACTTAAAGAGTATTTTGAATTAGGCCCGAGGAAAACATTAGGCTTTGACTCCAATAAAAATGAAATTAAGGGTTATAAAGTTGTTCGATGTAAATTTAATAGGATAGAATAAGACACTAAAAGTTCTGTATTATATCCCTAGTATTTAGGTGTCTTAAAAATGAAGCCTTGGCTTATTAGCCAGGGTTTTTCCATTTCATTTTTTTTATTTTAAAATAGGCATTTTAAATAAACATCCCCCCTGTGTGTTAATCGGATGAAGGCTCTCTAACGATCAACCCCCGATACATGATGTTGGCGAAACCATTTTAACAACACTACTTTCCCTATATACTCAGTGCCCAACATTTGAAAACAAATTTTCAAACGGTCTAAAGTCGCGCTGTAAAATGGTTCCCAAACCGACCACCCACTAGTAAAGGTGCATCCATCCGTCCAGTTGTTTTATAAAACAGCATTCGAATTATACCATCTACAAGTAATCAACCTCAATATTTACCTAACCTATAAACAATGTACGAAACCGTCAGAAATCCCTATTACAAACAATCGAGAACCGGGCAACCCGAACTAACCGCACCTGTCAGAAATCGAGATACAGAAATCCTGAAAGCCTATGATCGGATAGCTATGGGCGTGAGAACCCTGTTAGCTAAACTAGCATCAAGGGAACAGCAAAAATATGTCGAGTTTGCATATCCCTGGCAATTGTCCGATCACAGTATAACAAAGGAATTTATCTGTAAGTTTTGCTCCGTACAACTCTATTTAAAAAAAGACGAATACCTTATCGAACTATTTATCTCTCCCGAAAGCTGCAATAATGGTACCGGTATCAATTCTACTGCACTCCTTCGTCTGGCATTTAAACATACAGCGGACGAAACCACCAACCTCTTTATAGAGAACTGTCTGAAAATTACCCTTACCGATAATACAGCAGCTTACTTTTTAAAAAAAGAAGAGCAGTATGAAGAAACCATGCAAAAAGCTTATCGGGAATGGGAATTGAAGAAAAAGCAAGGGCTGTAATGGCTCTTGCTCTCCCTACCACTTTCTTACCTCCATCATATAAAACGAAATCATACACATTATTTAATCTTTTAATCATAAAAAAATGAAAGCAAACAACAATCAACAGACTGCTGAAGCAGCTTTAGCTGTCAAAAACGAAGCAGTTACAAAAGCCTATAAGGCTATTATTACTGAAGTAAAGCAACTAATTACCTTATTCTCTACCGACTATTTACGAACTTTTATAGAGGTCGACTACAGTTCCATCGGTTTCACGAGCATTTATGGCTTTTATAGCCCCTTATTGCATTTAAGATTGGAACAAACGGATGGGGTTAACACCATTTACTTTGCAAGGAACTATAGTTTCAAAGCTCAAATTGGTTATCATTTGGACGCAGTTTTAAGCCGATGCGTTTATAAACATACATCGAAAACAAACACTGGTGTTGACATTGAAGATAGCCTTGATATAAGCATTTACAACCTTGAGGATTATAAACAAACGAAAGGTTTGATGGATCGAGGATTCAAAGGAGCGGTCAAAACAACGGTAGAGGTAAGTAAACTTCAAGCATAATAACAAATAGAGAGGGGGCGATAAAGTCCCCTTTTCTTTTTATAAATATTATAGATATGAACCCATCAATTCAAGATGTGCTAAACGCAGCACCTGAAGAAAGGCAAATTCTATTTCCCAAGCAACTTATAGCGCCTATTAACCTTCGTAATAAAAACGTGGAGGTTAGTAAACTCTATACGAACATTATTAGGGATATAAGATACCTGTTATCACGAATGAGCTATGAGGAACATCGCACCTATTTAATGACCAATTATGAGAAGAAAGACACTTGTACCGGTTGTGTGTTGTTTGAATTCGTGAGCGTGATGTGTACCCTTACTTTAAATGTAAAGGAATATTGTTACTCAATTGAACTTGAAACAGATTCTGATATTCAGAAAATCATAGGTGAGTACAATTACAACAAAATGTTACGTGCAGTTTATCGCTTAACGATGTGGGAGAATACCTGTCATGATTTAGAAGATATAGTATCTATTGAAACTAACATTATGGATCACTACAGCTATTTCAAAAGGCGAATTAGAGATACAAGTGATCCTGGTTCAATGTTGGTGGTCGAGGATGCTATTTTGGAATAAAGAAAAATTGAACTCCGAGTGGGTTCATTTTTCTTTACTTTAATCGTAATTTCGTGTCTGATATTTTAAAACTAAACAGGCATTATTTGAATACATAAAAGAAACATTACATATAGTTAAGATATAAGTGTTTAGCTTATCGTTCTTGTCTTAGAAAACCGCAAATTTAATTAGACAACGAGAACAGATTAGTTAAGCACCCACGCGATAGGCGTAAGGGTGCTTGCTGGTTTGTTGTTGTCGGGTTCTTTGCGGTACCTCTAAGGCACGAACTAAGTACAGTCCCTTGCGCTTATTGTGTTTAAATCCCACCATAGAGGACTGATATGGTTATTAAAACCTTATCAAATGAAATATATTTCTTACTTATTATTCACCCTCATTTTATTCATGCAAAGTTCTTGCAGTAATAATTCAACATTAAATATTACGGATGTTGATGTGACCCCCACACGCAAATATGGGGATATAGCTAAAGCCTTATTGGGTAAAAAGGTCAATTTGGTCTTTTACGACAAGTCTCTTAGTTGTGCTATTGATGGTGGGGAATCTTTGATTTTTAAGCAGAATAAAGAGGGTAATTATATCGCTGATGATAAATTCATCAAGATTAATAAAACACTTGGGCATATATCAGATATTTTAATCACAGTGATTCAAGTTGACAATAAAGAGGCTCATTTACACGATCAAGGTTACGGAGCTTTGGTCCTTGCAACAACTACCATTAAGATAACTGCCAAACCATAACTAAATGGAAATTCTATTTGCATTATTTATGGTCTTTATGATCGGGGTAGCTATTCGAGGATTTATAAGAACTAAAGATAAAAAAAACCTTTATCGGCAAAAGGCTCGAACAATGACAGAAGCCGAATTAAAGCATGAGATATATTATCTCAACGTCCAAGTCAAGCACATGCCAAATATGGTCAGGAAAAACAGTGCTGATGGTGTTTTACTATCTCAAAATAAGGTTAAAGCTAAGATTATAAGAAATGAAATGGCTAGCCGAAAGTGATATAATAAAGCCTTTTTAGGCTTTATTATATTTACAGATGTGTTCTTGATTTAAGTAATTGTAAATCATATATTATAATCTAAACTTATCACATCATGAAAAAAGCACTTACCATCACATTTTTGTTGTTGTCTATTTTTCTTAATATTAAAACTTATGGGCAGAGTAATAAAATTGGATTTAGATATCATTTGACTAATGACATTGTGAAAGATATGAACACGCCAGACAATCGGTTTCGTCTATTAGATAGTGTGCTTTTTTTAAAGGGAACAACCGTAACCAATCCCGATGGCAGCCTTACAGTGTTAACAAAAGATACATATAGGTTAGTGGATATGCAACTTTGTAATAACAGTACATTATATTGTTACATAAATGCAAAAGATGGTTATTTGCAAGTTGATCCATGGTCAATAGTAGCAAATAATTGTAAAGATACAACTGGTACAAGTACGAAATTAAATGCATACTCTAAGAACTCTTTAATAATCCGCTTTCCGAGGAAATTGATTGGAGATCCGACTAAGGTTCTAAAAATCGCTTATGATGCATGGATTTTGAATATAAGTACTCTCGGGGTTAAATTTCGCCCCTCAGTAACGGATACATTAAATGTAAAACACCCAAAAACAGCTACTGGAAGTAACTTAAATTTAGGACTTACCTTTGGGCATTCATGGGGCTTTACCTCATTTAATAATAGAACGAATAATAGCTATTCATTTACTTTAAGTGGAGGATTAGGTTTTTCTACTGCCGATCTAAGCAAGGAAATAGTAAACAAGCATATAGATAAGGGTGTGGGGAGTGAACTTATTTTAAGTCCTTCGATTAATACGATATTTGCTCGGAACGATATAGGGATACTGTTAGCAGTTGGAATGGATTTTATGACCGGGAAACAAGCATCATCTTGGGCATATCAAGGAAAACCATATTTCGGCTTAGGGATTTCTGCCGGGTTTAAATTGTAAATAACAAATCTAAGATTGAATATATAGTGACCGAAGCCGAGCAATATAATTTACTATGGTTAGCCAATGCCATGACGTTACCAATTAGCCATACAGATGAACATTATTATTATGATGATTCACGTAAGGAGTTGTTTTACACTATTAAGGCTAAAGGCAATTCATTTGGGATTGGTATCCTTAACAAATTTGATTTACAATACTCAAAAGAAATTGAAAGTGATTTGGCGGTAAGATTAGAATTAATAGGTAATGAAAGCAGCGAAATTGTTGAAGTGCCTCGAATTAATGTTGCCGAAAAGATCGATATACAATTAGAATTTCTTTCAAAATTGCCAGGTACGTTTCATCACAATGAATTAATTAGAGCGGTAGAACATCAAAGGGACGATTATAAGTTTGTGTTGGATAGTGCATTAATAGAAAACGATAATTCCGCCCCAATGGCGATCTATTGGGATGATTATAAATTGCAAATTATTTATACATTTATTACAAATTTCTACACTCTAATTGGGATCAAACTAAACCCTTGATGTATGTTAAATTCAACGTTCAAACGTCCTATAAACTGTTGGAAATGTGGTTCAACATTTGATTCTTTATTAATTCTGGATTACAAAAGCGAGCTTAAATACTATTGTGAGAAATGCTCAAAAGAAGGCATTGATGATTTAATTAACTTCCAAGCACAAAATTTGAGTTCAAGAAGTATTCCAACAGGACGGCCTACCGAGAACTCAGTATCTAAAGCGATTCCTGTTAGTGATAATTTTGAAAGATCCAATCACTTCACGGATTGTGGCATTGAGTTTCCTACTACTACTTTTTGCGGAATAGTATTTAATGACATTTTTAAACATGGCCTTAGTTTTAATAAGTTTGAGAATAAATACAAACAACTAGCTAAATCTCATGCAAGCCACTCAACAATATGGAAATCTTGTGTACAGTATAATTTACAGGTAGATGTTTGGGGGCCTAAAGAAGCTGTAGTAATCTTTAGAGGAGGGAAGGAAAAAGATGCAAGTGTTGTTTATGCAATTCGTAATCCGAGAGAATTTGGGGTAGTTGACGACTATCTAAAAAGCAGCAAGAACGTTGAATTACTCGAAAGTAAGCCAGGTACAAGGATTTATAATGTAAAAATCCAGATGACCCCAAGTCTTAGAAACAGGCAAGTGGTAATTTATTTATTACGAGAGACAGAGCAATCCGCAAAAATTACTCTAATGTTAAACTTCTAGTCTTATTAATGGATAAAACATATAAAGAGGCTGCATTGCCAGTTGAAACTGATAGGTTTTATGTTTTTTTATTCAAAAGTACTGATTCGTCTACAGATTTTTGTGGAAATAAGGAGTTTGTCACTCGAATGCTACACATACAATCGTGCCAGGCTTCGTTACGTTCAATAAGCTTTCAGCACATTGAACTTCACCGGCTATCGCCTGCCTGTCATGATTGTTGTGATAGCAAAGTCGTTCTTTCACATTCGCTCCCTCTGTCTTTCTCTTACTTTCACTTATACTGCACTTCACTTGGTTTGCAACCAGGTGAAGCTTGTAACGTTCAAGACAGCTAAAGCCAGCCGCTCATCATAACTTTAGCTCACCAGCTGATCGCCAAAAGCAGCACAAACACAAAGCTTTAATTTATAGGATTGGATAACGCTTTGTGCTTGTTTGTGTAAGACATTCTTCATATCGCACTTCGTGCTTCTCTATGAAGACTTTTGGCTCAATTCGCTGTTGGTGAGCTGGCTACTTCTATGAGGGATATTTAAACCATACTCCCACAGTCAAGTATATATTATGATGAATATTAATTATTTTATTAGTTTGCAATTTAATGCCTGATAAAATTAAACCTATCCTTTAAAAATGAAATATTATAACTCGCTAATCAAATTACTATTATTTTGCTTTCTTCTATGTTCAAAATCGATTTTTGCTCAAGATGTGACAATTTATACAGTAAATAGGGATGATTATAATTTTGAAAATATCACAAGAAAAACCGTAACACAACAATCAGCGGGCACTAAATACAAAACTATTGTGTTTGTTTATGATAAGTATAGAAAGGAAAATATTGGAGGAGAAGGATTTTATGATGAAAAAGAACCCACTAAAGATGAATTGAAAATCATTGTTAAAAATGCTATCAGTGATTTATACTCGGGAAAAAAATCGCTTCGTGGAAAAAAAGAAGAAGAAACTAATCCCATTGAAAAAACATTTGGAAAAGATTACTTCCAAAAGGAGTTCCATAGCTTTTTGGGTATTCCGTGGTCGACTACAGCCCCTATAGTAATTTCCAGATTGCAAGAATTAGGATATGGGCCTAACTATGACAGTCCAAAAGGAATTTATTATTCGGATGTTTATTACGAAGGCGTTAAGTTTAAGACTGTAAAGTTTGAATTTTTCACATCAAACAAGCAAGCAAGGTACCTTTCTGCGGCTGATTATTTAATTGACTTTTTAAAAATATCTGATGCAAAAATTAAACGGGAAGAAATTGCTAATATTTTGAGAATAAAATATGGAAGTCTACAAATTCAAACCAATAAAGAAAAGTTAACAAGCTACATTATATTTGAGAATTCTACTGGGGGCGTAAAGATTAAGCGAATTAAATTAGATATTACAAAATACAATAACAGGTATTTAGTAAGTCTTTTATTTTATGGGGATGTAGAAGCAGCAGGAAGAGTTTACGAAGAAAATCAAGAAATTGAAAAGTAATGAAGCTATCACATGATATAACTTCTATGACCTTCCTTTCAATAAATAACATTCCTCTCTATGGTTATGGGCTTATTATAGTTTAGCTTGATAAGTCATTTATTATTGTTTGCTATATAGCCGCCAAATCCATGAAAGCTTGGGATAAAACCTGATCTATAAGTTCCATTCATTAAAGCGATAAGATTAAATGCGAAAGTTGAAAATTCACTCGGCCTCCACAATAATGCAAAGCAATGATACTTTTTATCACCGTTAAATATCAATTTTGAATTTGTAGAAACGTTATTTATCATATTTATATTGGCATAGTTTCTTTTCTGTGATTGATTCATTTTTAAAGCTCCGTCATCATCATCTCCTACCATAAGCATTAGTGCACCAGAACAATTATCCATGCGATGCTCGCCCCTTAATATTATTCCTCCCATGAATCCTTTTAAATCAACAGCTTCACACAGCTTATCAAGGGCAGCTATATTTGTTGTGTTTTCCTGTTTAAGTTCAAAAAAGACCAAACCACAAGTGAAATTCTTAGGCAAGTATACTTTATACGGTTCGTTTTCATCATCCTCAGATTCCATTAGTTTTTTTAAGTCCTGTAAATGATTCACTGCATCACTTACAGTTTTTGAATTAAACCTTGATTTAATTTCAAGTACCGCAGTTACATATTCTACTGGAATTGCTCGCGACCTTCCGTGTTCTGAAACATCTGAATGATCCTCGATCCAAAGAATGGGTGATTCCAAACAATCGTATATTATAACATCATAATGTGGGATTTTTTCTGTGTCCGGTAGCCCTTGTGAAATAATATATCCAGAAGTCACAGCATACTTCTTAGGTAAGAAATTTGAAAGCCATTTTCTAAATTGTGCCTCTGCAACTACCCCGTGATACGTTTCAACTTCGTGTAGTTTACTATAAACTCTTGCACGATCATAAGAATCTAATAAGTCTTTAAGTCCAGTAAGAAACTGTTGCCAGCCTTGAGGGTTTATTTGCGCTTTTAACTTTTTACTACTTTCCATACACAAATCAAATATAATTATTCTCCTTATTGCTTATCTGGTTCGGTAATTATATATTTATCTTAAACCGATCACAATGAAGAAAATTCTATCCACTACCATAGGTATAGTGAGGAGGAAAGCAAAAGAGCATTAATCAATCCAAATGAATTAACTCAAACGAAAATAGCCTGCTCAACCGATAATAGTAAATCTTATTGCAATTCTTAATATGCCCTATCAAATATTTTCATCAAAGTCTAATAGCGAGCATCATGTCTATCATGGCGATGATTGTAATCTCGTTGATCCCGTGATTCATTTTAAGAAGGACTTCATAGAAATCTTCACTCGTTTAAGAATATTGCAGAATTCCAATAGCCTTTACTCGATGCGCCAGCGATTAGATAATATGAATAAGGGTAGGTTTCTTGCTAAATTGGATTGGGAAAAGGAATATAAAAAAGTTACTAATATTATCTTACAACCTGAATTAACAGGCCTGTTCCAAGAGAGTAAAAAGAAAAAACAACAGAACTTAATTAAAGCCATCAGATATCATTCAGACTTATTTATGGCCCTTCCTATATATGCTTATCAAAACCACAAAATGCTGTTCAGCAGGTTTACCGTAGATCATTTACCCAAAGAATTAGATAATAAAATATCACCAGAGTTTCTTAGAGTTGACAATGACAATATGGAATACCTTGGTTATACAGATATGAGTAAAGGGGAAATGAAAGTCGCTATTGAGAAACGTAATTATATCATTAGTGATTTTATTGGTGATGAAACTGACTGGCATTGTTTCTTTAGAACAATGGCTAGTATAAAAGGTACTGAAAAGCCACATGAAGGGTACCCACACCTACACTATATATCAAGTGCATGGGGTATCTCTCGTAAAGATGTAATTAATCAATTATTATCCTATAGATACAGTCTTAAAGCAGAAACAGTACCCTTTGACCCAACTATTTTTTAGCCAGATCAATTAATTTGTAAATGCTTTAAATCAGTAACTACTATTTCAGGTTTACCTTTAAATACTATAATTTCTCCCTCAACAGTAATAGTTTTATCGTCAATTTGATTCATTAGAACCTTTGCACTGTCTTTTAAAACAACAGTTAGCATCTGATTTGGATAGGCAGCGCCAAGATTTACCAATACCATACTGCCAATATCTTTACTGCTATAAACCTTACCTTTAACTTTTACCTCTTTACCGATATAATTCTTTATATCTTCTAACTTGACTTCAGAAACGTTTGTTTGACCTGTTGGTGGCGGAGGAGCAAGTGTTACAGTAACCTTTACGGGAATATCGGTAAACAACCTATTTAATTCCCCGGCTAACCTGATACCTGCCTGGTCAATACGTAAATGAATGGTTGGGATATATTTCTTGTAATAAACCTCATCTATATCTTGTCCCGATTTAATGTCAGCATATAACTCACTACTTATTTGATAACTTTCCCATAACCATTGCATCGGGCTGTCTGCTTGCCATTTCTTTATTTGAGTAGGATTAGCCCAATCATATTGTTTTGCCATTTCCGCATTGCTCAATCCCTCGTGATCTATAAGTTTAGTATCCCATATACTGTGCAAGTTTGTTCCTCTGCCATTAAATCTAACCTGAATAGTGTTACCTCCTTTATCCTCGGCTCTACTTACGTGCATGGGTTGGTGTGCATCACCGACTAAATGAATAAGATACTTTAAACTCTCGTTCTTTTGCTCTGGACTCAGGGCTTTATCTTTTAGATTAGCTTCTACTTTTAAAATAGCTGAATACACGTTATCATTGCCTTGCTTACTAACAGCTTCCGCGAATTGTTCATGATTCAACCCTAACGGTAGATTTAGGTAATGCCAGGGAGCCGTTGTTTTGTCCCTGTTTTCATCAGCCCAGGTGCTTACATCTGCCATGTTTTCGCCTTTTAAATAGATAGAAACAACTTTAGCTGTGTTGGGTGTTAGGTGTTTCTCTGCAATGGTGGCAATGGCCCTATGGCCTTTAGCACCCCAAGAAGCCAATGCTATTACTAAACAAATTAATGATGCTGATAAGCTATATTTTCTCATGTGGTAAATTTACAAATGCTTCTATAAGTTCTAATTCTAATTTGCAATTATACTAATTAAATTAGCAATTTTACTATATGGAAGACTGGGACACAAATCAACTGTTTTCAGCTATTGTAAATGATTTAATGGAATGGATAATGTCAAATCCTAAGACCAGTGAGCATATTATAGGCAAAAATTCAAAGTATCTGTTTCAGATTGATGCCGTTGAGGGGTTAGCCATCGACTTAACCCGATTTAATGAAGATTATTATTACAAGGTGTTTGCTTACGCACAGGCAGAAAAGAATACACAAGCATTCGTTAAGAAGGTGTTGATAATTGTAAAAGATACTTTGATAAAACAGCGTCAATACGATTTGAATTTAAAAGTTAATGTAAAGAATCGTATAAAAATGGAAACGAAAAATTACTATATACATCCCGCACTTAAATAGATGGCAATCATTTAGAGAGACATAAGTAATCTTTCATAGAATAAGAGGCTTTAAAATACAAGAATTTTTAAGTACTTATACATTTAGAATTATCTTAATCAATAGAGCATTTATAAGTAAATATAAGTACATAAGTAGTTCAAGATTATAAAGTGAGTTCTTGGAAAATAATTTTTGATCAGATAGATTAAAGTGAAAATAGAAAAACAAATAGTAGGACTATGTGGTGAATATTTTGTTGCCGCTGAATTATTAAAACGAAACTTTCAAGTTGCAGTTACCCTCGGAAACGCGAAGTCCATAGATTTAATTGCACGAAATGAAACTACAAAAACGAGTTATAATATAGGGGTTAAAACATTAAGGAAAAAACCCAATTGCTTTACGTTGCATACCAGTAAATTAGAGGAGAATACTATATACTTTTTTGTTTATTTGAACGACGAAAATCAGGAGCCGGATTATTATATATTAACAGGAACGGAATTGTTAAGTAACATTTTGCATTATTACGGTGCAAGCTATCGCAGAGTTGATAATCGTGAAACAATAAACCATGGCCCACTAAAAATACATAAAAGCAGGTGGGACAAGTTAAGCGCTTAAAATGCAATTTTAAATTAATCCAAACAGTTTTTCAATCTTAATTATCAGAAATCCTAGAAGAATTAATTAGGATTAGCTAAAAATGTGGTTTTATGAGTTTACACCAATCTTTAATAGTAGGAGAATATTATTCAAAAATAGATCTTTCCAAAGTTATGAGAGAAGATAATTTGACTTTGGTTCGAGAAGGTATATATACAAGTAAAAACTTTAACTCGATTTTACTTTTTGTCGATTTGGTAAAAAAAGATAAAGACGAAAGGTTTCATTTCAATGATTACTTCCAAGAAGATTATTTTCACTGGGATAGTCAGCCACAACAGCATTTTAAGACACCTACAATCCAAAAAATTATAAGCGGTAAAGTTGAAGTGAATTTGTTTGTCAGAATAGACCAAAAGGTAAAAAGTAAGACGCAACCATTTAAGTATTGTGGAAGATTAGAATATATAGATTTTGATCGTAATACTTCGAAGCCGATTCATTTAGTATTCAACTCAATAGATTACGATGAAAATAATAATGAGTTAAAGAACATTTACTCCTGGAAACCTGAAAACATCGGAAAGTTAACATCCAACAATACTTATAAGACAAGCAGCACAACAAAAGCGAGAATTCAGACAAAGCCAAATCTAACTGAACGAAAAGGACTGATTACATCTAGAGTAGGGCAAGGGTTCTATCGTCAAGAGATTCTAAAGGAATGGGGTAATTGTTGTGCAGTAACTAGTCTGAATCTCAAAGAAGTCTTAATTGCATCCCACATAGTACCCTGGGGCTCTTCAAATGATGAGGAAAGGCTTGATCCTGAAAATGGCATTTTACTTTCTCCAAATCTTGATGCATTGTTTGATAAAAATTTGATCTCATTTGATGATGAAGGAAAGATTCTAATTAGTAAAAGACTGGATATTGAACACCAAACCATAATGGGTGTAAGTGATCAAATGAGTTTGAAACACATCAATAATGGCATGAGAAAGTATTTAGCAATACATAGGAGCAAATTCAATGAAAACAATTGAAGTAGTGGCCGCAGTAATTTTCGATTCACAGAAACGAATACTTATTGCAAAGCGAAAGATCGAAAAGAGTCTTGGAGGTAAATGGGAGTTTCCTGGAGGAAAGATTGAGGATGGAGAGGATCATCGATCAGCTTTAGAAAGAGAATTAATGGAAGAAATGAATATAGCGACAAAGGCAAACAGATTTATAGGTTCAAATACTCATCACTATCCAAATTTTACTATCAACTTATATGCATATAAAACGGAACTACTCTCTTCCGAATTTAAATTAGTGGATCATGATTTAATTAAATGGATTGAATATAATGACTTTGAAAACTATGATTTTGCTGAGGCCGATATCCCGATCGTACAAAAATTAAAGTCATTCCTTTTTTAAAATAATTAATAATTGGTTATCAGTATTTTAAATGATTTAAGACACAGGACAGGGACAGAACATATAAAGATTAAACTAAATTCAAATACTACACATTTCCTAGACGCAGGAGGGGTATTCTGGAGTTGTAGTTTACATTTCGTGTATAATTAATCCTAATCGGCTCAAATATGACAAGAATGTGAGCCGATTAGGAATTTTAATCGGCTCAAAAGTATTTACATAAATAAACGCTAGACTTAATTCAAGCAGTTGATCATTTTAGTTTTAATCATTAAAGGATCTTCGATTTTTCTTAGGTTGTTCTATATAAGTAACTAATCCTGGTTCAACTTTCTCTCTAAGGACTTTGTCTAACTCATAGTTATTCAGATGAAAAATATCCGATAGATCAAGCAAACGCATAAACAAAGCCTTATCTAGCAATATGTCTCTATAACTATTGTGAAAACCAGATTTTAAGTAAACAGTTGTTTGAAGTTTACCCCTTGCCCGTTCATGCGTAATTTCAGATATATAGAAATAATAAGTCCCTAACAAGGCATAAATAAATGGCCAATTGAATCCTTCGTTGCAATTTAAAGGCTTGTTCAACCACAAATTAAAATAAGCTGTTTGATTTGTTGATGTGTTTTGGAAATGCAAATGACACCTTTGGCCATTAGTTTTAAACAACTTAGGGTTAGTATCATTTAACTCCCATAAATCAGAATACATTTGATTAAGCCACTTAGTTATCTTAGCGGATGTTTCATTAATTTCACCCGCTATCATTTTTATAGTAAATCCCGGAGAATCATCGTCTTCTCCCTTTTTCCCCTCTCTTTGTACAACATTAATTAATAAATCATACGGCTTGTTTTTCTTTTTAAGGTGATCCAGCCACTGGTATTCACTTTCAAGAGAGTGAAGAACATCTTTTGTTGATGGCTTATGAATTTCAGGATCAGAATGTTTAATTTTAGGCATATCTGTTAAGTTTGTTGTAATAGCTTAACTAAAATAGTTAATATTTAATGTGATAATTAAGTTGATATGGATTCTATTGAAGAGATTACCAGTGCTTTAACTCAATTTCGGGATGACCGTGATTGGAAACAATTTCATAATTCTAAAGACTTAGCTCTTGCAATATCTATCGAATCCTCCGAGCTACTTGAACTTTTTCTTTGGAAGGGAAACGAGGATGTTTCTAAAGAAAAGCTTAAAGATGAATTAGCAGATATTTTATCTTATTGCTTTCTATTAGCGGAAAAACATCAATTATCTATTCCTGAAATCATCAAGGAAAAAATCGAAAAGAACAATCTAAAATATCCAGCTGATAAAGCGAAGGGGAATGCTACAAAGTATACTGAACTATGATCGTTTATAAAAAATCAAAAGGTGAATTTCTGACAGACATTGAAGACTTTAATATTGAGGATATAGTAAAAGAAAATGTGCTTACTAAACTACATCGAAAGGTAGGGGATAGTGAATATAGATCATGGCAAAACTCCTTACAATACATGGCGAATGTTTTGCGTTCCGAAAAGATACCTGGCGATGCGGGGATTGCGATAGAATATAATATTCCCCGTACCGGTAACCGAATTGATTTCATTGTTTCAGGGCAAAACGAGACGGGTGTTGAGCATGCTATTCTTATAGAGTTAAAGCAATGGGATAACATACAAATGACTGCTAAAGATGCAATGGTTCGCACACGCTTTAAACAAGGCATGAGCGATGAATTACATCCCAGTTATCAAGCTTGGTCATATTCAGCGTTACTTTATGGTTTTAATGAAACTGTTTATACCGAAAATATTCAATTAAAGCCCTGCGCTTATTTGCACAATTGTAAAGATTTATCAGCTATAACAAACCCTTTTTACGGTGAATACATAGCTAAAGCCCCTGTGTTCTGTAAAGATGATAAAATTGAATTAAGGGAGTTTATTTCCTCTTTTATTAAACATGGCGATAAAAGAGATATGATCCTTCGCATTGAAAATGGTCGAATAAGGCCATCAAAAGCATTAGCGGATAATATCAATTCTATGTTGAAGGGTAATTCTGAATTTGTGATGATAGATGCACAAAAAATAGTTCAGGAAGAAACCTTGGCAATAGCCACACAATCCCACGCATCCCATAAAAACGTACTTATTGTGCACGGAGGTCCAGGTACTGGTAAATCTGTAGTAGCTATCAACTTATTAGCAAAGCTGTCTAAGAAGGGTTTATTTGCATCTTACGTCTCTCGAAACTCCGCTCCAAGGGTGGTTTATGAAAGTAAGCTAACTGGAAGTATGAAGAAAAGTGAAATTTCAAATTTCTTTAAAGGGTCAGGTGCATTTACTGATACTAAAACGAATTCGTACGATGTTCTCATTATAGATGAAGCACATCGTCTGAACGAGAAATCTGGCATGTTCAAGAACATGGGTGAAAATCAAATAAAAGAAATTATAAATTCCTCGAAGTGCTCAGTATTCTTTTTGGATGAAGACCAAAAAGTAACAATGCATGATATTGGTACAGATGATGAAATCAGAAAGTGGGCGACTTTTTATAATGCAGAAGTGACAACTATGAAATTGACTTCACAATTTCGTTGTGGAGGCTCCGATGGCTATTTAGCCTGGCTCGATAATACTTTGCAGATTAGAGAAACCGCCAATGCCGTTTTGGATACTCGAGATTACGATTTTAAAGTATTTGATAATCCTAATGATTTAAGAGACACTATCTACGAAAAAAATAGAGAAAGAAACAAAGCGAGGTTATTGGCAGGTATTTGTTGGAAATGGAAAAGTAAAAAAGATCCATCAATAATGGATATAACCATTCCAGAGCATGATTTCTCTATGCGTTGGAACTTAGGTACTGATGGCATGCTTTGGATAATGAATCCAGATTCTGTGAGTGAGATAGGTTGCATTCATACAAGCCAAGGTCTAGAAGTTGATTATATCGGTGTTATAATCGGCCCTGATTTTATAGTGAGAAATGGTGAAGTAATTACAGATGCATTTAAAAGAGCTAGCGATGATACGGCAACTTTTGGCAAAAAGCAGAAAATGAAAGATAACCCCAAAGAAACAACAGCACTTTTAGATCAAATTATAAAAAATACCTATCGTACGTTGATGTCAAGAGGTATGAAGGGATGTTACATTTATTGTGTTGATAAGGAAACTCAAGAATACTTCAGGCAGGTAACTTTATAAATTTATTTGAAAGGTTGCAACGATTGAATTGAATAATTTATAACCTTTAAATTCATTTATATGACAGAGTATATTGTGATATTTGATAATGGTAATTATTCTGTTACTTTCAATCCACTATATTTAACCATACACAATTGGGGCAATCAGAAAGATTTGTTTTGGGTAAAAAGGAGCATATAGATGAAGTTATAAATCAAAAAGAGAATCTCGACCAAGAAAACTTTAAGATTGAATGTGAGGCATATAGTAATAAACTTCAATCTGAGTTGAAGGAATTAAAACATAACCGCAAAATTAAAAGATAACCTTATCAATAATGTCGGCTTAATCAAAGAGGTCAGTGGAGTGTACTATGAGCTATATAACATCATTTTTGCTGATAAAATTAGCTGTATATTATTCATATAAGTAAATATATTTGCAGATACACTTTCCCAAAATGGATAGCCCACTCATCGAAAAATCTGATTTGCGAAACATATCAAAGGTCTTATCAAGCTCTTGGGTAAATGATTTAGTTGATGACACAAGATATAAAACAGCCAAAAAACAATTAAAAACGATTATAAGGGAAAGTAACTTTCAAATCACTGGCAACAAAATTGGTGATGCTTTAAATGAAATTTACACAGGCTTATTAACGAATTATCGTAATGAATACGTCTATAAAAATATCCTTTTAAATACATTTGTCAAAGAGCATCATGACCAAATTGAAACTATAATTTTAAATGAGTTTCAGATAAACAAGTCTAAAGCAGATGTTGTAACAATAAATGGAACAAGTTCTGTATTTGAAATAAAAACAGAACTTGATAGCCCGTTAAGACTTAAAACGCAAATAAATGATTACTTTAAAGCATTTAATCATGTTTACATTGTTACCCATCATTCGCTAATTAATAAGTATTTACCGCTTTTAAATAATGGCGAGGGACTAATAATTTTAACATCTGACCTAAAATATCAAACTGTTATAGAGGCATCGTACTTAGATAGCATGCTATCAATTGAAACAATGATGAAGTGCCTTCGTAAACAAGAATTTACCCAGGTCAACTTGAACTTATTTCAAGAAATTCCCAATGCAAAAGATATTTACTTATTTGATGCTATATTAGAACAAGCTCAAACAATTTCACCATTAATATATCAGAGAGAGTTTTTATCTATGCTTAAGCGTAGAAAACTAAGTGAGATTGATCTATTTCATTCCACAAATACACCTGAATTTCTAAAATACATTTGCTATCGTTTGGATTTGTCTAAAAATCAATATATTAGACTACTCAAAAACCTAAACTCAAAATTATAACAAATGTACATACCTTATTTACGTGGAAAGCAAAATGAACTTATTGCTTTGCGAAATCTCTGTACCTTACCTTTAGATAACACTCGAATTTCTACGCTTGTGGAACCAGTTCGAAAGTTAGATGCCACGATAAAGAAAACAATTACTGAACTAAATAAATCTAAAATACCGTTTAATTTAATTGTTAACCCCAAAGTTGGCCATTTGGTAGCAAATACGTCTGCTATTCATAGCTTTATAGACGATCAGATTAATTTAGGCGCTAATAATATTGTACCTGCCTTCATATTGGATAATATCAGAGATCTCCAAAATGCTCAATATGCGATAAATTCATATAATTATATCAGTGCTGTTGGTTGCTCTCTTGTAATTAATAAAAGAATTGCAGACATCCCTACAGTACAAAATTTCCTAAGCAATGCTAATATTATTAACACTTTTATCAAGAGCGATATAACACCTTCTTATAAACAGCTATTTCCTTCTTCTTCTTTAGTACACCTTAGCGACCCTTTCGTACTACAAGATAAAAATTCATCTTATTTACAACATCCAATCGAATTCTTTACTGATGTTCATCAATATTATATTTCGGATGGCTTTAAAGGCTTTAGTGACTACCTTGCTATTGGAGAAGGATATAGTGATAGTGGATTCGCTCCTTATGCAGTTGCAATACATTTAACTTATCAAGAAACTGATGAAACCATTTGGGTTGCACATTTTGTTTCTGATTCTAATTCAGATAATAAAAATACTCCAGGTAAATTTGGAGAAGCTTTAAGTAAACTTATTGTATTTATAAATGAAAAGAATCTTAGAACAGTTGCTTGCAATGAGTTTAGAAGTTTATATAATTCAGGAGCATACTGTGGATTAGGAGAATTGAAAAAGTTATCTATAATGCATCATATAGAGCTAGTCCAAAGTATAATTTAAGACATTTAAGATAAATGCATGGATAAATTCCCAAAGACTTCAATGTACTCCCAAAGGCATCAGAGCCACAAATAAGAATTTTGCCATATATCAAGGTAAAAATCAATCCAAAACGAGCACGAATTGTAATATTACAAACGTTGTGTGAAGGAGGGCATAATGTGTAGTATTTGCCGAACTAAATTGAAATTTTATAGCGGTAGGAGTAACGCATTTACCTATCTACGACGATAGGTCATAGTAAGATTAGATAATGTTTTCAATAATATATGACACTAAAAGAATTAAAAGACCACGTTAATCGAACAGTTGACAACCTTAAAAATCATGGAGTTTTTCCCAAGGAAAATAATCTATATGATTATAAACAAGAACTCAATTTTTACGATTTGACCGATCCTACTGAGATTTTTATGCGAAACCTCGGAAAAGACATATTATCGTTTTGTAACGGAAACGGTGGAATTATAATTTTCGGCATTAAGGAAGATAAAACCGATGGCAAATTAGACGATATAGGAATCGATGTAAAAAACTATAACTTGTTAAATAAAATAGATCTAAATACGATAACCCAGAAATTTGAAAAGATCGCTAAGGTAGGCGTTAGTATTGATCTACAATCTTTCCAAAGCGGTACTAGGAAGTTCTATTATCTACTAATAGAAAAACAGAATCAAGTTTTAATTCCGGTAAGCGACTTTTTAGAGTATAAAATAAAAAAAGGTGAAATAATATACAGAACATCAAGTAAAAACGAGGTAGCTAACGTTACAACCCAAGACTTCAATCGCTTTCTTCAGATAAAAGCAAACGAGAAAAACAAAGAATTCATGGAAATATGGTCAAAGTTGTTGCCAGAGATTTTCGATATTAATCCTAGAGAAATCCTGATAATTAATCCTAAAAGTAATAAGATTTATGGATTCAACGGGAAGGAAAATACGCTTTCGAGCAGTAAAATAGAGATTGACAAATCAGATAATGGAGTTTTTAATATTATTCTAAATGCAATTTCAGCTGGTGAAATTGGTAAAATTTCTGATAACGAAGGAAAACCATTATATAAAATAGTGGGTGAAATAAAGGCATCCGCTCCAAGGGAACATATTTCACTGTCAACATTATTAACTGAGGTTAGGAAAAACATCAAATACAATATTTCAAGCGTTCAACTTAAAGAGGTAATGAAATACCTTAAGTGGGTTAATGATTCAAAGTTTAAGGTTGAGAATCCGGAAGTCAATCCTATTAATAAAGATTTCGATAAATATATTTGGTTAGAAACATTTGACAAGATTAAAAATGTCCATAAAGTTGTTTGTTCAGAAGTTGCTATCGATAAAATAGTACAAACCGTAAATACATCTTCTTTACATAAAGAAATATTTGGACGAATGCTAAAGCAATTATCCTCTCAAATATCATAAATTAAACTCCTTAAACCATAGTATTAAAGACAGCAAATATTTAAGGGTTATACACAGATATTTTACTGTCTTTTTCTGCCTGTATAATTGGTTCATTCTTAATTTATAAAAAGAAACCGAAGGAGTGAGATAATAATTATTCGGCAAAGTTAAGTGTGAGCCTGGAATGCAAGGCAAGGAATTTCCGGCATAAACACAACCCTGCGCATTACCTTACATTTATTCCGTTCCTCCTTGCATTTAATTCAGCCTTGCACTTGTTGGGCCCCATAATTATTTATTCACTTAACAATTAAGATTATGGAAATGCAAAACATGCTTCAATGCGCCGAAATTCAGTTGACCTATAGGCCAGTTATTAAGGCTCAACACAGTCCCAAAGTTGCAACGGGTAGGCAAACTTATGAATTACTATTATCGTCCTGGGATAAAGGTAACATTCAGCCGAGTGAGCAAGGTTTAAATATGACACGAAGAATAAAAGAAGCTGGGAAGGTTTTAGATATTCATGTGTTAGATCACATCATAATAACAACAGATAGTTACTATTCATTTGCTGATGAAGGCATCTTATAATAAATCTTATTTTTGTACTAATTAACAGAATCTTTAACAAAGATCAGATTGCACGCAATTTGCACGTGAAAAGAATAGAATTGATTGAAAAAGTTGATTTAAATGCAGTGAGAGCGGTTTATGGTAAGCATGCCATGCAAGCGCTCTAGCCAGCTGAGCTAATCCCCCGTTTCGGGTTGCAAATATATTACATTATGTAATAAAACGAAACCTAAAATGATTATTTTCTTATTATGATCAATCCTTCTCTTTTATTTAAGATGTTTTACTAAACAAAGTGGATTCTGTTGGCCAACGCAGAGTTAAAACAAACTCCTTAAAATAAGTAAAGCCCCTGATGGGCAGGGGCCTTTACTAACCAATTATAAACCTAAATTATGAGAAGACTTTTTTCTGTGTTTCTTATTATGGTGTAAAAGTAACACTAAGTTTTTATATTTCCTTATTTTAATTTGTAATATTTTTGTAACATTTATCAAATACGATCACTTTCCCTATTTGATTTTCAAAAATACTAATTAAACTTTAATAATGTAATAATTTTTAATTTTTTTTATAAATATTTATACAAACACTAAAACAAATATTAAATTATTATGTTTAGACACTTTATTTTAATAAATATTCTATTTTATATCAAAAATTAATAACAAATTGATTAAAAAATGAATTATTTATGAATTTTACCTGGTTTTAAATTCATAAATTAGATAAAATTTGATTTTTAATTGAAATAATTGACTTTTCAAACAAACATTCAAGAAAAATAGCCATTAAACACATTTTCTTTGTTAAAATATAAAACTCCCGAATTTTCATCTTATTGTATTTAATACAATAAAAATTACTTTAAACAAGCATTTTTCTAAAAATGCTTTGTCACTTTTGCACCGTATTTTATATTTTACTACGTAATGACAGCTATTCAGGCATCCAAAACCCATCCGCACTTAACACAACTTACTTTATGGATCATGACCATAGCAACCGGATTGGTGGTGGCCAATATATATTATAACCAACCCCTACTGGCCGATATTGCGCACACCTTTAAAATAACTGATAAAAAAGCCCAGCAATTGTCGCTGTTTACCCAAATTGGTTACGCCAGCGGGTTATTATTCATCGTCCCCCTGGCCGATATGGTAAAACGCAAGCGGCTTATACTGATAGATCTGGTTTTGGTGGTGTTTTCTTTATTGATCAGCGCCCTAGCACCTTCTATCATAATTTTAACCATAGCGGGCTTTTTGCTTGGTTTATCATCAATAATACCCCAACTATTAATACCTATGGCCGCCCACCTGGCTAATGCACATGAGCGAGGCAAAAAGTTGGGGGTAGTAATGAGCGGTCTTTTAATAGGCATATTGCTTTCGCGCACCTTAAGCGGTTTTATAGGCCAACATTTTGGCTGGCGTTCCATGTATTATATAGCTACCGGCATCATGGTAGTTATATGGGTTCTGATATTCCTCTTTTTACCCGAGGTTGAATCTGATTATAAAGGCAATTATAAAAGCCTGATGAAATCACTCATACACCTGGTAAAAACACAACCCAAGCTGCGTATGGCCGCCTTCAGGGGAGCTTTGTGCTTCGCAGGCTTCAGTGCATTTTGGACCACACTGGTATTTTTATTAAAACAGCCACAGTTTAACGAGGGCAGCGCCGCGGCCGGAGCCTTTGGTTTGGTTGGCGCTTTTGGCGCGCTGGCTGCCGGGTTAATGGGCCGGTTAAGCGACAAGATGGATTCCTATAAGTTATCGGGATATACTTTATTCCTGGTGCTAATATCTTACGTTGTTTTTTACTTTTCAAGTCATAGCATAGCCGGATTAGTTATTGGAGTAATTATATTGGATATTGGCGTGCAGGCCACACACCTGTCAAACCAATCAATCATTTTCGCACTGATCCCTGAGGCGCGTAACCGGCTAAATACAGTATATATGGTATCTTATTTTGTAGGCGGCGCCTCCGGGACATTCCTGGCCAGTATGCTCTGGAAAAACTATCAATGGACCGGCGTATGCGCTATTGGGGGCGGATTAGCTTTAATTGCATTGGCAGCACATCTGTTTAATTACAAGAAAAATGTACGGAATTAATACTACTGTCCCGAAACTGACCGTTTAATACAGCATTCTTTTGATAAAAATTTGTACACCCAAATAAAAAACCAAATTTTTATTTGGTATAAAAACCCTGAAAAACAGATCTCTACATCCTATTGTAAAAAAAATCATAGGCTGTAATGACTTTTTTTTAGCGCGATTGAATTTTTGGCATTGAATTGGAATAGTACTAATCAAACGTAACTGTTATGAAAACTAAAAAGAAAACGGTTAAGGAAGAAGAAAAAAAATGGGAAAATCCGGTAGAGCCGGCCAAAACATCAGATGAAAGGGATGAGGAACAAATACTAAGGCAATACAAAGAAGCAAAACGCCGGAAGGATAACCTTACCGAAGACGAAGACAATAAAAAAGAAGATTAACAAAAGAAATTTAAAACATACAAAGCACTAAACTATGAAAACTACCAAAAAGCCATCAATCAGCAAATTAACTATCCGTTTTGATAATCAGTTGAAAAATATCATTCTAAGTGATCTGAAAGCCCTGAAAGCTAAAACTCATTTTTTACCAAACGCGCTGCTTAGTTAGTATAAGCAATCACCAGGCAGCAGTACAGCAAACACCATCTGTAGCCTGATCAATATACACATCTATCTATGAAAACAATAGAGCCCTGCTAAAACGGGGCTTTATTGTTTTAAAGCATATTTGATAATCAATGCTGCGGCTTTTGCAGATGCTCCGGGTTTTCCCATCCGCTCATCCAACTGATCATAATTATCAAGCATGTTTTCACGATATGTTTTATCATTAACGATCAGGTCGAGCTGCTCACTAATTTTTAACGGAATACAATCCTCCTGTATCAGTTCCTTCACCACACTTTTATTCATGATCAGGTTAACCAGCGATATAAATTCTAATTTCACTAACATGCGGGCTACGGCAATAGTGAGGGCATTCCCCTTATAAACCACCACCTGGGGCACGTTGAACAAAGCAGTTTCTAATGTAGCCGTTCCGGAAGCCACTACAGCCGCATAGGCATTACTCAATAAATTATAAGTAGCGTTAAACACCACCGGTATATTTTTATCCCCTAAAAATCGTTTGTAATAATCTATACTAAACGATGGCGCCCCTGCAATAACAAACTGATATTCCGGAAATTTTTCAATCACACTGATCATTTCGGGTAATAAATTGCTGATTTCCTGTTTACGACTGCCGGGCAACAGGGCTATGATCCTTTTGCCTAAAAGCTGGTGTTCCTGTAAAAAGTCGGGATCAGGCTTAAAGGCTGATGTGGCATCAAGCAGAGGGTTGCCTACATAGTCAACATGCATATCCCAGCTTTTGTAAAAATCAACCTCAAAGGGCAGTATGCAAAACAGATGATTAACTATTTTTTTGATCTTTAAAACCCGTTTCTGGTTCCAGGCCCATACTTTGGGCGATATATAGTAGTTTACTTTAAGGCCTATAGTTTGAGCGTAAGCTGCGATTTTCAAATTAAAACTGGGAATATCAATCAGTATCAACACATCTGGCTGCCATGCTTTGATATCGGCCTTACACTGCTTTATATTTTTTAAAATAGCTGGCAAATTAACAATCACTTCTACAAGCCCCATATAGGCCATTTCCGAGTAGTGTTTTACTAATGTACCGCCTTCGGCCTGCATCAGGTCGCCACCAAAAAAACGAAACGCTGCATTGGGATCACGCTTTTTGAGTTCCTTCATTAAATTGGCTCCATGCAAATCGCCCGAAGCTTCGCCAGCTACCAGGTAATATTTCATCGTATGGGTTGCAATTTAAATACAAATATTGCCAGCATAAACAGAAAGGTAACCGCCGCTATGCCTATCACGGTTTTATCAAGTTTCTTTTTATCGTACCACCGAATAATTAAAAGATTTAAACCAATAGCCACCAGATAAGGCGTACCAGGTTTATTAAATAATAAAAAGTTACCTTTTAATAGGAACAGAAAAATGAACAGGCTTATTGCCGGTAATATAGCTCCGTAAATTACACCCGCTGTTATAGTATTGTGCTTAAACATTAAATTTCCAGTTATTTAAGTAAGGGATAGCGTGATGGGCTGTCATATCAAACTGGACAGGTACCACAGATGCGTAGCTGTGTTCCAACGCCCAAACGTCGGTATCCTCGCCGCCATCATTTAGTTGGAAAACACCGGTTAGCCAATAATAAGGCCGTTTATGTGGATCTACCCTTTCGTCAAATTCCTCGGCCCATTTGGCGCTGGCCTGCCTGCATATTTTGATACCTTTTATATTATGAGTATTCGGGAAATTCACATTGAGCAATGTAGCCACAGGTAACCCATTGGCCAAAACCTGCAGGGCCAGTTCTTTAACATATTTTACGCAGGGGCTAAAATCGGCCTGTAAGGTAAAATCATCCAGCGAAAATCCTATAGATGGGATGCCTTCAATAGCCCCCTCAACAGCAGCCGACATAGTGCCAGAATATAAAACATTAATAGAATTATTTAAACCATGATTAATGCCTGATACACACAGATCTGGTTTTTGTCCTTTAAATATTTTGTTTACGGCAAGCTTTACACAATCAACCGGGGTACCCGAACAGCTGTACATTTCAATACCCTCGTATAGATCAACCTTATCTAAGCGTAGTGGTTTACCAATGGTTATGGCATGCCCCATGCCTGATTGAGGGCTATCAGGCGCTACCACTACTACCTTACCTATGCCGCTCATGGCCTCAATTAATACCTTTATACCGGGAGCCGTTATTCCATCGTCGTTTACAACAAGTATGGTTGGTTTCGCTTTATTCATCGGGCAAAGTTAACAATCCGGCCCGTAACTATCATGGGTTATTCACCTTAGTGTTTTTATTGCACCTTAACTTTTAAAGGCATTACCCAAAGCACTTTTCTGTCAAAATTATCCTTAAAGTTGGTTAGCAGGAAGTTTTTATCTGCCTTAATCTTACCTTCAAAAACCCGCTTGTTATTTACAATAACAATTACCGGATTCTCCAGATTAACCATCACAGGGCTTATGAAGAGCTGTATCTCGCTAACCCCTGTTGTTTGAACATTAAAAACATTATTATTGTACGATGCCTTAACCGCCATGCTTTTTTTCAAACTATAGTAATAAGGCAGATCCTCCCATTTCTTTGTGTTTTTATTATAAGTTTTAAAATTAAAAGGAACATACCAGGCTGCCGGCTGGGCAGTAGTATCCTGAGTGGTTATCTTTAACCAATCGCAGGAATTATATTGATCTGTTTTATCCGTTTCCCAATAAACATTTGTTTTAAAAGCATTGCGGCTTTGACCGTTTATAAACTCAATGGCGTAAGGAATATCTTTGTTTAAATGTTCATCCTGATGCTGATAGCCAATGTATTCTTTATACAAAATATTGTTATCAATTTTAGATAACCCATCAACTATTATTCTTGTTTGTTGTATCGGCCTGAGATCATCCAGATCGGAATGCACAAGGTATAAAGGCCGGTTTATAATATTACGTATGTAGAAATCAGTTGCAAAAACATTGTTTAGCATGGAGTTATATGCTACAAAACCCGCGAATACATTTGGCGTGTAAACCCCAAAGCCTATAGTCCCATCAGACCCATCTGAATGACCCAAAGCAAACACCCTGTTATCATCAATATTTAATACCTTTTTTAATGATATCAAAACACCGGTTAAGGCCCTATAGGTTTGATTGGAAGTATTACCCGCATTTTTATAAAATCTATTTACAACCCAGTCAAATCCTTTCTTTTTATCAGCTACTGGTCTTATAATAATATAATCCTGTTTTTTTAACGTGGAGAACAGAACGTCATCATCAAATTTATTAAGGCTGTCAATATCATTGAATTTACTTAAACCAACCGCACCATGCAGCATAATTACGCATGGCGATTGATGAGTATTGATATAAGCCGAGGGAATATATACGCATAACGGGATCTTCCCATATAACGAATCGGTATAATAATAAATATAATCAATCCCCGTGTTTTTTACGGAAGGATATTTGTTCCAACCGGATAATAAGGAAAATGCTGAATCGGCATCAATAGCTTTATTGTTCCGTATTTGATCAATACTCTGATCTGTATTTCCGGCAGCTAATAATTGCGGGCTTTTTTGTGCAAATAGCTTACAGCTAACTAATAAAATAAACAGGGAGGTAAGGAGGTGTCGTTTCATACATATGAAACGACAGGAAAAATAAAGAGATGTTGCATAAGTATTAAAGCAACGGTAAAATTCATTACATAACAACCACGTCATTGCGAGGTACGAAGCAATCTTTACATAAGCAGGTACCGATCACCAGGCAATTTTCTCTGTATAGCATAGAGATTGCTTCGTTCCTCGCAATGACGTTTTTTAATAATTGCTTATTCCTCCGTTAAAATAGTAAACTGAAAAGCCAGCGGCTCAAAATGACGAACAAGCTCATCAATGAATGATTGCCCCCATTTTACATACATCAGGCCAAAGTTTTCGGTACGCTCCTGCAGGCTATCTTTCGGAAAAAGCTCGGCCTTAACTGCCGATAGTTGTTCCAGTCTTACTTCGTAATTACGCTTCTCGGCCCTGATTAATTTCTTTTCCAGGCTATCAACAGCATGTTTTAAACGAGCCTGCACAGCAGCTGCTGATGGAGCTAATGTGGGATCGATTTTAAAGGAGCGTAGTTTTATTTTTTCAAAAACACTGGTTAGTTCACGCCATTCCTCTTCGAGCGAAAGATCATGATCACTGTGTTTTTTTATCCATTCGGTTTGCAGGGCATCAGTTTGTTTAAACAGGGCATCAACGTCAAGATCCATACGTTCAATTTTGGCAGCCTGCTCCTTACGTACCACCAATGCCGAGTTACGCAATATCAAAATAGGAAAATCAACCTTATAAAAATCAAAATTCGATTTGAGCTCCAGCCAGTACACTACTTCGGCTCCACCGCCTATGTAAGCAATATTGGGCAAAATACATTCCTGATACAACGGGCGCATTACCACATTAGGGCTAAAACGCTCCGGATAGGTGGCAATCTCCTGTTTCAACTCCGCCTCAGTAAAGCGGGTTTCGGTATTGAGTACCTGGTAGCTGTCCTGTTCAAAAACAATGCGCTCACGCAGTTGATCTTTCAGGTAAAAAAAGTTTATCTCGCGGGGGTTAACCTGTATATGCACGCCCAATTTTTGCAATTGCTCGTTGGTTGCGCTTATATTTTTAAAGCTATTTTGCCCGATGATGTCCTGCTGTATAATGGGAGCAAACTGCTGTTTAAACTCGTGGTCGTCGGCATCAATAATAACCAGTCCGTATTGGCCAAACAAGGCGTTAACCAGGTAACGGGTAGCATCGGCCAGTTTATCAAAACGGGTATAGGCGGTTTCCACAATTGTGGCTAATTCTGCAGAGTGCCCCTCCATACCCAAAACACCTTTATACTGGTTAAGGGCCTGGCGCATGGTGTCAGGATTGATACGCCCGGTAGCGCCCGATGCCTCATACCACCAATGCACTTTTTTACCACCAATATTGGTATAATTGATTTCGGCAAAGTCGTGATCCTCACTGGCCATCCAGTAAACAGGCACAAAGTTTTTATCAGGGTGGGCCGCTTTCAACTGCTGAGCTAGTTTTATAGCAGTAGCAATTTTATAAAGAAAATATAAAGGACCGGCGAATATATTAAGCTGATGACCGGTTGTTATGGTGTAGGTACTATCTGCTTTAAGCAGACTGATATTATGTTCTACAATTGATGGATAAGGTTCATTATGTGCATACTGCTTAGTTAACACACGATGTAATACTTCCCTATCGGCAACAACTTTTTTGTTTTTCAACAGATCGGCAAAGCCGGCCATATCCGGGCGGTGACCGTAAAAAGGTTTGAGATCAGCACGATTTTCGAGGTAATCGATAACCGTAGGCGAAAAAAATCCGGTGTCTTTATAACTTGTACAGGAGGCTTCCATTAATCCAAATGTAAAATCATTACTGGTAATGCGCCACAAATTAGCATTATTTTACAATTTGTCCATAAAGGTCAAAGTCTTCGGCACTGTTAATTTTCACGTTAACAAAGCTTCCAACGGTAGCATAATCAATGCTGGCATCAATCAAAACTTCGTTATCTACTTCGGGCGAATCAAATTCAGTACGGCCAACAAAGTAATCGCCATCTTTTTTATCGATCAAAACTTTAAATGTCTGACCAATTTTTTCCTGGTTCTTATCAAACGAAATCCCCTGCTGAATTTCCATGATGGCATCAGCACGTTGTTGTTTTACCTCATCAGGTACATCATCAACCAATGAGAAGGCATGTGTTTTTTCTTCGTGCGAGTAGGTGAAACAACCCAAGCGGTCAAACTTGGTTTCTTCAACCCATTGCTGCATTTCCTCAAAATCGCGCTCCGTTTCGCCGGGATAACCGGTTATCAAAGTGGTACGCATGGCAATGCCCGGTACCCTATCACGAATTTCATTTACTACGTCTATTGTTTTTTGTTTGGTAAGGCCGCGGCGCATCGATTTCAGCATGTTATCGCTGATATGCTGCAATGGCATATCCATGTATTTACAGATGTTTTCACGCTCGTTCATCACATCCAGTATCTCCATCGGGAAACCCGACGGATAAGCATATTGCAACCTGATCCACTCGATACCGTTTACATCAGATAAGCGGCGCAGCAATTCGTCCAGGTTACGTTTACCATACAGATCAAGACCGTAATAGGTAAGGTCCTGCGCTATCAATATAAGCTCTTTAGTGCCGTTTTTAGCCAGCTTCTGTGCATCTATAACCAATTGATCAATTGGGCTACTCAGGTGCTTACCACGCATCAATGGGATGGCACAGAACGAACATGGGCGGTTACAACCTTCGGCAATTTTGAAATAAGCAAAGTGCGATGGGGTAGTTAACAGGCGTTCGCCTATCAGCTCATGTTTGTAATCAGCACCAACTGAATGTAAAAGATTCTGCAGATCATTGGTACCAAAGTAAGCATCAACATTAGTGATCTCGGCCTCCAGCTCAGGTTTATATCGTTCGCTCAGGCAGCCGGTCACAATTACTTTACCAACTTTACCCTGTTCTTTTAGCTCGCTATATTGCAGAATGGTATCAATTGATTCCTGCTTGGCATTATCAATAAAGCCGCAGGTATTGATCACCACGATATCGTTACTGCCTACTTTGTCGGCCTCATGCACCACATCAAAATGGTTGCCCTTAAGTTGACCCATCAATATCTCAGAATCGTATATATTTTTTGAGCAGCCCAAAGTCACCACGTTAACACGTTGTTTAACTAGCTTTGCTGTTGGCTTTGAAATTTCTTTTGTTTTCATAACACACTAATCATTGCAATAACCATGTTGTCATTGCGAGGAACGAAGCAATCGCGAACTATGCATAAGCGTGCAGGGAAGAGATTGCTTCGTCGTTCTTCCTCGCAATGACATATATATATTATTGTTTGAATAAGGAGTCTACGAATGCCTGGCGATCAAACAATTGCAAATGCTCTACGCCCTCACCTACTCCTATATATTTTACTGGAATTTTAAACTGATCTGATATGCCTATTACCACGCCACCTTTAGCAGTACCATCAAGTTTGGTTAGCGCTAATGCATTAACAGCAGTTGCCTCAGTAAACTGCTTGCATTGCTCAATGGCATTTTGCCCGGTTGAGGCATCCAGTACCAGCAATATTTCATGCGGGGCGCCGGGAATAACCTTTTGCATTACATTCTTGATCTTGGTAAGCTCGTTCATTAAGCCTACTTTATTGTGTAAACGACCTGCGGTATCAATGATAGCCACATCATCGCCATTGGCCACTGCCGATGTTAATGTATCATAAGCTACTGATGCAGGATCTGAGCCCATAGGTTGGGCAACTACCCTTACATCAACCCGTTTACCCCAAAGCTGCAGCTGTTCAACCGCGGCAGCACGGAAGGTATCAGCAGCGCCCAAAACAACTTTATTACCTGCTTGCTTTAGTTTATGGGCCAGCTTGCCAATAGTAGTGGTTTTACCAACGCCATTAACACCAACCACCATGATCACATAGGGCTTATGGTTACCGTACTCCAGGTTTCTGAAATCGTTGCTGTTGTTTTCGGCCAGTAATTGCTGAATCTCGTCTTTAAGCAGGGTATTCAGTTCGCTGGTGCCAACGTACTTATCACGGGCAACACGGGCCTGTATGCGTTCAATTATTTTAAGAGTGGTACTAACGCCCACATCTGAGGTTACCAGTACTTCTTCCAGCTCATCAAGTACATCATCATCAACAGTTGATTTACCGGCAATTACCTTGGTGATCTTTGAAAAAAAGTTATCCTTGGTTTTTTCTAAACCGGTATCAAGTGCCTGCTGCTCCTGCTGCGTATTTTCCTTTTTCTTGAAAAAATCAAATAATCCCATAGCTCTTTATATGTGCAGATTTTAGATGTGCGAATGTGCAGATTTAAAATATGCAGATTTTTTGATGTTTATATTTAGCTGTGCAAATATGCCGATATTCATGTTAACAGGTATCAGATCAATGTTATAATGTGACCTCATTTGCATATCTGCACATCAACAAAAAAAGCCCTCTCGTAAAAACAAGACGGCTTTAATATTTTAATCAAAAGTTATTACAGGGTTTTACCTGCAATTGCATCCTTAACAAAATCGTTAGGGACAATTTGTGTTTTAAATGAATAAGCACCAGTTTTTGGTGATTTATTCATAGTGATCACTTTTGAATATTCTTTGCCTTTACCTGCTACTTTCAGTGTTGCAACTACTTTCTTTGCCATTTCTTTATTATTGAATTAGTGAAGTATTGAATTAGTGAGTCAATTTGTTGTTAGAAACCTAATCAACCTATCAACTTAATCAACCAATTACTTAATCTCTTTGTGAACTGTTACTTTACGTAAAACCGGGTTGAATTTTTTCATTTCCAGTCTTTCAGTTGTATTTTTTTTGTTCTTGGTGGTAATATAGCGAGACATGCCTGGCATACCGCTTGTTTTATGTTCAGTACATTCTAAAATTACCTGAACCCTATTGCCTTTTTTTGCCATTTTCTTTTTATGTTGTGCGTATCACCATCTCGGCTTACGCAATTTTTCAAATTATATATTGTACGCTTTTCATTTTACCTAACGTAAAACATCAAACGTACACCCTACTAAATGTATCCTTTTTTTACAAATTTATTGATACAAGCAGTTATACCATTTTTAGTGATGGTTTTAACAGCTGATGTAGATACCTTTAAGGTAATCCATTTATCTTCTTCAGGGATATAAAACTTTTTAAGTTTTAAGTTAGGATGAAACCTACGTTTTGTTTTAACGTTTGAGTTAGAAACGTTGTTACCTACTATAGACCCTTTTCCTGTTAGATCACAAATTCTTGACATGACAAATATTTTTAATTATCAACCCTTTATTCAAAAAGAGTTTGCAAATATCAGGTTTTTAATTCAAATATTCAACACTGTTTTTAAAAATTATAAAATAAATTTATAAATGGCTTACGAAGCTTTCTTTAAACTCTATTATACCGTATTTATACACACTTCTTAAAATTATTTAAAAAGTTTTTCTTTTAATATCTACATAACATAGAAATTCTTAAATTACGCCTCCATTATAAATACTATGAAAATTACATCATTTGACGAATACAAGCAGGTTTATAAGCAAAGTGTTGAACAGCCGGAGCAATTTTGGGCTGGTATTGCCGATAACTTTTACTGGCATAAGAAATGGGACAAGGTGCTGGACTGGAATTTTAAGGAACCAAAAGTAAAATGGTTTCAGGGAGCCAAACTCAATATTACCGAAAACTGTCTTGACCGCCACCTGGAAACCCTGGGCGATAAACCCGCCATTATATGGGAGCCTAATGATCCGCAGGAAAATCATCGCATACTAACTTATCGCCAACTGCATGATAAAGTTTGCCAGTTTGCCAATGTGCTCAAAAACAACGGCGCTAAAAAAGGCGATCGTATTTGTATATATATGCCGATGGTTCCAGAACTGGCCATAGCTGTTTTGGCCTGTGCCCGCATCGGAGCCATCCATTCTGTTGTATTTGGTGGTTTTTCCGCCCAATCTATTGCTGATAGAATAAATGATGCCACCTGTAATATTGTAATAACTGCCGATGGTGGTTTCAGGGGTAATAAAGAGATTCCGCTGAAAAATGTAATTGATGACGCGCTGGTTCAGTGTAAATCAGTTAAAACAGTGATCGTATTAACCCGCAGCCGTACCCCGGTATCCATGATCAAAGGGCGCGATGTTTGGTGGGAAGATGAAATTAAAAAGGTAGAAACTCAAGGCACTGTAGCCTGCCCCGCCGAAGAAATGGATGCCGAGGATATGTTATTCATACTCTATACATCCGGCTCAACCGGCAAACCAAAAGGCGTGGTGCACACCTGCGGTGGCTATATGGTATACACTGGCTATACATTTGCCAATGTATTTCAGTACGAGCCGGGCGAAGTACATTTTTGCACAGCAGATATAGGCTGGATTACCGGTCACTCTTATATTGTATACGGACCATTATCGCAAGGAGCCACTACGGTGATCTTTGAGGGCATACCTACCTATCCGGATTGCGGACGTTTCTGGGAGATAGTGGACAAGTTTAAAGTTAATATTTTATATACTGCGCCAACGGCTATAAGATCATTAATGAGCTTTGGGCTTGATAACGTGAACAACAAGGATCTGAGCTCACTTAAAAAATTAGGATCTGTAGGCGAGCCGATTAATGAGGAAGCCTGGCATTGGTTTGATGACCATATAGGCAAAAACAGGTGCCCCATTGTTGATACCTGGTGGCAAACAGAAACCGGTGGACTTATGATATCGCCTATTGCGAATGTTACCCCCACAAAACCGGGGTACGCTACATTGCCTTTACCCGGCGTACAACCTGTTTTGGTTGATGAGACCGGTAAGGAGATAGAAGGTAATGACGTAAGCGGTAACTTATGTATCAAATTTCCATGGCCGGGCATACTGCGCACTACCTACGGCGATCATGAACGCTGTCGTACTACCTATTTTGCTACCTATCCTGATTTATATTTTACCGGCGACGGCTGCCTGCGCGATAAGGATGGCTATTACCGTATAACTGGTCGCGTTGATGATGTGCTGAATGTATCCGGGCACCGTATTGGTACTGCCGAAGTAGAGAATGCTATTAACATGCACACCAGTGTAGTAGAATCAGCCGTGGTTGGTTACCCTCATGATATTAAAGGACAGGGCGTTTACGCCTTTGTGGTATGCCCAGATCAACACAACGATGATGAACTTACCCGCAAGGATATCATCATGACTGTGGCCCGCATTATAGGCGCTATTGCCAAGCCTGATAAGATCCAGTTTGTTACCGGTTTGCCCAAAACGCGCTCGGGTAAAATCATGCGCCGTATTCTGCGTAAAATAGCAGAGGGTGATACTTCAAACTTGGGAGATACCTCTACCCTGCTTGATCCGGCTATTGTAGATGAGATAAAGGCAGGAGCGCTATAGGGGAGTAAAGATTTGTTTTACCCATCACGTCATTGCGAGAAGGAACGACGTGGCAATCCCCGATAAGCAGAGCGGCTCTGTAAGTAGGGGATTGCCACTCCGCCAGTCGGCGGATCGCAATGACGCTTTTTTATTGTTTCCCCGTTGCCTGTGTCCTCACAGGCAACTATGCAAATCACCTGTGAGGACACAGGCGATGGGGTGCTTAATGTTTTATCTCACACCTCCTGGCTCTACCTTTCATAAAAACCAAAATCATTTTCCTGCTGTTATTCCACTACATCTAAATAAAAAACATTATGGACAAGTTAGAATTAAAGGGTGGTTGGAACGAATTGAAAGGAAAGATAAAACAAGCCTACGGCGATCTGACAGAGAACGACCTGATTCACGAAGAAGGTAAAGATGATGAACTGCTAGGGAAACTTCAACAAAAAACCGGCAAATCACGCGATGAACTGGTGAAGTGGATCAATAGTTTATAGTCTTCTTATAGACAACTAATCCAACATGTCATTGAGCGTAGCGTGGCAATCTCATTATGCAAATTACCCATGCTAAGCCGTGGCTTGTCCTAAAGAGATTGCCACGCTACGCTCAATGACATAATTGATAAAAAGACAATTAAGTTATTCCTTTTTATAATCCTTATGTACAATTAAAAAGCTGGCGCGTTCTTCTTTGTGAAAAGGGATATTCCAGTTACCCTGGTAGGTTATTTTTGTTGGCAGCAGCTCCCCATTAAAGTTATTGAGCTCGATGTTCATCTGTACATTAAAGTCAACAAACATATTACTGAACTTCATATCAATATAACGGCCCAGTATCTGGAAAGTGCGTTCATCAAATATGGTCGTCATTTCTTTGATCATGGTATCGCCATCTGATGTGCTTGGCTTGCACCTCACTTTGAAACGATAAACAGGAATGGTATCTAAATACTTGCCCCGGGCAAATTCATAAAAGTAATACCCTTTCATATCGCCCGCGAATATTTCCGTTTTACTGCTGATAAATGGTATACCCTTTACCTTACGGCCCGGTGTAAAAATGAGCGTTTTCAATTTGTCTTTATACGATTCATTTTTGCCTCCCGAACCTGGCAGGGCATCACCCTTGGTAAAATCGGAATTGTAAGCATTCATGAAAATATAATCGAACATCTCCACGGTATACAACTGATACTTACCATCCTTTTTAAACATATTCCCGCTATCTGCTTTAGCCAGATATTCCATTTTGTGCTTACCGGCGGCACTACTGTGCACTATTTTTCGATAGATCTTTCCATCTACCTTGTTCTTTTTATCATAGGTAAAAATGCGGTTTTCGGCAGTAAAGCCGTAACGCTTCATATTTTGAAAAGCTTTGTAAAAGCTGGTATCGGCCAGTACCGCATCAATAAAATCCTGCGCGTTTAACTTGTGCGATTTGATATCAACCAATGAGTCAATAACAATGGTACGTATGGTATCGGGATTAAAGCGGTTGATCTGTTGCGCAAAGGTGGCAATGCTACCCCCAATGGTTAAAGCCAGCACTAATAATAATTTCTTCATTAAACTATTGATGTTTATGTTGCAACAATCATTACTCCTATGTCATTGCGAGCCTAGCGTGGCAATCTCATTATGCAAATTCATCACCTGCCCTATGAGATTGCTTCGTTCCTCGCAATGACATAGTTTGATTAACCTTAATTGCCTAATTGTTTAATAGCCAGGTAGGCCATTAAGCCGGTACTTATTTTAAATGCATCTTCTTCTACATCAAAAGTTGGCGTATGTACCGATGAGGTAATACCACGGCTTTCGTTACGGGTTCCTAAACGGTAAAAACAGGCATCAGCCACTTGTGAGTAATAGGCAAAATCTTCTGCAGCCATCCATATATCCAGATCAAGCACATTTTCTTTACCTAAATAATCTTCGGCATGACCACGGGTAGCGGCCGTTAGCACTTCTTCATTGATCAGGAAGGGATAACCACGCATAATATTAAAATCGCAGCTGCCACCCATACTTTCAGCAATACCTTCGGCCATTTTCTTCATGCGCTTATGAGCTTCTTCCCGCCATTTCTCATCCATGGTACGGAATGTACCTTCGAGGTAAACCTCGTTAGGGATCACATTGGTGGCACCATTCGCAATCACTTTGCCAAACGACAATACTGACGGGCTTTTTGGATCAGCAAAGCGACTTACCACCTGCTGTAAAGCGGTTAATATGTGAGCAGTAATAATTACCGGATCTATATTTTGTTGTGGCTGGGCACCGTGGCCGCCTTTACCTTTTACGGTAACGTATAATTCATCGGTCGAGGCCATGTATTTGCCAGCACGGAAACCTACCTTACCCGCATCAATCAAAGGCATTACATGCTGCCCTAATACAGCCTGTGGCCTTGGGTTTTCCAATACGCCTTCTTTGATCATGATACTGGCACCACCTGGTAGCTTTTCTTCGGCCGGTTGAAATATCAGCTTTACTGTACCTGCAAACTGGCTTTTCAGTTCGGTTAAAATACGTGCCGTACCCAATAATGATGAAGTGTGGGCATCATGGCCACAGGCGTGCATTACGCCAACGTTTTGGGATTTGTAAGGCACATCATTAGCCTCTGTGATAGGCAATGCATCCATATCAGCACGCAGGGCAACTACGTTATTTGATGGTTTATCGCCTTTTATCAAAGCCACTAAACCGGTATCGGCCATTTTGTGATACTCCAAACCCAGTTCTTCCAGCTTGTTGGCTACAAAAACCGAGGTTTGTAATTCATGAAACGATAATTCGGGATGGCTGTGTAAGTGACGGCGATTGGCTACCACATCATTAAATATCTTGGCGGATAATTGCTGTATTTGCTCTTTAATCATTATCTGGATCCGTTTTAGGGGGATTTATTTTTTCGGGTATGATGAATAGGCTCGAAAATGAAGATTGAAGCTCCTGCATCAGTTTTTGGGCTTCCAGGCGTGTCCTGAAATCGCCGGCACGAACCTTAAAATTGGGCTCGTTATAAATTATATAGGTACGCAATTCCGGATATTGATCCTGCAGCCTGGCTTGTGCATTGTAAGCCGCTTTACGGTTTGATCCACTGAATATTTGAACCCGGTAACCTATTGATGAAAATGCAGATGCAACACCGCCTGCTCCCTTATTCATCTCCAACCTTTTGGCTATCAAGGTATCAACAAGAGGGTCTTTAATTACCTCAACCTTACCGCGCACCTGCTGGGCAGCAGTTTGAGTAGATACTGCTATCAGCACAAAAAAAATGCAGTACCCTATTACTTTGCTAAATGTAGCTTTATAAGTGGATACTGCTTTTTTCATGGTTTTATGTAAATCGTCATTGCGAGGCACGAAGCAATCTCTACATTGGCAGGCCGAACAGGTAAGTTCGCTCTGTATAGCTTAGAGATTGCTTCGTGCCTCGCAATGACGTACTTTATATCTGTTCTTAATTCTGCCCTACGCCGTGGCAGTTTTTATATTTTTTTCCGCTACCGCAAGGGCAAGGGTCATTACGGCCAATTTTATTCTCGACCCTAACCGGAGTTGCTTTTTGCTGCTCGCGGAAATCGTCCATCGGGATACCATTGCTTTCGCTAACCAGCTCGGCTTTGGTGGTTTTCATTTTCCGCAGATCGAGCTTTGGTTCTGGTTTGGCTTCTCTTATTTCATCAGGCTGTTGCTGAACCGGGATACCTCCTCTGAACAAGAAACTTACAATCTCTTTATTCACGTTGGCCAGCATTCCTCTGAATAGTTCAAAAGCCTCAAACTTATAAACCAATAACGGATCCTTTTGCTCATAAACCGCGTTTTGTACAGATTGTTTTAACTCATCCATTTCGCGCAGATGTTCTTTCCAGGCATCGTCAATCAGGTAAAGAGTCACGTTCTTTTCAAACGATTTAAATACCTCAACCCCATGATTTTCAACCGCCTTTTTAAGTGGAACCGAAACCTGTATGCCATGTATACCATCGCTAAACGGTACTACAATGTTTTCCACATACTGACCGCGTGTATCAAACACATCTTTCAATACCGGATAAGCTTGTTGTGCAACAGCTTCTGCTTTACGTTTGTAAAAGTCCATTACCGTTTGGAAGGTTCTGTCAGTAAGTGCAGTGATTGATTTACTTGTAAATTCATCAATATCCAGCTCGATATCAACCGAGAACAAACGGATCACTTCCAGCGTAAAGCCTTCGTAGTTACTGGCTTCTTTATACTCCGTAACAATATCTTCAACAACATCAAAAATGGTATTGCTCAAATCAACATCCAGGCGTTCGCCAAACAGGGCATTTTTACGTTTAGTGTAAATAACGGTACGCTGTGAGTTCATCACATCATCATACTCCAGCAAACGCTTACGGATACCAAAGTTGTTTTCTTCAACCTTTTTCTGCGCACGCTCAATTGATTTGGATATCATGGAGTGCTGAATCACTTCGCCCTCTTCAATACCCATACGTACCATCAGGTTGGAGATACGCTCTGATCCGAATAAACGCATCAGGTTATCCTCTAACGATACAAAGAACTGTGATGACCCCGGATCGCCCTGACGACCGGCACGACCACGCAGCTGCCTGTCAACACGGCGCGACTCATGGCGCTCGGTACCTACAATGGCCAAACCACCTGCATCCTTAACACCCGCACCCAGCTTAATATCCGTACCACGACCAGCCATGTTGGTAGCAATGGTCACTGTACTTGTTTTACCAGCTTCGGCCACAATGTCGGCTTCCTTCTGGTGCATCTTAGCATTCAGTACATTATGTTTAATGCCGCGCAGTTTAAGCATACGGCTCAGTAATTCAGAGATCTCAACCGATGTGGTACCTACCAGGACTGGTCGGCCAGCTTCTGTTAGTTTAACAATCTCATCGGCAACAGCATTATATTTTTCACGGATGGTACGGTATACCAGATCCTGCCTGTCCTCACGGCTTGCAGGGGTGTTGGTTGGTATCTCCACCACATCCAGTTTGTATATTTCCCAGAATTCACCTGCCTCAGTAACAGCAGTACCCGTCATACCGCAAAGTTTGTGGTACATACGGAAGTAGTTTTGTAGGGTAATGGTTGCAAATGTTTGTGTTGCATCCTCCACCTTAACATTTTCTTTTGCTTCAATAGCCTGGTGTAAACCATCAGAGTAACGGCGACCGTCTAACACACGACCGGTTTGCTCATCCACAATTTTCACCTTGCCTTCGTCCAGAATGTATTCGGTGTCTTTTTCAAACAGGGTATAAGCTTTTAACAGCTGGTTAACCGAGTGTATACGCTCTGATTTGATGGAGAAATCGCGCATCAGTTCGTCCTTGCGGGCAATTTTTTCTTCGGCGCTCAGGCTTGATTTTTCTATCTCGGCAATTTCGGTACCTACATCAGGCATCACAAAAAAGTGAGGGTCTTCGCCGGATGAAGTGATCAGCTCAATACCTTTTTCGGCCAGTTCAACCTGGTTATTTTTTTCGTCGATTACAAAGAAAAGCTCAGCATCAACCTTTGGCATATCCTTGCCCTGATCCTGCATGTAGTGGTTTTCCACCTTCTGCAAAACTGACCTATTGGCACCTTCACTCAAAAATTTAATCAAGGCCTTGCTTTTTGGCAAACCTCTAAAGGCACGTAATAAAGCTAAACCACCGCCATCAGCATCGGTATTACCTTCGTTAATTGCTTTTTTAGCTTCGTTCAACACACCGTTAACATAAGCTTTTTGCGCATTAACCAAACGCTCAATGCGTGGTTTCAACTCATAAAACTCATGCTCATCACCACGAGGGATAGGGCCTGATATAATTAAAGGAGTACGGGCATCATCAATTAAAACCGAATCCACCTCATCCACCATTGCATAGTGCGATTTACGTTGTACCAACTCTTCAGGGCTACGTGTCATATTGTCACGCAGGTAATCAAACCCAAACTCGTTGTTGGTACCAAAGGTGATATCTGAAAGATAAGCTTTGCGGCGTTCATCAGAATTTGGCTCATGTTTATCAATACAATCAACCGATAAACCATGGAACTCATACAATGGCCCCATCCACTCACTATCACGGCGTGCCAGGTAATCATTCACGGTTACAATGTGAACACCTTGCCCTGCAAGTGCATTTAAGTAAGCAGGCAGCGTGGCTACCAGCGTTTTACCCTCACCCGTTGCCATTTCTGATATTTTACCTTGATGCAGTACAATACCACCTATCAGCTGCACATCATAATGTACCATGTCCCAGGTAACCTCATTACCGGCAGCAAGCCAGGTATTATGGTGTATAGCCTGATCGCCTTTAATGATCACGTTGCTTTTACTTGCAGCAAGTTCACGATCAAACTGTGTGGCGGTAACTTCAATAGTTTTATTACCGGCAAAACGGCGGGCTGTTTCTTTTACAACCGCGAAAGCCTCTGGTAATATATTTAACAATATATCTTCCAGCTCTTTATTGCGGTCTTTTTCCAGTTTATCCAACTGGGTGTAAAGCTCCACCTTTTCGCTTACATCCATATCCAGCTCATTTTCAGTACGGTCTTTAATAGCTTGTATCTCGCTATCAATGCCTGAAAGTCCCTGGGCTATGGTTTCTTTAAAATCTATGGTTTTAGCTCTAAGCTCATCATTGCTGATGTTGTCGAGTTTTGCAAATTCAGCCTTAATTTTTTCAACTATAGGCTGTATTGCTTTTACATCCCGTTCTGATTTGCTTCCAAAAAGCTTACTGATAAAATCTAACATACTAATTTGATATGATCGTATAAACTCAACAATTGCGCCAACGCAACTGACAGAGCCATATTGACAGGTAAAGGTACAATTTTAGTTGAAAACCGGGGAAGTTAGTTGAGAGTTTTGAGTTTCTTGTGGTTTGTCTGAACCGGGATTAAAGACATTCTCTGAACCACGATTAAACAGATTAAGGGATTAACAGGATTTTCAAGAAAAAAATCCTGTTAATCCCTTAATCCCAAAAATCCCGGTTCAGACAGAACTACAACAATGCCAGCACGTCTTCTTTATCCTTTGCCAGCTGCACTTTAAGCTCATCAAGGGAGGCGAATTTAATATCACCACGCACATAGTGAAGAAACTCCATACGGATGGGCTGGTTATAGATCTCCTGATCAAAATCAAAAATATTGACCTCGATGTTGCGGGTAAGACCATTGATAGTGGGACGGCTGCCAATATAGGCCATGCCTTTATACTCCTCGCCGGCTACATTAACGGTTACAGCAAAAATGCCATCGGCAGGGATAAGCTTATATTTTTCCTCCACCACGATATTGGCTGTTGGATAACCCAACTGCCGGCCAATCTGATCGCCGCGAATCACGGTACCGGTTATAAAAAACGGATAGCCCAAATAAGAATTGGCCAGCTCAATTTCGCCTTTTAATAAAGCGTTCCTGATACGGGTTGAACTGATACCTACCTCGTTGATATCTTGCTCAGGTATCTCTACCACCTCAAAACCATAAACCGGACCAAGCTTTAACAAGTCTTGAAGCCCCCCCTGCCTGTCTTTACCAAAGCGGTGATCATAGCCGATTACAATTTTTTTGGTGCCTATTTTGTTGACCAGTACATCGCGAATGTATTCTTCGGCAGTCTGGTTTGAAAAATCCCTTGAAAACGGCGTGATAATTAAATGATCAACCCCCAACTGTTCCATTAACTGTGCCTTTTCGGTAATGGTAGTGATCAGTTTAAGGCTTTCATCCTCAGGATGCAATATCATGCGCGGATGCGGAAAAAAGGTTAAAATAACAGTTTCGCCACCTATGCTGTCTGCCAGTTTTTTTATTCCCGAAATAATTTCACGGTGACCAATATGCACACCATCAAATGTACCGATGGTAACTACTGCATTTTTTACCGGTGAAAATTCGTCAATATGATTGTATACTCTCATTGTATGAGTAAAAACACAAAGTTAATTTTTTACTTGACCACATTGAACCCGGATGATATTTTGACGCAGAAATGTATTTATTCTGCCGCGGGTTCATTGGCCGTTTTTAGTCCCCTGATCATGTTTACCAACTCCATCACCTCCCAGGCATCCTCTACTTTAAAGTTACCGCTACGGGTACGCCTTAGTTTTGAAAGATACGCCCCGTTATTAAGCGTAGCGCCAAAATCATTCGCCAACGACCGTATATAGGTACCCTTGCTGCAAACCACCCTGAAATCAACCTCAGGCAGTTCAACGCGGGTTAACTCAAACTCGCTGATGGTTACACTACGCAATCGTAACTCCACCTCCTCGCCCCTACGGGCTTTCTCATATAAGCGCTCTCCATCAATTTTTATGGCGGAGTGCGCGGGCGGATATTGCTGGATATCGCCGGTAAACTGTTTGCAGTTATTACGCAGCTGAGTTTCGGTAAGTTGGCTGATGTCAAATTTATTATCGGGCTCGGTTTCCATATCGTAAGATGGCGTGGTAGCCCCCAGGATCATGGTTCCGGTGTATTCCTTTTCTTCGGCCTGAAAGGTATCTATCTGCTTAGTCATTTTGCCGGTGCAAATGATGAGCAAACCGGTAGCCAGCGGATCAAGTGTGCCCGCATGACCAACCTTTAACTTAAGCGGTTTAAATGAGTTGCGAATTTTGCCCACTACGTCAAAGCTTGTCCACTGGTAGGGCTTGTTAACCAGCAGCAATTGTCCTTCGGCAAATTCTTCTATTTTGGTGTAAGAGTTCTTCAATATGGATAATTATAAACTTCGGCAAAGGTAGGCTTTTTGCGTGAAGTGGGAACATATCCATAGCGTCATTGCGAGAAACGAAGCAATCCCTAACCGTACAGAGTGGCTCTGCATATCGGGGATTGATTCGTTCCTCGCAATGACGATGTAGTAATATTTTAAGAGAAATTATATCGTTTGCAACGAGTGTCCGCTCACAATTAAACCGATGATAATAGCGCCTATCACAATACGGTACCAGCCAAATATCCGGAAACCTTTACGCTCTAAAAAGGTGATAAATGTTTTGATGGCTAGCATAGCTACAATAAACGCAATCACGTTGCCTATGGCCAGTAGTTTGATTTCCTCGCCGGTAAATACATGACCTTCTTTATGAAAATCGTATAATTTTTTAGCAGTTGCCGCAAACATGGTAGGCACCGCCAAAAAGAAAGAGAATTCAGCAGCAGCAGTACGTGTTAACTTTTGCGACATACCACCTACTATAGTGGCCGCCGAACGTGATGTACCGGGAATCATGGCCAAACATTGGAAAAATCCAATTTTAAGCGCGGTTAAATAGCTGATGTCTTTTTCGGCTTTTACGGTTGGTTTATTAAACCATTTATCAACAAATAACAATATGATACCACCTACAAACAGGGTGATCCCCACAGTAAGCGCACTCTCCAGTAAAGCATCTATCTTTTTACTGAACAATACCCCGAATACAGCCGCTGGTATAAAAGCTACCAATAGTTTGATATAAAAATTAACCGACTGTAAAAACCGCTTGTAATACAATACCACTACCGATACGATAGCGCCTAATTGTATAGCAATGGTAAAAAGCTTAACAAAAGGATCGGCAGCTATGCCCATCAGCGATGAGGCAATTATCATGTGCCCGGTTGATGATACCGGTAAAAATTCAGTTATCCCTTCAATAATAGCAAGGATAATAACGTGGAAGATGTTCATGAGGTAGGGGATTGGATTGAGTAGTATGTTAGATTCGATTGGATTAAGTTAGACTGGGTTGGTTAAGTTTAAATTGATCTTCTTAAACTCAATCAACCACGCTCTTAATCAACTAAAACCTACTTAACAGCAGGTTTCTTTAAAATCGCGAAAAAGCCTAGTGCAAACCCGGCCAACACTACAATGGGGGCTATAACAATTTTAGTTGTACTGTAAATATCTGTTGTACCGGCCATTAATATAAAACCAAAAGCTACTACAGCAACACTGATGATCAGTAACCTGTAATTGCTTTTATCAAATATAAACTGAACCGGCTCTGTGCTGGTTGTTTTTGTTGTTTTAACCGATGCGGCTGGTTTAACTTGCTGCGCCATATATTTTAATTATTGAATTATTGAATTATTGAGTTTATGAATTATTGAGTTAGACTTCCAATTTCCAAGTCCCAAACTTAATTTTTAATTACATTATTAAAGCCATCATCATTTCGAGCATTTTGACTTTAGACCTATCTGTATAGGTCGTATATTTTTAAACGTAAAAACTTGTTGACTGCCAAAAAGGTACTAAAGGCCGATATAAATATGCCAATACCTATAACCCCTAAAAACACAACACCAAACTCTTCCCGATTTTGCAAAATCACTAAGTCTGGTATTTCTCTGTAACCCAGGTAAAGTATGCCAATTAATATAATAATGGCTATTAAGCCCCCTAAAAGTCCGTGCCATATGCCATAAAGTAAAAACGGCTTACGGATAAACCCCTTGGTTGCCCCTACCAGCTGCATTGATTTGATCAGGAAGCGCTGTGAGTATATAGCCAGCCTGATGGTATTGTTAATTAACGCCACTGATAATATCACAAATATGCCGGCGAACACCAGGATCACCAAACTGATCGAGGTCAGGTTCTGGTTCATCTGGTCAACCAATGATTGTTGGTATTTGATTTCCTTAACCAGTGGGTTTTTTAATAGATCGGCTTTAAATTTCTCAATATCCTTATTGTTGGCGTAATCAGCTTTCAGATAAACATCCAATGATTGTGATAGTGGATTGTAGCCTAAAAACTTTACAAAATCTTCGCCCAGGTCTTTTTGCAAATTGCGGGCTGCAAGCTCTTTACTCACATATAGGGTTTGCTTAACCATGGTATTGCCATCCAGCTGTTTCTGTAACTGTAATACATCGGTTTCGTGAGCAGCATCATCAACAAAAATATTGAGCACTATATTTTCCTTCACATAGCGCGAAAGCTTATTAGCATGTACCAATATAAGACCTAAAAGCCCTACCATTACCAATACCATGGCAATACCAAATACGGTAGAGATGTATATGGTTTTTGTTTTTTTTGCCGATGCGCTTGCTTCAAATTCTTCCATGTCTGAGATTTGAGACGTGATATATGAGATATAAGACAAAGACAGCTAATTTTTGAAGCTTATCTCACATCTCATATCCCATATCTCACATCTGGATTTGTGCGAAATTAAGAAACCCGCTTTAAAGGTAAAAGTTTATTGCTTATAAATATAGTTTAATGGCTTTTAAGGCGATTAGTTTTAACATTTATTAACTATTTGTCTGAACCGGGATGTTTTCTGAACTACGATTAAACGGATTAAGGGATTAACACGATTTTTGAGAAAAAGAACCTTGTTAATTCCTCAATCCCAAAAATCCCGGTTCAGACAATAAACAAAGTATTCCCGCATTTGTTAATATTACATGACAAAGCCAGCAAACTCCCCCAATAAACCATCACCTTCAGATACACCCACCAAAAGGCCAAACGATAACGGCGGTAAAAGTAAAGTGCGGAAGGAAGACAAACAATACCATGCTAATAACCCTCACGGCGGCGACATCGCTAAAAAACATGAAAAAGAAGAGCAACCCGTTTATCCGATAAAGAATCCGCCTAAGGAGTGATCGGTAGCGGGGTTCGAGTATCAGCATTTAAAACACCCGCAACAGGTAACTGGCTACCCGCAACAGATCTCACCTCGCTATCCCAGCCGAATTAAATTGTAGGTCATAAAGTTTGCGGTAGTGACCGTTCTCTATTTTAAGGAGTTCCTGATGGGTACCACTTTCCATGATCTCGCCGTGATCAAGTACAATGATCCTGTCGGCGTTTTGTATGGTTGATAGGCGGTGTGCAATTACAATGGCCGTGCGGTCCTGCATGAGTTTATTGATGGCGTTTTGTATCAATATCTCCGTTTCGGTATCAACAGATGAAGTGGCTTCATCCAAAACCAGGATGGCAGGGTTATACACCAGCGCCCGTATAAATGAAATCAATTGCGATTGTCCCGCCGAAAGCGTTGCTCCGCGTTCCATTACATTATAATCATAACCACCGGGCAGCCGTTCAATAAATTCATGAGCACCCACATCCTTTGCCGCAGCTATAATTTGCTCCCGGGTAATAGCAGGGTTATTAAGGCTGATGTTGTTGCCAATGGTATCGGTAAACAAAAACACATCCTGTATAACTGTCGCTATCTGCGAGCGTAAAAACTCTACCTGGTAATCACGAATATCATGTCCGTCAACCTTTACTGTGCCCTGTCCAATTTCGTAAAAACGGTTCAGTATATTAATAGTTGATGATTTACCTGCCCCTGTAGCGCCTACCAACGCCAGCGTTTCGCCGGGTTTTACATGAAAATTGATGTCTTTTAAAACCCAATTCTCGTCGTTATAGGCAAACCAAACTTTATCAAACTCAATGTCACCCTGTAGTCTGCCAGTGCTTATGTGGCCCGTATCAACAGCCACCTCATCAGTATCCAGCACTTTAAAAATCCTATCGGCACCTACCATACCCATTTGCAGCGTGTTAAACTTATCGGCCAGTTGCCGTATAGGTCTGAAAAGCATATTGAGCAATACAATAAAACCAGTAATTACGCCCGGCGTAATACCTCCTGGCCTAGCAGAAAGCGCCGCCAACTGACTATCAGAAAGCATTCTTTTACAACCATACCATACCAGCAAACCAATACAAATGGCAAACAAAACCTCAACTACCGGAAAAAATATAGAATAATACCAGTTAGAGCGAATGTTGGCATCCCGGTATTTCAGGTTTACTTCTTTAAACTTGCGCATTTCCTGGTCTTCGCGGGCAAATAGCTGTATAATGCTGATGCCCGAAATATGTTCGGCCAAAAAGGTATTCAAACGAGCCACTTGGGTACGCACTTCCTGGAATGATGATTTGATAGCTTCCTTAAATACATAGGTTGATGCAAACAGAAATGGCATCGGAATCAGGGTAATGAGGGCAAGCTTCCAGTCCTCATATAACATAAAACCAATAACAGCCAGTACCAGCAGCATATCGCCCATGATAGAGATTAGCCCTTCCGAAAAAATATCGGCGATGGTTTCCAGGTCAGATACCGTACGGGTAATGAGCATCCCGATAGGTGTACGGTCAAAATATTTAAGCCGGAGACTGGTAATGTGATTAAAAATGTCAATCCGCAGATCGCGGATAACGGACTGCCCCAATGAATTGGTTAAATAGGTTTGGTAATACTGCGCTACCGTTTGCACAATGAGCTGCACTATCATGAGTGACACCATTAAAACCAACCCATCATAATTATCATTCAGGATATCAACATCAAGCGTACGTTGAATAAGAATAGGTTGCAACAGTGCACTAACCGCCAAAAAAATGGTCAGGAACGCAGCTATTACAAACGTGCTGTTATACGGTTTTACATAATGCATTACCCGTTTTAACAGTTTCCAATCAAGCGCTTTTCCGGTTACTTCTGACATAATTTAAAAAATTCTAAGTCCTAAACTCTAAAACCTAAACTACTAAATTCTTAAAGCCCATCTCAGATCCTAACGCTAATATAGGTTTAAAATGAGCCTGAAAATCAAAACACTTTTTTATTTAGCGTTTAAAAATTAGAATTTAGTGTTTTATCCCAAAACGGATACTTCACCTCTGTTAAATACAATCCACAAGCCGGCACACTCATACCCGCGTTCGACCGGTTTTTACTTTCAATGATCTGACGAACGGTTTCGGGAGGCATTTCCTGTTTGCCAACCATCATCAGTGTACCAACAATAGCTCTTACCATATTCCGCAAAAACCTATCGGCCGAAATATGGAAAACCATACCCAGTTCCGTTTTTACCCATTCGGCACGGGTTATTTTACAATTATTGGTTTTAACCTGTGTGTTTGACTTACTGAAACAGCTAAAATCAATGTATTCCATTATTATAGCAGCAGCCTGATTCATCAGTTCTATATCAGGCACATCACGTACCTGCCAGGAGTAGCCACGTAAAAAGGGATCTTTATTAAAATGGATATGATATTGGTATGAACGCTGTATGGCATCAAACCTGGCATGCGCATCCTCATGAACCGGGATTATATTTTTTATGGCGATATCAGGAGGAAGTATGGAATTCAAGCCGCGTACTTTTAGTCCATAGTCGATGGTCGATAGTCCATGGTTGTTGATTTCGCTATGGTCTATGGTCAATGGACTATGGTCCTCTACATCAAAATGTGCAAAAAACTCAAGGGCATGCACACCAGTATCCGTGCGGCCACAGCCGGTGGTTTCAACCTGTTGACGCAAAATAGTAGCCAAAGCTTTGTTCAAAACCTCCTGCACACTTACAGCGTTTTGTTGTATTTGCCAGCCATGGTAGCTGGTACCATCATAAGCCAGTTCAATAAAATAGCGTTGTTTACCAGTCACGTGGCAAAGTTAACAATATGCCGGGGAAGGGTGTTCATTATTTGGTCAAATGTAACAACGCCCAGAGTTATGCCGGATTTATTTCATCGTTGTCCGGTAAAGTTAATTACCCCAATGTTGGTATTCGGAAAAAATAAAAAGGATGTAGAATGATGGCAAAAATCTATCTCTCGATCGCAGGAAGAAATCCTATAGTGTTCACGTTCACACACGTGAACACCGTGAACGTTCATGAACGCCTGATATTCAGATATTTGAATTTTAGTCCCTACTGACAAAACACTATCAGTAGGCAGTTATAGCAGATTATATGATTTTTACGCTCATCAACAATGGCCGGGGGATGATTCTAATTATCGTGCCGGCTCGCTGATGTATTCTTTATAGATAGCTTCAAACATGATCTTATCTTCAATGGCCTGGTTAAAGGGTTTATCCAGAAAAGTATTGCTATAGCCAATGGCTTTGGCCAGGTTTTTAAGCACTTTAAAATAAGTAACTTCAATACCCTCAATTAGCTGAAGGTAAAAAACAATAAAAACGTCGCGCTCCGTTGGTGTTTTACCAGCTTTAATGGTTGACAGATAGGCTTCGAGCGTCATAGCCTTCATTCCTAAAACGCTAATTTTTGATTGGTCTTCATTGATTGCGTTAAATATACCCTCTATATGCTGTAATTGCTCCTGTGCATCATTACAACAATCCTGTATGGCATTTTTTAGATATTGCAATGATGCCAAAACTTTAATTTCTTCAAAAAAATGCACCAAATGCTGTTTCCCGAAATATATACTGTTCAGATGCTCCAGGAATATTTTTTTCAAGTGCGCGTCATCAAACTTTACATCCTGTGGTGATAGATTGTTAACTGGTAATTTGGTCATTGCAATTTTATTAATTTGAAAATAATTATAAATGTACGGCATTAATTATCATAAAAAGCAAATTACATGGTCAATAAAAAGGGCTCGCTGCAATAATTAAAACAATTATATTTGCCATTATAATTTTAATACTATGTTACAACGAATACAAAGCATTTACCTGCTGTTTGCCAGCCTTGTGCTTTTCGCTCTTTTCTTTTTCCCACTAGCGCATAACGTTTATGTGGCTGATAAGCCGGTGAGTATTATGGTTACCGGCATTTTTCAGGATGTAGATGGCGCTCAGAAATATACCGAACATTTTATTGCCCTTACGGTAATAACTGCAATAGCTGCCCTGATCCCACTGGTTATTATATTTTTATTTAAAAACCGTAAACTCCAAATTACACTTTGTTATAGCGCCATACTGGTATTAATAGGTTATAGCTTCTGGATGGCTCAAACAGTTAAAAAAGCAGTAGGCAGTGTTCAGCTGGATACCCGTACCATGGGTATAGGGCTGTTTCTTACTTCGTTAAGTATTGTACTGCTGATATTGGCGGCAAAAAGTGTACAGCGGGATGAAAAACTGATAAAATCGGCCGATAGGTTGAGATAAGAAACATTATCATAATCAGCGAACTTTTCTTATCTATTTTCAAAAAACGCTTCTTTTAGCATCATGCCGTCGGCATGATGTATTGCATGTGGTGCCAATAAAAGGTGTTCATTTTATATCCTATTATATGAACACCAAATGCATCATTTAAGCCATCTTACTGATAACAAACACGTTTCAAAGATCAAAAGATATCAATACCACAAAAAAGGCAAATTTTTAAGGTTATAAAATTCCATTATTGCAATAAGTAAAAAACTCATTGCTTTTTAAAATTAAAGTCGCTATCTTTGCGCCCGATTTGGCGATGTTGCCAAATTCGTTATTTTAATTCATGAACCCATTTATTGAACTGGGAATCCGTCATGATATTGTTAATGCCATCTCTGAGTTAGGGTTTGAAAACCCAACGCCAATCCAGGAACAGTCAATTCCGGTATTGTTAACAGGCAGCAACGATTTTGTCGGATTAGCCCAAACCGGGACCGGTAAGACTGCTGCCTTTGGCCTACCATTATTAGAACTG
>JAUCSE010000052.1 GCA_030445275.1 Mucilaginibacter sp.
TCACGAAACCTGCCTTATGCGCCATAGAAAAATAATTAAAATAATATTTGGACTGCAAAGAAACGAATTATATCTTTGCAGTCCAATTAAAACGGAGTGTAAAATGCATTTTTGATAATTGGAAGCACCTTTCCGAAGTTATGATCGGATCGCAACATACCAAAATTAGTGCGGGATGGAGCAGTTGGTAGCTCGTCGGGCTCATAACCCGAAGGTCGTAGGTTCGAGTCCTGCTCCCGCTACCTTTTAAAAAGTCAAAAGCCTTTAGCCGAAAGTCTGAAGGCTTTTCTCTTTCTACTAAATTGTGAAGGATTAAACGCAATAAAATAAAAATATCCCTTTTCGCAGTAATGAAGCGGATCGTAAAATAAAAACAGTGCGGGATGGAGCAGTTGGTAGCTCGTCGGGCTCATAACCCGAAGGTCGTAGGTTCGAGTCCTGCTCCCGCTACCTGATCAAGTCAGAAGCCTTTAGTCGAAAGATTAGAGGCTTTTTTGTTTTAGATAAACTTTTAGTTGGTGGTTGGTGACAATACCGACCATAAGCTGAATTATTTAAGCCACGGGCTGGTTAGGTACCGATCTTACGCTAATTTCTTTCCAAGATACCTCATTCAGCTTTTTTACTTTCAATACGCTTCCTGATCCGGCTGAGCGAAGGGTTTGTGATACCAAGGTAAGATGAGATATGATAAGCCGGAATACGCTCAACAATATGCGGATGCTGTTCCAGCAATCTGATATAGCGTTGTTCATGCGAGAAAAAAATGAATTCTTCGGTACGCGTTTGGGCAATATTGAAAAATGATTCAGCCAGCAACCTGCCAAATTTCCCCCAGTTCGGATGGGTTTCATAAAGACTGTTAAGGTCGTTATAGGAAATAAATGAAATTTCCGAATCCTCCATCGCTTCAATAAAATACCAGCAAGGGTTGCGTGATATGAAGCTTCTGAAAGAAACGACAAACTGATTTTCCGAGAAAAAGTAGACGTTTTTATCTTCTTTTGTATTTGGGTCGTGATAATAGATCCGAAATATGCCTTTGGCTATCAATCCAAGGTCATTGCAAACCATTTGTTGCATATTGAAGAAATCGCCCCTATTCATTTTCCGGGCTTTCCAAAATGGCTCACTGTCACTAACATCTTTATCGGTCAATGGAGCAAAATTTCTCAGGTGCTGAAAAATGATATCGTTTTTATCTGTCATCTGATCATGTTTTAAATTGTCAGTAGATAATAAAGGTCTGACCGCCTCTCTAAACCAATAATTCAAATTTGGCAAATCCATCACAATAAAATTAGCTGTACGGCGCTAAATATCTCTCAAATATAATCTGAATATAACGCAATTATTTTCACTTAAGTGAAAACTCACCACCGACGACAGACTGTAATCGCAGCGTAATATTCTACTCCTATTTTCACTTAAGTGAAAAAGCTGCCAGTCAATTCTGAAGACCTTTGGGCTAATAAACAATAAAATTAAAAAATCATGACATCAACTTCTCAATCTAATACAGTAGTGGACGTACAGGCCATTGAAACTGCCAGATCATTACGCAAGCTTTATTTTACACGTACCGCTTTTTCGGTTGTCTGGGTGATTCTTATCGTCCTTTTCGCAAAAACATCTATGGGGTTTGCCAGCGTTTTACTGATCATTTATCCAGCCTGGGATGTGATTGGCACCTTTCTCGATATTCGCGCCAATCACAACAGCCGTTCTAAAACACCGCAATATGTAAATGCTTTAATTAGTAGCATCACTACAATGGCTGTAGCTATCGCTTTACAGAAAGGCGTTCCTGAAGCACTAATAGTTTTCGGTGCCTGGGCAATTGGGACAGGATTGATCCAGATGATTTTAGGATTACGTCGCAAGAAATTTTTAGACGGCCAATGGCCTATGATTATCAGTGGTGGCCAGTCAATGATCGGGGGCATTTCTTTTATCTTGCTGGCACACGATCCGACAAAAGGAATTACAAGCTTAGCTGGTTACGCCGCTTTTGGTGCCTTTTATTACTTGCTTGCTACATTTCGTTTGTCTAATACAATTAATCATGGTGCTGCAACAGTCTAAAATATCTTGGCCTATAACTGATGGCTTAAGTCTATATAACTGATGGCTTAAGTCTAAACTACTAGTATTGCCATATTTTACCGAGTTTAATGATACGGTTGTGCAGCACATAGGCGTAGAACAGCAGGGGTGTACCGCTTGTGGTTATTTTTGATCTATTGTAGGTTATACTTTGCTAACAACGCGGTATGAGCTTTATCATTATCCAGCCGCCTGAAGGATAGGATGCACAGTATTCCAAAAAATGAAAATAACATACCAAACATTAAGCCATTAAACCATCCTAATGTGCGTTTGGAGCCTGAATAAACACATAAACGGAGGTAAAAAAGCCAGATAACAAATGATATTAATTCTTGCATGTCTGTCTAAAAATAAATAAAAATCTTCTTAGATCCATCCGGAGGTGTTGAGCCGTTATATATATTGGTTGATTATTTATCTTATAACATCAAAACTTATCATACATTTGCACCCCATCAAAACAGTGCGGGATGGAGCAGTTGGTAGCTCGTCGGGCTCATAACCCGAAGGTCGTAGGTTCGAGTCCTGCTCCCGCTACCTGATCAAGTCAGAAGCCTTTAATCGAAAGATTAGAGGCTTTTTTGTTTGATGATCAGAGTCGATACTCAAATAAATTTATTTTTATAAGTTTGGGCCTCCTTCCAATAAACCAATGATCATGAATAAAAGCTGGATTAGCAGAGCTCTATTTCTACTATTACTTGTCATTAATTGTTCTTGCTTGTTTGCCCAGGTGCCTGCCTTACCTACACCGTGGACAAAAGCAGCCCTGGATGCCGTTGTTCCTTTTCCCGAATATCCCAGGCCACAATTACAACGCAGCGATTGGATGTGTTTGAATGGTAAATGGGATTATCAGGGAGGGAAAAATGCTGCCAACGCGCTCGATCCGGAAAAGCCGGTATCTTTTGATCGTAAAGTCGAACAAATATGTGTTCCCTATTGCCCGGAATCAATGTTATCAGGTATTCAGCGTAAGCAGGAGATTAACATGTGGTACCGCCGTAGTTTTGTAATTCCTTCCGGCTGGAAAAGCAAGCAGATAGTTATTCACTTTGAAGCTGTGGCTCATCATGCAACGTTATTTGTGAACGGACATAAAACAGGCTCCCACGCCGGTAGCTATGATGCTTTCAGTTTTGACATAACCCCGTATTTAATCAGGGGGAAGAATACGCTGGTTTTGGCGGCTCATGACCTGAATGACGGCCGTGTGCCATCCGGCAAGAGCGGCCCGCGTGGTGATTATACATTCTGTTCAGGAATATGGCAAACCGTATGGTTGGAGCCGGTAAACAACACACACATTGAGAATATCCGTTTACTGCCCGACCTGGCCAATAACCGGTTAAAGGTGTTAGTGAACACTAAAGGGGAAGGAAAAGTAAATGCGGTGGCCCTTGATGGAAGTAGTGTGGTTTCGCAAGCAAAATCAGCAAATGGCACCTACTTTTATCTGCCCATTAAAACGCCAAAGCTCTGGTCGCCGGATGATCCTTTCTTATATGACCTTGCCATCAGCCTGGAAGATGCTCATGGGAATGTTACCGATAAAGTAAAAAGTTATTTCGGCATGCGCGATATTAAGTTAGGCAAGGTTAATGGCGTTACCCGGCCTTTGATCAATGGTAAGTTCATGATGCAGCTTGGGCTGCTTGACCAGGGTTACTGGCCAGACGGTGTGCTGACCGCTCCTGCAGAAGAGGCGCTCAAGTTTGATATTCAATTCACCAAAAACGCCGGATACAACCTGATCAGAAAACATATGAAAACCGAGCCACAGCGGTTTTACTATTGGGCCGACAAATTGGGGTTATTAGTTTGGCAGGATATGCCGGCCATATGGTATCAAAATGAAGATACCACCAAAACAAGAACCGAATTTAGGAAGGAACTAAAAGCGCTTATTGATCAACATTATAACTCTCCATCCATCATCACCTGGGTACCTTTTAATGAAAACTGGGGAGCATTTGATGTTAAAAATATCACCAATTGGGTTAAGCAGTACGATCCATCAAGATTGGTTAACGGTAATTCTGGTTTTAATAATAACCCAACTTATCAGAAAGCCTATGGTGACCCGGGAAATGGAGACTATGTAGACACTCATATTTACGTAGGCCCGTATGGGGCCTCGGTACCAGACGAACACCGGGCAGCATCATTAGGTGAATTTGGTGGAGTCGGTTTATTTGTGCGTGATCATATGTGGCCCGTAGCTAATAACGCCTATGATTATGAACCAACCAAAATGAGGTTAACAGACAGGTATGTGTTTTTGCTGGATGAAGTTGAGCAACTGATGAAATACAAAGGCTTGAGCGTAGCCATTTATACCCAAACAACCGATGTAGAACATGAGGTTAATGGAATACTTACTTATGACAGGGCCATTGAAAAAATGGAAGTAGACAGGATTAAAGCAGTTAATGAAGCCGTTATTAAAGAAAGCTATAAATTGACGCCTTAGATAATGGTATGTGATGAAAGATACCACTTTGCGCTCATCTGTGACGAGTGTGAGATATAGGAATAGCATTTACAATGGTATGCATGCCATATATAAGCAGTAGAAACAATAAAGCCTCTCAGAAAAATCTGAGTGGATTGGTATGTCTGAGAGGCTTTCCGTTTTGTTAATATTGGTACGGTGATAACACTAACCGAAGGCTAAATGCGTAATTGATCAATGCCGGATACCATCTGCTCTTAAATATTCTTCTGAGATTTTACGCTGAAGGACATCCCCCACATAAACCGCCCGCTGATAGTTTTTAGCGCTCATATCCGTTATTTTTTGCCAAAGCAGGTTACGCAATCTCCTGAACCAGGGAAAAAGATAGTACATCCTGACTTTCGAAATCCCCAGGCGGTTACAGGTTTGTTCATCAATAAGAAACCTCACATAACAGGTGTGCAGATACTTCAGGAGGTTTTTTTGGTATGCTTTCTTGAAGATGTTGGAGGCTGTTGCTTCATTTTCCAATGCCTGCGCCAGCAGTATGGAGTCTTGGTCTGCAGAAACTTGACCCACTGTCCATAAATAAAACAATTCAGTGGCCTGCTTTTTATCATTTGGTAAATAGTCATGAGGGATGCCCAACAAATGCCCAACAAATTTCCAGAGATGAAAGATGCCCAGTTCTTCTTTTTCTGAGATCCCCATCCCCAACAGGTACAGGCCATGCAGATAAAACAGGCTAAAACCAATATTGGTGGCTATCATATCCCAGTAATTAATTGGCTCTCCCCATTTTTCTTTGTCCCAATTTGCATATCGCTCGTGGATCATCAATCTTGAAAAAGAATGCATCATCCTGGTGCGGGCAATGTACTGATAACCTGGTGCATTAATTTCTAATGCTTTACGACGGGTAACGTGTACCCAGAAATCAAGCGTGTCGGTAATCCTTTTCGCAGGCCCTTTCTTTAGTGCGCCTGTAAAAATGAGGGCTTTATTCAGATAGGCATAATCATAGCCACTCATCAGGCTGTAATCCCGTAAAGAAATCAATGCATTTGTTCCGCTGCGCATACATAAATCACAACCAGCTTTAATCAATTCCTCATCAAGCCATGCGGGCCTTTGCTGCATAGTCAGAAACAGCTGCTTTACGCTAGCCGGCAAGTCGGCATCTTCATGAATTTTAGTAGCAGATAATTGAGCGATCAAAGCGTAAGCTTCCCCAAAGTCCCTATCCTTAAAGATCTCCTTAACTGCATTATCACCTAAAATATCATACTCATTTCGTCGCTGGTCCATTGGCTCAAAAGGATGCGGCCCCAACTCCGAACCAGACCATTGGAGCAGCTTACTTCCACTCCCTTGCTCCCAAAATCTTTTAATATTTAAATCCATAATGTAATATAGCGCTAAATGAGATATTCCGGAGTAATTGACTATTTCGTGCGTTTGATCAATAATTTGTCCAGTATCACTTTTGGGGTAACGTTTTGTAGGTCGCGGGTGCTGTAATGGTCACACAACCCATTGACTCAAAATATACATATATTTACCTTTATGGATTTGCATTTTAATTTGTGGACAGGTTACCTGGCTCTTGGCGTTTTCTTTTGGCAATGGCTGCTGGCGCCGGCTCTGATTTCGCTGGCGATGATTATTTTTGGCAAACGCCGGGCACGTGTGGTTGGAGTAGTCGCGTTTGTTTTTTTTGCTATCCCACTGGTTGCTGCGCTGAAGTTTTTTATAGAGGATAAAATGGAGCAGCAACAACAGGAGGCAAAAGCGGAGCGGAATCACCACCTGTTAATAAGCCAGGATACTCTTATGGCCGGTATTAACATTCCGTCCGGCAGCCAGGTGCGTATTCGTTCTTATGTAAACTTAGCCTCCCGGAAGTTATTTTCGTTAGAAGATATTGAGAGCATTGCCCTATCAAAACCCACTTATATCCTTGGGGTCAGGTTTACCGGAACGTTTGCATGTATTGCAAAAAACACGTGGGTAGGGGTACTCAGCGAACCTCAGGAAATAAAGGGCTGGCCCTGTATCGGCCGTGTTCACATTTATAGCGATAGTACATTATGTGCCGGAATACTGTCACGCCCACATAGCACCCTGCATGAAAAACTTCCGGCGGGCACAAAAGTTATGTTGGACAGCTTAAATTGGACATTTGAGTTTCCTAATAATGGAAAACACATCAACACAAAACCTGAAATAGAGACTAAATATAAGCTTAGCAGATAGGCCCAGGCTGTATAATTTACTGGGCTTTACAACAAAACAAACCTGGACCTTACAACAAAATTAGTTCTTAGTTTTGTACAGACCTTTGTATCATAAATTTTAAGACAATGACAGATACAAATATAGACAATAGGGTTCTGGTAACTGGCGGATCAGGTTTTGTGGCCGGGCACTGCATTCTGCAACTTCTTCAAAGCGGCTACACCGTAAGAACTACCGTCCGTTCGCTCAACAAAAAAGACAAGGTTCTTGAAATGATGAAAAACGGCGGCATCAATTCATTTGAAAAGATTGAATTTATGGAGGCCGACCTGACCGATGACAAAAACTGGGCAGACGCGGTAAAGGGTTGTACCTATGTATTGCATGTAGCTTCGCCGATATTTTTAAGGCTCCCTAAGCACGAGGACGAAATGGTACGCCCGGCTGTGGATGGGACGCTCAGGGTTTTAAGGGCTGCCAGGGACGCGGGAGTAAAACGGGTGGTTATCACCTCTTCCTTCGCCGCCGTTGGGTACAGCCATACCGATCCCAACACACTTATTACAGAAAAGGAATGGACTAATCCCAACGACAAATCGCTTTCTGCCTATCTGAAATCAAAAACACTTGCCGAGAAAGCAGCCTGGGATTTTATTGACAAAGAAGGGGGCGCTCTGGAGCTAACAGTAATCAATCCGATGGCTATTTTTGGTCCATCTCTTGGCCCGGAGCTCTCAAGCGGGTTCGAATTATTGAAAAACTTGCTTGACGGCTCCATGAAGGCAATGCCCAAAATTGATCTTGGTATTGTTGATGTGCGCGACCTGGCAGATTTACATCTGCGTGCCATGACTGATCTGAAGGCTAAAGGCGAACGCTTCCTCGCCCTATCCGGGGGCACGATGTCACTACACCAGATCGCCTTATTGTTTAGGGAAAAATTGGGCGACAGGGCTAAAAATGTTTCCGTCAAAGTACTTCCCGATTTGGTGGTTCGTATAGCGGCGCTCTTCAATTCAAAAGCAAAAGCTATCGTGCCTCAACTAGGAAGAGTTAGAAATGCAAGCAATGAAAAGGCAAAAACGTTGCTCAACTGGTCGCCCCGCAGCAATGAGGAGGCAGCGCTGGCAACGGCCGAAAGTTTATTCAGATTTGATAACATTAAACTCATATGAGATTAGTAAACGCCATAACATCGTGTTACATAGGTCCTGAAATATCACCGGAGCAATTTATATCCGAGCATTTTTTCCTGTACCTCATCCGCGGTTCCATAGTGGGTTATGGCGGTCACCGGAAATATCACCTGAAAGCGGATGAATATTGTATCGCTCGAAAAAATCACCTGGCCAGGTACAGTAAGCAAAAGGACGACAACCAGTTTAGCAAAGTGGTGGTTATATTTGACGAAGCATTTTTAAAAGCATTCCAGCAGAAGCATAAGCTAAGCGCGAGTAGCAGGCAGTCCCTTGCTGATGCATTCATATTATTGCGTAAAAACAACCTGATACCCAACTATATCCGTTCGCTTGAACCCTATTATAACGGCGAAGGCAAGATAGACGATACCTTTTCGCAGCTCAAACGCGAAGAGTTGCTGCTGATACTGTTGCAAACTGATCCTCAATTGGCCAGCGTACTTTTTGATTTTGGCATACCCCAAAAAATAGACCTCGAGGCCTTCATGAACAATAATTACAAATTCAATGTCAGCATTGGGCGCTTTGCCTGGCTTACCGGTCGTAGTTTATCGGCCTTCAAGCGCGATTTTCGGCAAATATTTAATGATACACCCAGCCATTGGCTCATACAAAAACGGTTACGGGAGGGTTATTTTCTGATCAACAAAAAAGGCCAGAAACCTAATGATATTTATCTGGATCTGGGTTTTGAGGACCTGTCGCATTTTTCGTTCGCTTTTAAAAAGGAATTTGGAGTTACCCCAACCAGTTTGCTAGTGAATGAGGGGTTGTTATAGTATTATGGCTATTGTATTCCAACAATTTCACTTACTAATAAGCCGCTAAGTAGCTGTGCCCTTTCAAACTGCCGTCATGATGTTTCAGGATTAGTTTTGCCCGCTTTAGTGCACAATTGTTAACAACACTCCATCAATTACTTACATTTGTATACATGGATGCAAAGCTGCCTGTAAAACGTTTAAACAGCCTAACCTGGCTACTGGCTATTATTGCCAGTATTATCTTGTCCCTCATTCTTTCCCAGTACCCAACTCAGAAACATATATTTCTCATTGCCGTGCTAACTATCACGGGCATTTCATTGGTAGGATATGCACATGTATACATTATGGTAATTTTGGCAAAAAGGTTTGGCCTTAGGTCTAAAAAGTTTTCCAAATACCGTTTCCTGTTCACCTACCCTGCCAGCATAGCCATCTATTTGCTATTGTGGCCAATTTTTGCTCATCTAACAAAAGAGCACTGGTCTTTTTGGGATGTGTATTTATTCATGGCATTTGTGGGGTCAGGAGTAGTTGTTAATACCACTGTCATTGTTTTACATAATTCAGTTTTATTGTATGAGCATAAAGTGTATAGCGATCTGGAACTTGCCCGGCTAAAAACCGCAAATGCAGAAGCCGCTAACCTGCTTTTAAAACAACAGATCCATCCCCACTTTCTGTTCAATGCACTTAATACACTGAAAGCCCTCTACCGGAAAGATCCCGCCGCCGGTGATACCTATATTGTTCATTTGGCTAATTTTCTGAGGGCTTCTATTTTTAAACACACTGAAAAGGTGTCAAGGCTTGATGAAGAATTTAAATTGCTTCAGGATTATCTGGAAATGCAGAAAATACGATTCGGGACAGCCCTGATCTGCACGATCACTGTACCAGAAGAGAGTTTCAAAAGCTATTACCTGCCGTCCTTTTCTCTGCAGCCCTTGCTGGAAAACGCGATTAAACATAACGAACTAACCGAAGAAACCCCGCTTGAAATAGCCATCTTTCAGCAGGATGGCCGGATCGTGGTATCAAATAACCTGCAAAAGAAAAAAATGAGGGAATCATCTACAAATAACGGGCTTGCTAATCTTGCAGAACGTTACCGGCTGCTGTCGGAAGATGAGATCCTGATTAATGAGCGTAACAATTTATTTTCGGTAAGTATAAAACTATTGACCCATGAATATAGTGATCATTGAAGACGAAAGAATAGTGGCCGAAGACCTGGAGAAGAGCATAACACAACTGATCAAGGAACCGGTTGATATTGTACAATTACGGTCTGTAAAGGAATCGGTGGCGTATTTCAAAAGCGCTCCGGCACCCGATATGATCTTCAGCGACATTCAGCTGGGGGATGGTTTGAGCTTTGAAATATTTATAGCCGTGCCACTTGCTGTACCGGTTATATTTTGTACGGCTTATGATGAGTATGCGCTTGATGCCTTTAAAGCTAACGGAATAGATTACATTCTGAAACCTTTTACCACACAGACACTTGAACGTGCGCTGAACAAATATGAACAGCTTAAACAACTATTCGCGGTGAACGAGGTGCAGTCATACAGCAATTTGATGCAGTTGCTGGCTGGCCGGGAAACCTCAAAAACATCTTCTATCCTTGTGTATTATCAGGACAAGATCATGCCCATAAAACTGGATGATATTGCGCTGTTTCATCTGGAGAATGATATTATACATCTGTTGACCTTTTCGGGCAAGACTTATTACCCCAATAAAAACCTTGACGAACTGGAAAAGTTGACGGGAGACCACTTTTTTAGAGCGAACCGGCAGTTTTTGGTTTGCCGTAAAGCCATTATTGATGTATCCAGTTTTTTCTCCAGGAAGCTTTCCCTCAATTTATCCATAGCTTTTAATGAACGGGTAACCGTAAGTAAAGGAAAGGCACCAATGTTTCTGGAATGGTTAACCAAAGCGTAAAAGTCAGTCGCATCCGCAGATAAATTTCCATCATGATTTTAAGATAAGGATGACGGGCCACCTTTCTTTCTTCGTGCCTCGCTATGACGTTGTTTTTATTGATATTAGTGTCCCCTCCTTGTTCTTTTATCTAATTTTCAATCCCTTATTTCCGTCGATAGCTTAACTAAAACCGCTCCGTTCTGGCACTATATCAGCTATTTACACCATGGCTGTGAAATTAATTTTCGTGTGAGTCAAAATTTTCAAACGGCAATACGTCCCTTCCAATTGCAACTTTGTCCACTTCGCTTACCTTTTCCTTTCAGAAGGCACCATAAAGGCACAACTTTGATGTAAATAACAATCAGGTGGCTTTAAGGAGCACTTGAAAAAGAATTTGTGAAAAAATTAATAATAAATATTTAAGTCATGTCTGGAGATCAAGCAATACATAATAATTTTATTATTAGCTCAAAAAACAAATACACATTGAAAACTGTGATGAGGAAAAAAGTGTATATAGCCGATGATGACCCCGCATTTATAGAACTGATGGCGGATTTTTTGGATGCCATGGGATACGAAGCAGAAGGAAGTAACGAGCTCTTAGAGCTGCTTTTGTTGGATGCCAAAAATTTGCCTGATGTGTTTTTGCTGAATATTAGGATGTGGGGCGAAGATAGTGAGATCATATGCCGATACCTGAAAAGCAATGAGCCAACCGTGGGCATTCCGTTAATCCTGTTTTCAACTTTAAAACAGGTTGAGCATAATGTATGTGATCGTTATGCTGATGGCTTTATTTCAATACCATTCGAAATAAACGCCCTTCCCGGGTTGCTGCAAAAAGTTGCACCCTGATACTTTTTTCTTTATTGGAGCTCTTTATATATAAAACCTCTTGGGAAATCATCTGAGGGGCTTTTTTATTCTAAATCTGGTAATCAAGGCAAAGTATTAAGCAGGATTGGGCCTGGCTGTAATTTTCTTCCAGATAGAAAAACCGCCGTAAATGAACATCGCACCAATAAACAAGTATACCCAAATGGAAATATTGCGACCAGCAATCACCAGGTAAAGATAAGGAAGGCTAAAACTAACGCATGCCAGTAATAACGGAATAAGAATTGCTTTTTTTGCCCTTAAGCTCTTCAACACCCAGCCCAGAAACGTAAAAAAGCATAGCTTGCTAATTAAATAAAGACAGCCAAGCAGCAAAGGGTCAACCTCATGCTTTTCGCCCAGGCTAATAACCCAGTCTTTAAATAATGTAATATAATCCGTCATTTATGGTAAGGTATGAATAACAAGCATATATAACGCTTAATTTAGATGAATTAGTTTATATCTTTCAAAAGGGCATTTTGGAGTTGATGATATTTTGTATTTAGCGGCGCGAATAATTTAACCACGGGCTGAAAGTTTATTAGTCGCGTTTCTGGGCAAAAAGCCAGTCCCATAAACCAGGTGTAATACTAACCTGGTACCAAATGTTATGTCCATCATTTGGAAACTCGGTATATTTTGGATTTCCGCCTGCCTTTTTGATCGCTGTGATCATATCGCGTGAACCGCTAACCGGAACATTTTTGTCTTTAGCGCCGTGGAATGCCCATACAGGTATATTGACAATCCTGGAGGCAAGTTTAGGATCTTCACCTCCGGCAACAGGTATTGCGGCGGCAAACATATCCGGCCGGGTACAGATAAAATGCCAGGCACCATAGCCACCTCTTGATAACCCGGTAACATAGCGTCTTTTTACATCTATTCCGGGTTCTTTATCCAATGAGCTAATGGCTTCATAAACCAATGAATCAACCGATGGATAATTGGGGATACCACCCCACCCCGATCCGGGCGGACAATTCGGTATAAAAATAAATGCCGGGTAATTTGCTCTATTGCTATCGTCTGATAATACCTCGGCAGCAACAGCTCCTTCCATTTGCCTGATCTTATCAGTTGCAGGTTGGCCACCGTAAGGGAGACTTACAACCAAAGGATACTTCTTTGTTGGATCGAAATTTAACGGCTTTAGTAAATGATAAAATAAGGTATCGCCTTTACTGTTCACATAGGTGCGGGACTCAAATAATTGAGCCATTGTTTGGGTTTTTTCAAAGTTTACATCTGCCCAGTATATTGACGAATTACTTTCGGAGATTAGCCTCACTCCGAGAAATAATACAACGATCAAAGCCAATGTTCGCACTATACCTAATATAACCTTTGAAGGTTCCTTAACAGGACTTGTGTTTTCTGTATTTAATAGCTTAACCTCACTTAAAAAATGCATGATAAACGGAATGTAAATTAAGCTGGCAGGTATTGATGTCCATTGAGCAATTTTTGCTAATGTGCTATTTAATTGGACATCTTTTGAAAACAGGGGCCAGATAATAGTTGATCCCCAAACCAAACCGATGACTAATAGATAAGCCCCTGCTATCCTTAACCAAAACCTTTTCATGGTACTGGAAAATAGAAGACTTAGAGCGGATACAATGCCGGCGCTTAAAGAGATAAGAGCCACAGGCATATAATAGCTGAGTAATGCCCTTGATGTTAATAGCATTAAAACGAGAGCCGCAAAACAAAGGTTTGCAATGGTAGAGGCTATCAGGGTATAGAAGGCAGCCCAATACCCACGGGAGTGAAAGTATTTCAGCAGGATTATTCCTCCTGTTAAAGTAATTGCATTCATTGCCAAAAACCAGGCAACAAATGAACTCTGCATATAAAACTGAACGCCGACCCAAAGTTGAATTACGCTCTGGAATAAGCCACAAGCAGTAACCAATCCTAAAAAAAAGATTCCAAAATTATAAGTGCTTTTATTCATAGCTGTTTTATTTTACCCGATCTGTTTATCTCTGCCCTATTGCTGAACCAGAGGCTGGTTATAAAAGGAGATCGCTGCATGTTTATTGGATAAGGTTCTGTCAACTAATTTAATACAAAAAACTTGTTAAAGCTTTAAGCCATTTAAATAAATACATCTGCAATACTTTACTATGGCTTAATTATATATGTTGGTTATTTATCTTCTGATACCAAAACTTATCATACATTTGCACCCCCCATCAAAACAATGCGGGATGGAGCAGTTGGTAGCTCGTCGGGCTCATAACCCGAAGGTCGTAGGTTCGAGTCCTGCTCCCGCTACAAAGTTAAAAGCCTCAAGTCGAAAGATTTGAGGCTTTTTGTTTATATTCGATAGTCAGAAACTATCGGCATATTCGCCCGATTTATAAGCTTCGGACAGCGCTGGGTGTATGGTTAAGTTTCCTGAGCGGGCATCCCAACTGTGGTTCGATATAAGATAAGTCGTAATTAACCCCCTAATTTGTCGTTTTTGCACAGCGTAAAATCCTGAAATGCCTTCGATCTTTGTATTGACAATAAAATCAAAATAACTTAAATAACGTTTTATGAAAAAAGTATTTAAAGGATCTAATGTCCTCAAACCGGTATTAATAATTGCTATGCTTTTTTTTACAGTGTTTCAGTCTAAAGGACAGCAGAATAAACCTGCCGACAGTGGCTATGTACCTGTTAATGGTATTAAAGTTTATTACGAAGTATATGGCGAGGGTAAGCCTGTTGTTTTACTGCATGGCGCTTTTATGACCATTGATGGGAACTGGGGCCAATTAATACCAGAGCTGTCAAAAACAAGAAAAGTAATTGCCATTGAATTACAAGGACATGGACATACGCAGTTCTCGGATAGAAAATTATCACATGCTACTTTAGCCAGTGATGTGGAAGGAGTAATGGATCACCTGAAAATTGACAGTGCCGATGTGGTAGGATATAGTTTTGGCGGCTCTGTAGCTTACCAGTTTGCTATACAAAGCCCTAAACGGTTAAAAAAATTAGTGATCATTTCTTCTACTTATAAAAGTAGTGGTTGGCGGCCCGAAATAGCTAATGCGTTTAAAAATATGAAGCCTGAAATGTTTGCGAATAGCCCTATGAAAGCGGCATATGATGCAGTAGCACCCGACAAAACAAAATGGACAAAGTTCTTAGAACAGATGATAGCTTTTGCCGGGACACCATTCGATTTGGGGGACTCCAATATTGCGAAAATTTCTGCACCTGTATTAATCATCTCGGGCGACAATGACGGCCTGGATAAAGTTGAGTTGATGAAAACATATCAATTGCTGGGAGGCGGTGTATCTGCCGATTTGGCACCGATGCCAAAATCGCACCTGGCCGTTGTTCCTGCGCAGAGCCATGTCAGCCTAATGATGCAGACGAAAATAATATTAGGTTATCTGGATGGCTTTTTAAAGTAAACATAATCGTATTTGGTATTAAAAAAATGCTTCGATAAATATTTTCGAACTATTAAATAAAAAAGGAACAACAAAGCAACAATTTCAATTAAACTAATATGAGAAAGATAATAGTTTTAACATTCCTTACATTAGACGGAATAATGCAAGCACCGGGCGGATCTCAGGAAGATACATCAGGCGGCTTTAAATATGGTGGTTGGAGTGCACCTTATGGTGACGAGGTTAGCGGCAAGGTGATGCAAAAACAGATGGAACCGGCAGATATTCTTCTGGGCAGAAAAACATTTGAGATTTTTGCCAATTTCTGGCCTGAACACGCCGACCATTGGCCGGGTATAAACGATGTTACAAAATACGTCGTATCCAACACGCTGAAAAAGTCGGATTGGAAAAACTCCGTGTTCCTCACAACTGTGGCGGATATTGAAAAGCTCAAAAACTCTGAAGGTTCTGACATCAAAGTTTGGGGCAGTGGCGAGCTCACTCAACTACTACTGAAGCATGATTTAGTAGACGAACTTTGGCTCAAAATCTATCCGGTGATTCTTGGTGAAGGAAAAAAGTTGTTTGATAGTGGCACGATGCCGGCAGCATTGAAATTAACAGAGAGTCTTGTTACACCAAGTGGTATTATTGTTGCCAATTACGCTCGCGCCGGAAATGTTAAGACGGGTACTATTGGAGCTTAAGAGAAATATTCGCTAAACACTTTATATTCTCAAAAAAGCGGTTCGAGATTTGTCCTATTGGGGTTAACAGGTCAAAAAGTAAAAAGCCTCTCAGATTTCTCGAGGGCACTGAAAAAGTCCCCTTAATATTTTAGGCTGGAAAAACGCAGTCAAAAATTCAATTTGACGCTCTGAGAATCGTTTATACGAAACCGAGATATGTCGTTCCCTCCTGTGGGGTAAGGAAAAGGGGTTGTTCATGATTTATGACACAACCCCTTTTTTTTCTCCGAATTAACGGGGCTTTTTCAGTGCCCTCCTTAATTGATCGCGGGCTTTTTTATTTATGTAAAGGCAGTAGATAGCATCCAAGCTTTTCCCATGAGAACGCAGCGGAAGTTTATTATTTTCAATACCTATTGAACCTTTTAATTTAATGGATTAATTATTATTTTGCATACCAACTCTTATCACGATTATATGAAAAAAGCCCTCATTGCAATATTCGTTTTGTTGCTCACTTTTTCAATCAATTCTTTCGCGCAAAAAAACTTTACCGGCAATGAAGCAGCCGATTGGGTGCAAACACAAAGAAAGATTGCCGACAGCTTGTTTGAGAAGAAAAATTCTACACCAACAGAAATCAATAAAGGTGTGCTAGTATTGAAAAACGCGCTAACGTTTTTGGATAGTTTGCCAATTAAAGAACTGGCGCGCACTAACACGTACTTATGGTACCGGCGCACGGATGTAAATCGAGACTTAGCCGATGGATATGCGTTATTGAATAAAAAAGATTCTGCCTTGCTGGCACTTAACCGCATGTATGAAAATGGCGCTATCAGTGTAATCAGTTTTTTACAGCAGGATTCGGCATTGAATGTACTTAGAAACGAGCCTGGTTATTTAGCTATTATAAGCAAGCTGAACAACCAGCGCGCGCTATGGAAAAATACCGCGTTTAAAACGCCTTATAAAGCCAATCTTTCGGCCGGGGAAAAGGTTGCCGGTTTATCACTGCTATGGTCACAGGCAAAATACAACTTTGTTCATTTTGATCATGTGAATATTGATTGGAATCAGGCGTACCTTGATTATTTGCCCAAAGTTCAAAATACCACTTCGACAGCTGAATATTACAAAGTGCTGATTAGCTTCTATGTGCTGCTAAAAGATGGGCATACCAATGTTTACGTGCCCGATTCGCTGACCACAACCTTTTATAGCCGTCCGCCTTTCAGAACAGAATTGATTGAAGGGCGTGTTTTTGTAAACCAGGTTTTTAGCGACAGTCTTTACAAGACCGGAATTGTGCCCGGCCTGGAGGTGATCAAAATAGATGGTGAACCGGTGATAAGCTATGCCGAAAAAAATATCAGGCCTTATCAAAGCAGCTCTACTCCACAGGACATGGAAATAAGAGAGTTTTCGTACGCATTATTCTCCGGACCAAAAAACAAGCCTATTGTTTTTGAATTTAAGGACCGCAACGGCAAATTAATAAACCGTACTGTATCCCGCAACGGCCATCATGATGTAAAGGGTTTAAAAACAATGGAGTATCAAACCATTGGCAACATCGGCTATTTAGCAATCAACAACTTTGAGGATACTAAGATAGTTAAGCAATTTGATTCACTTTATTATACGGATATCGCCAAAACAAAAGGCTTGATCATAGACGTGCGGTACAATGGAGGTGGCAATGGCGATATCGGGCTCGATATTATAAAACGATTAACAGATAAGCCCTTTGTGCACTCGGCATCAAAAACATTACGGATTACCTCAAGGCTTAATGCCGAGCCCCTATGGGAAAGTAACGGCGCAGGTAATTTACAACCCAATGGCAAAATTTTTTATAATAAACCAATCGTGGTGTTAATCGGCCCCCGTACCTTTTCTGCGGCAGAGGATTTTACCGTAGCATTCGATTATATGAAACGCGGTAAGTTGATTGGCTTACCAACAGGCGGCAGCACAGGTCAGCCTGTTTCATTCAGTTTACCGGGTGGCGGCTCTGCCCGCGTTTGCGCCAAACGTGATACCTATCCCGACGGGAAAGAATTCGTTGGCGTAGGTATTATGCCGGGTATCACTGTAAAGGAAACAATCAAAGATCTACTAAATGGGACTGATGCCGCAAAACAAAAAGCATTGGAAATATTGAACAAATGATTCTCGTTTTCACAGGGGTCTCTCGCAGGGGACCCTGTGCGGGGCCGTGGGTTGCCGGTCGTTCTGCATAGCTTGCGCAGGGTCCTTTGCGAGTGATCCTACGTAGACAAAAAAAACTCTCCAAAATGCCAGAGGATACCGGATGGATCATGCACAAAACATTCCCGGCCCCAATCATATACCTTAATTGGGGTTAGTTTTACCCCTTTATATTTTGCTGTTAGGTTTAAAGCCAGAAGTTCGGTCCAATAACGGGCTACATCATCCACTTCCAAAAAGATCATGGTATTATCTATCCAATCCTGCACGTAAGCATTTTGTAAGTAAAATGCTGTTTCACCTGTTTTAAAAACGGACATATCAGGACTTAAAATGGTTTCCTGAAACCCCAGGTCGCGGTAAAAGCTCCGCGAGATATCAAAGTCTTTAGCGCCAATGAATGGTCGGATTGATTTAGCTTTATATTCCATTGTCTTTACTTGTATTTAGTATGCTCCTTAAAATAAAGATAATTAATTTATCATTTTTAAGCCCTTCTCCTTTGGAGAAGGGTTGGGATGAGGCCTCTTATCACCGCAAAATTTTATAAATCCCAGACAAAATTTTATAAAACAGATTGCCCAAAATACTTTAGCTTTGTTGTTAAATGAAGAAAGCGGCCATTTTAAGTATAGCAGCATTTTACCTGTTACTCACCACAGGGATGTTTGTCTGCATAATACATTGTGCCGGCGAAAGCTTTTTTCAACCCAAAATGGCCATGCAGGCCATGAACCATAATGCCCATCATGACAAGCAACAAAAGCATCCCTGTAAAGACAAGGATTGCGATTGCTGCAACAAGCATGGCAATTATGTGATCAAGGAAAATATTAAACCCGCATTGGTTGATGTGCAGGCACCGCAAGTTGCTGTGCTTCCACGTCAGTTTAATTATGTACCTGTTACTGTTCAATATCCGGCGATAAATGTACTTAGCCTGCAATATGGCAAGGCACCACCCGGGGTATCAGGCAAAGCCCTTTCTATACAATTACGTTCCCTCCAGATCTGATCATCAGGTAAATTGCATCCTTTTTACAGATGGATAATTATTGTCCATTTTTTAAAACCTGATTTAGTTTAATTACTTTATATTAACGTGAGTGCAGGATAATATATCCTAAATGTCATTTCGACGAACAGCGATGGACAAAGTGATGGCGTAAGGAGAAACGCTATCTTGAGTGATTGCGAAAAATCTTATACTTCATGCATGTAGCATAAGATTTCTCCTCGTACCTCGTTCGAAATGACATTAGGTTTTTGTTAAACCTGAATAGATCCATTCCATAAAAATTTAAAAATATTTAATCCATAAAAATTATGAAAACGCTTAAAACATTCATCATACTACTAACCGTGCTGGTATCTTATTCAACTGTTAAAGCCCAGGATAAAACCGCAGGTACTGCTGTAAATAATGTATTAACCTCCTACCTTGGTGTTAAAAACGCTTTAACCGCCGATGACAAGGCTGCCGCCAAAAGCAAAGCAAAAGAATTACTGGCAGCTGTTACCGCAGTACCAATGGATAAGTTTACCCCAGAGCAACACAAACTATGGATGACCTACAGCGAAAAACTGGAGTTTGACAGTCGCCACATTAGCGAAAGCGATGCTATTGATCACCAGCGCGAGCATTTTACCAGTCTTTCAAAAAACCTGTATGAGGTAGTAAAAGGTCTGAAGCTGAATACAGCAACTGTTTACGAGCAATACTGCCCGATGAAAAAAGCTACCTGGTTGAGCGAAACCAATGCCATCAAAAATCCATATTATGGTAAGCAGATGCTAACCTGCGGTAAAACCACCGAAACGTTGGCTCCGGCTGCCAAATAATTATAACGGATTTATTTATGAAGATCATCCTATTGATATGGATTAATCTCTCTTTGTCGGTTTTTGCTTTCGGTCAGCACCACATGTCTATGAAAATGGACAAAGGTGCTGCCGGGAAGCAGCTGCCTTTTTATACCAAAATTGGCAACAGGGATATATACCACATCTACATTAATGATACTACGGTAAACTACACCGGCAAAACCAGGCCCGCCATGGCCATTAATGGCTCTATCCCGGCACCTACCCTAACTTTTACGGAGGGTGACACTGCCGAGATCTATGTACATAATAACATGATGATGGAAACGTCTATTCACTGGCATGGTTTAATTTTGCCTAACCGGTACGATGGGGTTTCGTATTTAACTACTTCGCCCGTTAAGGCCGGCGAAACGCATCTGTATAAATTTCCGCTGGTTCAGCATGGCACTTACTGGTATCATTCGCACACCATGACCCAGCAGCAGAGCGGCATGTATGGCGCTTTTATCATCCGCGAAAAACAGCCATCTCCCATCAAGGAGTATACCTTGTTATTAAGCGACTGGACAGATGCCAACCCCGAGCAGGTACAGCGTTCCCTGCATAATGCCACCGACTGGTATGCCATACAAAAAGGCAGCACGCAAAACTACCTGGAGGCCATAAAAGAAGGGCATTTTAAAACTAAGGTGGGTAATGAGTGGAAACGAATGACGGCCATGGATGTGAGCGACGTATACTACGACCGCTTTTTTAGCAATGGTAAGCCCGAAAACACCGCCCCGCAATTTAAGGCCGGCGATAAGGTAAGGCTGCACGTGGTAAACGGAAGCTCATCAACCTATTTCTGGCTTAATTATGCCGGTGGCAAGCTCAGCGTTGTAGCCAATGATGGCGAGGATGTGGAACCCATTAAAGTCGACCGGCTGATTATTGGGGTTGCTGAAACTTATGATGTGGTGGTTACTATACCTAAAGATGGCAGCTATGAGTTTTTAGCCACGCCCGAGGATCGTACCAAATATACTTCGGTGTGGCTGGGTTCGGGCACAAAGCATCAGGCCAAACATTTGCTCAGGCTCAAGTACTTTGAAGGCATGAAAATGATGAACGGTATGATGAGCATGAACGGTGATATGAAGGAGATGGAGGGCATGACCATGACCAACCAGGTAATGGACATGAACACCGTCATGTACCCCGAAATTACCGACCCAGCAGAGCACACTGATCATAAAAAAGCCTCAAAACCCCAAAAGATGGGTGGTATGGATATGGGCGGTAAGAAAATGGATAATATGGACATGGGCGATATGAAAATGGATGGTGATTCCTCTGCCGACATCGTAACGCTGAACTACGGCATGTTAAAATCAACCAGGGTTACTACCCTGCCTGCCGGGCCAACCAAAACGCTCAAGTTTGACCTTACCGGTAATATGAACCGCTATGTGTGGACCATCAACAATAAAACGGTATCAGAATCAGACAAGATACTGATTAAAAATGGCGAGAACGTACGGATCATCCTATACAACAACACCATGATGCGGCACCCTATGCACCTGCATGGCCATTATTTCAGGGTGCTGAACGGCCAGGGCGAATATTCGCCATTAAAAAACACGCTGGATATTATGCCGATGGAAAGGGATACCATTGAGTTCAGGGCCACTGAAAGCGGCGATTGGTTTTTCCATTGCCATATCCTGTACCACATGATGAGCGGTATGGGGCGTATATTCAGTTATGAAAATTCACCGCCCAACCCTGAAATCCCCGATCCGGCAAAAGCTATTAAAAAGATATATGCCGATGACCAGCATTTTTATGCCATGGCAAAAGTAGGCTTGGAAAGTAATGGCAGCGATGGTAACGCCTCGCTGGCTAATACCCGCTGGAAACTATCAACCCTATGGCACCTGGGCTTGCATGATCATGATGGTTATGAAAGCGAAACCATGATCGGCCGGTATTTTGGCCAAATGCAATGGCTGTATACTTATGGTGGTTTTGATTATCACTATAAAAAAGAGGAAGGAGCGCCAGAAAAGAACCTGTTTGGGCAGATCAGGAACAAAAACAACCGCAAAACGGTAGTTGCCGGTTTGGCCTATACGCTGCCCATGTTGGTAATTGCAGATGCCCGCATAGATGGGAATGGCAAATTAAGGTTTCAGCTAAGCCGTGATGATATACCGCTTACCAGTCGCCTGCGTTTTACTTTTATGGGCAATACAGATAAGGAATACGCCGTAGGTTTCAGGTATATTTTCACCAAGTATTTTTCACTATCGAGCCATTATGACAGCGATATGGGCTTGGGCGGTGGATTAACGCTGACCTATTAGCCCCCCGGCCCCCGCCAGCTGGCGGGGGAGTGTAAAAAACGCTCCCTCAGGTTCTACCGTGTACACTTTTTTGATACCCCAGAGGGGTTGAACGTTGGTAGAAATAGGGTCAAAACAAATTTTATGTGCCGTAGGTGCGTCACTTTTTAACTTTCAGATATTGATTAGTGACGTACCTACGGCACTAAAAACGATCACGTTTCATTATTTCTACCGACATTTTGCTCCTCCGGAGCAGTATCTCAAAATTTGTTAATCTATTAAAAAAATGTGTATGCCTAATAGTTTCAGGAACCCTGCATTTTGATGAATGCTAATACTTTTTTAGTTTCCTCGGGGTATATAGCTATGCGATGGGTACGCACCAGGTAAGGTACGCTCATTTTACCTCCGGCGGCCTCTACCGAAATTACGTTCGATGGCTTTTGAGGCATATGGCAGCTGATACAATTATTATTAATGGCCGATCCTAATTTAGGGGCCATTGTGCAGAAGTTATGTTTAGCTTCACTATGGCAGTTCAGACATTTCTGGGTGTACAGGGCTATGTTCTGGCTGTTATTAACATGCGGGTTATGGCAGGTGCCACAATCCATATTGCTCATTAAAAAGCATTTGCTTGATGATAGTAAAGCATCCTGGTTGCCGTGCACATCAAGTGTAGCCGGATCTGTATTTTCATGTAAAAAATGGGGCTCCCTGAATTTTGCCAGTGTATCACCCATTTTAAAAACAAATGCTGATCGTTGAAAAGCATCTTTGTTTCCGGAGTGGCATACCGCGCAGGCATCCATTTTTTGCCCCCTGGTTAATGAGCTGTAGGTGGTTATATATTTTGCTTTTTTCTCCTCAGGGTATTCTGTATGATAGTTTACATGATTGGCTGCCGGGCCGTGGCAACGCTCGCAATCAATACCGTATATCAGTGATGATTTATCAAAGTTTACCTTTCGGTTGGTGAGGCTCATTTCTGGTTCTGGCAACTCATTAACATACGAGCTATGACACTCCAGGCACCTTTTAATTATTGGCCGGCTAAAGTCGATACGATCGGCTGCGTATCCCGGACTATTTGTCCAGCTGTGCAAAGCGCTGAAATATGACATCGGCAGTTCAAACAATTGATTGCCTTTCCAGTACAGATACGTTTGAGCCTTTACATGACCTACAGTGATGTCAAATTTTTGCGCGTCAACTACCTTGCCATTTACGTAACCCACCTGGTATAAACCGTCCTTACGCTTTTCCATGACCACTTTCATGCCATTGCCAAAATCAAAACCATTGGAACCTTTAGCAAAGCTGCCATCAATATTATTTAAGGATGCCGGGCGCGAGGTTTGAAAATGAGCCGTATGGATATAGGAATCATAAACAGCACTATGGCATTTTACGCAGCTGGCCGAGCCTGCAAATACCTGTCCGCGCGGATCCTCCGGTTTATTGCTAAAGCATTGGGTAAGGATGAAACTTAAAGGGATCAGGGAAATTAAAACGAATAAAAACGACCTTTTTTTAAGCATGTTTTCAGGCACTAAATAAGCAGGAACTTAATTGACCTATAATAAATGGCCTCTATAAAATCAATAACAATTTACTTTAATAATTAAATAAAAACAAAAGGCTGTCACAATAAGCGACAGCCTTTTGTTTGGGTAATAGCTATTAATTATAGCCTGGGTTTTGTTTTACTTTACTACCATTGGTTGTTTCGTTTAATGGTATTGGTAAAATTTCATTAACACCCGCCTTAAAGCCTTTAAATGAAAGTACCGTAGGCGCTTGTCCCCAGCGTACCAGGTCAAACCAGCGGTGACCTTCGGTAGCCAGTTCTAAACGGCGCTCGTTCTGGATGCTTTGTAAGTTTGCCGGAACAGATGGCAGGCCAACACGGGCACGCACAGCATCTAACAAAAGTTGCGCCCTGCCTGTGGTTCCGCCATTAACGTCAGCTTCTGCTTCCATCAGATAGGTATCTGCCAAACGGATCTCAATATAATCATTTGGCCAGTTAAGCTCATTAGTACCAGTAGTTACTATATTACTTAATAGCGGAGCGTACTTCTGTATATAATAACCGGTACCCTGGTAGCTTTGCTCGTAACTTCCTTTGTTAGCCTTTGTTAAGCTATCAATGTTGGCAATAGTATAAGGATACCGCGGGTCGCCCTTCATGGCAGCAACTAATTGAGGGGTTATTGGGTTAAAGCCATACCCTGCGGCAAAATAGATCGGGCCCTTATAGTTACGCGGACCAACCATTTGTACATAGATATTTGATTTAAAAGTGTTCCAGTTGCTCCAGGTATAATTTTGTGTTCCGGAGTGAACCAACTCAAAAATCGACTCGCTGTTAAATTTGTTGGTAGGGCTAAATATGTCACCATATTTGGGTACTAATTTATAGCCATAATTGGTATTTACATCCTGTAAAGTTTTAGCTGCCAGATCCCATTTTTTCTCATACAGATAAACTTTACCCAACAGCGCTTTTGCGGCCCCCTGGGTTACACGTCCGTTTTCTGTGGCTATAACCGTAGCCGGTAAGCCCGCTATGGCCGCTGTTAAATCAGCTTCTATTTGCGCGTATACGGCCTCGGGTGTAGCCTGAGGCTGATCATATACATTCTGAAGCGTTAGTGTAGTTAAAAGTAAGGGTACATTTTTAAATAACCTAACCAGGTCAAAGTAATAATGTGCACGCAGGAATTGTGCTTCGGCTGTATATCTTTTTAAAAGATCGCTGCTTAAGCCTGGTACTTTGGGTAACTGCTCAAGCAACACGTCAGTGCGGTTTATACCTTGAAAATTAATTGGCCAAAACTGATCCTGGGGTCCAAGTGTTGGTGAAATTGTATAGTTATTCATTGCCTGCCATGGTGCCATATCAGAAGAAGTACCACCACCTGCAAAACACTCATCAGACGCTGAGTTAAGTGCACCAAGCGGATCTGAGTAAGTATTATCAATACCTCCTGTTTCTGTAACCAGTGGATCATATGCCGCAACTAAAGCAGTAAATGCCTGTGCAGGGTTAGCGTAATAATTTGATTGTAAAAATTGTCCTTGCGGCTGTAATTGCAGAAAGGATTTTTTGCAGGATGCCATTATACCAATTCCTAACAAAACGGCTCCTGTATATATATAATATTTTGATTTCATGATCATCGTAATTTTTTGTTATAAAGTAATATCTAAACCTGCCATAAAGGTGCGGGCCTGGGGATAGATACCCATATCAATACCGCCATTGTTATTATTTGCACCAACTTCCGGATCATAGCCTTTGTATCCGGTTATGGTAACCAGGTTATTGCTGCTTAAAAATACCCTGACTCTTTTTACATCAGCTGCCTTAAGCCATGTTTGGGGTAAGGTATAACCTAACTGCAAAGTTTTGATGCGGAAATAAGCGCCATTTTGCAGATAAAAGTTTGACGGGTTCTTAAAGTTTTGATTAGGGTCATTGTCTGTTAAACGCGGATAATTACTACCTGAATTAGTTGGCGTCCAGGCGTTTAAAGCCGCGATAGGATAGTTGGCGCCATTGATATCTAAACGACGGTAAGCCTGGTAAATTTTGTTACCCCAAACACCTTGTCCAAATATTTTGATATCAAAGTTTTTGTAGTTAACATTAAAATTAACGCCGTAAACAAAGGTTGGTTGTGGATTACCCAAAAACTTACGGTCGGCAGCAGTGATTTTACCATCACCATCAATATCCTGCCATTTAAAATCGCCAGGTTTGGCGTTTGGCTGTATCAACTGTCCATTTTTGTTGGTATAAGCATTGATCTCTGCCTGTGAATGGAATACACCTAATTCCTGGAAACCATAAAACGCTCCAATAGGCTGTCCAACCGCAGTACGGCCAATTTCATAAGTTGAGCTTTGTACAGTACCTACCGTAAAGTAATTATTAAAAGCACCAATACTTGTTACTTCGTTATGGTTGTATGATATGTTACCGTTTAAACTATAATTGAATTGACCTACTTTATTAGCATATCCAAGGCTTAACTCCACACCTTTGTTTTCCATATCTCCAACATTCGCAAATGGTTGTCCATTAAAGCCAGAGTATGTAGGAAGTTGGATCTGCTGTAGCATACCTTTGGTTAGTTTTCTATAAACATCAAAGGTTACGGTTAGGTTATTGAAGAAAGTTGCATCAAAACCTATGTCCGCGCTACGGGTTTCTTCCCATTTCAAATCAGGATTTGCCGGGGCATTGGGGCTATAACCAATATTAAGCATATCATTGCCAAATACATAATTACGGCCACTACCAATAGTAGCTGCATATTGGAATGGTGTAAGTGCCATTTCGTTACCTAATATACCATATGAGCCACGTAGTTTAAAGAAGTCAACAAATGAGTTTTTAGGGAACCAATCTTCACGGCTCACTACATAACCTACCTGTGCAGATGGGAATGTTCCATAAATGTTGTTACTACCAAACTTTGATGATCCGTCACGACGAATAATACCTGTAAACAAATATTTTTGATCATAGTCATACGTTACCCTGCCAAAATATGACGACAGCGTGTGCGGCTGTGTAGTAATACCATTAGCTATTCTATTAGCAGATGCTAAAGCAAAACCATTCGACGCATCATCAAATGAATTTACAGGTTCGCCAATAAATGTTCCGCCTAAGCCTGAAGCGGTTGTTTTTTGTGCACTGTTACCTATTAAAGCTGTAAGGTTATGTTTACCAAATGAACGGGTATAAGTAGCCGTATTATCCAGGTTCCATGTTAGATTTCTGTCGTTTTCCTGGTATTGAGAAGTGTTTGACAGATTACTTGTACTTGAATTCAGGAAATAAAGCGGCGTAAAACCATCCTGACCATAATAGGATTGTTTAGCGCTGATCTGCGATCTGATCTTTAATCCGGCAATGGGTTCGATCTCGGCAAAAGCACTACCTAGCAGGTTAGTGGCATAGTTATAATTCCCCAGGCGTGTTTGCGCATAAGCCACAGGGTTTGTAATTTCCTGCGATACATAATTTGATATGCCGTAAGGCTGCCCTTGAGCATTTCTTACTATATAGTTAGCCTGGGTGTTATAAACCGATGCATTAGGCTGGGAATTGATGTCACTTACTGTTACGGGAGTAAGCGGATCAAGATTCAGAGCAGAACTAAGCGGACCACCGAATACACTATTGGTATTTCCAACACTTTTACTGCGGGTGTAATTATAAGTAAAGTTTTCGCCTATAGTAAGCCATTTTTTAACCTTATAGCTGGTGTTTACTGTAAAGTTGAACTTTTTATAATCAGAAATATCAGGCATAACAATACCTTTTTGATCAAGGTAGCCAAAAGAGGTGTAGTAATTTGCCTTATCTGTAGCGCCACCGATACTCAGGTTATGGTTTTGGATTAAAGCACTGTTACTAAAAATTTCGTCCTGCCAGTTTGTTCCTGCTCCTAATGAAGATGGGTTAGCAAAAAGAGGAGTTTTACCATCATTGGTAAGCGCTTCATTTCTTAACGTGGCATACTGTGATGCATTGGCCAGTTTAACCTTGCTTACCGGACCCTGGAAACCAACATATCCATTATAAGTTATTTGAGCGTCGCCTTTTTTACCTTTTTTGGTAGTAACTAATATAACACCATTTGATGAACGTGAACCATAAATAGCAGCCGATGCATCTTTTAACACATCAATTGATTCAATGTCATTCGGATTGACGTTATCAATACCACCGTTATCAACCACAATACCATCAATTACGTATAAAGGATCACTATTCTGTCTTGAAGTGATACCCCTTACCCTGATAGTTGGAGCCGAACCCGGAGAACCTGAAGATTGAACTACTGATACACCTGAAACCCTACCTTTTAATGCATCATCAATACGGGTTACCTGCTGATCTTGCAGATCGGCTGTTTTAACACTGCTGATAGCGCCGGTAACGGTTAATTTCTTTTGTGTACCGTAACCTACCACAACAACTTCGGTCAGGTTTTTTACACCTTCAACCATAGTAATGGTAAGGTTGGTTTGGTTGCCAACAGTTACTTCCTGATTGTTAAAGCCAATATAGGCAACTACCAGTACCGAACCAGGACCAGCTACACTTAATTTAAAATTACCATTCAGGTCTGTCGATACGCCGTTGGTGGTACCTTTTTCTAAAATGCTGGCGCCTATAATGGGCTCGCCACTTTTATCAACCACTTTACCTGTTATGGGCACAGCAGCCACATCGGTTTCAGTATTTGCGGTGGAAACAACACCAGGTTCAGTTGTGTTTAATGATGCCGCGGTGGCTTTGCCTAAAACAATCCTGTCCTGTAATACTTCATAACTTATGCCTTTGCTTTTTAATACCTCGTCGAGCACATTTTTAAGCGATTGGTTTTCCATATTGATGGTAACCTTCTGTAAACCATTAATAGCAGTGCTGCTGTATATAAATTTAACCTTATCATTTTTTTGCAAATGAGTTAATACATCAACCAGTGTGGTATTGCTTAATGATATACTTATCTTTTTATCAAGTATGTTCTGGGCATTCAAAGTGTTTGAATATGCCATACCAGTTAACATCGTTGATATCATAATTTGAATAAATGTTATCCTCATGATTTGATACCAGGGAATAGGTGTTCGTAAACGAAATTTCATATATTTGTTATGTTTCTTTTTAAAAATGAGACAATTAACGCCCCGCCACCATTGAAAAATGGTGTTGCTTGATGTGGGCTGATCTGAAACTTAGGAGTGGTCGTAACACTTCTAAGTTTTTTTATTTACGCCGGTTTTTGATTGGCTTTAATAATTGGTTTTAAAGTTTGGTTTTCTCTTTCATACTTAATAGTTTGGTTAATTAATTGGTTTATTTAAGTTCAATGGTATTATTTTTTATCTCGTAATCAATACTCAGCGATTTATTAAGCGCTTCTAAAACATCGGGCAGATTAAAGCCAGAAAAATCGGCATTAAGCATATAATGGTTTAATTTTTCATTAGCCAGTACGATATGAGCATTGTACCTGGTGTTAAGCACCGGGATGATATCTTTTAAAAGCATATTATCAAACAAAAGATCAACACGCTTCCATATTTTGAGTGCCGACTCATTGGTTACTCCCGCTGGTTTTAAAGTATGGTCATTAACGGAATACACTACCTTTTGATTCGGGTAAAGCATCACGTCGCCTTTGGCAATAGCTAACGAAGCATCGTTGATATTCTTTATTGTTTTAACACTCACCGAAACTTTACCCGTAACAACAGCTACATCGGCTTCTGTACATTTGTCATTATCACGTATGCGGAAACTTGTTCCCCAAACTTTGGTAATGATTGACCGGCTGCTGATAATAAAAGGACGTTCAGGATTTTTAGTTACCTCAAAAAAGCATTCGCCCGACATGGAAACCATTCGCGCCCCTGCGGCAAACACTTTAGGATATTTCAACTGTGCGCATGGACTTAACCAAACAGAGCTATTATCAGGAAGTGTTAATTTATAAATGCGGTTGGAGTTGTTGGTAACAGCCATCATTTGCTGGCCGGCATTATCAATGAGTTTATTGTTTACCGAGGTCTTTTGATATACTACTACCGTTAGGGCAACCAGCAGCATAGCGGCAACGCCGCTTACCCACTGCCAGGTACGTAACCTGCGGATAATTGATGTTTTAACCGGAGTTTCAGTTACAGCACCTATGTTGTTTATTATCCTGTTGTATATCTGCTCTTCCAGTTCCTTTTGCCTTGATAAGCTTAAGGTTGGCGTATAATTGGGGTCGTGCTCAAATGACTGGTACCATTGTTTTACCAATGTAACCTCGGTCGCTGTACAATTCCCATTAATATACTTTTCCAGTAATTCAATAGATAGATGTTCTCTCATGAAAAGAAAAAAATTCGGTTTATATAATGATTGACGTTTAAGAAAGGCACATCCCTTAGTCGGGCTGATTTTTTTTTTATAAATTTTATTTTAGCAGCAGGAGCGCCAGCACCACGAGGTAATGGCTAAGCGTTAAGCGTATTTTTTTTAAGGCTTTGGTAAGGTGCTGCTCCACCGTTTTTTCGGATATGCCCAGGTAACTGGCAATTTCCTTATTGGTTTTGTGCTCTTTGCGGCTCAACTCATATACCGAGCGGCATTTGTCGGGCAAATGACTTATTTCCTCTTCAATGGTATAGGTCAGGTCCTTCAGCATAATGCCATCTTCGGTTGAATTATCAGCCTCTGTATGAACTATTTTAAAATCATGGCTATACCTTGCCCTCACCTGTTCCTTACGATAAATATCAATAACATGATGGGCAACAGACGAAAATAAATAAGCGCTTATGGTGGTATTAATTTGGAGTGATTGCCTTTTGGTCCACAGATTGGTAAAAAGCTCCTGCACAACCTCTTCGGCCAGTTCCTTGTTTTTTAATCTCTTGTACGCTTCGTCAAATAATTTTTTCCAATACCGGGAGTATAACTCACGGAACGCGTTAAGCTTGTCTTGCCTCAGCAATCGCACCAGTTCTTCTTCGGACAGCTCTGTAAAATCAGTCATAACCTAAATAACAGCAGGTTAACAAGAGGTAAAATAATTAAAACGTTTAACCAATCTACAAAACTCACAAAAAATCAAATAGCAAGCAAATTCCTATTGTAATACTTTCGTTGAATTTAACAATTGCTCCGTAATATTTTAGTTATTAAAAGCTTACAAAGTGTTTTAATTACACCCAGACACATAAAACGCAACCCGTGGCAACATTATTACAATAATCAAATAATTATCAAAACGCAACATAATTGCATTTATAAATTAAGCCGTATATTTACCCATAATTAATAATTTAATATTGCATGACAGTAACAACTGCAAAACCCGTTACCATCCTCACCGGTTTTCTGGGTGCGGGAAAAACCACCTTTTTAAACGCGCTGATCGCCTATAAAAAAGATCAAAAACTGGCCATTATTGAAAATGAATATGGCCAGGAAGGCATTGATGGCGAACTGGTTATTTGTACCAATGATAACCTTTTTGAACTCAATAACGGTTGCCTGTGCTGCACCCTTAACGAAGACTTTTATTCACTTCTGGAGGTATTGTGGAACGGCAAAGAGGAGTTTGATGAACTGGTGATTGAAACTACCGGCATAGCCAATCCGGCTTCTGTGGCTGCCCCGTTCCTCACCAATGCCTCGGTACCTTACTATTACAAACTTAAACGGGTAATTTGTTTGGTTGATGCCCGCAATGTGGAGCAGCAACTGCAGGAAACGGAAGAGGCCCGCAACCAGATCAGTTTCAGTGATATTTTGCTCATCACCAAAACTGATATGGTTGATACTGATCAATTAAGCCGGATTGAAAAACTGTTGCGCGGTATCAATCCTTTTGCTATTGTACTATCGGGTAATCAAAGTCATTATCCTTTTGATGAAATATATGAAGCACCACGCAAAGCCGTGATGCAGGTTAATCTGCCTAAAAGCGCTAACCGTGCTTTTGGCATGCAGCACCAACGCCATCAGCACCAGGACCTGGTATCATTAAGCTTTAACTTTCATGAGGCATTTGATCTGCAACTTTTGTCACATCGTTTAACAGTTTTTCTTAACTTTCAGGCCAAAGACGTTTACCGGGTAAAGGGCATTTTTAATATTAAAAACCAGCAGCAAAAGATCATTATACAATCGGTTATGAATGATCTGGCCGTTGCCACCGGCGGAGATTGGGACGATGATGCAGCAAGGAATAGCCGCATTGTATTCATCGGTAAAAATTTGGAACCGGCTGGGTTTGAAAAAATGCTGAAGCAATGTTTTTACCAGCATACTTAATTATATTTAAACAAAAGATATGAACATACCTGGGTACATAACCTGGAACCCCAATCCTAATATTTTTGACCTGGGCTTTTACGCTTTAAGGTGGTACTCTGCTTTATTTTTATGCGGCTTTGTATTAAGCTTTATCATTTTAAAAGATCGCTTTAATAAGGCCCACCTGGGCTTGTACCTGCTTGAAAAGCTAACCATATACGTGGTAGTGGGTACCCTTATTGGGGCCAGACTTGGCCATTGCTTTTTTTATGATTGGGCATATTACAGCAAGCACATCCCCGAGATATTTTTACCCGTTCAGTTTAGCCCTGCGTTTAAATTTACCGGCTACCAGGGTTTAGCTAGTCATGGTGGTGGCATTGGTATATTCACAGCCCTTTTTCTTTACAATTACCGCTATAAAACACAGGTTAACCTGCTTTGGATCATGGACCAACTAGCTTTGGTTGTTCCGCTGGCGGGCTGCTGCATCAGGCTGGGTAACCTCATGAATTCTGAGATTATAGGTCGGCCCACCAACGTAAGCTGGGCCTTTATTTTTACACAAGTTGATGGTGTTCCCCGGCATCCGGGTCAGCTTTATGAGGCTTTGGCATACCTGGGTATATTTATTTTCATCAATCTTATTGCCCGGGACCGGCCATCAAAAAACGGTTTCCTTTTAGGCGTATTTCTGGTAATGGTATTTACCGCAAGGTTTTTGTTAGAAGGCTTAAAAGCCGATCAGGAAGATTTTGAAGCACACATGATATTAAACATGGGGCAACTGCTTAGCATTCCCTTTATTATCGCGGGCCTTGTTCTGCTCATCATCAAAAGGGGAAAGAAGCCAGTTGAAGTTGCAGAGCCTCTTGAAAGTGATAACCAATGATAGTAGAGACGGGATATTGATCAGTTCAAATTTCTTCCTTAGGATAGACCGTGTGGTCATACCTTTCTAAAAATGTCATTTCGAATGAGCACGCGGTGAAATGAGCGGGGCGCGAAGAGAAATCTTGTACACCATGCTATGCAAATTGGCTCATTTGTTATGCGAATTGTATAAGATTTCTCCTCGTACCTCGTTCGAAATGACAACTTATTTTCAAAATCCTTCTTCTATCATATCCTTATTGATAGCAGCTCCCGCCATTACTCCACCGGCTACTGTTACAGCAACCGCCCGCATAGGTGATACATTATCACCGGCAGCATAAACACCGGGTACATTGGTTCGGTTAAAACCATCCACAGCAATATGCCCGGCCTCGGTAAATTCACAGCCCAGTTGTTTGGGGAGATCGGAATGCTGCGTAAAGGGCAGACGTGCATACATGGCGGTTAATGGATATGGCTGATCGCCTTGCATTACTACGCTTTTCATCTGCCCGTTTTCGTGAATGATGCTTTGCACCTCCCCTTCCGCAATTTTGATGTTTTTAGTTTTTATTTTTTGCACCTGTTCGGTGGTTAAAGTTGATGCACCATTAGTGAACAGTGTAAGTTCATCGGTCCAGTTGCTGATGAGCTTTGCAATTTCGAAACCCATATCACCATTAGCCAATATCCCGGTGGGCTGATGATGCACCTCGTACCCATGGCAATAAGGGCAATGTATAGCAGAAATACCCCAGCATTCAGCAAAACCCATTATCTGGGGCATTATATCGGTTATGCCTGTGGCAAATAATAATTTTTGCGCGGTGTAAGTATGGCCATCCTGGGTTAATACCTTAAAGCCATCTGGTTGTTTTGAGCCATCAATAACAAAATCTGTAACAGTTTTAACAGTTTTATAGCTGGCCAGTTGTTCTTTGGCCTTATCGGCAATGGCCGCAGGTGTTTCGCCATCGCGGGTTAAAAAATTGTGCGAATGCGGGGTTTGCCTGTTGCAGGGTTTGCCGCCATCAATCACCAAAACTTTACGCAGCGAGCGCCCCAGGGTTGTAGCCGCCGCAACGCCGGCATAACTGCCGCCAATAATAATTATTTCAAAATCCATATACTAATATACTAAATCACATATCAACCAGTTTAGCATTATTCAGATAAACCGGGGGTAAATAGTAAGCGTTGCCTTTATCCAGCTTTAATATGCCATCAACAGTAACCGTTTTAAACGTAAAGGTTACCGGGGCCGCGGTATTTACAATAACCATGATGGGGATACCATTTTTGCCGCAGAAATAACATTGATTGATAGGCAGGGTTGATATCATAAATTTAGTTTGTTTCATCCCGGCTTTCATAGGCACCATATAGCCGGTAAGTTTAAAATGACGGTTATCAAAGCGTTTAATATCGTCGTTATAAATAGGGTAAACCGTGGTGTCATTTACGGTTTTAAACATCACCATATTAATGATGCCCCAGTTAAGCGATTCCATTTTGTCATTTGAACTATGCACCCACTGGGCTTTTACTGCAGATGTAATGATCAATAAGCCAATAATTAAAAATACATTTTTCATTTCAGATCCTCCAGTACGGCATTGGTTAGTATAAATTCTGATTGGCTATCATTCACGTCATTTAATACCAGTGTACCTTTAATCATAACCGGGCTTTCTGAATACAGCACGGGCTTGATTACATGCACCTCTACCATGGAGGGTATATTAGCCTGCCCGCAAAACTGGCATTGCAGCACCGGTAAAACGGATAGCATAAAAACAGCATGTGTTAACCCGCTTTTGATAGGGATCATGTAGCCGGGTAATTCGACCATCTTTTTATTCAAAGCCTTCAACTCTGGCGGAAAATAGGCCACATAAATGCCGCGGGCATTAGGCTTATAGCTTTTCAGGTCAATCAAATCCCAGGTGTTGGTCATTAAGGCCACATGCTGAGGTGGTTGCCCTTTTACATGCAGGGTAAAACATAACAGCATCAAACCAAACACCAGTTTCATATCAATTTTGAGCTAAAATTCTGGAGATATTAGACCGATAAGCCTGCATTGCCGGTAGTAGCGATGCAATAAGGCCAATACCGGATCCAACCCCTATCAAGTATGTTTCCTGCACCAAAAAGATACTGCCTGATAATTTAGCCTGGGTTGAATCCTGGTAGTGACCGATCATTTGTAAGGCCAAGTGGCCCAGCACTAAACCGACTACTGTTCCTGTAACTGTTAAACAAATGCCTTCTGTTATAATGATTAAAAACAATTTTATCCTCGAAGCGCCCATCGTGCGCATAATGGCTAAATCGTACTTCCTTTCTTTTAAAGAATTGTACAAACTCACAAACACGCTGATGGCCGAAATAACCATGATCAATACCGCGAACCATTGCAGCGTATCAACCCCAACGCCAATCAATGAAAATAGTCTTGCGCTCTCCAAAGCTGGCGACGCAGCCTGCATACTGGTTGATTGGTTCACCATCCGCGGAAATAGCACCACCGACATGGGCGAACGATACTGAATTAAAAGCGAGGTAATTTCACGCTCCCCATTTTCATAAGCCTCGGGTTTGCCATTGGCATGTACCTCTTTGGTTTCGTGCATTTTCCATACGCTGGCCACATTGGTCAACACAATATTATCGGTCACATTACCCTGAGGTGTTAAAATACCGGTTACTATGTAGGCATGGCTTTTATGGATGTCACCATTACCGGTAAGGCCATGGGCGCCAAAAAAATGATCGCCAACCTTTAAATGCTGACTTTCTGCGACTACTGATCCTACAGTAACTTCAAAATCGTTTTTCCAGAACTGACCTTTGGCCAATTTCAGATCATACAGTTTGATGAAACCACTGTTGGTGCCTGCAATGCGGAACCCATTATAATTATCGCCCAGGGCCAAAGGCACAGCCATTTTCACCAGCGGGTTATGTGCCAAAGCATCGGCATCTTTCAGGGGGATATTGCCCGTGGGGAAATCAATATAAAATATGCTGCTCAGTATCAATTGCAGGGGACTGCCTTTAGCGCCAACAACCAGGTCAATATCTTTGGAGTTATTATCCAGTTTGTTTTCTATCTGACTGGATGCCAAGAGCAACATGGTAATAATCCCCACCCCAAAAGCGATCAGCAAAATATTCAAGCCCGCGCTAAGGGGATTTGAACGGAGGCTTTTTGTGCTGATGCTTAATACGTTCATGGTTAAACCAGGTATGTTTTTTCAATTCGTGCTTTTGCCCGGCTATCATGCGTGGCAATAATGAGTGTTGATCCGCCTTGTTCGGCTTGTGAAACCAGCAGATCAAGTACTGCGGCCGCGTTTTTATCATCAAGGCTTGAGGTTGGTTCATCGGCCATAATCAAAGCCGGTTTATTGACCACGGCACGGGCAATAGAAACCCGCTGCAATTGTCCCTGGCTTAATTCCGCGGGATAATTGAATTTTTTATCGTCGATGCTTAGGGCTGTTAATACTTCATCAATACGCTGCCTGCTGATTTTTAAACCGGCAAGGGATTGGGCGAGTATCAGGTTTTCAACTACGTTCAAACTTTTAACCAAATGCGGACGCTGAAAAACAAAACCGATATGTTTCCCCCTGAAGTGGTCAAGCTGTGTGTTTGACAAGCGATAGATAGCGGCATCATTAATCACCACTTCGCCCAATGAGGGTTTTAATAAGCCTGTCATTATATGCAACAATGTAGTTTTACCACTACCAGAATCACCCAGCATCAACCAATGTTCGCCCTGGTTAATTGTCCAGTCGTTAAAGGTTAAAACCTGTTCCTTATTATATACATGTTGCAATGACCTGATATTTATCACGATAGTATTTATTAGGCAAGACCTTTACAAACCTATGTAATAAATATTTCAAAAGCAACTTTATTGCATTAATAATAATATTTAGTTAGCTTAGATAACAAGGGCTGTCAGTCTGAGCTTGTCGAAGACTCGTGCGTACAGGACTCACCCCGACATCTCCGCCAGCCGGCGGATGGACGACCCTCTCTTCAGCTTCGCTGGAAAGAGGGTTATTCATTTAAATAAAAACGCGTCATTGCGAGGCACGAAGCAATCTCTAAACTATACAGAGGGATCATAATGACCGGACCTGCTTATGTAGAGATTGCTTCGTACCTCGCAATGACGCGCGGAGAGGAACGTTTTTCGACCACCCTCTTTCCGCCGCAGGCGAAGAGAGGGTGGTCGATCCGCCGGCTGGCGGAGATGACCGGGTGAGTCAATCGCCACCCTATTTAATATTCAACGTCAGCGTGGTATAATAAAACCCGCCAATGGCAGGGCCGCCTAAAAATGAATTGTAATATTTGTTGGTTAAATTGGTTGCCCCAATTTTGAGATTAAGACCTGTTTTTACAAAATCGTAATTCACCTGGGCATCAACAGTACCGTACGATGCCACATTACCATTAACTAAAAACGACTGCCAGTAAAAACCACTTTGCCATTTATAAGTGGCATTGAAGCCGAAGTTGCCAATAACATGATTGCCACCAAAAGAGAAATTGGTGATCCACTGCGGTGTGTTAAAGCCATCCTCCAGGGCATCCTCATTGGCGGTACGCTGTAATTTGGCGTAGGATACGTTACCTGTCACAACATACTTCTGCGATAATTTATACGACAAGCCTAAGCTGCCCCCGATGTTATACACCGTACTTTGGGAGTTTGTCCAGGCGCGATAGCGGGCCTGTTTGTTTTTATCATTCAGGGCATATGGTACGGAGTCGGGTTTTGTAGTGTTGGGTACATTGATCTCCACCTGGCCTATAAAATTATTGTACTTATTGTAGTAAAAATCGGCATCAACACTTAGCTGGCCATCAAACAGTATTGATTTATAGCCGGCCTCGAACGAGTTGATATGCTCCGGTTGCAAATAAGTATAGGGATTCTTTTTAAGCAATCCTTTTTCCTTTTCAATAGCCGCATCCGTGGTCATCCCGGCATTAAAATCATTTTTTACTGCTGCCTGGAAGGCATCGATGGAAGTACGGAGGTAGGAGTTTTCAAATATGCCATTTGATACCACTCTTAAACCACCAATACGCTTAACCCCACCACTGTTTACGTTAGAGAATGCCTCGAATATACTCGGGAAACGGTAACCGCTTTGGAATGATACCCTGAAGTTTTGCTCCACCACCGGTGAGAACACCGCTGTAAAACGCGGATTAAATTTCAGGTTAAAATAATCATTCCTGTCGGCACGTAGGGTAGCCGATAGTTTAAGCTCATTATCAAAAAGCTCTTTGGCCACCTGCACAAAACCACCAGTTTTGCTATAATCAATATTGCTGAACTCCTTGCCTGGTACGTAATTAATAAAATAGTTACCATCCGGATGAATGATATAGGTACGGTGATCAAAACCAGCCAATAAATCGAGACCGGTTTCTTTCTGAAAAGTTGGTGATATGGCATTGGATATGTTTACCTGCCCCTCTACATGCAGCAGATCGTCCTTTACCCGCAATGCGGCACCTACATCCCAATTGTTGATATCGGCCAGTTTATCAAGCGTGTTTTTAAAGGCTGCTGTTCCTGGTTGATACCTGCCTGCATCAGCCAGTTGGCGTGCCTGTTGTAAGGCTTGCGGAACTGTTGAACCTCCCGCTGTGGCCGAGTTAAACCCTTTGGTAAAATCGGCATACCAGGTATTATCATCTTTATAGTTTCTGTCTATATTCTCGCCGGCCGAACGCAGGTTATATGATTTACCGGTATTTTCACTCGTCCAGTAACCGCGTACCTGGTAAATGTTGTTCTTGATCTCCAGCGCATGTTGCTGTAAAATATAACCCGATAACCTGAAACGATTGGCACGCTGATAAATATTATCCAGATCGGCAAAGCGATAGGTATAATTGATGCGGGTATTGTCATTCAATTTATAAGCCAGCCCAACATCAACTTTAACATTGTGCAGATTATAGCTGGTTAAATCCTTTTCGGCATAACCGGTACGGGCAATGGAATATTGCTTGCCACCAAGGGTAACCGTTTTGCGGTCTGATGATTCATTACCATAACCATTCACCGGATCGTAACCCGGATTAGCAGGACCGCCGGGAATACCCAGTTTGGCATTGGCTGCCGCGTTCAAATCAGTAGTATTATCGGCTATCCAATCATAACCTGTAGTATAAGTACCATTTAGTTTAAAGGCAAACTTTTTTGACAGCGCCTTAGCTATCCTGAAACTGGTTTCTGAAAATAATTTGGCCGATGTTTCCTTGTCGCCCACATGATTTACACCCGTTTTTTGCTGAATGCTGATGCCCTGACTGGTAAAAGGATCTTTGGTGATAAAATTGGCCAGGCCGTTAATGGCATTCAGTCCATACAGTGCCGAAGCCGTGCCGGGGATGATCTCCACACTTTCAATATCCAGATCGCTCGGACCTAAAGCATTACCAATCGGCGCGCCAATATGTGGTGCCTGGTTATCAACCCCATCAACTAATTGGGTAAAGCGCACATTGGTGGTATTGGCAAAACCTCGTGTATTGATGATACGAAAACCAAGACTGGGTGTTATCAGTTGTACACCTTTCACATTCTCTAACGCATCAAAGAATGAGGGTGCGGCAGATCTCTTGAAATCAGCCGCTGTGATTTTCTCGATACTTACCGGCGACCGCAAAATACTTTCGCTGATACGGGAGGCCGAAACCACCACCTCGTTCAGATCATGTTTTTTTAATTGGGTAGTGTCACGTTTTTTGGCCGCAGTATCAGCCGGAATAGTTTTTTTTCTGTTTTGAGCATAAAGCATGCTGCCGGTAAGCAGCATCGGGATAAGTAGTAGGTACTTTTTGTGCATAGGGGCTTGTTTGGTTGTTAGTTTTATATTCGATATGTTTTTATTTATATAACGAAATTCAAAATAAAGCCAACTCGTGTATTACGAATTGGCCCATATATTATGAAGTAAATATATTATGATTATTTTAATATAATATTATCAGTAAACATAAAATATTATTCACTTTTTCTTCTTAGTCGATTATGACTATTAAACCTTACAAGGCTTTTTATATTTTTTTTGTGCTTATAAGAGACGCATGTGATACGTCTCTACATTTATTTTTTTGTAGAGACACATCACATGTGTCTCATGAACCACTGATATTTTTTTCCTAAATAAAAAAACTGCCGGCTTTCCAGCCGGCAGCAAACCAATTTTAACCAAAACAGCTATAACAGCCATTATCTTATCATCCTTACAGATGTGTTTCTTTCCAATAAACTTCGATATTCTCGAGTGAACGACCTTTGGTTTCGGGTATTAGTTTCCAGGTAAGCCACAATGCCGGTGAGCAGCAGATGGCAAACAGCCAGAATGTATATGACGGCCCTAACCTCTCCAGCATAACCGGTGTTAACTGCCCAACCAGAAAATTGCCTACCCACAATGAGAGTGTGGCCAAAGCCATAGCTTTACCCCTGATGGCATTGGGAAAAATCTCGCCGATAACTACCCAGCAAACCGGTCCGAACGAGAACGCGAAACAAGCTATAAAAGCTAGTATGAAGATCAATATCCACGGACCGGAAGTTATACCTAAAGCAAACAATATCCCGATAATGATCAAGGAAACAACCGCACCGCCAATACCAACAAACAATAATGGCCTGCGTCCCCATTTATCAACTGTAAAAATGGCCACAAAGGTAAACACCACATTAACCAGGCCTATGGTTACCTGCCCGCCCAGTGCACTGTTCAGTGTAAAACCAGCATGCTCCAGTATTTTGGGCCCATAATAAATAACCGCGTTTATACCGCATACCTGCGACAGGAAAGGTAGCAACAGCCCAATCCATAAAGCCCTGCGATAAATTGGAGTAAACAGTTCTCTGAGTGAACCTTCGTTGCTATTACCTATATTTTTAAATGCATCAACTTCCTTCTGAGCTGTTTCGGCACCATCGATTTTTATCAATATGGCCGTGGCTTTCTGTTCCTGTCCCCCCAATAACAACCATCGTGGCGATTCGGGCACAAAAAACAGGCAGATCAGGAATATGCCCGCGGGCAATGCGCCTAAACCGAGCATGGCCCGCCATACTTCGGACGACAATACTTTATTCAAATCCGCAGTATGACTGGCCAGGTATGCATTTGAAAAATAAGCCAGTACAATACCAATAGTTAAAGCCAGCTGATATAGCGATACCATCATTCCCCGGAAACGCGACGGCGAAAATTCAGAAATATACAATGGCGATACCATTGATGCCACACCTATACCTAAACCACCAATTAACCGGAATATAATTAAAGTAGTAAATGAACCCGACAACATACATCCTAATGCCGATGCCAGGAACAGTACCGCCGAAATGATCAATACGATTTTACGCCCGTATTGGTCGCTCAATTTACCGGAACAACTTACACCTATAATACAACCTAACAATGCACAGCTTACAAACCAACCCTCGCTAACCGCATTCAATTGAAAATCATGCCTTACCAGGCTAACCGTTCCCGAAATGACAGCGGTATCAAACCCGAATAAGAAACCACCCAGGGCAGCCACCAGGCAAACGAGGTATAGATAGGTGTTGTTCTTTTTTCCCATTGTTTAAGTTCCTGTGCTGTTTATTTTAAAAAAGCTTTAATAACCTTTACCCGGCTTTGGCCTAAATTGGTTAATACATATGATACTGCCGCTGCCGGCACCACAAAAGTTTCGGCATAAGCAAAAACATGCTTTGAGCCATCGGCTGTTTTTATGGATATAGCTTCTCCCTCCACCAGCATCATTACATGGCATTGGTTGTTGGTTTCTGCTGTAAACTGACTATCAAACTCTATGCGGTGAACATCATAAAAATGCTCGCGGTGTGTGGGTAAATGAATTAGCTGCCAGTCTGCATCTTGTTGAATAATTGCCGGTTTTGAAATAAGCTCTTCCTGAACGCGATTGCCCTTACGGTTAAAATCAAGGTTATTAAACGCGTGATCAATATTAATAGGGCGCGGGTTGCCATCCAGATCAAGCCTCAACCAATCGTACATTTTAAACGTGAAGATATAAGGCGTAGCGCTGATCTCCAATACCAGGTTATCTGCTCCTGCGCTGTGCACCGTACCATTCGGGATCAGGAATAGATCGTGTTTCCTGGCTGTGTGAGCCTGTACGTAATCAGTGATATTAATCTCCTTGTTTTCGGCCTGACTTATTTCTAATGCTGATCTGAATGTTTCACGATCAATATCTTCCTGGAAGCCCAGGTAAACTTCGGCTTTGTCCTTACAATCCAGTATGTAATAAGTTTCATCCTGGGTTATGGTTTCGCCAAAATTATCCTGTATATATTTTAACCGGGGATGGCATTGGATAGATAAATTTCCACCATCATAGGTATCCAGAAAATCAAACCGGATAGGGAATTCATCACCAAATTTCTGTGCATGGTTCCCCAGTATTTGTTCCCGGTTATGAAACATCAGAAAATCAAAAGATACTTCGAGCAAATAGCCATCGCTTTCAAACACCAAGCCATTCTCGGGCACTATTAACTCAAACGACCATGCATAGTTAACCACATCCTTGTTTAGGTTTTTAATATGATCCTTTATCCAATGGCCTCCCCATGCACCTGGCTCAAACCAGGGCCTTACCCTGATCACCGATTGGCTGATGTGATTTAATCCGGCCGTAAAATCGGCTTTGTACATCCAATTAATATCATCGGGCCATTGCCCGTCGGCCATAACGCTTATTTTATTCAGTATTTGTTTTTTATGCTTATTTAGCAAAACCCAGTCAACAAAATAAAATCGTTTATACATGTAAAACGGTTCTTGCACATCCGCGGTGCCGAGGTTGGTAACAGCGCCGGCCCGCATCCTGAACTGCAATTCGTTTTTGGGCAGATCGATATAAATTACCGGGACATTCCAGCTGCTTAACGTTGCGCCGGTACCCATCATAATATTGATATCATAAGCCGGGTTTGGCGATTGTGCTGCTAATTCATCCAACCGGTAAAAATCATGCAATGATAAAGTGCACCTGGTTCCCCACACGGCATCAGTTGTGCCCATGAAAGGTGCAACCAGTGTTTCAATAACCGATGCTGGCTTCAAATAGGCCGACGTTTCGACCCAGTTCACGGTTAAACCTTTAGCTGTAAAATATTTATTTAACGAAATCTGTATCCTTTTCCAAAAAACAGCGTCATAACCATCAATAACAACTGTTTTTTGATTGATAATATATTGAGCCAATGTATCATATCCATTATAGATCTTGCCTTTACCTAATGAACATGCCGGGTAAATATTGTATTCACCCTCAGCTATATTAAACCCGCTCAATTTTACGGGCATTAAACATTGTGACGTTTTGCGAAGCAGTATATCAGCACTTCCCTGAGGGACAGCAACATTTGTATTAATTTGGTTACTAATCACTTATTTTGTTATAATGTATGAACATATTAATTAAGACTACAAATTCCCCTTAACTATTGTTTACGACCGATATTAAAAATAAATTGGCTTATTGTTATTATGTACAAACATATAAATTATTTCAGTATTCAAATAATATTCAAATTAATTTATTTTTGTACCTTACTGAGTAAACGGATAATAATAAAACTTATTCCTAGCCGTCTCTATGTAGTAACAAATAAAACTTGTTAACTAAAAATGGATATTATTGTAATTTATTCAAATAAATGAAATACGCTATAGATCATAAAAGCCCTATTCCCTTACACGTACAGGCCGAAGCTCTTTTAAGAACCATAATAGCAGAAGAAGACTACCAGGCTGGAAAATTATTACCTAACGAAGTTGATCTTGCAAAAAAACTGGCCATATCACGTACCACATTAAGACAGGCCATTAACAAACTGGTTTTTGAGGGGTTGTTGGTGCGTAAAAAAAGATTCGGCACCAAGGTTGCCCAGGCTGCCGTTAGTTCAAAGTCAAATAACTGGTTAAGTTTTTCGCAGGAGATGGCTTTAAGGGGTATCCCAATTAAAAATTTCGAACTGCATGTTACCTGGGTATTCCCAGATGAGGCTTTAGCTAATTTCTTTGATATAAAAACCGACCGTAAAGTATTAAAAATGGAACGGGTTAGGGGGCGTACCGATGAGCCATTTGTTTATTTTGCATCCTACTTTCACCCCCGTGTTGGCCTTACTGGCGATGAGGATTTTAAGCGGCCACTATATGAAATGCTGGAAAATGACCACTCGGTTATTGCCACCATATCAAAAGAAGAAATCAGCGCCAGATCAGCAGATCATTTTATTGCCGAAAAGCTGAGAGTAACCAATGGCAGCCCCGTTTTATTCAGAAAAAGATTTGTTTTTGACCAGGGCGAGCGGCCAATTGAGTACAATTTGGGTTATTACAAAGCCGATAGCTTTGTTTATACAGTAGAGAGCAGCCGGTAATTTACGTCGCCTGTTCAAGCGTCCTTCGCTTGAACTTATACTAGTGTAAGCGTCCACGCTTACACTAAATGATTATTTTAAAGTAAGCGTGGACGCTTACTCAGGACTTTATTCAAGCCTAGACGCTTGAATAGGCGCAAAATAGGCCTTCCTAAAACCTACGTCCGCATCCTTTTAGGATTAAAGGCCACTAAGTAGTTAAGATCCTCGTTTAAAAGATTGGGGCCGTTTTCCCTTGAACCACCTTTGTATGATGGTTGATCAAGCCTGGCTTTAACGGTATGTAGTACTTGCAATAAAATTTCGGGGCCAATTTTGGCGGCAACGGTAGGGTAATAATCTTTTTGAATTTTTACCCGCTCTGTATTGGTTACCATGCTCAGTTCCCATCCATCTTCACCTTTAAAACCATGTTCTTTGGCTGTGTTCAACAGATCGAACATATACATGCGTGTCTGGCTTTCAATCGTTTGCTTATCTATTATCATCATTTGTTATTTGCTACAGTTTATTTCCTTGCCATATACTTGCTATAATTTACAATAGATGAGTCTTATAAAAACGCGATGACTGTGAATGGTAACCGTTCTTTATGATCGTCCTGATATCGTTTTATGAGCTAAAGCTTAATTATCACCGTATCAGAAAATGGCAATGCCTAAGGATTTTTTGTAGTAGCGAGGAAGGATTTTTTATAAAGATAGCTATATTTTATTGTATATCAGTAGTTTTTGAAATGAATAGACTCACCCCGACATCTCCGCCAGCCGGCGGATTGGTCGACCCTCTCTTCGCCTGCGGCAGAAAGAGGGTTGAGGAAAAAAGTTTGTCATGCTGAACGGAGTGAAGCATCTATTGAACACCATGCACATTCACGAATAGATCCTTCGTTCCTCAGGATGACAATTTCTATTATGTCCTTACTCTTTACTTCATTTTAAAATCCCCTCTTTCCGCCATAAGCTAAGAGAGGAATGGGGCGATCCGCCGGCTGGCGGAAATGCCAGGGTGAGTTAACCCCTCCGGCACAAAAAGCCAAAATCCTAGCATTACAGGGTAGTATCGGCGAATGATATGAGTACCTATTTAAATATATTTGCCAAACTATTTGCGGCACCTGCCGTTTGTTATAGCATACTATCTAATCATCATATTTATCATGGCTACCCCATTTAAAGAAGCAAGTGTTGAGGAAATAAATCAGATAATGCAACGCTCACATGCCGCATTTGAGATTTTTCAAAAAAGGAGCATCGAAGAAAAAAGTATTTTCCTGGATACCATAGCTAATGAAATTGAAGCGCTGGGTGATGCCCTGCTGCAAAAAGCATCTGAAGAAACTAACCTGCCTATACCCCGCTTAACCGGCGAACGTGCCCGCACTACCGGGCAGCTGCGCACCTTTGCCACCATGCTGCGCAAAGGCAGCTGGGTAGAGGCTAGCATTGATACAGCCAATCCTGAAAGAGCGCCGCTCCCCAAACCTGATCTGCGTAAAATGCTGATCCCGCTGGGACCCGTAGTTGTTTTTGGTGCCAGTAATTTCCCGTTCGCTTACTCCACTGCTGGCGGCGATACGGCCAGCGCCTTAGCTGCGGGCTGTTCTGTGGTAGTAAAAGCGCATCCGGCCCATGCCGAAACATCTGAAATGGTGTATAGTGCTATCAAAAAAGCGATAGCCACCTGCAATATGCCTGCGGATATTTTTCAGCACGTGCATGGCACCTCGTTTGAAAGTGGCAAAGCACTGGTACAGGCCGATCATACGGCCGCAGTAGGCTTTACCGGCTCAACAGGAGGTGGTAAGGCGCTGTATGATTATTCGACTCAACGGAAAAATCCGATCCCCGTTTTTTCGGAGATGGGAAGCACTAACCCGGTTATATTTTTGCCGGATACACTTGAAAAAAACACCGCCGACCTGGCCGCGCAATATGCCGGCTCCATCACTTTGGGTATGGGTCAGTTTTGTACCAATCCTGGTTTAATGCTGGCGGTTGAAAGTCAGGCGCTGCACCGTTTCCTGGAGCATTTAGGTACAGGAATTGCAGCGGTACAACCTGCTAAAATGCTGCATGCAGGCATCCATTCTGCATATGAAAAAAAGAGCCATGATGCCCTTACACAAAAAGGAGTAACAGTAGTTCAGCAGGCAACCACAGGCGCACATGATATAGAAGCCCTACCCACTGTGGCCCTGGTAAGCGGCGAAACATTTTTAGCCACCCCTTTACTGCACGAAGAAGTTTTTGGCCCATACTCACTTATGGTAAGCTGCAAGGATGAGCAAGAACTGGTAAACGTTTTAAAATCAGTAACCGGACAGCTTACCACTACCGTAATGGGCACTGTTAAGGACCTGACAGATCATCCAAAATTGGTTGACCTTTTGCCATCTATCGCCGGTCGCATATTGTTTAACGGCGTACCTACTGGTGTTGAAGTTTGTGCCAGCATGGTACATGGCGGTCCTTACCCTGCCACTACTGATAGTCGTTTTACCGCAGTTGGCATCAATGCCGTGAAACGCTGGGTACGCCCGGTATGTTACCAAAACTGGCCGGATAGTTTATTGCCTTTAGCCTTGCAGGATGCTAATCCTTTGCAAATTTGGCGGTTGGTTGATAATGAGTGGAAGAAATAAATCAAAGCCTCATCTCAGTCTTTTCCTTTGGAGAGGATTGAGACTCTTATGTTTTTAAAATAAAACGCGTCATTGCGAGGCACGAAGCAATCTCTACGTAGACAGGTCAAATAGTAGGTATGTCCATCACTCCTATAAAAAAAACAAACAACAACGAAAAACGTAAAAGCCCCCCCCGCGGCCATAGCGGTATTGAATTACTTACGCCATTTCCTTCACAAAAATCTCCTGTATCACATTGATCTCCTTGGTATAAATGGTTTTTTTGCGCATGGCAAAGTGCAGGGTGTTCTCCACTTTTTGCTTGCCTTCCCATATCTGTTTTACATCGCCGCTCTCCAATTCCCTTTTACAAAGAAAATCCGGGATAACGGCCAGGCCTTCCCCACTACTTAAACAGCGCACAATTGAATTTAAATTGGGGACAATATAATTGGGTTTAAAATTAGGGCGTTTATTAAAACTCCCATACCAAAATCGCAGCCAGTGCTCCATGTCACCTGTGGTACCATACCATTTCTGATCGGTAAGCCATTGTTGCAACCCTGACATATCATTTTGTTCCAGCAATTTTTCAAAAAGGGTTGTGTCTGTATTTTTACCGGCCACTAAAACAATCGTTTCTTTTGAAAACGGCGTGTATTCAATGCTTTTATTATTGCCTCTTTGCGGAGTAATGATCAGGTCGAGGATGCCATTGTCCAAGTCATTTAGCATTTGCGGGTATTCGCCAAATTTGATGATCACATTAAAAGGCAGACTTGCCAGATAAGGCTCCAACGTGATCTGAAATGTTTCAAAGCACATACCAATGCTGATGGTAGGCGTGTCCTTCTCCGTACTGCGGTGAAAATGTTTTTCGGCCGATTCCAGCTTTTCCAACGCTTCCTGTATATAATTGTACAGAATCTTCCCGCGCTCGGTTGATACCATTTTGCGGGAGGTGCGATCGAACAATTTATAGCCAACGTACGACTCCAGCGATCCCAGGTGCAGGCTAACTCCGGGTTGCGATACGTATAATGATTCGGCAGCGCCGGTTAATGTTCCGGTTTCGTAAATAGCCTTAAAGGTCCTATACCATTCTAAATTTACCATGATCTTACTATCATAATTATGATACAAATATATGATTTAAATTATTTTAATAGTAGATAAAGTAAACATAATTTTGTATCATCAAAATTAAAAAAACACAATGAAGAAGATATTTGTAATAAACGGCGGACAAAAATTTGGTCACTCCGGCGGAAGATTTAATAAAACCATATTTGATACCACGATTGAATTTTTCGAAAATCAACCCGACTTTGAAATTAAATACACCGACATTAATAACGATTACGATCCTGCAGAAGAGGTGGCCAAATACGTTTGGGCCGATGTGGTGATATACCATATCCCTATCTGGTGGTTCCAGGTACCACACGGACTGAAAAAATATATTGATGAGGTATTTACAGCAGGGCATGCCAAAGGGATATACCATAGCGACGGCCGCAAGGCTGAAAACCCAACCATTAATTACGGAACCGGCGGCATGCTGCACGGCAGACAATATATGGTAACATCCTCATGGAACGCGCCAAAAGAAGCCTTTACCCTGCCTAACGAATTTTTTAATGAAACCAGTGTTGATAAAGGAGCATTGTTCGGCTTTCACCGCATGAACGCGTTTACCGGGATGACACCTTTAGAAAGCCTGCATTTTCATGATGTAGAAAAGAATGCCGACATTCAACGTGATCTTAACATTTATAAAGATCATTTAGTTAAAAATTTCATCACCACAAAAACAAAAGAACATGAGCATTTACTTAACTGCTATAATTAAAAGCAAACCAGGCAAGGCCGAAGCATTAAAAACACACTTATTGGAGTTAGTTAGCCATTCTAAAAAGGAAGCGGCTTGCATACAGTATGATTTGAACCAGGTAGAGGACGATCCCAATATTTATATTTTTCATGAAGAGTGGAGCGATGCCGCCGGCCTGGAACTGCATAACAGTCAGCCGCACATCCAGAATTTTATTAACAACACCAATGACCTGCGCGAAGGCGACATCATTATTTATAAAACCCAGCCGGTAAGGTAATAACCGGCTAACACAAAAAATGGAATACAGAAAATTAGGAAATACAGCATTACAACTTTCAACAATAACTTATGGTGCATTTGCCATTGGTGGCAATATGTGGGGTGGTAACGAAGAAAAAGAATCGACCAAAGCTATACAGGCATCTATTGATCATGGCGTAACTACTATTGATACCGCGCCTTTTTACGGCTTCGGCCTGAGTGAAGAACTGGTTGGCAAAGTAGTAGCAGGATTAGATCGCAGCAAAATACAATTACTCACCAAGTTTGGTCTGGTTTGGGACAAAAGCAATAATGGCAAAGGCGAGTTCTTTTTTGATGCAGCCGATGACAATGGAAACAAACTACCCATTTATAAATATGCCGCCAAAGCCAACATCATCAAAGAAGTTGAAGACAGCCTGAAAAGATTAGGTACTGATTACATCGACCTGCTGCAGATACACTGGCCCGATGGCACAACCCCTATTGCCGAAACCATGGAAACGCTGGAATTGCTGATACAACAAGGCAAGATCAGAGCAGCAGGTGTAAGTAATTATGATGTGGCACAAATGCAAACCGCGCAGCAAACCATTCAGCTGGCATCAAACCAGGTGCCTTATAGCATGCTCAACAGGGCTATTGAAGCTGATGTGGTGCCTTATGCAATACAAAACAACATTGGTATAATAGCTTACAGTCCGCTGGAGCGTGGTTTATTGACCGGTAAATATAAAACCGGTTTTAAACTAAATGACGACGACCACCGCAATGGTTATTTTAACCAGTTCCCGATTGATAAAGTGAATCAGTTTTTAGCAGATATCCGTCCGCTTGCTGAGGAGAAGGGAGCCAGCCTGTCGCAATTGGTACTACGATGGACAACCCTGCAACCCGGCATCACCGTGGTATTAGCAGGGGCCCGTAATGCAACTCAGGCAATTGATAATGCCCAGGCAATGGATATCAATCTTACTGCTGATGAATTGGCGCATATCAACCAAACATTCAAGAAACATTTATAATTAAGATGATGATAGATTGAAGAGAGCGGTTTTGCCACAATGGCAAAGCCGCTTTTTTATGATCATAAAGACTTACGAGGTTTTTAAAACTTCGTAAGTCTGGCAAACTAATCAGCCCACCTCCGCGCGTCATTGCTTCGAACCTCGCAATGATGCGTTTTTGAACACCTTAAAATCGTCTGCTTCTTCGCTCTAAAAAATATTTCAAACCGGCATAGGGGTTTATGTCCGGGTTGTTGTCTGTTGCGTAATTAAAAGTTTAATATGTTACTTTTAAACCCAGCTTTGCAAACAGATAACACCCGTAAAATGCCGTATACGCTGCAATTAAATGCGGACGAGCAGAATTTTGACCAGATTTACCTTGATCATTACTCCGCATTGCATCATTATGCCCTTACCCTGGTTAATGACAGCGCCGTTGCCGACGAGATGATACAGGACGTGTTTTTAAAGATCCTGGAAAAGCGGGAACCTGTAACTATCCATACCTCACTAAAAGCTTACCTGTACCGTTCGGTACATAACGAATGCATGAATTACTTTAAGCATCATAGGGTGAAGCAAAAATATCAGTCACATACGTTTCATGAAATGGAAAAACACACAGAACACCCATTGGACAAGCTGCAATACCGGGAGTTTGAGCAGCGGCTGCACAAATCAATCAATGATCTTCCTGAACAATGCCGCACGGTGTTTCAGCTAAGTCGTTTTGAGGAGTTGAAATACGCGGAGATAGCCACACAGCTGGGCATATCCATAAAAACGGTAGATAACCAGATGGGGAAAGCCCTTAAAAGGTTAAGGCTGCAACTGGCTGATTATCTGCCGCTGCTGGTATGGATACTAATAAAAATGATGTTATGAAGGAACCTATACATATCAATGATGATCTGCTGATCAGTTACCTGCTCCAGGAGGTTTCGGCCGAGCAGGCACGCGCGGTAACCGAATGGCGGGCGGCCGATGCTGCAAACGAACATCGTTTTAACCAGTTCAGGCTGATATGGGATAGTAGTAAAAATTTTAAGGCTGACCCTGATATTGACGCGTATGCTTCACTTCATAAGTTAAAGCAAAGGGCTGCGCAGCAAAAAATGCAGCAGACAAAAGTAGTACCCCTGCCTAACCGCTACGGATGGCTCAAGATAGCGGCGGCTATCCTGTTTATTGCCGGTGGTTCATGGCTGTACTATAACCTGTTTAGTGATCATCAGGTACGGTTTGAAACACAGGAAATAGTTAAGACCGACACCCTGCCCGATGGCTCACGGGTAACCTTGAACAAATATGCCTTGCTTGATTATCCGCAGAGATTTACAGGTAACCAACGCAACGTGACCTTAGTTAAGGGCGAGGCTTTTTTTAATATTACACCTAACAAAGCCAAACCCTTTATTATTACAACCGGTAAAACAACCATTAGGGTAGTTGGAACCTCATTCAATGTTAAAAACAAGAACGGATTGATAGAAGTAATTGTTGAAACTGGTATAGTGCAGGTAACAAACAACCGGAATAATGCCTTAATAGAACTTAAGCCTGGCGAAATGGCCCTGGTAACCCCCCAAACGGGTAAAATTATCAAGCTAAAAACTCCTGACAATTTATATACTTACTTTCGCAGCGATGAGTTTGTGTTTAAAAATGTGACTTTATATAGGCTGGTGCAAGTGTTGAATGAGGCTTATGACAGCCATATTATCATTGATAAAAGCATTTCAAAGAACCAGATAATGACCGGGTCGTTTAAAACCAGTAATTCTTTGGATTTAATTCTGGATGTGATCAGTACGGGCCTTAAAATCAAAGTGGAAAAAACGCAAAATCAAATCATCCTTAAAAAAGTAGACAATCTTCATAATTAATGCCTGCAAACCATACTAAATTTTCTAAATCGCGCTTATTCATACTATCTGTAGTTTTAGGTTTGCTATGCTGTTTTACTCAAACACGAGCGCAAAGCCTGCTGGAGAAACGGGTATCCGTAAATTTTGATCATGCCCCATTAGGTAATATTTTGCGTGAGGTTGGTAAAAAAGGAGGGTTCTATTTTTTCTATAAAAGCGATCTGCTTCCGCAGGATAGCCTGGTTAGCATTATAGCCAATAATCAAACGATATCTGGTGTTTTAAGCACTTTGTTTCATGGCAAATATGATTTTACGGAACATAAGGAATACCTGGTGATCAGCCAGCGCCTGTCAAACCTGTCATTGATCAATACGGATATCACCACTGAGAACAACACCTACTCCATAAGCGGGCTGGTGGTTAATGAGCGCACCGGCGAACGCCTGATGAATGCCAGTGTGTATGTAAAAGAGCAGCTGGTATCGGCGTTAACGGATGAGCATGGTTATTTTCAGCTCAGGTTCAGGGCCAATAATCCGGGGCAAATCAGTTTAACGGCAAGCAAGCTATCATACAAAGATACCTCTATTAACTTTTTACAAGCCGTATCGGTAAGTAGCAGATCGCAAACAGATGACTATAACAATGCTACCAATAAAAGCAACGGCGTTGAAAAAACAGGCATGGGCCGTTTCCTTATATCCGCAAAACAAAGAATACAAAGCCTGAACATTCCTGATTTTTTTGCCAGGCGCCCATTCCAGATATCTCTTACCCCGGGATTGAGTTCACATGGTATGTTTAGTCCGCAGGTGGTTAATAAATTTTCATTAAACCTGGTGGGTGGCTATACCGCCGGGGTAAACGGAATTGAATTTGGAGGCTTATTCAATATCAACAGAATGAACTCCAGGTATCTGCAGCTCGCAGGTATTTTTAACATGGTAGGTGGCACGGTAACCGGACTGCAGGTTGCGGGGGTACATAACCGCGCATTGGATACGGTGAAAGGTGTTCAAATAGCCGGTTTTATTAACAAAGCCGAAGGACAAATGGCAGGGCTGCAGCTTTCGGCATTAACCAACTCCGCGCATAAACTAAAAGGAGTTCAAATTGGTCTGGTTAATACAGCCGATACATCACAAGGGGCCAGCATTGGCTTAGTAAATATTATTGGCAATGGTTTTTATAAGGTTACCCTATCAACCAGCGATCTGACGAACACCAACGTATCCCTTAAAACGGGTACGCATACCTTTTACTCTGCTCTTTTGGTAGGCATCAATCTGGATCCAAATAATAAGCTGTATACCATTGGTTTGGGTATGGGGCATGATTTTATGCTAAGCAACAAAGTATACGTTTCTGCAGAGGCGGCCTACAACTTTGTCGATGCCGGCAACTGGGATAATCGCTTGATACAGGGCAAGTTGTTATTAAACGTGCAGCTATCAAAAAACATCAGTTTGTTTGCCGGACCAACTTTTAATCGATATAACAGCAGCAGCTCCTATAGTGTATCCGGATATAAAAACGTCAACCACCTTCCTGTGTATACGTATACCTTTCTCACTCAAGATCCAGATCCTGGCGTCTATATTTCCTCTCACAGGGTTAAGAAATGGATGGGCTGGGAAGCCGGCATTGCCTTTAACTCTGTTTTTAAACCCGCTCCAAAAGTAGCCGACTACTCCAGTGCGTGGTATCTGGGAGCCGCAATTACAACTGGTAAAGCTTTTGGTGGCTCTTATGGCCATGCTTCTGGTGTGGAGTTGTTTACTCATCGTGACCTTGGTGAGCACCTTACAGGAACATTATCCACCGGTTATTCTTATTTTCCCACTCCCCCCTTTGGATTATATATACTTAGCTCCGGGCCCGTCTACCAGCCACCTTTACAGCCAATAAAAATAATACCTGTTAAAGCGGGTATCCGGTTAAAAACGGGTAAAGCCTTTTTTATAGCAGGCGAAATAGGAGAGGCATTTGGTTTGTTTAATGATTATGCTAAAACAGGCAAAGATAGCAATGGATATCCGGAATACGGTCTTAAACCATACCGCTCATTCATGTATGCAGTATCGGCCGGTTTTAGCTTTAAAAGCGGATTGGAAACAGGTTTCAAACTGGAGGATTATTCACTGGGAGGCGATTATCATCAATTTGCCCTGCGCCTGGGATATCGCCTTAGGCTAAGTAAGTAAAAATAATTCATGCCTCCCGTAGGGGTAAAAGCCATAGTTGTTGTCACAGCCTCAAACAACAACATGGAAAGAGTTCGCGAAACTGCCGTTGCCGTATTGATGCTATTCTTACTGGTAGGCTCATTGATCATTATTTATAGCTTGTTGATGTGGCAGGTATTGCCAAAGATTTTGGGCCTGGCTTTGCTTTTTGCCCTGGTCATATTAAAAAGCACCATTACCAACCTGCGCAATCACCAAACAGCACAGGAATTAAACTGCGCAGACCTAAGATCTATTAAATTCTTCTTACTAAGTATACTCAGTACTTTTTGCATTGTAGTATTCATTTCTTACCTGCTCAAGAGCCAGCAACTGCCAGCCGAGCTGGCCTTCGGTACAAGTTTATTCACTATAAAAAGGGCGTTGGATTTTCTGCCAACCGATTAATAGCTTACACACAACTATATATTTATTATGAAACATCTGTTTTCATACTTATCTAACTATTTGATTATAAATAATTTAAATCCAACCATCATGAATCGTAATTTTGTTTATCCTTTTACCGCGTTATTAGTCATTCTAATTTTCTTTTCACTGGGAGGATACGCCCAAACCACGCCAAAAGGTAAGTGGCAATTTGTACTTGGTGCCGAAACAGGTTTACCAACCGGCCGTATTAAAAGCTACAGTAATATAGAGCTTGGCGCTACCGTAAGTGTGCAATACGGATTAAGTGAACACCTTATTTTAACCTTTACTTCGGGATACTATAACTTTTTCGCCAAAAAATTTGAAATACCTGGCTTTGGTACTGTTAAACCAGATGATATTGGCATTATACCGGTTAAAGCAGGTATCAAATCCTTTTTAGGAAATAACTTTTATGTGGCTGCAGAGATTGGCGCTGGGTTTGAAACACCCGGCGGGCCTGTTAAACTGATCTTATCCCCAGGTATTGGTTATGCCACAAACTCGTGGGATGTTGGCCTTCGCTACGAAAATTTCACAGAAAGTCATTTGAATTATGGTATGATGACGCTCCGTTTAGCCCATGGATTTTAAAATATAACCCTTTTTTAAAATATTTTAACCTAAATCTATCGTTAGGCAGCAGTATAAAACTGCTGCCTTTTTTGTTGGGGAAATAAAAAAACATGTCATTGCGAGGAGGAGCGACAAAGACAACCGACCGGAGGGAGCTCATTAATACCAATAAAAACAAACACAGCGTTAATAATCTCTACATAGGCAGATCAATTATGCTAGTTTACTACTTAGTTCCTCGCTCTGTACAGCATAGAGATTGCTTCGTACCTCGCAATGACGCGTTGGTTGTACTATTACATGAACCCTTAATCCACTTTTATTTCGTAAACCTTTTTAACAGATCAGGAGCTGCTCCTGAGAGCTTTATTTTATAGCGATAGCCGCCATCAAAACTGTCTTCCTCTTTTAAAAACTCGTGCCCTTTTTTGCTTATCCAAAAAGTCTGTGTGTAGTGCTTACCCTGCGAATCGCCTTCGGTAAACAGTTTCCAGCAATCAACCTTGTCATTATTTAAAGTACTGAGCACCTCGCTGCCGGCTACTTTATACAACATATATGCAGGGGGTTGCAAACCGGCATCATAAAAATTAATGGCAAAGGTTTTACCAGCTGCCAGGGGCAGCATTTCAAAGGTTTCAATATCCAGGTTCCAGTTAAAATTGGGCTGTTTAAAATCAAGCGAAAAATCTTTACCCGCATTGTCCTTTACTGTATCGGCACCGGTAATTTTAGTAGCGCCCCAGTTATAGGCCTGAGTTTTACCGCCCTTGGTTTCGGCATGGTAAACCGGTGCAAAATCGGCCATTTTGTTAATGGAGTAAACAGACCGGTACGATGTACTATCACTACCATACCAGTTTTGACTGATGGTAAAAACCTTTTCACCGTTTTTGGTTTCTATGGCGATATTACGCAGCCAGAACCAGAAACGTAAATTCTTTTTATTCTTCATGCTTTGAAAATATACCAGGTATTGCTTGTTACCGGGTTGTAAAACCTGGGTCATCAGTCGCTTATCATGAAGGCGTATGGTATCTGTTTGCGCCCATACCGGCCTTGAGTTACCCAGCAATGACCACAACAGGGCCAAACTTGCCAGGATAGTTTTTGTGATGGAGAAGCAGTCGGTTTTCATAATAGTTATTTGTTTTTGATGCAGGGTTTTTAAATTATTGATTAAAACTGCCTTTTATTCATCAGCTCAAAGAATCAATTCAACTACCTTGTTTCTTTTTTTAACCGCTGGCATTATCCATTCAATCAATAAGCCAGGTAACCCAGGTTTAATTTATTACCCCTTGGTTTAATAAACAATGGCTATCGTTGAAAAATAGACCGGAACACCAAAAAGCTTTGTAATTTTATGCATGCAATTGCTTAAAAGTAAGGCAACCATTAACCAGCTTCAATGGTTGGTTTGGGTTTCTGTTTCTATTATTATTTTTCTCTCCTTAATACCCATGGATGGCCTTCATTGGTCGGCCATGCTTGCGGCTATATACACAGCCTATTATGTGGCTATTATTTATGGTAACATCCTGTTTTTATACCCGCGTTTTTATCTCACCAAAAAATATGTCTGGTATGTATTGCTGGCGGTGTTGCTTTTATTGCTAACGGGAATGGCAAGGGGCTATATAACCACCATTATCTATAATAAGTATTTTATTAAGCCCTCTGAGCATATTGAATCCATAACATTCCTTCACCTGTTACAATATTCTGTAGCAGGTATCCTGATATTTGCACTCAGTTTTATTTTCCGCATAGCGATAGCCTACTTTACACTCAAACAACAAACGGAAGAGATCATTGTACAAAAAAGTCAGGCCGAACTGAATCTTTTAAAGTCGCAGGTGCAGCCGCACTTTTTGTTCAATACGCTAAATAATATTTACTACGAGGCTTATCGTGAGGCCCCAAGAACGGCCGCTTTGATCGAGCGCCTGTCAGACATTATGCGGTATTTTGTGGACGAAAGCCCTTTGGATGAGGTAGCCATTACCACCGAAGTTAAATTTATTGAAAACTATATTGAACTGGAAAAAATCCGCATCAGACATGAGATCCAGATTAGCTTTAAAAAAGAGTTTAACGCCGACCTGCGCATCCCACCCATGCTGATGATGACCTTTGTGGAGAATATTTTTAAACACGGCATTGATAAATCAAGCCTGGATAACTGCATCCGAATTTCATTGGTCCAACAGGATAATTACCTGCTGTTTGAAACCAGCAACCGCGTACACGCCAAACCCAAACAAAACGGTAACAGTGGTTTTGGGATAGTTAATTTACGTAAAAGGCTTACCTTGCTTTACCAAACCAATTATGAACTGGATATTAATAAAAATGAACAATCATATACTGCTTTCTTAAAAATCCCTTTAGCGTGAATTTAAGTTGTATTATTATTGATGACGAGCCCAACGCGGTAAAACTGCTGGAGATGCTGATTGCCCAAACTACCCAATGGCAGCTTTTAACAAAGTGCTACAATGGACTAGAGGCGCTCGCGTTTTTAAAGGATAACCAACACAAGGTCGATTTTATATTTTTAGATATCAACATGCCCCACCTGAGCGGTATGGAGCTTGCCGGGCTATTACCCTCTGATACCAAAATTGTTTTTACAACAGCCTATTCTGAATTTGCCGCAGAAAGCTATACTTTTCAAACTATTGATTACCTGCTAAAGCCCATAACGCTGAAACGTTTCCTGGCGGCTATGCAAAAAATAGAGTCGCACTTTAACAAGAGCCTGCCTGCCGAAAAGGTCCCGGTGCAGACCGATCAGGAATACTTTTTTGTAAAATCGGGCAAGATGCTCCGCAAAATATTATTGGAGCACATCCTGTATTTTGAGGGCGAAAAGGAATATGTAAGGGTAGTAACTCAGACCGATCAATTGCTCATTTACCGGCGTTTAAAAGATATTGAAGAACAGCTTAGTCTGCCGTTTGTAAGAGTGCATAACTCCTATATTGTAAACACCAAACAACTCAATAAAATTCAGGATAACCACGTATACATCGGCGATAAGCATATCCCTATAAGTGAAAAATTTAAAGAGGGGTTTATGGTGGTGATTAATCAAAGAATATTTTGATCAATAAAAAACGCGTTATTACGAGGTACGAAGCAATCTCTACGCAGGTAGCTTCATCACTTAGGTATTCGCTCTATATAGTATAGAGATTATTAATGTTGTGTTTGTTTTTATCGGTATTAATGAGCTCCCTCCGGTCGGTTGTCTTCGTACCTCGCAATGACGTGATGGTTTTTCGCAGCTCGCTTCGGGCGAAATCAGGCTGAACATGGTGGCCTTGAGCGCAAGCAGGGGCATAGCGGTATACTAATTCGCGCTGTAAATCTGGGATTGCCACTCCGCCAGCCGGCGGATCGCAATGACGTGGAGGAGAACATACAGTAAACAAAACTTACGAAACCGTAATCTCACCGCGAATATCAAGCTCCATATAATGTTTAACCATTGCCGGATCATCAAACATACCCAGCAGGTACATCATTTTGGTTACTGCCGACTCAAAGGTCATGTCATAACCGTTGGCTACGCCCAAATCTTTGAGTGCACGGCTGGTTTCGTAACGCCCCAGTTCAACCGTGCCTACCTTACATTGCGAAATATCTACAATAACCTTACCGCTGTCAATAGCGCCTTTGAGCAGGTCAATGAACCAGCTGTCGGTAGTGGTATTGCCCGCGCCAAATGTTTCCATCACAATGCCTCTTACATCAGCATTTAAAATAGTTTCAACTACCTTGACACCAATACCAGGATACAGCTTTAATACCGCTACATCGCTGATCAGGTTATTATGGATGATGAGTTCTGATCCTTCCTCCGGGTGCCTGATGTCATTGGCACTAAAACGCAGGTGAACACCAGACTCGGCCAGTATGGGATAGTTAGGCGAGCGGAATGCCTCAAATTTTGAAGAGTTATATTTAAATGCCCGGTTACCCCTAAACAGTTTATAATCAAAATATATACAAACCTCGGGCACGCGCGCGCGGTCGCCTTTTTTTGCTTTTGCAATTTCGATAGCCGTCATCAGGTTTTCCTTGGCATCGGTACGGATAGCGCTTATGGGTAGTTGTGAGCCCGTGAATATGACAGGCTTACCCAGGTTTTCGAGCATAAAGCTTAGCGCCGACGCGGTATAGGCCATGGTATCTGAGCCATGCAGAATCACAAAACCATCATTATCATGATAGTTGGATTGAATTAAACTAGCCAGTTCGCTCCAGATAACCGGGTTCATGTTTGATGAATCAATGATTTCCTCAAAGGAGTGTACCTTAATTCTGCAATTAAGTTTCTCCAATTCGGGTACATTGTCCATTATTTGCTCAAAGTTTATAGGTTTAAGCACCTTGGTTACAGGATCGGTCATCATTCCAATTGTCCCTCCGGTGTAGATGATCAGTATCTGGCTCATTAGTAGGTTTGTGCTGTATTAAATCAAAAAATATATTATATACCAAACAGTAGTTTTGAATTTTCGGTAGTAATGCGGGCTACCGTATCTACATCTGTTTGATGCAGTTCCGCCACTTTTTGTGCTATATAAATCAAGTACGAACTTTCATTAGGTTTGCCACGGAACGGAACGGGCGTAAGATAAGGAGAATCTGTTTCTAAAACTATATGCTTTAGGTCGATTTCAGGAATGATTTTATCCAGACCCGCATTTTTATAAGTAACCACCCCGCCTATGCCCAGGTAAAAGCCCAGCGCCGTTATTTTTTGGGCCTGTTCAAGGGTACCTGTAAAACAATGGAATATGCCCCGCAGGTCATCGTCCTGCTCTTGCAGTAATACTTCATATACCTCATTAAAGGCATCACGACAGTGAATAACGATGGGTAGTTTGAGGCTTTTTGCCCAGCTGATCTGCTGGCGGAAGGCGGTTATTTGTTCGGCTAAAAAAGTTTTGTCCCAATACAGGTCGATGCCAATTTCGCCAATGGCCACAATTTCGTTTTGTTGATGTGCCGCTTTAATATCGCTTAACTCCTGCTCCCAGTTTTCCTTTACCGAGCAGGGATGCAGGCCCAGCATGGCGAAACACTGATCAGGATAGGCATGCACCAGGTCAAACAACAGAGGCACAGATGCCATATCAACATTGGGTAAAAATAAACGGTTAATGTTGTTGCTGATGCAGCGTTCCATCAGTTCGGCGCGTTTACCGGCAATGGTTTCGTAATACAGATGGGTATGCGTGTCGGTTAATACCATAGTGCAAAAGTAAAAAAGCCTTCTGTTTTTGACAGAAGGCTTTTCATTAATTTTTCTTTGTAGTCAATGGTTTTTTATACACCCGCTTTTTAGCCGGATTCACAACGCCTGTTTTTGCAGACGCATGTTTAATTGGTTTTACTTTTACCACTTGTATATTGAATACCAGTGTGCTGTATGGCGGAATATCCTGTCCAGCACCCTTTTCGCCATATGCCAGACCTGATGGTATGATGAAGGTAGCTTTCGAACCCTCATTCAATAAAAGCAAGCCCTCGTCCCAACCCGGTATTACCTGGCCCTGCCCAACCACAACACTTATAGGTTCGTACTTACGTCCCGGCTGATCCAAACCTGCACTTTTGGCTTCGGCCTCAATGCTCGAGTCAAAAACTTTACCACTCAATATACGGCCGGTATAATTTACCAATACCGTATCGCCTGCTAAGGGTTTACGTTTTACCGATGGCTGGGTAACCACATACTTTAAACCTGAGGTTGTTGTTACCGGTATCAGCTTATTTGCCATTATATACTTGTTGGCGGTAGCAGCTTCATCATCCTTCAGTTTTTGAGCCTCGGCTCTTTTTTCGGTGATGGCATCGGTTAGCGTTTGTACCTTCTCAATTTTAAGGACGAATGTTAAATAACTGCCCTTCGGAAAAAATGGCGGGCGCGACTCTTCATGACCTTTAAAAACAGAATCGGTAGGCACTTTAACCAGGGCGCTGTCTTTAACGCACAGCAAAGGGAATACCTCCATCAGGTCGCCAACATTTTGTGGGGCTTGTATTTGCGCCTGCACAGGACGGCCAGCCTTATACGTGTTAAACAGTATGGAATCCTTATCCGTTTTCTGGATAAAATTAAAGGTGATTACATCGTTCAGCTTTGCCTTAGGGCCGGTGTTATTGGTAAATATCTGGTACAATGCACCGTTGGCCGTACGCTTCAAATCTGATGTTTGCTGCGCATGAGCGCCCAAAGTAAGTATGGCAAACAAAGGCAACAGGAAATAAACAGGACTTTTCATAGTAAGTAAAAAAAAGCCTCCCCGACCAGTGGTCAAGAAGGCTGTATCAGTTTTTTTAATTATTTGGTTGCTGGCGGCGGTGTTGCAAATTGCGGAGCAGCCGGTTTTGGAGCATTTGGATTTGGTTTAACAATGTTTACCATTTCCATTTCAAATACCAATGGTGTATATGGACCAATTGGGCCTATTCCCTGATCTTTATAAGCAATATCAGACGGAATAATGAATATAGCTTTCGCGCCTTTGTTTAACAATTGCAAACCTTCGTCCCAACCTGGTATTACTTTACCTTCGCCAACAGGGATACGGATAGGTGCATACTGACGCATTGGGTCAACCTGCAATTTTGCTTTTGTTGCAACTTCTTTTACGCTGGTATCAAATACTTTTTCATTCACTTGTTTACCTGTGTAGTTTACAACAGCAGTATCATGTACAGCTGGTTTTTCGCCAGTTCCAGGGTTGGTAATTACATATAGTAAACCTGACGGTGTTTTTTCAAGTTTTAAGTTATGATCAGCAATGTATTTTTTGATCTTAACAGGCTCTTGTGCTTTAGCAGCCTCACCTTGCGATTTAATATAATCGGTAATACGACCTTGCCAAACCTGTGGATTAAGTGAACCCTTAGCAATTACCTTCTCAATTTTGATCTGGAACACTACGTATTTGCTTTTGAAGCCCGGAGGACGTTGCTGACCACCTTTAAATAATGAATCGGCGGCAATTTTAAAAGTCGCGCTATCGCCTTCGCCAAGTAAACCAATACCGGCAACAATATCACCTTTTGACTGTGCTTTAGGCATGGCCATTCTTGATGGCTGACCGCTTTCATAAGTGCTGTTCAATACAGAGTCACCATCGGTTTTAACCACCATGTTAAGGCTTACAAAATCGCCTTCTTTGATTTTTGCCCCGCCTTTTGAGCTGTGAATGTTGTAAAGTAAGCCGCCATCTCCTTGTTTAAACCCACCGTTGCAACTTGCTAAACCTATAGCCGCAAGAGACAAGAACATTAATTTTCTTTTCATTTTTAGTTTTTTACTGTATTAATAGTTTTTTATATTCCGGTAATATTTGTTTAAATTGTTGTATAACCTGTTCAAGGCTATCATTTGAATGACCGCCGGCCGCATTGCGGTGACCGCCGCCACTAAAATATTTTTTGCAGATCTCATTTGCCGGAAACTCCCCTTTTGAACGTAAAGAGAGTTTTACCCTGTCGCGGCGCTCTACTATAAACGCGGCCAAACGGATGCTACCCATTGATAAAGCATAGTTCACTATACCTTCGGTATCACCAGTATCAACGTCATATTTTTCCAGATCGTCTTTACTCACTGCAATAATCGCGGTATTGTACTCGGGCAAAACCTCCAGGCAGTTGGCCAGGCAATGACCCAAAAACCGCAACCGGCCTTCAGATGCGCTATTGTATACCAGCTCATGTATATGCCAGTTAACCGCGCCGGCATCAATCAAATCGGCCACTATGCGGTGCACTGTTGAAGAGGTATTTGGTAGCCTGAACGATGCAGAATCGGTCATGATACCTGTATATAAACAGGTGGCTACGTCTTTATTAATTAGTTCAGGGTGATGCAGCTCATTAACAATAAAATCATATACCAGCTGGGCAGCGGCGCAGGCATTGATGTTCCAGTGCCTGTAATCGTCAAAATCTTCGGGCTCCAGGTGATGATCAATCATGATCTTATAAGCCCTGCTTTCGCCTACCAGCACACCCATTTCGTTAATACGGCCCAGGGCATTAAAGTCTAGACAAAATATCAGTTGCGCTTCTGCAATTAACGTAGCAGCCAGTTCGGTTTGCTCTGTATAAATGATAACTTCATCATTACCAGGCAACCAGCTTAAAAAATCAGGATAATCAGTAGGGGTAATTACCTTGGTATGATGCCCCTGTTGTATCAGGTAATTGTACAATCCTAATGACGAGCCCATAGCATCACCATCAGGCTTGTGATGAGTGGTGATCACTATTTTTTGAGGTTGTGCTAAAAGGGTTGTAAGCGCTGCTAAATCTAACATCAATTTTAAAAAAGAGTTGCAAAGCTAAATAAATAAATTAAATACAAACCATCTAATTTAATTCAAAAAGCTTTATGTTACAGATGTAAAACCTTAATTTTGCCCCAATTTTAAAAAGCAAGAATGAAAACGAACAGAACATTTACCATGATAAAGCCTGATGCTGTAGCAAACGGGCATATTGGTGCAATTGTAGACAAGATAACCAAGAGCGGATTTAAATTGATCGCCCTGAAATATACTGCATTAAGCACTGAAAAAGCAGGTCAGTTTTATGAAGTACATAAAGAACGCCCTTTTTACAAGGACCTGGTTAACTTCATGTCATCAGGACCAATTGTAGCTGCTATATTAGAAAAAGATAACGCCGTTGAAGATTTCCGTAAGCTGATTGGCGCTACTGATCCGGCTAAAGCCGAAGAAGGTACTATCCGCAACCTGTTTGCCAAATCAATTGAGGCCAACGCGGTTCATGGTTCAGACTCTGACGAAAACGCTGAAATTGAAGGTAGTTTCTTCTTTTCGGCTTTCGAAAAATTTTAATCTTTAAACAATATATAAGGGCCGTAATGTTCGCATTATGGCCCTTATATTTTTTGTTTTTTTCTGGTATATGTTTTGTAGATTTACAAAACAGAATAGATTCCTATTTGTTACCCCCTGTAGCAACCAGTAAACCAGAGTTTCCTAAAAGTTAATTACATGAAGCTGTTTTTGAAATTTATCATATACCTTTTGGTTATGGTATGCTTAGTAGCATTAAGCATAAGGCTATATAATTTGCATTCCGATGTTCAGCTCGCCATTCTCCTGCCTGGTCTGTTTATTTTAGTATATTCCTGGATGAATGACGATATCGGCATCAAACAAAAGTTCCGTTTTTCTAAAGAAAAATAACTTCCTCAACCAGTATACTGTTCGCTTTTTCGTTTATCTTATCTATGATCTGCGCACGCATCATCATCAGCTCGTTTTTTATTACCGACGATTCAATACGCAGAAACAATTTTTTATCGCGGATAAATAACTCTTTTGTACGGTTGGCTACCGGCTTGCCAACCAGCTCAGGCCAAAAGTTCACCACAGCGGTTTCATCAAAGCGGCGTTTAATTTTGTAAACGTTCAGCATTTGCTCAATAGCATCCTTTATCGATTTATCATTTGCTTTACGCATCAATTGCCCCTCCTGTTACTTTAAATAGTTTTACACCCACCGCTATTTTATTAAAAATATTTTCAACCCGGCTCACACTGGTATCCGTAATAAACACCTGCCCAAAATCATTGTTTGATACCATTTTCATTAGTTTGGTAACCCGGTCGTCATCCAGCTTATCAAAAATATCATCCAACAGCAGCAATGGCTTAAACCCTTTTTGCTGATATAAAAAGGTATACTGTGCCAGTTTCAACGCAATTAAAAACGACTTTTGCTGCCCCTGCGAACCAAATTTTTTCATGGGCATTCCATGTATATTAAACTGCAGATCGTCTTTATGTATCCCTGTTGTGGTACGTTCCAGCGCCCTGTCGCGCTCCACATTCCTTTTCAGTAATGCCGCAAAATCGTCTAGCAGCAACTGCGATTCATAGGCCAATTCTACCTGCTCGGCATCACCACTCAAAAAGCTGTAATGCTTATTAAATATAGCGGTAAAATTTCCCATAAAGGCCTTTCGCCTTTCAAAAATGCGGTTGCCAGAGCTGGTTAACTGCTCATCAAGCACTTCCAGTAAACTGGGGTCGTACCGGCCGGTATCGGCAATGAGCTTTAACAGCGCGTTGCGATTGGCCAACACCTTATTATAAGTAATCAGTTCATCAAGGTAATAGTTGTCAGTTTGCGATATGACGTTGTCAATAAACTTACGGCGCTCCTCGCTGCCCTCGGTAATAATACTGGTATCGTATGGCGATATCATCACCAGCGGCAACAAACCAATATGATCTGCCAGGCGCTGGTAATCCTTCTTGTTGCGTTTAAATTGTTTTTTCTGATTGCGTTTAACAGAACAGGCCACCGCCTCGGTTTGTTCATTTTTGTTAAACACCCCGGTGATAATAAAAAAATCTGTCCCCTGCTTTATTTGCTGACTATCAATCGGGTTAAAATAACTTTTACAAAGCGACAGGTAATGAATAGCATCGAGCAGATTGGTTTTGCCCGCACCATTATTTCCGGCAAAGGCATTTACCCCCTCACTAAAAACCAGTTCGGCCTCTTCGTAATTTTTAAAATTGATAACTGATAGCTGCTGCAAATACATAATGGGATGGCAAATTTAGTCATTTTTGATGGTTGATTGGGAAATTTCGAACCATGATTTACATGATTTTCGGATTATGTTTTTGTCTGAACCGGGATTAAGCGGATTAAAGGATTGCTCCGATTTTTGGGTTATGATAAAGAAAATTCTGAAATCTGAAAAATCCGATGAACGGCGAAGCCCTCTTGAACTCCTTTGAAAACAAATAACATGTGAAAAATCCCGGTTCAGACAAAATCTGACGATTTTACTCACCCGGTCATCGCTGTGCTTGACCAACCCCTCTTCGGCTTCGCCGGAAAGAGGGGATTTGGAAAGTGGATCAAGGACTAATAGAAATTGTTATCCTGAGGAACGAAGGATCTATTCAGTGATATGCTTGTTGGCAAATAGATGCTTCACTCCGTTCAGCATGACAACATATTTTTTACAACATCACCTGATCACGGATAATTTACTTGCAAAATCTGCCAAATAAACCGCCTGTTCTGGAGTAATAAGTTGATTACTGCCAATGATCAACGTGCTGTTCACTATCTCTATCATAAAATCATCCAGTTGGATGTTCCTGATGGCAGCCCTAAAATTACTGGTCATAGCCTGGGTGGCTTTCTCTTTATCATTGGCAACCACGTAAAACCGACTGCTAAAAGTTGCATCATCCTTAAAATGTAGCTCTGCGGGGTGTACCAGGTTTAAGATTTTGTCAACAAACGATTCCCGCCTTATTATTACCCGCCCAAAATCATTACGTAATGTTGCTGATGCCCATAGCTGATACCTATAATAACTTATAGCCGCCCCCGGGCCTCGCCCTGTTTGTATAGTTGTATTAATTTTTACATAGGTAAGATAGCATCCACTTTCCGGATGGTTGATTAAAAGAGTCCCCCCGATAGTTGCCTTAGGGTAATTACTAAACACATCAAATTCTTTTAGTTTGATAACATCATCATTGGTTAGGCCAACCTTAAAGTTGTCTTTAATTGCTTTATAACTTGCCTCAAGTGCCTGCACATCATCGGCATCAAGGCTGGTGGTATCAAAAGGTAATTTCTCCATAGCTATCGTATAGTAAATGTATCTTATCTTTTTTGTAATTAATGCAGGGCTTGAACGATAATATTTGTCTGAACCGGGGTTCATCGGATTAAAGGACTTACCTTGATACAAAAATCCGAAGAATCCGTTAATCTGCTTAACGGCGAAGCCCTCTTGAACTCCTTTGAAAACAAATAACATGTGAAAAATCCCGGTTCAGACAAAGCCGGCGATTTGACTCACCCGGTCATCGCTGCGCTCGACCACCCTCCTCTTAGCCTGCAGCGGAAAGAGGGTTAAGGAAATCCCATTATTAAATTGTCATCCTGAACGTAGTGAAGGATCTAATCGAAAACACACATAGCGAATAATAGATGCTTCACTACGTTCAGCATGACAAACTATATTTAAGCCCCCTCTTTCTGCCGCAGGCGAAGAGAGGGGGGCCCATCCGCCAGCCGGCGGAGTTGGCGGGGTGAGTAAACTACGTACAAATCTCTTAATCGCCCCCCCGGTTCAGACAAAAAACAGATAATAAAAGCCCATATAACCCCTTAATCCCCAATAATCTTCTGTATAATGGAGGCAATTACCTACTATTTAATTATTTAATTTAAAAGCTCTTGTCAGAAATTTTGAAAACCGTAACTTTGCAAACTTAATTTTGTAACAACAATGTCAAAAATCCAGGCGAATACTAAAGTTGCAGCGCCAGAAACTAAGTTCGGGCAAAGCGGCAACTTCGTGCGCGAGAATCAAAAAAGCCTATTATTTATAGGTGGGGCCGTTATTGCCCTTATCGTTATTTACTTTTTATACCTGAAGGTGTATTTAGGTCCACGCGAAATAACTGCTGCTGATCAAATGCACGTTGCGCAGGATTTTTGGACTAAAAAAGAGTGGGATAAAGCCATCAAAGGCGATGCCAGCTACCCTGGTTTCGAAAAAATAATCAGCGAATACAGCAATACCAAGGCTGCTAACCTGGCTTATTTTTATTTAGGCACTGCTTATTTAAACAAAGGTGAGTTCCGCAAAGCCATTGACAACCTGAACAATTACCGTGGCGATGACAATATGGTAGCCGCCGAAGCTTATGGCAGCACTGGTGATGCATATGTTGAATTAAAAGACTATGAAAAAGCAGCCACTTATTTTAACAAGGCTATTGATAAAGCAAAAAATAAATTTTTATCGCCATTTTATTTAAAGAAACTTGGCCTGGTTTACGAGGAGCAAAAAAACAGCAAATCGGCAGGTGAAACTTACAAAAGGATAAAAACAGAATATCCTGAAAGCGCCGAAGCACAAAACATTGACGAATATATAGCACGCGCCGAAGCAAAACTTTAATTTTAATTTCGGATTTGGGATGTTCGATTTCTGATTTATAAGATAGGATACACTTACTTTATAAATTCAGAATCGAACATTTTTTTTGAATAGACAATTCCCAAATAATAAATCCGAATTCCGAAACGGCGAAGCCCTCTTTAACACCATTATTAACAAACAAACAATAGTCTAAAAATCAAAGAATATGGCTACACAGCTTAAAAACCTATCTGATTTTTCGCAAACTGAAATACCATCAGCAACAGCATACCGTTTTGGCATTGTTGTAGCCGAATGGAACGCCGAAATTACCAATGCCTTATTACAGGGCGCTTATAACAGCCTTGTAAACAATGGTGCATTGCCCGAAAATATTGTTACCCATCCCGTACCGGGCAGTTTTGAACTGACATCAGGTGCAGATTTGTTACTTAAAACCGGTAAGTTTGATGCCGTGATCTGTTTGGGCTGTGTGATACAGGGCGAAACCCGCCATTTTGATTTTATTTGCAATGCTGTAGCAAATGGTATAAGCAATGTTGCTATAAAATATTCAAAACCTGTTATATTTGGTGTGTTAACCACCGATAACCAGCAGCAGGCTATTGACCGTGCCGGTGGCAAACATGGTAACAAAGGCGACGAAGCGGCTATTACAGCCATAAAAATGGCCAATCTTGCCGAAACATTAAATAGCTGATCAACGTAAAACTGTTTAATATTATACGATGAAAAAAATTATTTACATAACGTTTTTAGCCCTGCTAGTTGGATGCGCGATCTCGTCATGCTCCAATAAACTATGCCCTGCTTACGGTTCGTATCCTAAAAGTGGTCGTTAACAGGCAATTGTCATTTTTTATTTTCGTTTAAAGCTATAGCAAGTTTTTTGTGTTATTTTGTGTTTTAATTACACTTATAACACTGTATACTATATAATTAACTGTATGAATTGGATATCGTTGGAGTCGGCAGATCAATTGAATAGCATTAAACAATACCAGGGTTACAGCCTGATATTTAAACATAGCACCCGTTGCTCCATCAGCATGATGGCAAAAAGGCGTTTTGAGCTCGACTGGGAGGATCTTCCGGAAGACATGCCCCTATATTTTTTAGATCTCATCAATTACCGCGAGCTTTCTGCCCAGGTTGCACAACTTTTCCAGGTACATCACGAATCGCCCCAGTTATTACTGATCAAAGATGGCGAATGCATACTTGACCAATCGCACGGTGGTATCTCTATCGAAGAAGCCTTATCGGTTTTAAATTAGCATTTTAAGGAATTTTATAAATAGTTTCGAGAATCTTTCTCCACGCGTCATTGCGAGGTACGAAGCAATAAAGATGGCCTGTCATCCTGAGCTTGTCGAAGGATCGCGCGTAGAGGCTTGCCCACCATGCTTCGACGTGGCTCAGCATGACAGCTTACTTTCATCTGTATAGCATAGAGATTGCTTCGTACCTCAATGACGCGCGGGGGCTCTTTTGTCCTGACTCTTATCTCTTGATTCCAAGCGCCATTTATAATTTATTCGTAAAACTTACCACCTACCCCATAAAGGGTTATTTGGTTTTTAACTACATTTGTGCCATGATTGATTTGCCGGTAGTTCCTGCTGTTAGCCAACAACCCCAACGCAAGCCAGATTGGCTTAGGGTTAAGCTTCCTATTGGAAAAGAGTATACACATGTACGCAGTTTGGTTGATGAGCATAAGCTGCATACCATTTGCGAAAGTGGTAATTGCCCTAACATGGGCGAGTGCTGGGGAGCCGGCACAGCTACCTTTATGATATTGGGTAATATTTGTACCCGCTCTTGCTCGTTTTGCGCGGTAGCAACCGGCAGGCCATTAGCTGTTGATGTTGATGAGCCAAACCGTGTGGCAACCTCAGTAAAATTAATGCAGGTAAAACATTGCGTAATAACTTCGGTTGACCGTGACGACCTGAAAGATGGCGGATCCATCATCTGGGCCGAAACCATCAACGCTATACGTCGCGAAAGTCCTGATACCACTTTAGAAACCCTGCTGCCCGATTTCAGAGGCAACTGGGATAACCTGGCCCGCGTTTTAGAAACACGTCCCGAGGTAGTATCACACAATCTGGAAACCGTACGCCGCCTTACCAAAGAGGTGCGTATACAGGCCAAATATGATCGTAGTCTTGAAGCGCTCAAACATGTATCAGAAGCTGGTTTGCGAACCAAATCGGGCATTATGCTTGGCCTGGGCGAAACCGAGGATGATATTCTGGAAGCCATGGACGATTTGCTGGCAGCCGGTGTGCATATCCTGACATTGGGCCAATACTTACAGCCAACACGCAACCACCACCCGGTAATTGACTGGATACACCCCGACCAGTTTGCCCGGCTCAAACAATTTGGATTAGATAAAGGTTTTAAATACGTAGAGAGCGGCCCGCTGGTACGTTCATCCTATCATGCAGAAAAACATCTGTTTGATATATGATAATTCCTTTATATATTCACCTACTTGAGTAAGAAACATAAAATATCGCTTTCAGAAGATGAACTGATACTTTCACTGAGAAATCGGGAGAAAATCGCCATTGAAGCGTTATATGATATGTATTCGGCTTCATTGTATGGCGTAATTTCGCGTATTGTTATTGATACTGCCATAGCCGAAGATGTTTTACAGGAAGCTTTTGTAAAAATCTGGCACTCCTTTTCAAGCTACAGCACTGAAAAAGGCCGCTTATTTACCTGGATGGTTAATATAGCGCGTAACCTGGCAATTGATAAAATAAGATCAAAAGATTTTAAGAACCAAAATAAAAACCAGGAGATTGAAAATAACGTAACTTCCATTGACGAACAAAGAAACACGGCTTACAAGCCTGAGTTGGTGGGTGTTAAAGATTTAGTACAAACCTTAAAGCCTGAACAGAAATCGATCATCGATCTGATTTATTTTAAGGGCTATACACATGTTGAAGCAGCTGATGAATTAGGCATTCCGCTTGGTACCATTAAAACACGCTTACGAATGGGCATACAGCAACTCAGAAAACATTTTAATTAAAGTGGAAGAGATAAAAGCATATATAGAAACCGGCATACTGGAACTTTACGTTCTGGGGGATGTAACCCCAGACGAAAAGCTGCAGGTGGAGGCGATGGCTTTAAAACATCCGGCTATAAAAGCAGAGTTGGATGCAATTGAGCGGTCAATGGAACTATATGCACAAGAAAACGCAATTGAACCAGCCGAAAATTTACGCAGCCGGATATTAGGCAGCACCCTTACTAATCTGGGCGACGATAATAATTTTACAGCCGCCCCATCTCATCAGGAAAGTGATTCATATGATGATGAAGACAACGTTACAGCTTTACCCGTACGCACAGGAAACAACTTTTATAAATACGCCTTTGCAGCAAGCGTTGCCTTATTAATAGCCAGCACCATTGCATTATTAAGCGTATACAACCGCCTGCAGGATACAAATGGCCAGCTGCTGAGTTTACAATTGCAAAATCAGCATTTTACCAATAGGGTAAATTTAATGAATAGGGAACTAAGCGTTTTCCGCGATCCTTCCTTTAAACTATTAAAGCTGCAGGGAACCGCAAAAAATCCAACTATGGCTGTTACACTTGCTTTTAGTGCGGCCAAGAAAAAAGTAATGATAGATATGAGCAATGTAAAGTTGCCTCAAAATGATAAAGACCACCAATACCAGCTTTGGGCATTAGTGGGCGGTAAACCTGTTGATCTGGGTGTGTTTGATGCCACCAAAGACTCTACCGACATGAAGGAGATGAAATCAATTGCCCTGGCCGATGCCTTTGCCGTAACACTTGAACCAAAAGGCGGCAGCATTAATCCAACCATGGATCAAATGATGGTTCTGGGTAAATTTTAATCATAGCTCAGCCTCCCCCTCCCTTTAAATTATAAACTATACGTTAAAACACGGTTTTATTGCACTAGCTGCATTTTGAGCATTCCTGGTTATTTTATTATCATTTACAGGCAATTTTGGTCGATTTTCACCGTTTTAAAAAACAAAATGACACTTTATCACTTTATTTAACAGTTATTTAACCAAAAATAAAACCAAAATTCATTTTTTTTGTAACTATTAGGATAGTTCGAGCGTCCTATAGATGGTTAGATTGAAAAACATGATTAATATCATACATCCGACCACATAAATTTGAGTATTTAGTTCTTTATAAGATCAGTTAATAGTTAATAAAATAACGGTTGTATGATACTTGCAACCGTTTTTTTTATGCCATTAATTTTGCCATAGTAACCGGCAATTGGGCAGCAAGCTTACCCGGTAAAACCACATTCAAACGATTTGGCAGCGCCAGTTCATCCCCGGCTTTTCCGTGTACATAAATACCAATAAGGCAGGCCTGTAAAGGTGTATATTGTTGAGCCAGCAATGCAGCTATGATGCCGGTAAGCACATCGCCCATACCTCCTGATGCCATGGCGGCATTACCAGTAGCATTAAAATAGGCTTTCCCCTCAGGTGATATCGTGATGGTATAATCATTCTTTAAAACGATATATATATTTAACTTTTTAGCCTGCTCCATGCCGGTTTGCAACCTTTGCCACCAGCTTTTATGCTCGCCAAACAGCCGGTCAAACTCTTTCATATGGGGAGTTAAAATGCTCCCGAAGGGCAATTTTTTCAATAGTTCCTGGTTATCTGCCAATAAATTAAGCGCATCGGCATCAATAACTACCGGCTTTTTATAGTTTTTGATAAGGGCCGATAATAAAGCAAAGGCATCATCGCCCTTTCCCAAACCGGGGCCAACGGCTACCGAACTAAACTTATCCCATTCAATTTCGGGTAGGTCATGATCATTTCTAATAATGGCCATAATTTCGGGCAGGTAACTATTTAAGGCAGTAAGTCCGCTTTCGGGTACGCAGGCGGTGGTTAACCCGGCTCCGGCATGCGCGGCTGCTGAAGCGCTCAGCAATGCTGCTCCCATTGTTTTTGCCTGGCCAGCTATGATCAGGGTATGTCCATAGCTTCCCTTGTTACTAAACTTACGTCGGGGCTTTAATCCAGTCCTGACATCTCTCTCTTCTATAAACTGATATGGTGAATTTAACGATTGTACAAATTGTTCATCAATACCAATGTTCACCGCTTCCCAGCAATTAATATAGGGTGCTGATTCGGGCAATAAGAAATTGATCTTAGGTTGTTGAAAAGTGATCACCAGGTCGGCTTTGATGGCTACAGCATCGGGCAATACCTCACCCTCCGAAAAAAAACCAGTTGGCACATCAATGGCGACCACAGCTTTGTTAAGGCTATTAACATGTTTTACCAATCGTTCATAATCGCCGGTAAGCGGTTTATTCAGTCCGCTGCCCAGTAAGGCATCAATGATAACCGGGCTGTCATCGTCCGGCAGCGCCTCTCCTTTATTTATTTCCGTTAACGGGATATTGGTTTGCTTTAAACGTTCCAGGTTCACATTAAAATCATCAGAGGCCTTATCACTAAAGCGGGCTATATGCACATGCAGCTTTTTATATTGATGCTCATGAAGTATCCTGGCTATGGCCAGTCCATCGCCGCCATTGTTGCCTGTACCGCAATAAAAGGCTATGGATTGTTTTTTATCCGGAAAATGATTCATAAACCAGCCCACAAACGCTTTGGAGGCCCGTTCCATCAGGTTGATAGAAGTTATAGGCTCATGGGCTATGGTGTAGGCATCGGCCTGACGAATTTGTTCGGAAATGAGTAAAGGCAGCATATCAATTAAAAGTAAGGAATTGTATGTTTTGTTTTGTGAGATGAGGTGTTGATTTTCAAATTATCGGTTATAAGGCTTATTGTTTATTAAAAGGAATATTAAATATCTAATCGGGTTCAAAATATCGCAGAACCGACTCACCCGATCATCGCTTCGCTCGATCCCCTCTCTTCGCCTGCGGCGGAAAGAGGGGGGCATTCAAATAAAAATGCGTCATTGCGAGGTACGAAGCAATCTCTATGCTGTACAGAGTGACCTTTAATGACCAGACTTGCCTATGTAGAGATTGCTTCGTACCTCGCAATGACGCATGGAGAGGAGAAGCCTCGAAACCCTCTTTCCGGCGAAGCCGAAGAGAGGGTTGTCCATCCGCCGGCTGGCGGAGATGCCAGGGAGAGTCTCCCCCCGCGACAATTTGAATTGTCTCCCTTTACCCCCCAAAGCTAAATTTCCCCATCAAAACCGCCGGATTATGGCCAATGGTTAAAGGCTCGCCGCACAGGGCCTCGTTACCTAATAAAGCAAATAGTATAGCCTCCTTAGCATCAGGATCAATGCCCAGGCCGCCGGTATCAGTAATTGGAGTGTCGACCAGAGCCTGTTTCAAATACGTCATGATAAAAGGGTTTCTTGCACCGCCTCCGCTAACAAATATGTGCAGGTTATCAGCTGCGATAGTTGTTTTGATAAAAGATTCTATAACCACAGCGGTAAACATACTTAAGGTACTTACCAGGTCTTCATTCCGGATGTGTTCCGTTCCTGTCCTGAACTGAGCTTGTTCTACATAAGTTAAACCGAACAGCTCAGGTCCGGTAGTTTTGGGCGATTCTTCTTCAAAGAAGGCATGATTGAGCAATGCGTTGAGCAAATCTTCATTTACTTTCCCGCTGTAGGCAATAGCCGAATCCTCATCGTACGCTCTGCCAAAATATTTGCGGCAGGCTGCATCAATCAGCGTATTTCCCGGACCAATATCGGTACATAAAATTTTGGTCACATCCCCATCGGCAGGCAGGTAGGTGAGGTTGGCAATGCCACCAATATTAAGCAATATCCTGTTCTCGCCAGCCTTGCTACCTAATAACACATCGCCATACAGGGCCAGCGGAGCACCCTCGCCCCCGGCAGCTATGTGTTTCTGCCTAAAATCGCTTATGGTTAGTATCCCGGTTTTTACAGCCAGATGATCGCCATCGCCAATTTGCAGGGTGGCATTTGGATAGCCTACCTGTTGATGAAGCCGCTTGGGAGCATGGTATATGGTTTGCCCGTGACTGGCAATAAAATCAACCGTATCAGGAGCTACTCCCCAGCCTGCAAGCGCCTGCAAAACCAGTTCGCCTTGATAATTCCCTATAAACGCGTTTAATAATGTAACCTTTTCCAGGTCTGCCGTTTTACGGGCAAACACCTGCTGCACCTCATCCTTAAAATTTTGCGGATAGGGAATGGTGATAAACTGCAGCAATTTGAACCGGGTTTGTAAACCGCTGCCCGTAAAACTGCATAAAGCAATGTCGAGCCCATCCAACGAAGTACCCGACATAAGGCCGATACCCGTTTTAGTTGTTTTTTGGGCGATGGTAAAAAGCTTTTGCAAATTTTGGTTAAACGCTAACATGGCTTTAAATTACTATTTGTTGCGGGTTTTACAAAATCCCCCTCGTTGCCTGTGTCCTCACAGGCAAAATGCAAAGAAGCCTGACCTAATCCTCTCCATCCAGATTGCTATCTGGAGAGAAGGGCTAAATTTAAAGCGTTGGCCTGTGTGATTCCCTCCCAACGGGCTACTGTGTGGACACATCTTTTCAATGAACTAATAATTAAAAAAAGCTGCTCCGGAGGAGCAAAATGTCGGTAGAAATAATGAAATCCTATCTCTCTTTAGTGCCATCGGTACTACATTAGCCGA
>JAUCSE010000054.1 GCA_030445275.1 Mucilaginibacter sp.
AGGATGAAAATGATAGCTATGATTATGAAAAAGGAGCGTATGCTACTTTTACTTTATCCTGGGATGATAAAAATCACAGTTTAACTATTTCTGATACCCAAGGTAAATTTCCGGGAATGCTTAAAAAGCACACATTTAATGTAGTGCTGGTTAATGAACAGCGGGGTACAGGGTTGGGAATTACAGCAAAAGCGGATAAGGTAATTCAGTATGAAGGGAAAACGATGAACATGAAATTTTAGGAAAGCACTCAAAGCATGTTAGTCGTTTGGCTGAGGGCATTATAAATACCACCCTTAAATTAAGTATTAACAGAGCATTTCATCATGTATCTGATAAGGCATCATCAGTATGAGATTGATGGTGAGTTAATTACCTTAAGGTAACGATGTTCCGGGGTGAGATCCGGAACATTATTTTGAAATATATAACGGAACAGCTTTATAAGGCCCGGACTTACCACTCCGGGAATGGTTATTTTAATTTACAATCTATTTTGATTCGAAACAATATGAAGAAGACAATAATTTCATGGATGACCGCTATGGTTATACTATCGGCCATCTCCTGTAAAAAAAACACGGATTCGAACCTCTTGACTGTCGGCAGCCCTAAAGCGGGTAAGCAGGCATTAAACAGCTTAGTTGTAACCGTACCGCTGGGCGGGAACATACAGGCCGCTATAGATACTGTTGCTGCAAGCGGGGGCGGTACAGTTAATCTGGCAAGCGGGACCTGGACGATTACGGCGCCCATCCGCTTGAAGGCAAATATTACTTTGAATGGTGCCGGCAATCTCAACACCACCATTCAATCCAATACTGCGATGAATATTATAACTACCGATAAGGAAGGTCTTTCCAATCTTACTGTTCATAATATCAAGATCATCGGTATATCCACTGATTCGACCTCCGCCGGAATTTGGATCGTTGCATACAGTGAACGTTTTAAAAATGTCAGAATATCCAATGTGGAAGTGACCAATTGCGGTGGTATGGGCGTACACATTAAACGGGTCGATACCTCCTATGTTCAGAACTGTAACTTATACAACAATGGTAAGACGGTACATTATCATGATATTTACGTACGTGAATCTACCTACTCAACAGTCAGCGACAATATTTTAACCGGCTCTCCTTATGGGGCGGGTATACACGTGGCCGGAGTTTGTAATCACATTACTATAACCGGGAACACGGTAACCGGCAATGCCATTGCCGGCATGCTGATCCAGGATTCACCTGATGTTATACTTATCCGGAACAATACCGTCAGCAACAACGGCGTTAGCCATATTAGTGCCCACGGGGATGGTATTTCATTTACCGGAACAAATGCCGCTATTGACAGTAATACAGTAAATAATAATTATGAGGGTGGCATTCATACCTGGAACGGTTCTGGCAGTGTAACCAACAATCACGCCTCAGGAAATAGTATAAACTATAATATTCATGGTACTTATACCCAAAGCAACAATCTATAAATCATAAATCAATCAGTGGGGTTAGGACGGGATTTTTTTAATATCCTGTTTTTTATGGATCGTTTCAATTGTAATGGCTCCATCAATTATTTTTGGCAGGTGATGATCGTTTGAATAATAATTTTGGTGTCCTCGGGGTCGCGTACCTGGATACAGTCCGCACCAGTGGTTTTAGCCGGATGATCATTTCCTCCTTCAAATAAGGCATCGCCGATAAAAAGCATGTCCACTATGCCGATCTTGAGTACTTCTTCCAGTTTATGCATTCCGTAAGCTTTATCTATGCCCGGCTTGGTAATATCTATAGACGTGGCGCCGCCCAGGTTAATGGCGAATTCGGGGATCATTTTTTCCAGCAAGGCTTTTATCTTTTTCCTTTTTTTAAAATCAGGATCCCAGGTCTTTTTTGGCTCCAGTGGTGCCTGTTGCCCCAGCGCAGAAAAGGTGATCTGGCTATCCCGGTCTTCTATTTGATCGCCCCATGTTTTTGCTGCTTTAAAACCCGATTGTTCAACCGCTTTTTTTAAGGAAGTTTCTATTTTCTGCTTTTGCGCATCCGTAAAATTCTCGGCATACAATTTCTTCCAGTCACTTTTTTCATAACTATAAAATTGGGTACCACAGGTCGGCAAAATCGACAATTTTGAAAGGTCGCTTCCTGCCGGCAGGTGGGCGATCACCTGTTTTTCAAATTGCGGCCAGGCACCGCCGGATATAATGGCGATCCGCGCGACTTTGAGCAAGTCATGAAATAATTTTGCCATTTCTTTATCGACAGCCGCTTTGCTTTCAGCAAGCGTACCGTCCAGATCAAATACAATTAGCTTTTTCATGGAGTTTTAGTTGTCGGCATATGTTTATCAGTTATAGCTATTTCCAGCAGTGTGATTTCACTATCTGGCTGAAAGTTGCACTGTCCGACAGATGCGGGTAACAGCATCACATCACCTTTATTTATACTAAAATGATGTTCCTCATAGTACAGTTTGCCATTTCCTTTTATACAAACTAAGATGCGCGGCTCATTTATACAGCCTATGGCAAAGAGGGACTTGTTTTGTATACGCCATACTATAAAGTGCTCGTCATCGAATAGTTTTTCAGTTTGATCTCCTTCGTCAACAGGTATTACGGGCCCAATATTGACCTGCTCAAAATCAATACAGGCGAGCGCCTCATTTACCTGTAGCTCGCGGTGCTTACCGGTCTTCGCATCAGTACGATCCCAGTCATACAGGCGGAAAGTGACATCACTGTTTTCCTGCACTTCAAAAACAACCGCTCCTCTAAGGGTATGTACCGTGCCTGAATGGATAAATATCCCGTCGCCCTGTTTGGGTATAAAGCTATGAAGGTGCTTTTCTACGTCATTGCTTTGCACCGCTTTACTTAAATTCTGCTCGTTAGTTCCAGGTGTTAATCCGGCGTATATCATGCTGTCTTTTGCCGTTTCCAAAACTATCCACGCTTCCGTTTTCCCAGTGTCCCCGTAGGTGATATATTTCTTTTGATCGTCTGATGGGTGTACCTGTACTGACAGCACTTCTTTACAGTCTAAAAATTTCAAAAGTAATGGAAACCGGTCAAAGTGATTCTTTAATTTTCCCATTAACTCAGCAGGATACTGTTTCATCAATTCAGTGACCGTATAGCCCTGTAAAGGCCCCTCAGAAACCTTGCTGGCATGATCCTTTCGGTCGCTAAGTATCCAGGCCTCCCCGATGGGTTCGTCTTTTGGCAGGGGTTTGGAGAGCAGGCTTTCTAATTTCCTGCCACCCCATAAACGATACTGGTAGATCGGTTCGAACTTTAAAGGATACAAAATGCTTTTCATACCATGTATTAAGCTTAATTATCCAAATAAGTTTCATTATTAGATAACTACACTGCTTTATTGGACAAGTAATTTCATGGGCAATGAATGAGGTTAATATGCTGGGTCGGTTTAGCGAATAATAAGGCTGCTTTCGAGCCTTAATTAATGTGAAATTTACGATGGAGGTGTATCACTTGCAAAACGATGTTTAACATCTTCCTTTAACTACGATCGGCTGCGACTTCATTGCCGCCTCGGTCTTGGAGTTTTCCTGATAGCTGCCCTGCGCCCGATCTTGTCAACGACCCGGCCGTCAGGACCAACCTGGCCCTTCGGGTGCCTCGTCCGGCAACGGTAGCCGGAAGGGCAGTTGTCCTTTCGTCCGGATAAAGTCCTTCTTTGACATGGATAAGTTTTCTTTCCATGGTCTTTGCGGACTGCTTTCAGCGTTTTTGATATTTTTCATTTAGCCTTTGCTTGAGGCAAATTTACCCCTCTTCAGCGGTCAAGGCCATGCGAGTGCCGCTTTAAAAAATCTCCACACCTGCGCTGCGCTCCGGGTCGTATTTTTTGCGGCAGCCTTGCCCCGCTCGCCCCCCGCGCAAGTTTTTTGCCTCTATCAAAGGCCAAATGAGGGTTTTGCCGAAATGGTCTTTGGAGAACAGATTTTTTAAACAATTAATTTTTTACAAGATGGAAATCACAGGAAGATTGGTAGCAGATGCTACCGTGAGAAATGTCGCAGACGACAGGAATGTAACCAATTTCAGGGTGGCGATAAACCGCCGGTACAAATCAGGCGGGGAACAAAAAGAGGAAACCACTTATGTGGATTGCGCCTATTGGCGTACGGACGCTTTAGCGCGGTATTAACCATATCCTGCGTGGATACGGCACAAGCGCGATATGAAATTGCCGAAGTCCTGAAACAGCTGGCCAAAAATTACGGTGGACGTAACCCGGTGAAGTATTGGATGGATTTCGGGAACAGCCGGACGAGCGGACAGGTTATCTTATCCACGTTGGACAAAATCAAACAACCTGCTTCTGAACTATACCAACCAGTGGAGTCTTTGCCATTAGTAACTGACGAGTTTAAAGAATTGCTACAGACTTCCGAACAGGAAGACACTACGCCAAGCTGTTCCCTTGCAAAAGCCCTGACCAAACAGGATTTATTTATTAATTCAGCGCTCGCCAACTGCGGAGCATCCCTTTTATGGCAGATGTTCAGGGAGGGGGTATTATTTAACCGGGGGGGGGCCTGAACCTCAAAGAGTTTAAAACACAGCCATTAAAGGTCGCTTAAGGAAAGCGATCGAGAGTCTGATAGTTCAAGATTGTCCGGCGGGCTTCGGCTTGCCGGAGCCCCGGTTTTCGCCCCGTATTTTTGCATGATTAAAGTGTTGGGGGAAAATACGGGGCGCTCCATTTTAACGGAATTTATGGTCAAGCCCTCCGGAATGTCCAGCTTGGTGACCTATGTGAAATTTATGAAACATGCCGAAGCTGAAAAGCCATGGTAGACTACACTTGTAGAGAAATGGAAGTAGTTTAGATTTCAGAATAAAAAATCACAAATTCTAAATAAATGCAAGTGAGGAAAGGAAAAACTAGTAAGCCGTTTAGATGAACCCTTCAAATTTCGCCCTTTTCTTTTAATGTTCCTAATATTTGAGACAACATTCGTTCTCCAATCATTTGTAGTTCGTTTTCATCCAGGTATACCATTCCGTCACCTTCAAGTGATTGGTACCAGCTCTTTACAGTTAAAATTTCATCTTCGGAGCAATGATCATTTAAATAATTATTTAATAAGATAAGCAGCGAATGTTGATCCATCAAACTTTGAATTTTAGATTTAACTTTATATGATTATAGTTTAAGCCTGAGCGCAATTGATGGATAAGCATGTAAAATATCATCAGGGCTGAGCGTGTGGTAATACATGTTTATTTTAGTACCCACAGCAACCGTTTTATTAAGCTTGTACCAGAATTGGGGTTCGGCAAAGAACAATAATCGCTTTCCGTGCAATCCCGTGGTTTGGTCGTCACCATGATTTTTGTTTTGTGTCCAAACGGAAAAATCCCCGGAAAACTCCATCCTGTAGTTAAACAACCCCTTCCAAAAATAAAATGTGTACGAAAGATCAGAACTGGGTTTTGTAAAAGTGGTGTGCTTTAAATCAACTTCGCTGCTCACAAACGCGTTTCCCAGTTTAAAGGGATAGGTTAAGCCTACCGAATAGGTATTCTGAATATAATAACTGTATTGCCTTGGCGTGGTGATGCCCAATCCTCCGCTATATTGTGCGATAATGAATATTTTAGGGTTCCAGAAACGAAATTGCTGGAAAACCTGCATATAAAATTGCCCCATGTTTGATTGTTCACCGGTAAAATCAACCTGGGTTTTTAATAAGAATGCCCCAAGTTTAACAAAGGATTTGGTAGTATCCTGAATCTTAAAATATTCAAAGTAAAGCGTCGGGAAATTTTCAGGGTTGCGCTTAGAATCCAACGTATGCCGGAGATCATAATGAAGTTGCAACGATTGAGCGTCAACATTTAAGCTTAAGAATAATAAAATCGATAACAACGAAAGTTTCATGAATGAGTTAAAAACCGTGGCGACATTGCACGTTACAAAACTGGTGCACACAGTATAATTAATGCGGTAAGGCAACGGAAATCTTACGGAATTGTATATTTATAATCTAAAACCCTTTAGTTGACGATATGGACCATCCCGATTATTTAGTTTTTTCAACTTTGTACCGAGAGGCATATCTGCAGTGTTTTAAACAGCCGCTGCAACAGCCGGTATCGGAAACAGAAAGCAAGCTCTTTTATAATCAGATCTGGGAACATACCGGCCTTACTATTGGCTGGCGCAGTCTTAAAAATTATTCTTTTTATGTACTGAACCATGAAAATGAAAGACAGGAAAACCCATCGATAGCGACGCTTGATACACTTGCCCGGTATGTTTTAAAGGCACCTTATACAAGCGAGGTTACCCGAAAAAATGACGAGGGGCACCACCCTTACTGGTTTTTATACAGGGAACGTTACCTGGAAACACCCGTTGTAAATCCAAAGAAAAAGAATTGGTTCGCGGTTTTCGCGGCATTAGCCATCCTCGTATTAATTTTCGGCATAGCATTCTATTGGTGGCAAACATCACAGGCAGCTTTTTCATTTACCGATGATTTTAAAAAAACTGATGAACAGAGTCTTCAAAACAAGGGGTGGCAAGTGGTTGATAAGAATGAAGAGTACTGGGCCAAACGAAACCACCTGGTTAATTCATTAACGTTATTTACTTTACCAGGAGATAACTGGCCCGATACCGCCAGCGCACCTTCAATACAAAACTTATTGATCAGGAAACTACCCGAGACCTGCTTTAAAACCGAGTTGCAAATGGAAGGATTTATTCCGGCGGGAGAATGGCAGCAGGCGGGCCTTTTGTTATTGGCCGACAGCAACCTCAACAGCCCGAGCATACGGATTTCCCTTGGCTACAATGATTTTTTTGGTGGTAATCAACAACCGAAAGAAGTTATCGTGCAGGCAATATCCACACCCGGAAACGGCGAAAAGCCAGAGGAATTTATCCATTTTAAAATATTAGCACCAGATAGTGCCGTAGAAAATCCCGTATTGTATGGAAACTTAAAGCACACGGCCCTGCGGATAGAAAAACAAGGACAGCATTACCGGTTTCTTTATGCTGGCGGTTTAACGGTTAACGATGCTTTTAAAGAATTAGCCACAAAGGATTTAATTATAGAACCGCATTATGTTGCCATATTCGCCTTAAAAGGCAGAGTAAAGGATACTCCGGTTGTGCCGGTTGTTATCAAAAAATTTATATTTCAAAAGTTACCTTGTAATTGACATTGTCCATGATTATCTGCCGATGAACGAGAGGAGCAACCTCCAATCTGTTTTTTTAGCCAGTATTTAAAGAGCATCCATTAGTCCTCGCAAATGTTCGCCGAAATGTTTTAGTTTTTCGATTTCTCCGCTCAGTTGATTGAGGAGAGGGACATTTTTAACATCATCAAAATACATGTCATGCTGCCGATGGTATTCTAATTGCCTAATATGTTCTACCCGTTCCTTAAATTGTTCTGCGCAATGATGGGACAATTGTATAAGGAGCGATTTTTTGTCTTTAAAATACCTCGACTTCCCATCGATAATCAAGATATAAAACTCGTATCCTTTCACCAGGTCAACAGCTGACAAAATCCGTTCGAATTTTAATCCTGACCCTTTTACCATTGGCCTTCCTTTTATCTTAAAAAGTGTGTCAATCTTCTTATATACCTCGTTAGCTTCTTCGTTATACATCTTTATTATTCTTTGCTGATATCAATTTCTTAATTGGATCTGATATGACTAAATCCATAGAACTTTAAAATTAACTAATGACTACAAACCTTTGACGCGCATTAGTTCAAGCTCAGTAAGTAATGTAATTGCTTTGCATATATTTCGGGTTGATTACAGTATTCTTTACAGAAGTTTTTGCTTATTACGGTCGGCTGGTGATTGTGCAAGCGCCGCTTGCACAATTGAAGTTTTAACAATTGATTGTTATTCCAGTTGCTTTTTCAAATCCTCTTTACTCGGCAGATAGAGCTTATACTCTTTGCTGAATATTTGTTCATTCTCTAGAGAGAGCGTAAATTCTACGACAGATTTATTATCCTCCTTACATAAAATTATTCCTAAAGTTCGGTTTTCGTCAGGCTGTTTTATTTTACGATCATAATAATTAACATACATCTGCATTTGTCCAATATCCTGATGAGTTAACTTCCCAATTTTTAAATCGAATAGTACAAAATATTTGAGTAGCCTGTCATAAAAGACCAGGTCAACATAGAAATGATGCCCCTCTAATGTGATACGTCGCTGTCTTCCTTCAAACGAAAAACCTTTTCCCAATTCCAGCATTCAATGTTCCAACTTGTTAATAATCGCGGTCTCCAGGCTCGCCAACTGCGGAGCATCCCTTTTATGGCAGATGTTCCGCGAGGGGATATTATTTAACCGGGGTTTTTCCTGAATCTCAAAGAGTTTAAAACACAGCCTTTAAAGGTCGCTTAAGGAAAAGCGGTCGGTTGGCTGATAGTTCAAGATTGTTAGACGGGCTCCGGCTAGCCGGAGCCCCGGTTTTCGCCCCGAATTTTCACATGGTTGAAGCTTTTGGTGAAAATACGGGGCGCTCCATATTAACAGAATTTAATTTTATTCAAAAATATTGTTTCAATAACAATAAAAAAGAAGCCATCATAACCTATAAATAAATAACCAAGCTAAATAAGTCATAAATTCCTATTTTATTTAAAAAAAACCTTTTAAAATTCATTTTTTTTAAATAAAGTGCCATGATTTAGCATTAACAAATATAATTTTTCGATATTTTCCTTTTAATTTTCACAAATCGGCTATTCTTGTCTAAAAGCACTCAAAATATACATAAGTAGTTGTCTGTAAAAATATAAATTAAGTTTATGTGCCTTTATTTTATTGATATAAATGTATTTTTTCCGTGTTTTATTTAAAATCTTCATTTTTTATAATAAATTATCTATTTTATTTAAATGAATTTCATAAAAATCTAAAATTGTTTTTTATTTATTAACTACTTACGTATTTTTGAATGTGAAACAAAAATTACGTAGGTATAAATTAAACAATTGATTATGAAATTAAAATTTTTACTCTTTTCCAGCAGTTTACTTTTTGCAAAACTCGTCCAGGCTCAGGAACCATCATTAAAGATTAATACTTCATTGCCCGCTGTTAAAAAAGATTCTTCTATAACTAACCCCTCTGCTACTGTAGCTGGCGCAGAAGACATGGCGGCTGATCATAATCTTTTGCTTGAGTATCCTAATTTTGCCAGGGTACGTAAGTACTCGATATTAGGTATCAATAGGAAGACGGTATTAAATGACAGTTTGCCATTTAAACCAACCATACAGGTGGGCTCAATCGTACATATGTTTGCATTTGGTGAACAGGATGGTTATTCGAACCCGCAAACCGCCGCCTCCCCTACGGCATGGAACCGGGGCTTCACGCTTTACCGCGCCCGGGTACTGGTTGGCGGCCAGCTTTCGAGGAAAGGTAGTTTCTTTTTGGAAACAGACCTATCCTCTGCTATTGGCGGCCCCAATGCTGATGGTACAAAAAATGTAAAGGTTGCCCCTATTATATTAGATGCGCAATACCAATATAACTTCTCTAATGCTTTCCAGCTTATAGCCGGGCAGCAATTGGTATCTGATAACAGAAACGGCCTACAGGGTGCCGCTGCTTTAATGGCTAACGACTTTTCTTATTTTCAATACCCCTATAATTTATTCGCTAACAGCCCGCTTCAGGGTAATTTCGGCAGAGACCTGGGTGTTAATGCCCGTGGTTTTATATTCAACAATAAATTTGAATATCGTGTCGGGGTATTTACCGGCCGGAACGTGGACGGCAAAGGGCCGCTCAGGTATGTTGGCCGTTTTGCTTATAATTTTTTGGACACCGAGAAAGATTACTATTATGCCGGAACCAACTTAGGCAAAGGGAAAACGCTGACCTGGGGAGCTGGATTTGATACACAAGCTTCCTATTATAACTTCAGCACCGATGTGTTTTTAGATGAGCCTGTTTCTAAAACCGGGTCAATTACTTTAAACGGCGCCTTTCAATACATGACCGGAGGTACCAACGTAGGTAACAAGTATTCATTTGCAACGCTAATTCCTGCGCAAACGGTGCAATTCCTGGAATTAGGTTACTATTTTAAAACCGCCAAACTACAACCCTGGGTAAAATTTGAAAACCAGGATGTATCGGCAAAAGCGGAACAGACCGGAACTGTAGCAGTTGACCGGTTTAATAAACTAAACTCCAATAAGGTTTACGGTGTCGGTATTAACTATTTCTTTAACGATTTGGGTACCAATCTGAAGCTCTCTTATAATTCACGGGCTTATAATGTAGCTGTACCGGCAGGCGATTTTGATAAAAGGTCTTATGGCCAGGTTTGGCTGCAACTACAGTTTTTCATTTTTTAATTCATTCTAAACAGTTTATTCACTCATAAAATTGAAACAATGACTACAAGATTTTCTTTTCCCCTGAAAAAAGCAATGGTTTTGCTTGGTTCTTCCCTGTTGTTGCTGACCGCCTGCAATTCAAACAGCAAAAAAGGAAGTACTGCCAGTACAGACAGCAAAGATACTTCGGGCAACACGGTAAAAATTGGCGTATTACATTCGTTAAGCGGCACCATGGCTATCTCTGAGGTATCCTTAAAGGATGCCGTTCAAATGGCCGTTGATGAAATTAACGCGTCCGGTGGCGTACTTGGTAAAAAGATTGAACCTGTCATCGTAGACCCCGCCTCTGACTGGGATCTGTTTGCAGAAAAATCAAAAGAACTTTTGATCGATAAAAAAGTGTCGGCTGTATTTGGCTGCTGGACTTCCGTTTCCCGCAAATCTGTTTTGCCTGTTTTTGAACAAAACAACGGCTTGCTTTTTTATCCGGTACAATATGAAGGAGAGGAAAGCTCTAAAAATATCATTTATTCCGGAGCAGTACCCAATCAGCAACTGATCCCGGCCGCGGATTATTTAATGAGCGCCGAAGGCGGTGGTTATAAGCGGTTCTATTTATTGGGTACAGACTACGTTTTTCCAAGAACAGCTAATAAGATCCTGAAGGCTTATTTACTTTCTAAAGGTATTCCAAAGGAAAACATCATAGAAGAATATACCCCTTTCCATCACCAGGACTACCAGACTATCGTTTCTAAAATCAAGAAGTTTGCCGTAGTAGGTAAAGCCTGTGTATTGTCTACCATCAATGGCGATTCCAATATTCCTTTTTACAAGGAATTTGCCAATCAGGGATTAACCGCCACTACCTGTCCTATTATGGCCTTCTCTGTTGCTGAAGATGAATTAAGGGCGATGGATACCGAATTTTTAGTGGGCCATTTAGCGGCCTGGAATTATTACCAGTCTATCGACGTACCTGAGAATAAAAAGTTCGTAGCCAATTTTAAAGCTTATTGTGCCAAACACAACCTGCCAGGTGGTTCAAAAAGAGTTACTGATGATCCTATTTGCTGGGCATACACCGATGTTTACCTATGGGCAAAAGCGGCAGAAAAAGCAAAATCATTTGATGTAGCTAAGGTTGTGGAAGCCTTACATGGTTTAACCTTTGATTCACCTGCAGGCCCGGTAAAAATGGATGATAAGATCAACCACCTGGAAAAAACAGCAATGATCGGTGAAATTAAGCCTGACGGACAGTTCAACGTGATCTGGAAATCAAAAGGCCTGATCATCCCACAGCCATTCTTCAAGCTGGACGATGCCAAAAAATAAGTGATATCACTCCAGATTGTATGTTGTTTAAGTATAATTTCTATCACAAGTTAAAGAGCGCGGAAATGAGAAACAGGAAAAAAATAGGTTTGTGTCTAATACTGTGCTGCGCTGTGTTTTTTTCAGCCCATGCGGCGACAGACAGTACCAGGGTCTATATCGGGCAGGTACTGCATCCGCAACAGGAAGAAATGCGATCTCATGCTATCCAGCGCCTGGTGGCATTAAAACAAGCATCCTCATTTCCGTTCCTGGAAGCTATAAACAATAGCGCGCTGTATGTTTTAGGCGAGAAAGCGATTACTACCGGCAACAGAAAATCTGAAGAAGAAAGCTTTCCGGTGTATGAACTATATCCCATACACCGGATACTGCTGAATGCTGAGGGAAAACCTTTACTGCTCAATGCTTCGGGTTTAAAACAGGTAGAAATAAGCCGGGCTGACCGCCTTCAGCTTATCCCGGTTGCCAACTGGTTGAATATATTTAACGCCGACGATCAGAAACGCGCAATGGCCTATGGACAATTGCAAATTACCGCTGATACTTCCCTGTTAAATATACTTTCAGGTGCGCTGAAAACGGAAACAAATCCCAATGTGTTGCGAGCGGGTAAAGAAGCCTACTATACAATGCTTCTGAACAATACAACCGACATTAAAAAAGCGCGATCACTCATGGATTTGCTAAGTGCTAATGACGGTGATAATGCGATCGGTGTATTAACAGCTTATGCAAAGCAAAAAGAACTGCCGCAACCATTGCGTTTATATGCGCAGCAAAAAGCATCCAGCCTTGACAGCCATTATGTCTTCCTGCAACGGATGCAGAATTTATTCAGCGGGTTAAGCCTCGGTAGCATTTTAATCCTGATATCGCTTGGCTTAGCTATTGTTTATGGCTTAGCCGGAATTATCAATATGGCACACGGGGAGTTTCTGATGATAGGTGCTTATGCCACCTACAGCGTGGAATTGTTATTTAATAACGTATTACATATACAAAACACGGATTGGTTTTACCTGGCTGCCTTACCTGTTTCCTTTATCGTTGCAGGCGCAGCAGGGCTATTGTTGGAAAGATTGGTTATCCGCCGTTTATATACCAAACCGCTGGAAAGTTTACTGGCTACATGGGGAGTCAGTCTGATCCTGATACAACTGGCCCGTACCCTTTTTGGTGATCTCACGGCGGTCAAACTACCTGGTATATTGTCTGGTGGCTGGCAAGTATCCCCGCACTTGGTTTTACCTTATAGCCGTTTGTTCGTTATCGTGCTTACAATCGTAGCTGTAAGTGTGATCTATTGGGTGCTGTTCCGTACCCGGCTCGGTATGCAGATCAGGGCCGTTACTCAAAACCGCAATATGAGCGCCTGCCTGGGCATTGATACCAGGCGCGTGGATGCCATTACTTTTTTCATTGGCTCCGGACTGGCTGGCTTAGCAGGCTGTGCCATGACGCTGATCGGCAACGTGGTTCCAGATATGGGGCAGACCTATATTGTCGATTCCTTCCTGGTGGTGGTTACCGGCGGCGTAGGCAAATTAGTGGGAACCATTGTCGCCGGGCTGGGTATAGGCGTGTTTTCAAAAGTGCTGGAAGCATTCTTTGAAGCGGTGTACGGGAAAGTCCTGATCCTGTTAGGTATTATGATTTTTATGCAGTTTAAATCCAAGGGGCTTTTTCCTGACAAAGGCAGGTCAGCGGAGGATTAATTTATAAAGTTTTATATCATGCAAATTAAATCACCACAACTGGTTAACCTTCTTTTTATCCTGTTTTTTGCTGCCGCATTGCCGGTTGGCAATATGCTGGGGATTGTTTCTATCAATACCATTTCACTATGGGGCCGGTATTTCTGTTTTGCCATTGCGGCATTGGGAATAGACCTCATCTGGGGTTTTACAGGGATCATGTCCATGTGCCAGGCTTTCTTTTTCTGTTTGGGCGGTTATTGCATCGGGATGCACCTATTGTTAACGGCAACGGCCATACAGGGGCAAAAACTCCCTGATTTTATGGTTTGGAATAACATCACCTCCTTACCCACGTTTTGGGAGCCCTTTCATGGCTTCGTGCCGACACTGCTGCTTTGCGTGGTCATACCCGCGCTGATTGCTTTGATCATCGGTTTCTTTATTTTCAGAAGCCGTATCAAAGGCGTGTATATGGCCATTATTACCCAGGCGCTCGCACTTGGAATGTACCTGCTGTTTCTTAGAAATGAAACCAAACTGGGCGGCACAAACGGGCTGACCAATTTTAAAACAGTATTGGGTTATGATTTGAACGCCTCGTCGGTTAAGCTCGGTTTATACCTGGTTTCTTTGGCTATGCTTTGTCTTGCCTACGCTGGTTGCAGGAAAATTGTAGAATCCAAATTCGGCAAAATATTGCAGGCTATCCGCGACAGTGAATCAAGGGTTGGTTATACCTCTTATCGTGTCTTAAATTACAAACTCACGGTTTTTGTGGTAGCCGCTTTACTGGGTGGTTTGGCAGGCATGCTCTATGTTCCTCAAACAGGCATCATTACACCTGGCCGGATGAGTGTGACCGCTTCTGTAGAAATGCTGATGTGGGTTGCGTTAGGCGGGCGGGGGAAATTAAAAGGGGCCATCATAGGGACATTATTAGTCAACTGCCTTTACAGCGTTTGCACCAGCCTTTTTCCCGAAGGGTGGCTGTTTATACTCGGGCTGCTGTATGTATTAACGGTATTATATTTTCAAAAAGGCTTTCTCGGATTATTTGAAACTATGGGGAACAAAATAGGTACGACCCTGAAAAGGAAACCGGCCGGGCTTAACCCTACGTCTTAACTATCTGATAACGCTATAAAATTTAAACGATCATGTTACTTGAAGTAAATAATCTCGCGGTTTCATTTGGTGGTGTCCGCGCACTTGACTTAAAGCATTTTAGTCTGGAAGACAAAGAACTACGGGTGATCATCGGGCCCAATGGTGCCGGAAAATCAACATTCATGGATATCCTTTGTGGTAAAACCAAACCTAATACGGGAGAGATCAGGTTTAACGGAAAGCCAACAAACGGACTTACCGAGGTGGAAATAGCAAAGCTGGGCATCGGTAGAAAATTCCAGAAGCCCTCTGTATTTCCAAGTCTTACGGTATTTGACAATATGAGTATTGCGGCCAAAATGAAAAAGGGGGTGTTTACTTCCCTGTTTTTCAAAGCATCGCCGGCATTTACCGATAAAATCCATGCGATGGCAAAAAGAGTGGGGCTTTCCAATGTACTGCATCAATTAGCAGGGTCACTGTCCCACGGACAAAAACAATGGCTGGAAATAGCCATCGTGGTACTGCAGGATCCCCGGTTATTATTGATTGATGAACCGGCAGCGGGTATGTCTGATAAAGAAACAGAAAAAACAGGTGAGTTGCTGCTCGAACTATCCAAACAGCATGGTGTGATTGTCATAGAACATGACATGCACTTTGTAAAGCAGATCGCCAATAAACTAGTCAGTGTGCTGGTCAACGGCAAACTATTAATGGAAGGCGCTTTTGAGGAAGTCAGAAACGATCAAAGGGTTATAGACTGTTATCTCGGCAGGGCTAATGCACAACTGGAAATACTATCGGTATGATGAAAAAAGAGGTGATTCTATCCGTCAATAAATTGCAGGCATCTTATGGTGAAAGTACCATTTTATGGGGTACCGAACTAGCTGTAGCAAAAGGTACCGTAACTACGGTTATGGGCCGGAACGGTGTGGGGAAAACCACCCTGCTCAAAACAATCATGGGCCTGGTGAAAGTTAAAGAAGGCGAAATATTACTCGGCGACCGGAATATCGCCAATCTGCCGTCACATAAAATTGCGAGGGCTGGTATAGGTTATGTTCCGCAAGGACGGGAGATACTTCCTAAACTCAGCGTACATGAAAACCTGAAATTAGGACTGGAAGCATCACCCGATTATAAAGCTAAAATTTCTGAAGAGGAGATATATACCCTGTTTCCTATTCTGAAAGAGTTCCGCAAGCGTCTGGGAGGTAACCTAAGCGGCGGGCAGCAACAGCAACTGGCCATTGGCCGTGCGCTGATCAGCGGCCCATCTCTCTTGCTGCTGGATGAACCTACCGAAGGTATTCAGCCTTCTATTGCCATTGAAATAGGAAATATATTAAGAAAACTGGTAGAAGAAAAAGGGATCTCCGTATTACTCGTTGAACAAAAAATTGATTTTGCAAAACACGTAACAGACTATTTCTACTTCATGGACAGGGGGAAAATGATCAAAAAAGGCGATGCCGAATCTTTTGATTTCAACGAACTACAGGATCATATCGCGGTATAATAACCATAAACCGCCTAATAAATCTTTATAAAAATAACAAAAGAAGAAAATGAAACTATCACCTAAAGAAATAGAAAAACTGGTGTTGCATAATGCTGGTTTTGTAGCCCAGAAGCGTTATGCGAGGGGTATTCTGTTGAATTACCCGGAAGCCGTAGCGCTGATCGCTACGCAACTGCTGGAGTTTATACGGGAAGGAGCCACAGTTGCCGGCCTGATGGAAAAAGGCAAACATATCCTGGGGTATGATGATGTAATGGAGGGCGTACCGGCATTAATCGACACTGTTCAGGTAGAGGGCACTTTTCCTGATGGTACCAAACTGGTGAGCGTTCACCAGGCGATCTGTGAAACAGGCATCAGTAACGGCCTGGCACTGTATGGCTCTGGTTTAACCAGGCTAACCAACAAGCTATTGATAGATAATGGCAGCGAGGCCAAACCAGGCGAGGTATTTATTGAGGAGGGAGATATTGAATTAAATGCCGGCAGGAAAACTTTAACTATTGAAGTGGAAAACACAGGGGATCGTTCTGTGCAGATCGGCTCTCACTATCCCTTTGTGGAAACTAACAAGGTATTAAAGTTTGACAGGATCCCAACTATAGGTTACCGGCTGGATATTCCTTCGGGCAATGCTATCCGCATTAAACCGCTGGAAAAAGTCACAGTAAACCTGGTAGAGATCGCGGGTGAGAAAAAGGTATATGGAGCCAATGCGCTGATCAACGGTGCCATAGCAGGACGCATTCCTGAAATTACCAATACCCTGAAAGAACGGGGATTTATCGATTAATCCAACAGATCTTTTATTAAAAATATTCATTGACCCATTAAACTATTAAAGATGGCTTACAAGATATCAAAAACAGAATATGCAAAGCATTTTGGCGTTACCACCGGCGACATGGTACGCCTGGGCGATACCAATTTGCTTATTAAAGTAGAAAAAGATTTAACCTCTTACGGGGATGAGTGTATTTTCGGCGGTGGAAAATCCGTTCGGGACGGGATGGGGCAGGCGGTTGGATTTTCCCCGGAAGAGGTGCTTGACCTGATCATCACCAATGTACTGATCGTTGATCATAGCGGCATTTATAAGGCCGATATTGGCATTAAAAATAATTATATCAAAGCCATCGGAAAGGGTGGTAATCCACATATCATGGATGGCGTTGATCCCGACTTGATCATTGGCGCCAATACTGAACTGATCTCGGGTGAAGGCCTGATCGTTACAGCGGGTGGTGTTGACTCTCATGTGCATTTTATTTGTCCGCAGCAATCACAGGAGGCATTGGCCTCTGGTATTACAACCCTGATCGGCGGTGGTACGGGCCCCACAACAGGTACATTGGCAACAACCATTACCCCCAATGCCACCTATATTAAAATGATGCTCCAAGCGACGGATACCTTTCCTTTGAACATCGGTTTTTTGGGGAAAGGAAGCTCATCGGGACCAAAAGAACTGGAGGCACAGATTATGGCCGGCGTGATGACGCTGAAACTGCACGAGGATTGGGCATCATCCGCCTCGGCTATTGACAACTGCTTATCTATTGCGGATCGTTATGATGTGCAGGTTTGTATCCATACCGACTCACTGAATGAAAGCTGCTATGTAGAAGATTCCATCAAGGCATTTAAAAACCGGACGATACATTGCTATCATATTGAAGGCGCAGGCGGAGGCCACGCACCAGATACGATCACGATGCTGAGTGAGGCCAACGTTCTTCCCTCGTCTACCTCACCAACCAATCCCTATACCATCAATACGGTTGATGAGCACCTGGATATGCTCATGGTGTGTCACCACCTGGACAAGAGTATTGAAGAGGATGTTGCTTTCGCGTCAAGCCGTATCAGGCAGCAAACCATAGCAGCCGAGGATGTCCTGCATGATATGGGTGCTATATCCATGTTTTCGTCTGACTCCCAGGCGATGGGCCGTATTGGTGAAGTGGTATGCCGCACCTGGCAGATCGCGCATAAAATGAAAGAACAACGGGGTGCATTAGCCGAAGATGCTGCCACAGGAGCAGATAACTATCGTGTAAAAAGATACATTGCCAAATACACTATCAACCCAGCTATTACGCATGGATGCAGCCACGTAGTAGGTTCATTAGAACCCGGAAAATTAGCCGATATGGTTATCTGGAACCCAAAATTCTTTGGAAGCAAACCAGAATTGGTGATTAAGGGAGGTGTAATAGTGCAGGCACAAATGGGCGATCCTAATGGATCAATTTCCACACCGGAGCCCACCATTTCTCGCCCGATGTATGGCGCATTGGGTAAAGCGGTAGGCGCTACCTCGCTGGCATTGGTATCCAAAGCATCTGTGGAAAATGTACAGCAGTATGGCTTAAATAAAGCGATCATGCCCGTTAAAAACACCCGGAACATTACCAAGCAGGATATGATTTTGAACACTGCGCAACCAAAAATAAAAGTTGATCCGAAAACATATGAAGTTACTGCCGATGATGTGCTGGTAGCGTGTGATCCGGCCACGAAAGTACCGTTAGCTCAGTTATATAGTTTGTTTTAGTTTGATTGCCCGCGGTCCGGACAGGATTGCGGGTTTTTCACTTCATCACAACGAATGAATGTCGCCCAAAATCTTTACTTTTAGCCTTTAAACTCCCCTTTTTTGAAGAAATGAATAATAATTTAGCCATCATATCTCAGGACCGCAAATTATTTAAGCATTTCACCATACGTTATGGCATTGCATTAACCTTTATTGCCGTATTATCCATTGCAAGCCAGGTAAGGGTACAACTTCACCTGAGCCGGTCTATGGATGATTCGCATGTGATCAATTTTGCAGCCAGGTTACGTACGTATAGCCAGATCGTAACTAAGTCAGCCTTGTTGTTAGAAAATGGATATGAGTATGAAAGCAGCAGAAAAGAATTCGTCAATACGCTGAAACAATGGGAAAAGGCACAGGAGGGCCTGGAGTCCGGCAGTAAATTTTTGAACCTGCCCAAGGACAATATGGAGGAGATCAAAGAGATGTTTGCGCTGATCAGCCACCCAAGAGAGGAAATCATCAAAGCAGCCGAGCATATCGCTACTATTCTGGATACGACCAAAAACTTTCGTCCCGAACTGATCCGTGCTGATGTAAAAACGATTCTCAACTATGAACAATCCTACCTGTTGGGGATGGACCTGATCGTTTTTGATTATGATAATTTTTCAAAGGAAAGGATCAATCAGTTAAAACAGATCGACTACCTGGTGCTGGGAATAATACTGGTAACCCTGGTATTGGAGGCCGGCTTTATCTTTTATCCTTTAGCTATCCACATCAAAAAAGTAGTTATCGGCCTGGTATCTTCGGAAGCAGAAGCTAAAAGACTCAGCGATAAACTACAGGAGGCCAATGAAAGCAAAGAAAAATCATATAATGAATTGCGGGAGATTAATTTTGCCCTTGACAAAGCCACTTACCTGGTAAAGACAGATCCTGAAGGCAAGATCATTTATGCCAACGATAAATATTGTCACGTAACCAAATATACCATGTCCGAACTCCGGAACAAGCCCGTTTTCTATAACAATATGGGTGGCAAGGAAAGTGTAATTTATGACCATATCCGCGATGTGAAAAAAAATCATGAAGTATGGCAGGACGAAATTTTTGACTACGCCAAGGATGGTACAGGATTTTGGCTGGATGTTACTTTAATACCGGTGTTTGATAATTCCGGAAAATTGTACCAGTATTTGGTAATCGGAAATGATATTACCAACCGGAAAAACACCGAACAGGAGAACAAAAAATTGACCGAGGAGAAACTGGTAAGGCATGGTATTGAACAAAAAATTAAATCGTACGCCATTATTAACGGCCAGGAAAAAGAACGGAAAAGAATAGCCGCAGAAATACATGACGGCATAGGCATGATGCTGACTAGTGTGCGGATGAAGCTGGAACAAATTGAAGACAGAACGGATACCCCTGATCCTGAAGTGGTCGTAGTAAACGGCATGCTTGCAAACCTGATAGCAGAAACCCGCAGGATATGCTCAGACCTTTTGCCCAGTGTACTGGAAGACTTCGGACTTCGTTCGGCCGTGGAGGATCTGGTAAAAACATGCCAGGATTCAGACAAAAAACTGGAATTCCTGTTAGATGAAAACATACAGCAAACCCCTTTGCCGAGGGAGTTGAAAATAAGTGTTTACCGAATACTACAGGAGGGGCTTAATAATGTTATTAAACATTCGGAGGCATCCAAAGTGGAAATATATATCGATACTTCCGGCGATTACCTAAATTTAATGGTAAAAGACAACGGAAAGGGTTTCCATTTTGACATTCGGCAGTTACACTTAAAGAATTTAGCAAAAAAGATGAACGGGATACGGGGCATGAAAGAGCGGACAGAACTTTTAAGCGGTACTTTTAATATCAATACCGAACCCGGACATGGCACAATTATTCAATTAGAAATACCTTTGGCACATGAGCGCGAACATTAAAGTTTTTTTAGTAGATGATCATGAGATATTTAGGAACGGCTTAAGACAGCTGGTGAATGGCGAAGGTGATATGGAAGTCGTTGGAGAAGCAGGGGATGGTGAAACGGCTTTACAGGCCCTGGCATCAATTACTCCGGATGTTATTATCATGGATATACGGATGCCCGGCATTAACGGCGTTGAGACCAGCCAGGTTATATTAAAGCAGCAACCACAAAGCAAGATTCTTTTTTTTAGTTTATATGACAACCCTGACTACGTAGTGAGTGCGTTGGAAATGGGTGCAAGCGGGTATATCTTAAAAGACACCAGCAACAAAATTTTCTTAAATGCGATCAGAACAGTATTTAACGGTAAATTTTACTTTATAGGTGATGTAACCGATGTACTGGTAAAGAAATATATAGAAATTCAAAAAATATCTGGTAATACAGTCGCTTCCCATACAGAAATCTCCTTGTCGAACCGGGAGCAGCAGATCTTAAAAATGATAGATAATAACCTGAGCACGAAGGAAGTAGCGGAATCTTTAAATATCAGTGTTCGTACCATAGAGGCTCATCGGTTAAATATTCTGCGTAAATTCAAAGCCAATAATATGGATGAAGTACTTACTTACTGTAAGGATACGGACCTGCTGAAGTAAGGATATAGTTGAATTCACAGATCATTATCGGTCTACCCGTTAACACAACCTAAAGTCGAATTAGATTTATAGGAGTTGCTAAAACGAGTACGCTATTGATAAACAGCTTTGCTCATGAATTGAATGAACTGTCGGAAAATCTTTAAATGCCGCTGAACCAAGAAAGCTCTGGAACGTCAGTGAGCAACTCGCTAAAGCAACACCCCATAGAGCTCACTCAATTGTTTTTCAGTAATATGGCTTTCGTTTTGAAAATGTCGGTTGTCATTACTCTTTTTTCATGTGATAAAAAATTAACAGTCGGTTAGAGCTTAATGGAGTCTATTTGGATTCTATATAACGAGCTTCAAAGGGTCTATGGGGGAATTGTCTACTTTAATTTATACTGAACAACAATCGCGAATCCCAATCTATGTGGTATTAAAATTATACAGCAATTCCCCAATCAGTGATTGGGGAATTCGAGCAAGGTAGGCAATGTAACTGTTTGCATATATTTCGGGTTGATTACAGTACCCTTTGCCGAAGTTTTTGTTTATTACAGTGGGCTGGTAATTTTGCAAGCGGCACTTGCAAAATCAAGATTTCAGTGATTGATTATTATTCCAATTGCTTTTTCAAATCCTCTTTACTCGGCAGGTATAGCTTATACTCTTTGCTGAATATTTGTTCATTATCTAACGGAAGTGTAAATTCCACCACGGATTTATTGTCCTGTTTACAAAGAATGATCCCTAAAGTGGCATTTTCCTCAGGCTGCTTTATTTTGCGGTCATAATAATTAACATACATCTGCATTTGTCCGATATCCTGATGGGTTAGTTTCCCAATTTTTAAATCGAATAGTACAAAACATTTGAGTAGCCTGTTATAGAAGACAAGGTCAACATAGAAATGATCACCATCTAACGTGATACGCCGCTGTCTTCCTTCAAATAAAAAACCTTTTCCTAATTCCAGCATAAAATGTTCTAGCTTGTTAATAATTGCGGTTTCCAGGTCATTTTCTGAATAACGGTTATCTTCGTTTAAACCAAGGAATTCCAGGACGAGCGGACTTTTTAAAGTATCGGTTGATTTTTCCATTATTTGCCCCCTTTGTGCAAGTTGTTTGATTTCGTTTTTATCCCTGCTCAGTGCCAGACGCTCAAATAGTGAAGCGTTAAATTGCCGCTGTAATTCCCGAACGGACCAATTGCTGTTTAATGATTCAATCTCATAGAATTCCCGTTCACTTTTATCCTTGATCTTTAAGAGCTGAACGTAGTGTGACCAACTCAAATTAAAGGGCTTGTGCAAATTCCGAGACACTGTCTCGGAATTTGGAGCTGGAGAATCCGAAATAACAGACACTGTCTGATAATTCCTATATTCAATAAAAAAGGTGCGCATATTTTCAAGATTATCAACAGAATACCCTCTGCCAAAATCCTTTGTCAAAGATTGACTTAATTTCTTCAATGTTTCGGTAGCATAGTTTGCGCGTCCTTTGCCATTTTGCTCATCCTCAACGATCATTCTTCCAATCTGGAAGTAGGTCAGGACCATTGTTGAATTAATATTTCTTACAATTTGATTTTGAGACTGTTCAATCAGTTCTTTTACAGATTGGAAAAGCTGGTTAATTTGATTCTTCTTCATTTTATTATGGTGACTTTAGTTTATGAAATCAATCTGTTTTATGGTATCGCAAAATGCGACACCATAAAATAGTCCTATTATCTTCTCGTATCAGTCGACGCTAATCTTTTCTTTAATTGGGCCATGTCGTCGCTGATTTTTTGTTCCACCACGCGGGCATAGATCTGGGTCGTTCCCATCTTGATATGTCCCAGCATTTTACTCACGGTTTCAATAGGAACCCCATTAGAAAGTGTGACCGTAGTGGCAAACGTATGCCTGGCAATGTGAAAGGTCAGGTTCTTTTTTATCCGGCATAGGTAAGCGATCTCCTTCAGGTAGCTATTCATTTTCTGATTGGAAATAACCGGGAACAGTTTATTGCTGGACACCGCCCGGTGGTCACTTTGGTATTTAATAATGTAGGAAACAGCTTTTGGAAGCAGGGGAGTGTTCACTGGTATTTTGGTTTTTTGCCGATAGGTTTTTATCCACAATTCACCGTCTATTCCTTTTATTACCTGCTCTTGTGTTAAATTCATAGCATCGACATAAGCCAATCCGGTATAACAGCAAAACACGAAAATGTCCCTGACATACTCCAGCCGGTAAAGGTCGAATACCTTTTTTTCCATCCGGTATAACTCTTCTTTTGTTAGATGAGCTCGTTCTTCATGCCTGATCTTGATTTTGTAATTTTTAAACGGACTGGTATTGATCCACTCCATATTAATAGCCATATTGATCATTTTCTTCAGGCGGATCAGGTGCGTCATAGCGCCGGTATTACCGATTGGTTTTTGATGGTCCCTGGGTTTTAAACTCCGGAGGAAAACTTCAAAGTCCGTAAGGAATTTAAAATTGACATCCTTAATGTGCAAGTCGTTTTTATGATATTGTTCCTTTATAAACGATCTCAGGTACTTTTGGGAGGTTTCATAATGACTGAGCGTATTGGGAGAGAGCTGATGTGCGGCAGTCTTATTGTGATACGTAAAAAGATGGCCTAGCGTATGTTCGACTTCTTCGGTACGCAGAAAAGTGTTTTTAATGGCTTCCGCAGTGATCGGCAACTTTTTGAGCTGCAGCTCCCGGTAACACTGGCCAATTTCAGTGCGGACATCTTCTAAATAATTATTCAAAGCGCGCACTTCATCCCGTGTGCCTTTGCCAAAACCACGCCTGACATCCCATGATCTGGGCTCTATATATTGCTTCAACCCGAGGTGAATGATTTCCCTATTAACGGTAATGCGCGCGTATATAGGCGCTTTTCCGTCCTTTAATTTGTCCGGTCTGATCAGGAATTGCAGGCCGAAGGTGTTTACTGTTCTCATATCCTTTGCGATTAATTGATAATTTATGGCACATTTTGAACAGATTTGAGGTATAAAAAAGGTGCAAAATTACCCAGATTTAATGCTATTTCGATGTGGCTTAATTAATTGTATTACAGCTGATTACACCACTTTTCAATACCTCAAAGCTAAAGATCAAAAACAGGTTACGGAATAGGTATCAGATATGCTGCGTTGTTTTGGGTAGTTTTGCGTTTGGGTGCAAACGAAAAAACCCTGTAAATCAACGATTTACAGGGTTTTGATATGAGTTGATACTCTTTTTTGTGGTATCAGCTGGGATCGAACCAGCGACACAAGGATTTTCAGTCCTTTGCTCTACCGACTGAGCTATGATACCTCCTTTTCGGGAGTGCAAATGTAGCTTTTTTTTTATGTTTGAAAACTTTTTTTTGAAAAAAGTTTTCAAACATTGCTAATCTGATAGGGGCGTTAATTGTAAAAGCAAACAATTGCCCACTTAATCAGTTACTTAGCTACCAATTGATTTTTCAGGTTCAAAACATTTTTCTGTTTCAACATTTCAATTAACTTTGAATAAAATACTATGCACGCATAATGATTGCACAGATCATATTTATTATCATTTTAGGGGCAGCTACTTATCTGTTCACAAAAAACGCGGCTAAAATAAGACGCAATATACTATTAGGGAAGGATACTGACCGATCTGACCAACCGGCTATACGCTGGAAAATAATGGCAAAGGTAGCCCTTGGGCAAACCAAAATGGTAAAACGCCCGGTAGCTGCCACTATGCACTTTTTTATTTATGTTGGTTTTGTAATCATTAATCTTGAGGTACTGGAAATCATGATTGATGGTATCTTCGGCTCTCATCGCATATTTTCTCATCCGCTGGGTAGTTTATATGGTTTGCTGATAGGCGCTTTTGAAGTGTTGGCTTTGCTGGTGCTTACCGCTTGTATCGTTTTCCTGTGCCGGCGTAATATTGTACATTTAAAACGCTTTACAGGCGTGGAGATGACGAAATGGCCCCGCTCTGATGCCAATTACATCCTCATTACCGAAATCTTGCTGATGACCGCCTTTTTAACCATGAACGCGGCCGATTATAAATTACAACTATTACATTTTAGTCATTACATCAAGGCGGGCGGTTTTCCGATAAGCTCATTAATAGCTCCCTTATTGCCTGATAGCGCCGGCGCTTTAGTAATTGTTGAGCGCGTTTGCTGGTGGTTTCATATTGTAGGTATTTTAATGTTTTTGAATTACCTGCCTTACTCCAAGCACTTCCATATCCTGCTGGCTTTCCCCAATACTTATTATTCCAACTTGAATAACAAAGGGAAGTTTACCAATATGGCATCAGTTACCAATGAGGTAAAAGCCATGCTTGATCCTTCCTTTGTGCCTGAAACTATTGCTGAACCAGGACGCTTTGGCGCTAAAGATGTTACCGACCTTACCTGGAAAAACCTGATGGAGGCCTATACCTGTACGGAATGTGGCAGATGTACTTCGGTATGCCCTGCTAATATTACCGGTAAGCTGCTATCGCCCCGTAAAATTATGATGGATACCCGCGACAGGATTACTGAGGTGGGTAACAACCTGGATAAACACGGTAAGGATTATGACGATGGCAAAACATTGTTGGATAATTATATTACCCGTGAGGAGCTTTGGGCCTGTACAACCTGTAATGCCTGTGCCGAGGCCTGCCCGGTAAATATTAATCCACTGGAAATCATTACCGAAATGCGCCGTTATGTAGTGATGGAGGAATCACAGGCCCCGGCAAGCTTGAACAATATGTTTGGTAACGTAGAGAATAATGGTGCGCCATGGAAATATAGCCAGGCCGATAGGTTTAATTGGGCGGATAGTGATTAAGTTGATGATTTATAATAGATGAAAAATATGTTACAAGATACGGCAACGATCGAATCAAAATATCTACTATTTATAGAAAAGGTGGCGGCAACTAAATCGGTATGGGCATTAAAAAGTAAAAATGGATGGGCTAACTCTCATTCAAATGATAGCGAAGAGGTTGATGTGATACCATTTTGGTCAGATAAGGCATATGCTAAAATTTGTGCCAGGGATGATTGGCGTAGTTATTTGCCCGTTGAAATTCCTTTAGTGGAGTTTTTGGAAAGCTGGTGCGTGGAATTGGCGGATAATGGAACTTTAGCCGGTGTTAATTGGGATGTAAATATGTTTGGAAAGGAAAGCGGTGCTTTAAACATAGCGCTTGATATTCTTAAACAGTTAGAGACTATCGATTCGGCAATTGTGTTTAAAAACTATAGTAGTATAAACGAATTTATAACAGAGATCAGTGAGTCACTTGCTTAATGGTCATATAAAGCTTAAATAATGAGTCAAAAAATACCTACCATGGCCGATATGGCCGCACAGGGACAGGAGCCAGAGATATTATTCTGGGTGGGGTGTGCCGGTAGCTTTGATGAACGGGCGCAGAAAATAACGCGCGATATTTGCAAAATACTAACACATGTGGGTATAGGCTATGCCGTATTGGGTACTGAGGAAAGTTGCACTGGCGATCCGGCTAAACGAGCGGGGAACGAGTTTTTGTTTCAGATGTTGGCCATGACCAATATTGAGGTGCTTAATGGCTATAATATTAAAAAGATAGTTACAGGCTGTCCGCATTGCTTTAATACCATCAAAAACGAATATCCAAGTCTAGGTGGCAATTACGAAGTGATTCACCATTCACAATTGATCCAGCAACTGATCAATGAAGGAAAGTTAAAAGCCGAAGGTGGCGAAAGCTTTAAAGGTAAAAAGATCACCTTTCACGATCCGTGCTATTTGGGTAGGGGTAATAGCGTTTATGAAGCACCGCGCGCAGCCCTTGAAATTTTAGATGCCGAACTGGTTGAAATGAAACGCTGCAAATCAAACGGTTTATGTTGCGGAGCTGGCGGAGGGCAAATGTTTAAAGAGCCCGAGGCAGGTAAAAAAGAGATCAATATGGAGCGTATGGATGATATTATAGAGGCTAAAGCGCAGGTTGTGGCTGCTGCATGTCCGTTTTGTATGACGATGCTTACCGATGGAGTAAAACACCATGATAAAGAACAGGAGATACGGGTATTGGATATAGCCGAAATAACCGTTAAAGCTAATGGCTTGTAGTTTGTTTAATAAAATGAAGTTATACTGTTGTTTCTTTTTATTTTTTGTTACATCTGCTGTTAGTGCTAAAGTAGAAAGCTTAAATGTAGCTGGCAATATTCGCTTTCAAAATAAAAGTGATGAAGATGTTCTAACAACCAAGCTGTTTAAGTTAGCTGAGGTTAAACAATTAGATAAGGAGTTAAAGCAGTATAAGGCCAATGCATCCATCATGATTACGTCTGCACCAACCGCTGAAAGTCCATATTATGAAATTTCAGTTGGCTATAATAGTCCATCACGGTTTGAAACAAGGTATTATTTCAGAATAAAAAAGAATTACATCAACCAAAGTAATATCGAACCTTACGTAGAGGTAATGGATATGGCAGAGGCCGATTATATCTCTTTATTCAAATACAGAAAAAAGAGCCACCTGTAATACTACACTATAAACCCGCTTTTGCTTTAAAGTAACTCAGCGCGTTTTTCAAACTATCCAGCCGCCCGGGGCTCATGTTTTTAACAGGTAGTTCAAGTACGGTAGACATGGAGTCGATATCTCCTTTCGGGTCCTCATAAGTTTGCACAATAATATCATCAGTTGCTGTGCTTAATTCAAGGGTGCCGGTTTGAGCATCACCCTGGTATTCTACATTGTTTAGGCGGTGCAAATTGAAGGAATAATATTCCTGTTTGCCATGTTGATAAGTTTTTCGGAGCCGCAAAAAATAATCGCCGGTAAGGGCGAGTTCCCATTTTTTTAATTTTATATCTGGCGGCGGATTGTATGATTCTGTAAGGCATTTATTGCTCCATCCTAACCATTCCTGGTCGTCTGTTTGTGGTCTGAAGCTATAATTTAGCCATGCGGCCGCCAAAAAGAAGGCAAAGGCTAAAATTCTTTTTGTTTGTGGCTGAAGTGATTTTTTCATGACAACAAAATGTAACCCGAAGTTAATAAATTGATATTTTTGTAAATGGAATTTTCTCAACACTCAAGAGTTTGGATATACCAGTCTGATAAAAAACTATCAGACCAGGAAGCACAGCGGATACAGCAGGAACTGGATCAATTTACCATCAGCTGGACGGCTCATAACAACCAGCTAAAAGCCAAAGGCGAGATTAGGTATAATCGTTTTTTGATCCTCATAGTTGATGAAAGCCAGGCAGGTGCCAGCGGATGCTCCATTGATAAATCAGTTCATTTTATGAAACACCTGGAACAGCATTTTCACATCAGTCTGTTCGATAGGTTTAACCTGGCGTATCGGGATGGGGAAGAGGTGTTATCATTGCCACGTCACGCGTTTGAGGACCTTTTAAAGCAAGGCAAAATCAATACCGAAACCATTGTTTACAATAACATGGTGCAAAACGTAGCTGAACTGGAAACCAAGTGGGAGGTGCCATTCAAGAACAGCTGGCATATACAACTGTTCAGGGATTTGGTTAGCCAATAGGTAATATTATAAATTCGAAATTGAAAATCCGAATTCCAAAATCATAAAAAAATATGTTTATTATCAGCCTTAATTACATTGTACCTCTTGAAGAGGTGGATGAACACATGGGGGCCCACATAGAGCACTTGCAAAAGTATTATGATCAGCATATTTTCATAGTCTGGGGGCGTAAAGAACCGCGTACCGGTGGAATTATCTTTGCATTGGCTGGTTCAAAAGAGGAGGTTGAAAAGATCATTAGTGAAGACCCCTTTTACCAACATGAACTTGCTGAATTTACCATTACTGAATTTTTACCATCCCAATATCGCCCTGAACTAAAGAGTTTGCTGGGGTAAGGGATTGCTAAACCGTACCGTATTTATTAATTTTATTTATGGAACAGTATGACACCCGGGTTGATGCTTATATTGCAAAATCGGCTGAGTTTGCAATATCCATATTAGAGCACATCAGGGAGATAGCTCATGAAGCATCGCCACTGATTGCCGAAACCATTAAATGGGGATGTCCCTTTTTTGATTATAAAGGACCGGTTTTGAGCATCGCCGCGTTCAAACAGCATTGCGGTATTAATTTTTGGAAAGCATCTCTTTTAAATGACCCGAAAAAAGTATTGAAACTGGCCGATGGTACCGCAGGGCAATTTGGCCAGATCACCAGCGTTAATGATCTGCCGCCTAAAGAAATCATGATTGATTTTATAAAGCAGGCTATTGCCCTTAATGATACCGGTGTTCAAAAGGTTAAAAAAGCGCCTGCAGAACGGGCCGAGTTAGTTATACCTGATTATTTTACCGATTTTTTAGCTGCTTATCCAAAAGCGATACAGGTGTTTTATGACTTTAGTTATTCTAACAAAAAGGAATATGTAGAATGGATAACCGAAGCCAAAACCGATGCTACCCGCCAAAAGCGTATGGAAACTGCGGCTGAATGGATGAGTGAGGGCAAATCAAGGCACTGGAAATATAAGTAACGACTCAATAAATGAATATGTATAATGTTGGTGACAACACCAACATTGACGAAAGTGCTATATGTTTATTATCAACCTTTCATTTTGAGGGACGAAGGATCTATTGGACAACCTACATATCGAATAATAGATTCTTCGCTGTGCTCAGAATGACAAATCATTTATCAATATTACTGCCGTTGTCACCAACAACATATGCCGATAAGAAGTAGGAAGTCTAAAAATCCAGCGGCCCCAGCCTGCGCATATTTTTCATGATCAGGTATTGCCTGTGCCTCAAATAACGGGTAGGATTGGTGGCCGACCATTTAAGTGGACTTGGGAATATTACCGCTATGGCAGCTGCTTCATGTTTGGTAAGGTCTGATGCTGGTTTATGAAAATAAGCTTGCGACGCAGCCTCGATGCCATAAATGCCATCGCCCATCTCAATTTCGTTCAGGTAAATCTCCATAATACGTTTCTTGCTCCAGAAAACTTCGATGAGCATGGTAAACCAGGCTTCGATACCTTTGCGTAACAAAGAGCGCCCTTCCCATAAAAAAACGTTTTTGGCCACTTGTTGTGATATGGTGCTGCCCCCGATCAGTTTTTTACTGTGCGCGTTTTTTTCGATGGCTTTTTCTATAGCCCTGAAGTCAAATCCGTGGTGCTCTAAAAAGGTCTGGTCTTCGGCTGCTACGGCTGCGCGTTTCATGTTATCAGCTATATCGTCAAAATCCTTCCAGTGCTTGTCGATTTTCCAGTCTTTGCCGGCAGCCTTGCGCTGAAAGCCACGCTCAATCATGAGCCAGGTAAACGGAGGGTTTACAAAGCGGTAAAAGAGAACACCCAATAAGCTTAATCCAACAAATAGTAAAAACGCCAGTTTAAATATCCGGAAAGCAAGCTTAAATATACCACCAAACTTTGAATTCGGGTTTCGGGATTTCGATTTCGGATTTTTGTTGGATGGTGATGTTCGTTTCACGAAGACTAATATTATCTATAAAAACAGAGGGTGCTTCGCTTTAGCAAAACACCCTCTAAAATTCTAAAATTAAGTTCAAAATCCGAAATATAAGATCTGGATCCTGAAATATAATTACTCAGCTACTACTGAGAAAGGAACCTGTACTTTTACTTCTTTGTGCAGGTTTACGTTTGCGATGTAATCACCAACAAACTTAGGCTCCTGATCAAAAGTAATGCGACGACGGTCAACCTCAAAGCCTTCTTTTTTCAATGCATCAGCAATTTGAATAGTGTTGATGGCACCGAAAATTTTACCGCTTTCACCAGCTTTAGCGCCAATGTTAAGTTTAACGCCTTCTAAACGGGCAGCTATCGCATCAGCATCCTTACGGATCTTTTCTTGTTTAAACTGAGCTTGTTTCAAGTTTTCAGCTAAAACTTTGCGAGCGCTTACAGTAGCTAATATGGCGTAACCTTTTGGTAAAAGGTAGTTACGGCCATAACCTGGTTTAACGTTTACTACATCGTCTTTATCGCCCAGGTTTTTTACATCTTGTTTTAAAATAACTTCCATTTCTTAAATCTCCTATTATTTTAATGAATCTGTAACGTAAGGTAATAAACCGATGTGGCGTGCACGTTTAACAGCTTGAGCCACTTTACGTTGGAATTTTAATGAAGTACCAGTTAAACGACGTGGTAATACTTTACCCTGATCGTTAATGAACTTTAATAAAAAGTTAGCGTCTTTGTAATCAATATACTTAATACCATTCTTTTTAAAACGGCAGTATTTTTTACGGTTATCCTCCACTTTTGGAGCGGTAACGTATTTAATTTGTTCGTTAGCCATTAGTTTGCGTCCTCCACTTTAGCTGCTGGTTTTTTGTTAAAAGCACCGCTGCGTTTTTTGTCATTGTAAGCAATGGCATGTTTATCCAAAGCAATGGTCAGGAAACGCAAAACACGCTCATCGCGTCTTAACTCTATCTCCAATTTGTTAATTAAATCACCTGGAGCCTTAAATTCAGTTAAGTGATAGTACCCTGTAGTCTTTTTCTGAATAGGGTACGCTAATTTTCTCAAACCCCAATTATCCTCCTGGACAATTTCGGCTCCGCCATCAGTTAAGATCTTGCTAAATTTGGCAATGCCTTCTTTAGCTGTTTCTTCTGATAACAACGGGGTTAGAACGATCACGATTTCGTACTGTTGCATTATTATACTTTGATTTTTAATTAATTACCCGCTATTACGGGGCTGCAAATGTAAAGAGAATTATTGATTTTTCAAATAGTTTTCTCTGTATATTTACCTTATTAAAGTACATTTTTTAAACCTTATCTGTTTACTGATGAAAACCTTGCTATTAACACTTATCTGTGCCTGCTTTATCCAGTTGTCATTTGCCCAATCACCAGGCCCCGTTGAAAGAAAACTTACCGACTCTTTATGTAAAGCCATCTCCAGGCTCGATCTGTCAAAAATTCAAGATGGGAAGGCCGCAGAGACGGCTTTTATGGAATGTTTTATGCAGCAATCAGCCATGTTTGTTGATCTGGCCGAGGAGCGCCATGTATCGATGGAGGATGATAATGCCATGCACAAAATTGGGGTTGATATCGGTAAAAATCTGTTTAAACAAAAATGTGATGGGTTTTTAAAACTGGCCGTTAAGATGGCCGCCGGGAAAAACAACGGCGATAATGAAAGCGCTAGCTATACAGAAGGTAGCTTTAAAAGGATCGATCAAAAAGGATTTAATTATATCGTTATAACAGACAATTCAAAAAGCGAAAAATCATTTATCTGGTTAAGGCA
>JAUCSE010000055.1 GCA_030445275.1 Mucilaginibacter sp.
AAACAGGGAGGTAGTAATAGAACTTTGTGTTTCAGATTTGGTGAGCAAACTGTTGGCGCCGGTATAATCGGCACCGAAAGCTGGTTTATACTGGGTAATGATGGTTTGCTGGAAATGCAGGTTAAAATGCTGCTGTTTTAAGGTGTCCTGGGCATGTACCAATACGATAACATGCAGCAGGATAGCGATAAGTAGTAAGGTTTTTTTCATAGGGGCCCTCAATTTTTGCGCAAAGATTGTAAACTTTATTTAGTTTCCAATCCACATTCTGCATAAAATTGCTGCAGGTAGACGAGCATGAAGTCATGCCGTTGCTGGGCAAGCTGCTTGCCGGTTTCGGTATTCATTTTGTCTTTAAGCAGCAATAGCTTTTCGTAAAAATGATTAATAGTGGGTGCTGTTGTGTTTTTATATTCCTCCTTACTCATATTTAAATTGGGCGGAATTTCGGGATTATACAATTCGCGGCCTTTAAAGCCGCCATAGGTAAACGCGCGGGCAATACCAATGGCGCCAATGGCATCAAGACGGTCGGCATCCTGTACTATGGCCAGTTCGGGTGAGTGAAAAACGACTTGATCAAAACTTGATTTGAACGACATATGCCTGATGATCTGCTGTACGTGCTCAACAATTGCAGCATCAACATTGATGCTGCGCAAATACTGGCCGGCAGTAAATGGGCCAATCTCTTCGTCGCCGTTATGAAATTTACTATCAGCAATATCATGTAATAAGGCTGCCAGCTCAACAGTAAGCAGGTGAGCGTTTTCGGTCTGCGCTATGAGCTTGGCATTGGTCCAAACGCGGTGTATGTGCCACCAATCATGGCCACCTTCGGCATTTTTAAGGGTTTCACGTACAAATTGTACAGTTGCAGCAATAAGGCTATCTTGTTCCATCGGCCAAAAATACGGGAAAAAGCCGAAGGCTTAAAGCGAAAAGCTCAAAGCAAATGAACTTCATATAATCTTTTTGAAGAACTTAAGTACAGCTTTAGGCTTTGGGCTTTTGACTTTGAGCTTATCAAGCGGCTACCACTTTTTCAGCATCTATCAGGTCGTGAATATCCACCTCTAATATGGCTGCTATTTGAAAAAGCCGTTCAACCGTTATTTTGGTATATCCAAGTTCAATTTTGCTATACGCGTTTTGCGATATGCTTAATTTTGCAGCAAGATACTCCTGGGTATAACTCAGGTGCTCCCTTGTGTTCCTGATATTGGCTGCAATTGCTTTTATTTTGAAATTCAGCATCTCTTTCATCCATTTTAGACATTGGTTATCATATACTAACGAGAATAACCACTAAATGGATTTCTGGTTTTTATTATAAATTAAAATGTTTTTTTATTGGGTGAATAAATGGGAATATTGAATTGGTTTTATTGCCTTAATGCCAATAAAATCAGTTTGTTATATAAAAAAAGACCGTCATCTGAATTTATTGCAGAATGATGGTCTTTTTTTGTGGGGTGTCATGGTGAACTTGTCGAACCATGGTGTGTAAATGCCTCTGCGCACTACCCTTCGACAGGCTCAGGGTGACAGGCCTTAATATGAAAGCAGCTTATTTACCTACTCATTTAAATCATAGCTTACCATCACCGTTGGCAGTAAGGTAGCATACTCTAAAGGTACCTGATTGTATGATATAATGGGTTTACGCTGGCTATAAAATTTATAAGCCTCCTTCATAGTAGCGTTGCTGGCCATGGCCGGCGGATTAAAGCTGATGGAAAAAGGGAGAATAAAATCGTGGAATTTTTCGTGATCAGGAATAACCCATTTATGGTTCGATTTTTTGAGGGCCTCAATAATAGGTCCGGTTAAAACATAATCATCAGCATAGTAAACGATTATTTTTTTGATGGTTCCTTTGGCATCGGCAGTAAATTTAAATACGGCTGTACCGGTAGCCTTCTTTTTGATGATCTCTGGCGAAACCACCAGGCTATCCTTAAAAAAACGGGTCATTACCGCGGAGCCTCCCTGAAACGGGAATGCCAGCTCGGTTTGTGCCATACTGCAAACAGATGATAAAATAGCTATGGCAAATAATATAATCTTCTTCATTTATACTTCTTTTGGTTCTCTTTTGCTGCCTTCATACAGCTCATATTCCAGTAAGCGGCAATCCAGCTTACCGTTGTAAAATTCAATTTTTCGTGACGGCTTCAAGCCAATCTTCTTGGCAAGATCAGGGTTGCCGGTAAAAATATAACCACGATAGCCCAGGCATTTTTTCTTCATGAAATCGCCCATGCGCGCATAAGTGGCTTCCAGTTTGGAGTGTACGCCCAAACGTTCGCCATACTCCGGATTAAACATGATCACTCCGGCATCCTCAGGTACCTCAGTGTCTGCAAAGTCACAAACGCTAAAATCAATCAAATGGTCTACGCCGGCGGTTTTTGCATTTTTTTGGGCGATGTCAACTGCGTCAGGCGATAGGTCTGTAGCGATGATCTTAAAGTTGGTTTCTTTTTTGGCCTTATCCTTTAATTTACGGCGTTCGGTGAAAAATACGGTTTCGTCATACCCTAAAATATGCATAAAGCCATAATTCATCCGGAATAAGCCGGGGCATTTATCGGTGGCCAACAGGGCAGCTTCAATAGCCAGCGTACCCGAACCACACATCGGATTGATAAAAGTGCTTTGCCTGTCCCAATGGGTGGCCATAATGGTTGATGTGGCCAGCGCCTCCAGCATAGGAGCCTTGCCCGGTATTTTGCGATAGCTGTGTTTGGCCAATGTTTCGCCCGATGTATCAATAAAAATATCGGCATCGCTATCCTGCCAGTACAGGTGGATGAGCGTTTTATTGGCTTCGGCACCAGAGTTGGGCCTGATGCCTTTGATTGATTTTATCCTGTCGGCAATGGCATCTTTTACCTTTACGTTGGCAAACAGCGGCGTAAGGATATGCTCATTATTAACATTTGACGATACGGAGAAATAGCCCGAAAAATCAATCAGGGTTTCCCATTCAATGGTAACCAGCTCATCGTAAAGCTGGTTAGGATCGTCGGCTTTAAAGCTTTTTAATAAATAAAGCACCTGGCTTGCGCAGCGCAGATTAAGATTTAGCGAAATTGTATCTGTAATGGTACCCATCAGCTCAACGCCGGTTTGAAAAACGCGGGTTGGCTTAAAGCCCAGTGCTTCAACTTCCTGTTGCAGGTATGATGACAGCCTTTTATTACAGGTAATGATGATTTTACTCTCGGTGTGGAAAACTTGCATGATTATTTTGCGAATTTATAAATTAAAAACGCCCTATTTTAATTTCTTATCTATTAACTTTACATTTTAAATTTTTTTGAGAAGATTATTATGGAAGTTAAAGGTAAGGTATATGAAGTGTCGCCAACAGTGCAGGTAACTGAATCACTAAAAAAACGCGAACTAATACTTGAATATATTGAGAACCCTCAGTATCCCGAATATTTAAAGTTTGAAGCCATACAAGATCGTTGCGCTTTGCTTGACGCAGTTAAGGTAGGTGATGATGTAGAAGTTTTCTTTAACCTGAAAGGCCGTCCATGGACTGACAAATCAGGTAAAAAGAGTTATTTTAACTCATTGCAGTTATGGAGAGTAAATGCTTTGGCAGCAGGTGCCGGCAGCGCTACAACACCAGAATATGCAGCTCCATCTGCTGATATCGCCTCATCAAGCGAGGATGACGATCTGCCGTTTTAATTAACAGGCACACCAAAATATTGTCAACATAAAAAGATCCCTTTTTAAACTTAAAAGGGATCTTTTTGGCTATAATCATTTTTTTAAACAGATGGCGCACGTCCTTAGCTTGATGTTTAATACCTCCCTTTCACCTCCATTGTTGTATATTGTATAATTACAGCCTTTAATACCGGCTAAACTAACCGGCAAACTGTTAAAATTCAAACGGTTATTGCGCCTGGCAATTGTTAAATTTTGTTAAAAGCAGTTATTGTACAGTTATTTAAAATAATTTTGTCTGTTAACAAATGAAGAAGAGAAGTATCGGATTAATTATTGGGCTAATGGGTTTTGCACTTTTGGGTGTAATGGCCATGCAATTGTACTTTTTGAGGCAATCGTACCAGATGCAATCCGAGCTTTTTGATCGTTCTGTTAATGAGGCGCTTAATAACGTAGTGTCAAAGGTTAGCAAACAGGATGCTGTTAATTTTTTAAACTCCAAGGCACAGGGGAACATAACAGATAAACCCGATGGCCATATTAATCCGGGAATACGAATAGTGAAGGGTAATGCTAACAAGCCGTACACTGGTAAAACAAAAAAGAAGCAAACCCTACGCGAAAAGAAAATAGCCATGCTGCGCGATAGCCTGGAGCGTATGGTTATGCATAAAAAAATAGATGATGAACTGGCTAATCTGCTGCAACAGGAAGGTACAGTTGATTTCCAGGTAAGGGTTGAGGAGTATACAGACGAGCTTGGCGTAGTGCATGGCCGCTTTACCCCCCAAATAGTACGAACCAGGATTGCCGCACGCGCTTTAAGCAGGCCAAAAAAACTGCACAAGTATGATACTTTGCGTTATGTATATATGGATCCGCAGTTTGGCAAGCAGTTGATATCGATGCCGCAAATCAATCCGTTGTGGCAGCAGGAACAAGTGCGGAAACAAAAAGAAAGACAGGTTTTGCGGATGAAAAAGATGCTGGAAACAGATTCGCTGCAAAACTTAAACAGCGGCAAAACAACCGTGATTGAAAACCTGGCCGAAGAATACCGTAGAGTAGGTGAACCTTTAGATAAGCGCGTAAGCGCGTTCTGGATTGATTCTTTACTGCGGTTCGAACTGCATAACAAAGGTGTTTCTTTGCCATTCAGTTACGAAGTAACAACAGCCAGCAACGATTCGCTTATATTTTCAAGTGCAACCGATAACGATGGTAATAAGCCCGTATTTATAGCGGCCAATACCTATCAAACCCCCATATTTGGTAAAGATGTAATCAATGACCCTGGTAAAATCAGGTTATCGTTTCCACAAAAAAACTCACTCATATTAAGAAACATGACTGCCACTATGGGTACCACCGGTGGTTTGCTGGCCGTGTTGATATTTTGTTTCGGTTACACCATCTTCTCCATCCTTAGGCAAAAAAAGGTATCGGAAATGAAGATCGATTTCATTAATAACATGACACACGAGTTTAAAACGCCGGTGTCAACCATTATGATAGCCAGCGAGGCTTTAAAGGATAATGAAATTGCCGAAGATAAGACCCGGGTATCGCGCCTGGCCAATATTATTTTTGAGGAAAACGCGCGCCTGGGCAGTCATATTGAGCGTGTGCTGAATATAGCCCGTATTGAAAAGAATGATTTTAAGCTGGACAAAAAACCGCTTGATGTAAATGATATGATAAGCGTAGTGTTGGATAGCATGGCGCTTAAACTGCACAAGTGCAGCGCTAAAACCACCCTGAACCTGGCCGAAGAAAATACGGTGATCATTGCTGATGAGCTCCACTTTTCAAATGTGCTGTATAACCTAATTGATAATGCTATAAAATACAGCGCCGATATACCCGAAATTACCATCAGTACAATGGTAAAAAGCGGACAGGTACTGATCCGGGTGGCCGATAAGGGTATAGGTATGAGCCGTGATCAGCAAACAAAGATATTTGAACAGTTTTACCGTATTCCTACCGGTAACCTGCATGATGTTAAAGGATTTGGACTGGGGTTAAGCTACGTAAATACCATAGTGAAAAGGCTTAACGGTACCATAAGTGTAAAGTCTGAAAAAGAAAAAGGCTCGGAATTTGAACTTAAATTCCCACTGGCCTAAATATACTATATGAAGAAAATACTACTGGTTGAGGACGATGCCAATTTGGGTTTACTGCTGCAAGACTACTTGCAGCTAAAAGGTAAATTCGACGTTATTTTATGTAAAGACGGCGAAGAGGGTTTGCGTGCCTTTACCAAGCAGAGCTATGACCTGTTGATATTGGATGTGATGATGCCCAAAAAGGACGGCTTTACCCTGGGTAAGGATATCCGGAAAATTAACCCTCATGTGCCCATTATTTTTGCTACTGCCAAAGGTATGATCGAAGATAAAATGCTGGCCTTTAACCTGGGCGGCGATGATTATATTACCAAACCTTTCCGTATTGAGGAACTGCTGCTCCGCATAAATGCGCTGCTTAAAAGAACCGATAACAGCGAGAAAAAGGAAGAAGAAAAACAAACCGTTTTTAAAGTAGGCCGCTACTCATTTGATTATACCTCGCAGATTATCACCATTGGCGAAACAAATCAGAAACTATCAACCAAAGAGGCCGAACTGCTCCGTTTATTATGCATGCGCAAAAATGAAGTGCTTACCCGAGAAGAAGCCCTGCTGAACATATGGCATGACGACAACTATTTTAACGGCCGCAGTATGGATGTGTTCCTGAGCAAGATCCGCAAGTATTTAAAGGATGACCCTAATGTGGAGATCATTAATGTGCACGGCCGGGGGTATAAATTATTGATCAATTAATAAAAATAATAAGCATATAAAAACCATGCGTCATTGCGAGGCACGAAGCAATCTCTACATAGGCAGGTTAATCATACATATCCGCTCTTTATAGCATAGAGATTGCTTCGTTCCTCGCAATGACGTGGTAGTGGCCTGTCACCCTGAGCTTGTCGAAGGGCGCACGTAGAAGCCACTCACGATGCTTCGACAAGCTCAGCATGACAGCCTTTTCCACTTATCTGCCAGCTTAGGTTTGCATAAAACGCTAGCCTGTAACAACTTTGTTAATGCTACTTAGCGTTTTTTTGATGATTAATAAATAAGTTTGTTATTAAACTGATCCTATTAACTATCATTTATGAAACTAAAACTACTTTTTTCATGCCTCATTTCAGCAGGCATAATCTTACCTTCTTTTGCGCAGGAAACCGTTGATCCTGTCATTGTTCAAAAAATACGGGAAGAAGGTTTAAATCATTCCAAAGTAATGGAAACCGCTTTTTATTTAACTGATGTTTCCGGACCTCGTTTGGCGGGTTCGCCTGGGTTAAAACGTGCGCAGAACTGGGCGGTTAATCAATTAAAAACCTGGGGACTGGCAAATGCTAAATTAGAGGCATGGGGTAAATTTGGCAAAGGCTGGGAGGTGCAAAAGAACTATGCCGCCATCACGGTACCTTATTACCATGCCATTATTGCTATCCCCAAAGCCTGGACACCGGGTACCGGCGGTTTGATCAAGGGTGATGTAATTGTAGTAAAAGCCGATTCGGCTATTGATCTGGATAAATACAAGGGAAAACTAGAAGGTAAAGTGGTGATATTTGATATAAAGCCACTAGTTGAACGTAGTTTTAAGGTAGATGCTGCACGTTATACCGATGATGAACTTGCCGAAATGGCGAAAGCTACTATATCTCCTGCTGCAGCACGCAGCACGCTTGGCCCTAATACCATTCAGTTTGCTGCCATGAGCAGGGCGCGTTCTTTTCAAACTAAGTTAAGGGCTTTTGTTCATGATGAAAAAGCGGCGCTGATACTAAGTCAGGCCCGCGGAACCGATGGTACTGTATTTACCACCAACGGCGCTTCGTATGCCGATACCGCAAAAGCCGTTGCACCTGAACTGGAAACCAGCAGTGAAGACTATCAGCGTATTTTGCGCCTGGCCAAAGCCGGTCAGAAAGTAGAACTGGAAGCTGATATTAAAACGCAGTTTTTAACCGACGATCTGCAGGGTTATGATGTAGTGGCCGAAATTCCCGGAACAGATAAAAAATTAAAAGAGCAGGTAATAATGATAGGCGGTCACCTGGACTCATGGCATGCCGCTACCGGGGCTACCGATAATGCGGCCGGCAGCGCGGTAATGATGGAAGCCATGCGTATTTTAAAAGCTATCAACTTTAAACCAAAACGCACCATTCGTATAGCCTTATGGAGCTCGGAAGAGCAGGGTTTGTTTGGCTCGCGCGGTTATGTATTAAATCATTTTGGCGATCCTAAAACTATGGAGCTTAAGGAGGAGCAGGCCAAACTATCGGCCTATTATAACCTGGATAATGGTACCGGTAAAATACGCGGCATTTATTTGCAGGGCGATTCAGCAGCCGGACCAATATTTAAAGCGTGGCTGGAGCCATTTAAAGATTTGGGCGCTACAACAGTAACTATCCGGAACACGGGGGGTACCGATCATCAGGCGTTTGATGCGGTAGGTATACCAGGATTTCAGTTTATCCAGGATGCTATTGATTATGGATCACGTACCCATCACAGTAACCAGGATACTTATGACAGGCTGATTGAAGACGATCTGAAACAAGCTGCAACCATAATAGCATCGTTTGTTTATAACACCTCAGAGCGTGCCGAAATGATACCCCGCAAAGAGTTGCCGCAACCGCAACCGGCGAGGTAAGTACCCCCTCTAAATCTCCCCCAAAGGGGGAGATTTTAAGAAAAAAACCGTCATTGCGATCCGCCAGCCGGCGGAGTGGCAATCCCCTACTTACAGAGTGGCTCTGCATATCGGGGATTGCCACGTCGTTCCTCCTCGCAATGACGTATTGTATACTAGTGATATTATTCCCGTTGTCTGTGTCCTCACCACAGGTGTTCGGAAGATTGGATTTTTTATAAAAAGTTGTCATTTCGATAGAGCCGGAGTGGGTATGAGCGTTGCGCGAAAGAGAAACTATCTCTTGAGCGGTAGCGAAAAGTCTTATACATAATGCAAAGCTTTAATTGCAAACCGTATAAGATTTCTCCTCGTACCTCGTTCGATTTCTATGATTTAAGCAACTACTTTCTGATAATTTTTTTCATAGGGTCTATTTTGATTAACGCAGGCGAATATTCGTAGGATGAGTTTGTTTCTGA
>JAUCSE010000057.1 GCA_030445275.1 Mucilaginibacter sp.
TCAGAAACAAACTCATCCTACGAATATTCGCCTGCGTTAATCAAAATAGACCCTATGAAAAAAATTATCAGAAAGTAGTTGCTTAAATCATAGAAATCGAACGAGGTACGAGGAGAAATCTTATACGACATGCACCATTGTTCCACCTATCGTATAAGGTTTCTCTTCGCCTCATCACTTCATCCCACCTCTGCTTATCGAAATGACATTTTTTTATCGTTACCAGAGCTCGAACATTCTGTTATAACTGGCCCGGTGCAGGTTTAATAATTATTTCGTCAACATTGGCTCCCGCGCTCATTTTATATACATTGATAATTGCCGATGCTATGTCTTCAGGTAATACCATAGTGTCTTTATCAACCACCGCATCCTTCCATGAATCTGTTAACGTTGACCCGGGAATTATGGCGGTTACTTTTACACCATGATCCTGCATTTCAAGCCTCATTACCTTTGTTAGACCTAACAGCGCATACTTTGTTACGCTGTACGTACCTGCCTGAGGGAAAGGATTTAACGATGCCACTGAACATATATTAAAGAAGTGTCCTTTGCGTACAGCTATCATCGTTTTACCAAAATGGCGGTACAATGCCAATGTGGGTATCAGGTTGGTATTCAATTGTTTTTCAAAATCAGCATCGCTCTCATCCAATATACTGCCGGGACTAAACATACCCAGGCTATTTACTACAATATCAATAAATCCCAACTCCTGCTGCGCACCTGAGGCAAATTGGAGCAACTGGGCTTTGTTACTGCCATCAGCCACCTGCGCAAAAACTTTGATTTTGGGGTTGATACTGTGCAATTCATCCTTAAATTTTAATAATTCTTGCTCATTGCGCGAACAAATTGCCACGTTTATTCCTTCATTAGCAAAAGAAATGGATATGGCACGGCCCATGCCTTTTGTTGAACCTGTAATAAGAGCATTCTTCATCATGTATATTGTGTTTTTATATAACTGTTTCTTTTTAAAGCCGGCCTCAACAATTGGAGCTGATTTTTTTATCCCGGTTGAAGCATTAGGAGGCTAATTTACGTAAGCTATAGTTTATAGCTAATAAAAAGCATATTTAAATTAACTCAATTGCAACAGGGCTGTAAAGCTTAACAGTAAAAAACGTATTTTTAACCGATTTTTATAAAAACAGATGTTCCATAGTTTAGGAAAGTACATACTCTTACTGCGTTTAAGTTTCAGGCGGCCCGAAAAATTCAGTGTTTACTGGGCCGAGGTAATGCGCGAAATGGTTTCGGTTGGTGTAGGCTCATTAGGTATTATTGCCATTATTTCGGTATTTATTGGCGCAGTGGCCACCATTCAAACCGCGTTTCAGCTGGTTAGCGATTTTATCCCGAAAACCATTGTCGGCGGTATCACCCGCGATTCAACCATTCTGGAATTTAGTCCAACCATTTCGGCGCTGGTATTGGCTGGTCGTGTAGGCTCCAGTATGGCATCACAAATAGGCACTATGCGGGTAACCGAGCAAATTGACGCTTTAGAGATCATGGGTGTAAATGCCCCCGGATATTTAATATCGCCTAAGATTATTGCCGGTGTTACCATGATACCTTTATTAGTTATTGTATCGGTAATTTTAGGGTTGTGCGGTGGTTATATAGCCTGCGCGGCATCAAACGATGTTTCAACAGCCGATTACGTAACGGGTTTAACCGATGGTTTTAACCCGGTTATTGTTACCGTATGCGCGGTTAAAGCAATATTTTTTGGATTCATTATTACTTCTATCTGTTCGTACCAGGGTTTTTATACCGATGGCGGATCGCTTGAGGTTGGCCAATCAGCAACGCGTGGAGTTGTTTGGAGCTGTATCATGATATTATTTGTGGATTTGATTATTTCACGCCTGCTACTATGATTGAAATTAAAGACATCTACAAAACGTTTGGCGATAACGAAGTACTAAAAGGTATAAGCGCGATTTTTAAACCAGGTAAAAATAACCTGATCATCGGTGGTTCCGGATCGGGCAAAACCACGTTACTTAAATGCATTGTTGGCTTGCATGACCCTACCAAAGGCGATGTTATTTTTGATGGGGAGAATTTTACCGATATGGATTTTGAACAAAGGGTACCCATCCGCACCAGGATAGGGATGCTTTTTCAAAACTCGGCCCTGTTTGATTCCATGACGGTAGAGGAAAACATCATGTTTCCGCTTAACCTGTTCACCAAACAAACCAAAGCCGAAAAACTTGACCGCGCCAATTTTTGCCTCGAAAGGGTTAATCTCACTGGTAAAAATAAACTATACCCCGCCGAGCTTTCAGGCGGTATGAAAAAACGGGTGGGCATTGCCCGGGCTATATCCATGCAACCCAAATATTTGTTTGTGGATGAGCCCAACTCGGGCCTCGACCCAAAAACATCCATCCTGATTGATGAACTGATCAATGAGCTGACCGAAGAATATTCCATAACCACCGTTGTTGTTACCCATGATATGAACTCAGTGATGGGCATTGGCGATCATATTTTGTTTTTGCACCAGGGTAAAAAATGGTGGGAAGGCAGCAACAAGGAAATTGCCCACACCGATAACCAGGAACTGAACGACTTTGTATTCGCCAGTAAATTCATGCAGGCAGCAAAAGCGAAATTGTAATTTAGTATCAAGTAGTTAGTATCAGGTATCAAGATTTTTTGTTTAACGGATATAGGTATCTATTATATTGAATTGCCCTGCTCGGGTCTTGATACAAGATACTTGATACTCAATACTAAAAAGAATATTAAATTTGCAGCCGTATCAAAGGCGCAGTTAGTCTTGATACTTGATACTAACTACTTGATACTTCTAAAGAAATGATCCAACTATTAACCCCAACGCACTGGAAAGATTACGAACTGATTGATTGCGGCGACTTTGAAAAGCTGGAACGCTTTGGGAATATTGTACTGATACGGCCAGAGCCACAGGCCGTTTGGAGTAAAAGCCTCTCTCCTGCTGATTGGCAACGTTTACATCATATTAAATTTAAAGGTCGCTCTGCCACTGCAGGCGATTGGGTAAAAAAAGATCCAAAAACGCCCGACCGCTGGCATATTGAATACAAGAACAAGGATGCAGCCATCAAATTCAGACTTGGACTTACCTCCTTTAAACACCTCGGTATTTTCCCGGAACAAGCTGTTAACTGGGATTTCATCACCCAAAACATCAAAAAGTTTAAAACACCACAGCCAAAGGTATTGAACCTTTTCGCTTACACCGGCGGCGCTTCGCTTATTGCGCAGGCTGCAGGTGCTGACACTACACATGTTGATTCGATAAAGCAGGTGGTTACCTGGGCTAATGAAAATCAGGAAATCTCCGGTCTGAGCAATATCAGGTGGGTGGTTGAGGACGCGCTTAAATTTGTAAAGCGAGAATTGAAACGCGGCAAAAATTATAACGGCATTATCCTTGATCCGCCAGCATACGGCAATGGCCCTAATGGCGAAAAGTGGAAACTGGAAGATAACATCAACGAAATGATGGCAGATGTAATTCAACTGCTTGATCCTGACGAGCATTTCCTGATCCTGAATACCTACTCGCTCGGCTTTTCGTCAGTAATAATTGAGAACTTAATCAAGAGCGCTTTTCCGAAGGTAGAGAACCTGGAGATAGGCGAGCTTTATCTGCAGGCCACCGCCGGGTCAAAACTGCCGCTTGGTGTTTTCGGCAAGTTTCATAAAGTACGTTCATAGTTAATATGATGATCAAACGACAACTGTATACGATATTTATATTACTTATATCTGCCGGTTGTAGTGCGCAGCAACATTTTGATATCATACTTAAAAATGGAAAAATTATTGATGGTGCAGGCAATCCCTGGTTTTATGGCGATGTGGGTATTAGTAAAGATAAGATCATCAGTATAGGTGATCTTTCTAAAAGTAAAGCTGATAAAATCATTGATGCCTCAAGCCTGATCATCGCCCCAGGCTTTATTGATGTACATACCCACATTGAAGGCGACGAAAAGAAAACCCCTACTGCCGATAACTTTATTTATGATGGTGTAACCACCGTGATAACCGGTAATTGCGGCACCTCCAATATCAACATCAGTCAGTATTTTAAATTTCTGGATAGTATTAAGCTATCTGTAAATGTGGCAACCCTGATAGGCCACAATGATGTGCGTGAAGCCGTTTTAGGCAAGGCGGCTATTACACCCAACGCGGTACAGCTGCAAAAAATGCAGGCCATTGTTGAGCAAGCCATGCGCGATGGTGCCGTAGGTTTCTCAACCGGACTAATTTACACACCGGGCCTATATTCCAAAACACCCGAGGTTGTGGCCCTGGCCAAGGCCGCTGCCAAATATCATGGGGTATATACCTCGCATATGCGCAATGAATCTGACAAGATATTTGAGGCCATTGCCGAGGCTATTGACATTGGCAGGCAGGCTAATATGCCGGTGGAGATTTCGCACTTTAAAGTTGGTTTGCCCAACTGGAACCGATCAGGTGAGATGATAGCTATGGTTGAAAAAGCACGTAAAGAAGGTTTGGATGTTACGGTTGATCAATATCCCTACACCGCCAGCAGCACCACCCTGAACGTATTACTGCCCGACTGGCTGCAGGATGGCGGTCATGATTCGGTGTTAAAAAGACTGAATAACCCTTTGATCCATCAAAAGGTGGTTACGGAGATGACAGGCGATATGAAAAGGCGCACGCGGGAGCATTTTGATTATGCCGTAGTGGCCCATTGTGATGGCGATCCGTCAATCAACGGAAAAAACATTATGCAGATCACTGTGGCTAAAGGTCGTGAGGCAACCATACCTAACGAGATTGAAACCATTCTAGATATCACCAAAATTGGCAGTGCCTCCATGGTGTTTCATGGTTTAAACGAAGCCGATGTTATCAACATATTGCAATACCCGCTTACCATGGTGGCATCAGATTCGGGCATCCGTTTATTTGGGGCCGGTGTTCCGCATCCCCGCGGTTACGGCAGTAATGCCCGGGTGCTGGCCTATTACGTACGCGAGAAAAATGTGATCCGGCTGGAAGATGCCATCAGGAAAATGACCTCATTACCCGCGCAAAAGTTCCATTTAACCAATCGTGGTTTATTACAGCCCGGCATGTTTGCAGATATTGTTATCTTTGATGCCAACACGGTTAAGGACCAATCAACTTTTGAGCATCCCCACGCCTATTCAACTGGCTTTAAATACGTTTTAGTGAACGGAAATATAACTGTTGATAATTTTAAACACATTGGTACCAGAAAAGGTGTTATTTTGCGCGGCCCCGGATATCAACAGAAATAATTAATAATTGGCCAATTAAATGAGCTTTATTAAGCTTAACCCATAAAAAAGTAAAACTATCTTACCATAAATAATGAAACATTTTTTCCTTTCTGCCGCAGTCCTCTTTTTATCGATCACCCTGTTTACTAATTGTAACCAGACCAGCAGTACCAGCAAACCTGGCACTAAACAATCGGCTGCCAAAGCCGATTCAGCCAAAGGCGAAACGGAAGACACGCTTAGCGTTGTAAAATCAAGCTATCCGCCATTGGATAAAAAGCTTTATGATTCTCTATTGGTGTTTAATGCCCACGGCGATACCACCGGCAGATGGCCTGTTAAAAACACACCTTATCCGTTAAATGGCGCTATTTTACCCTTTAAACGTGTGGTAGCTTTTTATGGTAACCTGTACTCTAAAAAGATGGGTATCCTGGGTGAATTGCCACCTAAAGAAATGCTGGCCAAATTAAAAGGCGAAGTAAAGCACTGGGAAAAAGCCGATCCTAAAACTCCGGTACAACCTGCCCTGCATTATATTGCCGTAGTGGCCCAGGGTGATGGCGGAAAAGATGGAAAATTCCGTTACCGCATGCCGTTTAAACAAATTGACAGTGTTTTGGTATTGGCGAAAAAAGCACATGCCATTGTATTTTTAGATGTACAGGTAGCATTAAGCAACATACAAGCCGAGTTACCATTACTTGAAAAATACCTGGCCATGCCACAAGTGCATTTTGGTATGGACCCAGAATTCTCGATGAAGGATGGAGTTACTCGTCCAGGTAAAAAAATTGGCACTTATGATGCTGCCGATGTTAACTATGTATCGGGTTATTTAGCTAATCTTGTTAAAAAATACAATTTGCCTCCAAAAATTTTAGTGGTACACCGCTTTACCAAAAAAATGTTAACCAACTACAAAAACATCAAATTACATAAAGAAGTACAATTGGTAATGGATATGGACGGATGGGGCGAGCCTGATTTGAAAACAGGTACTTACCGTTACTTTATAAACCAGGAGCCGGTTCAGTTTACAGGCTTTAAACTGTTTTACAAAAACGATATTAAAAAGAAACCTTTCCACATGTTAACGCCTGAGGAAGTTTTATCAAGATATAAACCATACCCTATTTATATTCAATACCAGTAGGTTTGAGTCGGAAGTCTTGAGTTTGAAGTCATAAGTCAATTAATGTTATATTTTTTGACTTATGACTTTTTAATTTTAGACTTTTGCCTTAAGACTTAGAACTTAAGACTATGACAAAATGGGGTATCATCGGTTGCGGGCGTATTGCCCATAGGTTTATGCAGGGCCTTCACGAAGTGGCGGATACCAGGTTGGTATCGTCATGGTCGCGAAGGCCCTCGACCGTTAATGCCTTTGTGGAGCAATATGGAGGTACTGCCTGCACCAGCGTTGATGAACTGCTGGCCAGTGATATAGATGCTGTTTACATAGCCACCCTGCCCGATAGCCATGCGGATTACAGCATAGCCGCACTAAAAGCTGGTAAACATGTACTGTGCGAAAAACCGGCTACTATTAACCTACCCGAGCTGGAGCAGGTGCTTGCCGTAGCAAAAGAGCATAGCCTGCTTTTTATGGAGGGTATGAAGCCTGCATTTTATCCTTTATACATCCGCTTAAAAGAACATCTTGAGCTTGATCCTATTGGCCCGGCCGGTTATGTACGTGCGGGATCGTCAGTGGCCGATCTTTCGGCTGATCATCCTAATTTTAGTCTTGAACTAGCTGGTGGTGGACTAATGCAGATTGGTATATATGAAGCTTTTTTAGCGATTGATTGGCTTGGCGATCTGCAACAGGTGCAAGCCATGGGCAGGTTTGGCAGTACAGGGGTAGATATGTTCGCTATATTTCAAACCCTGCATAGTGGCGGTTATTCGCAACTATATTCTGGTTTTGATCTGCATGGTAAGGGCGATGCGCTGATAGCCGGTCCGCTGGGTCATATCACCATTCATAAAAATTGGTGGAACCCAGCCCGCGCCACTATTGATTATCTTGACGGCCGCACCGTTGAACTGAACGAGCCATTTACCGCGGGCGGTCTTAATTATGAGATAGCGCACTTTTGTGATCTCATCAAAGCAGGTAAGATTGAAAGCCCAATCATCAGTCACCAGCTATCAAAACAAATGATCGATCTGATTGATAAAGCCCGCACGGAGATAGGTTTAAAGTTCCCGTCAGAAAAATAGTTTTCCTGTAGAGACGCATAATTGCGTCTCGGAATTTGTAGATCGAATATGTAAGGTTTGCTTACATGGCGGGAGACGCATGTGATGCATCTCTACGTGTTATTCTGTAAAGCCCCATGTAATGTGTCTCTCTGAACCATTGATAAGCCTCCCTTATAATTTATTAGAATTCAGCACCGGGTTTTGACTGGCATTTACCTGGTAAGTATAAATAGTATTTTGATCATCAACCTCCACTATACGGTATCCTTTATAATCGGTACCCCAGTTACCCCCAATGTGTGAATCAAAAAAGTGTGGCAGCTTATCAGTATAACGAACACCATCAAGCAGGTGATCATGGCCATGAAAAACAGCTTTTACATTGGGATAGCTATGCAGGATGTTGATGGTTTCGGGACAATCTACAAAAAAATCATCCTTTTGCCACTTAAACGGCGCGATGTGCAGTATTACAAAAACTATCTTTTTATCAGCAAACTTATCCAATGAAGCTTTGATAAAAACATTGTCGGGGCAAATATAGGTTCCCTTGGTATCAGCAGTGTTGGCCAGTACAAAGGCAATATCGCCAAATGCTACGGTGTATTTATCTTCATAGCCAAAGTTCTTTTGCCATACGGTTGCATCGGCAAAATCATGGTTGCCAGGGATGGTATGATAGGGTGCGTTTAATTTATCCAGGTATTGAGTTTTTATTTCGGGCAGCAGATCCGGGCGGTTGTGTACCAGATCGCCGTTAACAATTACCATATCCAGGTGATTTTTAGCATGATCTGCATTCAGCCATTTTACCATATTCCCGGTATTAAGGGCGTAATCTGTTCCATCCTGCCCGTAGTGAATATCTGATACCAGGGCAAACCTTAGTTTCGGCTTGGCTTTGCTATGCCTTTGGTAATCATTATTTGTGTTTGCAAAAGTGTTAACAGCAGGCAACAAGGTTAAAGCTGCAATACCGGCCAATCCTGTACCAATAAATTCTCTGCGGGTGCTCATGTGTAATTTTTAAGTAAATGTAAGGAACTGATGTTAAGTTATAATTAAGAGCAGAGGCGAATAGAAATAATATGGAGGCCGTTTGTCATTGACTTCATAAAAAAGGCCTCCGTTGCCTATGTCTTCACAGGCAACTTGTTAATCATCTGTGAGAACACAGGCGATTGGGGAGCAACAAACACCTGCTATATAAAAAACAAAAGCCTCCCAATATCCCGGGAAGCTTTTGTTTTTATGAATTTAGTGTTACTTCAGTAACCACATAATACCATTGATGTCATCGCTGCCACCAAGCTGACTTAATGCTTTGTTATAATTGGCTGCATTAACCGTTCTTTCTGATGTTGGATATTCATAACGCTGTGGTATACGGCTACTGTTACCTGTACCCGGGCCTACAGTAAAGGTTGGCACCAGGGTACGGCGATACATGAAGTACGATTCCAGACCAGAGTGACGGAACAGGGCTACATATTTTTGCTGTAATATTTGTTTAAGACCACTATTACCACTGCCGGCATATTTTACAGCAGCCTGGTTATAATAGGTTGGCCAGTCGACATTAATGGTATAGGTATCATAATTACCCAAAACAGTTGGCCCCGTGGTTGAACCCGGACGATAGAAATAAGCCGTAAATGTGCCTGTACCTGTAGGTATATTGTAATACTGGAACGAAGCCTGTATACCTTTAACATAATAAGCTTCGGCATCGCCGGTGGCCCAGCCGCGGTTAATACCTTCGGCAATATTAAGCATTAATTCAGGGTAACCTATTTGTATGCTTGGTTCGCCGGTGTAGGTTGAATAAAAATGCTTGCGGTTTAAAAATGAATAGCGCTGCAAAGTAGCGTTGTTATACATTACACCAAGGTCAAGTCCCGGATCGGCACCAATAAACGCGTTAAAACTGGTTGGGCTTATTTTTGCAGTATCCACACTATAACGTGCCGGTTCTGAAGTTACAAATACGCGCGGATCTTTTAGCTGCGTAAGCAAACCAACATAAGTTGCCGACATATTTTGCCTTGAACCACTTTGCCCAAAGTTGTTTGGATTTTGCGGATAAAAGTTATTTGGCGTTAAAAACACGTATTGCAAATTATCATCAGAGCTTTGCATAATTGGATATTTCGTGGGGTTACCAACGATCTGTGCAAATTGCTGCTTAATGTTCATATCGGCATTATCATCGGCACGTTTGCTCAGTTGCAGCAATAACCGAATCCTGAAGGTATTAACCACCTTTTGCCATTTAACAAGGTCATTGTTAAAATAAATATCATTGCTTAAAGTGCCACCAACACCCGAACCTGCTACTGAAGGGTTACTGATCAGTTGGGTTAAATCAGTGTTAGCGCTCTCCAACCATGCTAATGACTGTGTCATAACCGTTTTTTGAGAATCATAGGCAGGTGTAAGGTTGTTTAATCCTTTTAAGGCATCGGTCATCGGGATATCACCTTCTTCCAGGCTCATTTTTGAGAAAAAGTAAGCCCTGAAAAATTTACCCAATGCCTCATACGGATTCACAGCGGCACCACCTGTTGCAGTAGCACGAGCTTCCATATCTACCACATTTTTTAACGTGTTATAATAATTATCACCACCGTTGGCAAAATTATCATAACGGTTATTGCCATAGTAATCGTAGTTATAAATATAATACTGGCAGTATATCTCGTAACTGCTTTGTCCGGGCAAATCTGCCAGTTTATTCACTATACCGTTGAATAGCAGCGATGCCGGCACAGTGCTGGGTACATTGTTATTCTTGGTGAGGTCCTCAAAACTCTTTTTACACCCCGTTACTGTCAACAGTATAAATACCGGCAGTAATAAAATTCTAAATATCTTGTTCATGATTATACTAATTTTAATTAGAATGATACATTTAAGTTGACACCAAAACTGCGCACCGTAGGCGACTGCAGCACTGTAGTTGATGTAGCAGCATTGTATTGATCTAAATCCACATCCTTAAAGCGTTTGTCTGCATAGAAGTAAAGCAGGTTACGGCCATATACTGATACTGATGCTTTTCTGATAAATGATTTATCTAACCATACTTTAGGAAAATCATAACCCAGGGTTACCTCGCGCAGCTTAGAGAATGTTTTGCTCATCAGGTTTGACTCATCAACATTGTAATACTTACTTACATAATCCTGTACAAAAGCAGTTTGCTTATTAGGAGCGTATTGCAACGCGCTGTAGTTGGTAATTTTACCGGTTACAGGATTATAGTTGATAGCTGCGCTATTTGATACGGTTACCCCCTCGCCTACATAACTACCATTATAACCTGCTTTACCAAAGTTTTGCCAGTCTTTATAACGGGCATCGCCCAGGGCACCGGTAGCAGTTTCAATGTTCGAACCACCACGCATGGTTTTGTTGTGCATGTAATCAATAATAACACCACCAACAGAACCATCAAACTGGAAACCAAGGCTAAAATTATTATAGCGTATTTTGTTGCTGATGCTCCAGGCATACTTGGCATTCTCATTACCTAAATACTGCGAAACAGGTAGTACCAGCGGTTTACCGGCAGCATCATTAATGATCTGGCCTTGCGGTGTTCTGGCAAAGGCAGTACCGTATAACTTATCAGTACGGTCGCCTTGTTTAAAGAACTGGTTGTAGGTACTCTGTCCCGGAGGCAGCTCTTCATAAACGTCTTTAAAGGTTGATACGTTTACCAGGATATTCCAGGTAAAGCCACCTAAATTTCTGATTGGCGTACCTTCTAATGAACCCTCATAACCAGTTTTCTTGGTTTTTAAGGCATTCAGGTATAAAGTAGTATAACCCGAAGCGGTTGATATACTATTAGCCAGGATCTGTGGACCATCAATATACTGGAACGCGGTAGCCGAAAATCCTAAACGGTTTTGCAAGAATTTAATATCAAAGCCCTCTTCGTAATTAACACGGGTTGAGGTTTTTATTCCATTCTGGTACAAAAAGTCAGAAGCAGAGGCCGATGGCTGGCTGTTATAAGGTTTACCGGTTAAATAAAACGGGTTAAGCTGATAACTTGGGCCATTGTATGGCGATTGGTAAACACTGCCATAACCTAATGGATTTAAGAATAAAGGATTATCATTAGGGTTAGTAGTAGTTGTTTGCCCGGCATATACCGAAATAGCATTAAACGGAGCGGGCCCAATAGTTGGGCTCGAAGCATCGGCCTTTACGGTAGAGTATGATCCTCTTGCTTTTAAGAATGATATAATCTCAGGCAATTTAATATAATCAGATACCACGGTTGCTACCGATAAACTTGGGTAGTAATAAGTGGTAACATTCTGGAAAGCCGATGATTTATCAACACGGCCGGTACTTGATAAGGTAGCATATTTACCAAAAGTTGCATCCAAAGAGTAGTAACCGCTTAATACACGCTCTTGTGAGCTAAAAGCAGTTGACTGCACCGGGTTACGGGAGTTTGCAAAGGTATAAACCTCCGGTACGTTCAAATAATCTGTTGATGTCCAGCTGGAGTTATAGTTAAAGCTACGCAGGTTTGAACCCACCAAACCTGATAAGTTCAGGAATTTTTTAACGGTGTAGTTATAATTCAGCATGAACTCTGTATTGTTATCAAACAGGTTACGGCGGTCTTCACGATAATCACCCTGGTTACCTTCACGACCGTAAGGGTGTGCCGAAAATGGCAGGTCTTCAGTACGCAATATGCTATAAGTGTCTATCTGCGAACGCAGGGTTGCATTCAGGTTATCATTAATCTTGAAGTTACCTGATACGTAACCGTAAACATCATTTTTATAATGCCCTCTTGTCCATTTTTCGGTTAACAGGTAAGGGTTATGATAACGGGTGTATTCGGCAAATTCCGACTGAACACCTTCTTTACCCGGCTGCCATATGGCTTTAATATCTGGCGAGTTAACGCTCCAGTCAGCGCCAGTCCAAACAGCAAGGTTATAAATGATACTGTTAGGGCCATACTGTACGTCTGGAAAATTATCGGTTGATTGTCTGTTAAAATCAACGTTAGCTTCAAATTTCCAGCGTTTGCTTGGGGTAAATGCAGCGTAAAAGTTAGCATTGGCTATATCCAGGTATTGTGATGGGATATAGCTGGTTTGATGCTGTTGCGAAACTGAAAAGCGGGTTACATAAGTATCGCCAACAGCGCCTAACGAAATGTTGTTATTGGTTTGAACACCTGTTTGCAGGAAATTTTGCAGGTTGTTCTTACCGCGGGCTACCCATGGAGTTCCTTGCCTTACACCGTTAACAACTGGGCTATCATATTGTGGTATTAACTGGCCCGCGAAATACGGTCCCCAAATATCATAATCACTATCCACACCACCCGGTGCACCACCTTTACCATCAACAAAGGTGTAAAAAGTATTTTCGCCCGGGCCGTATGAGCTTTGAATACGGGGGAATGCCAAAAAGCCTTTATTCATAACTGTACTGCTATTGATATCAACAGTCAAGCCTTTTTTGTTCTTTTCACCTTTTTTAGTGGTGATCAGGATAGCGCCGTTTTGCGCACGGCTACCATACAGGGCGGCAGCAGCAGGGCCTTTTAATACGGTATAAGTTTCAATATCATCAGGACTGATATTATAGGTATCTGTATTGATGGGGAAACCATCCACAACATATAAAGTTACCGAGTTACCCCTTATTAATACCGAAGGATTACCCAACAGCTCGGCCGATGGGCCGACTGATAAACCGGCTACTTTACCTGTTAAACCCGTAATAGGGTTAGGATCACGGGCTGTAGTTACATCAGCGCCGTTAACGGCTTGCAAGGCATAACCAATACGCCTGGTTTCTTTTTTAACACCCAAGGCTGTTACCACAACTTCGTTTAGTGTTTTACTATCGGCGTTCATGGTTACATTTACGGTGGCATTATCGCCCGTAATCACATATTTAGGGGCATAGCCAACAAATGTAAAAACAAGCGTCTGACCCGCACTGGCAGTAACAGCGTAGTGGCCATCTACGTCAGTCACGGTACCTTTCTTCAATTCTTTAATAGTTACACTTACCCCGGGTAATGGCAAGTGGTTCTCGTCGGTAACTATACCGCTTATTTTAGTTTGTCCAAATAAGATGGATGGAGCAATACAAAATAACAAAACCGTGATAAGGGTTTTTAGTCTTTGGTAAAACTTGTTCATCTGCTAAAATTTAAGGGTGAAGGGATCAGTTTTTTCATTCAGCAATACTAAACTTTGTTTATTATTAGTAAACTAATTTAGTATTAAGCAATATTTAATTTGATGTTCACCCTGTGTTAAGCAGGCATTTTTTGTAACCGAATAATTACATATCCCTTACAAAAACTTAATATAAGGCAATTAGCTGTTTACCAGTTGTAAATGAGTGAGTGCTATGGATTTTAGATAATCGATATTATTTACCGGAATATGCATTTCTTTGGCCATATCATCCCAGTAGCGTAGCCTTACAATAAGCTCAGCATCTGGATTCAGTTCAAAATCAAGTGCTTCCTCTTCTGTCATCACACCTCCCTGAAATTCAAGCGTTCCCTTGCTGGCATCTGATAGGCGGTTATAATATTCGGGATATTTGTAGGTAAGGTATCTTTTAGCAATTACATGGCCCTGTACCAGGTTGGCTACTCTTTCTGAAAAACCACGCTCAAGCAGGTAATCGGCTCCAAGTTTTTCGTGATCAACGTTACCCATGCCATCCATGCTTTCGGCTTCATCTGCATCGGCACATAAATGCCCTATGTCATGAAAAAAAGCGGCCAGTATTACTTCATCATCATAACCCTCGGCCTGCGCCAAAGCTGCCGCCTGCGACATGTGCTCCAGTTGCGAAACGGGCTCGCCTATATAATCTTCATCACCAAATTTTTCGTAAAGCGAAAACACTTCTTTTACAACAGCACGCGGATCATACAAAGAAAAGGCCATAGGGGATAAAATTTTATTGCAAATAAAACGTATACAGATTATGAAAATATTAAATGTTTGTGAAATATAGCTCCCCACCCCTCTAAAGAGGGAGCTTTTGAAGCGCTGCTTTTAGCGGCCACTCCTTTTTTGAGTTTTGAATTTTGAGTTTTGAGTTCTACATTGCGCCCCGTTAACCTGAGATTATATAATGGAAGAAGATATACTGATACAGATCAGTAACCGGATAAAGGAACGCCGCCGCGAAAAAAACATCACCGTACAGGAACTGGCCATCAGAGCCAACGTAAGCAAAGGGCTGATATCGCAAATTGAAAACAGCCGTACCATACCCTCGCTCATGGTACTTATTGATATCATTAAAGCATTGGAGATTGATCTGAATGAGTTTTTTAAAGATATCCGCTCCAAAACCGAACATCTGCCCATTCTAATAAAACGAAAAGCAGATTATGAGCGTTTTGAAAAGGAACATGCTGTAGGCTTTCATTACCAGCGAGTATTTACGCAATCAATAACTCAATCAACCGTTGACATTGTACTATTAGAACTGGAGCCTGATGCTGTACGTCCACTTGTTGAAACCGATGCGTTTGAGTATAAGTACATTTTGCAGGGCGAAGTGGAATACCAGTTTAACGACGATAGTATCATATTGTACCAGGGCGATTCCATGTTGTTTGATGGCTGCATACCCCATACCCCGAAAAACCTGGGCAAAACCACCGCAAGCATGCTGGCCGTTTATTTTTTTGAAGAGAAGAAGTGATGTTGGGTTGAATAGTTTATTGAGTTGGATAAGTTGATTGGGTTTATTGAGTTGAATAGTTAAATAATCCCTAAACTTCAACATCATAAAACCTAATCAAATTCACGCTAACTAAATCAACTTAATCTAACTTAACCCAACTCAATCAACCAACCTTAACCTAACCTTAACACAAATTTAGCTTAGTATTAATAAACAAAGTTTAGTATTGCTAAACATTATTTATTGATATTATGGCCATTAAATTAGTAGTATTTGATATAGCCGGTACCACGGTTAAAGATGATCGTGAAGTAAGTAAAGCATTCCAGGCCGCCTTAAAAAAGTACAACTATCATGTTGAACTGGATAGCATTGATCCATTAATGGGGTACGAAAAGCCTGTGGCCATCAAACAAATGCTGCAATTGCATGAACCTGACCCCGATAAAATAACTACTGAACTGGTAAATGATATTCACCAGGAATTTGTTCGCCAGATGATCGGCTTTTATCAAAATGAGCCTGGTCTTGAACCATTACCCCATGTAGAAGAAACATTTGCAGCCCTACATGCCGCAGGTATACAAGTGGGCATCAACACCGGTTTTTCCCGAGATATTGCTGATACCATCATCAACCGCCTGCAATGGCGCGAAAAAGGACTGATCGGTCACCTAGTTGGGTCTGACGAGGTAGAGCTTGGTCGCCCACACCCTTACATGATACAAAAAATGATGCTGGAAGGCGGCATTACCAACTCTTTACAGGTAGCCAAAGTTGGCGATACCGAGGTTGATGTACGCGAAGGTCAGAACGCTGGTTGCAAATATGCCATAGCGGTAACCACCGGCGCGTTTACCCGGGCGCAGCTTGAACCTTACAATCCCACCCATATTGTTGACAATATAGCACAGATTATTGACATCATAAACCAATAAAGCTATGAAACTGATGGATCAATTACGGGTAAAAGTGGCCAAATGGCCATACGCTATGGTATCGGTAATGGCAGCCATTGCAGCGTTCGGGTTATATACTTCGATGTATGCCTTTCGCAAAGCCTTTGCAGCTGGTACCTTTACCGGTCACCAATATCTGCATATTGATTATAAGGTTTGGCTGGTAATAGCCCAGGTAGTTGGTTATACGGTCAGCAAGTTTTACGGCATCCGCTTTATAGCCGAAGTGAACAGCAAAAACAGGGCACGCTATATTTTAACGCTGATCGGTATTGCCTGGCTGGCGCTGCTGGCTTTTGCCTTTGTACCTGCTCCTTTTAATATTGTTTTCCTGTTTATTAACGGCTTTCCATTGGGGCTGATATGGGGCCTGGTTTTTGGTTACCTGGAAGGCCGCCGCTCAACCGAGTTTATGGCTGCTGTGTTATCTATCAGTCTAATATTTGCATCGGGCTTTGTAAAAACCGTTGGGCGTACCCTGCTCAGCGTTTTTCATGTAAACGAGTACCATATGCCTTTTTTAACAGGTGCCATATTTATATTGCCCCTGCTCCTGTTTGTATTTTGTATGGAGCTGATGCCTGCCCCTACCAGCGAAGATAAATTACAACGTGCAGAGCGCAGTCCCATGAACAAGGCGGAACGCAAGCAATTCCTGGCCCGCTTTTTACCCGGCATTATCCTCACCATTATAATATATGTACTACTCACCATTATGCGCGATGTGCGCGATAATTTTGAGGTAGAGATATGGGCCGATCTGGGTGTAAAAAGCAACAGCATTTATACCAATATTGATACTGTCATATCTATTATTGTACTAGTAGCCATGAGTTTGCTTATCCTGGTTAAAAAGAATCTGAAAGCTTTTAGTATCATTCACCTGTTAATTATTGGTGGTTGTGTGTTGGTAGGTGGTTCAACCATGCTATATTCCTTAAAATTGATAGGCCCCATAAGCTGGATGACCATGGCCGGGCTTGGCCTTTACCTGGGTTACGTACCTTATAACGCTATATTTTTTGAGCGGATGATAGCCACTTTTAACTATAAAAGCAACGTAGGTTTTATCATGTACGTAGCCGATTCCATGGGCTACCTGGGTAGCGTAAGTATCTTGCTGATCAAAGAACTGGGCCGTCCAAACATTAGCTGGGGTACCTTTTTTAAGGAGGGCGTAATGATTGTAGCTATAGTTGGTGGCATTTGCGGTGTACTGTCGCTCTTTTATTTTTTACAAAGCGCTAGGGTAAGTCAAAAATCAAAAGTTAAAAGTCAAAAAAATGATGATGCTATAAGTGACGACCTGATCACTTCGTCACTCAGTTAATTTAAACAGACATATAGGGCATTTATTAATAATTTAGTAACGGATTACTTATATGCTTTTGCCATTTTTACTCCTGCTATGGCAACGTTATAATACCCCGAACCGTGACGTAATTATCGATCATGATATCATCGTTGATAATTACCAGATCATGTTATAAATTGCGGCATTAACCAATAACGTACAAATAATACGTATAACTCATAACTCACTACTCATAACCTCATGTTGGACACCAGGAGAGATTTTATAAAAAAAGCCGCCCTGCTTACCGGTGCTGCCGGACTTACCAGTATTTTACCCGAATCGATACAAAAGGCTATGGCCATAAACCCGGCACCGGGCAGTACTTATCTGGATGCCGAGCACATTGTGATCCTGATGCAGGAAAACCGTTCTTTTGACCATACCTATGGTACGCTGAAAGGCGTGCGCGGTTACAATGATCCGCGGGCAATTGATCAGCCTAATAAAAATAAGGTATGGCTGCAATCCAACAATAAAGGCGAAACGTATGCACCTTTCCGCCTGGACATTAAAGGCACCAAGGCTACCTGGATGTCGTCATTACCACACTCCTGGTCAAACCAGGTAAATGCACGTAACGATGGCAAGTTTGATCAATGGCTCAACGTAAAACACTCCGGCAATAAAGAGTACGCGCATATGCCGCTAACTATGGGCTATTATAACCGCGAAGATATTCCGTTCTACTACGCTCTGGCTGATGCCTTTACGGTTTGCGACCAAAATTTCTGCTCGGCCCTTACCGGCACCAATCCCAACAGGTTATATTTCTGGAGCGGAACCATACGCGCCGAGCAACATGAAAAATCCCTGGCTCACGTTTGGAATGATGATATGGACTATGGCACCCTGAACTGGGCCACATTCCCCGAGCGTTTGGAAGATCATGGTATATCATGGAAACATTACCAGAACGAGGTAGCCATTGATACCGGCCTTGAAGGCGAACAGGACCCCTGGTTATCAAACTTCCAGGATAATCCGCTGGAGTTTTTTGGCCAGTATAACATTAAACTGCATGATAACCACATCACCTATCTGCAAAAAAGATCAACCCAATTACCTGACGAAATAACAGCAGTTGAAAAGCAAATAGCTACATTAACAGTTGGCGACGCGCACATTGATCATCTTAAAAAACAGCTGAAACAAAAACAGCGCGACCTGGATAGTATTAAAAAAGACATGGCTAACCTTGATCCGGGTAAATTCGCGGCGCTATCACAACGCGAAAAAAACCTGCATCAAAAAGGCTTCACCACCAATACCAACGATCCGCATTACCGTGAGCTGGTGAATTTAAAATATGACGATAATGGCACCGGGCGCGAGTTACTGGTACCCAAGGGCGATGTATTGCACCAGTTTAGAGACGATGTAAAAGCCGGACAGCTGCCAACCGTTTCCTGGTTATCAGCTCCCGAAAATTTTTCGGACCATCCCAGCGCGGCCTGGTTTGGCGCATGGTATGTATCCGAAGTAATGGATATCCTCACCCAAAACCCTGAAGTTTGGAAAAAAACCATTTTCATATTGGCCTATGATGAAAACGATGGCTATTTTGATCACGTACCACCATTTGTAGCGCCACACTCGCATAAACCAGGCACAGGCAAAACATCAACCGGTATTGATACCAGCGTAGAGTTTGTAACCCTGGAACAGGAAAAAGCCCGCAACAACTTCCCCGAAATGTATGATCGCGAAAGCGCCATTGGGCTTGGGTATCGCGTACCCCTGGTTATCGCTTCGCCCTGGAGCAGGGGCGGCTGGGTAAATTCTGAGGTGTTTGACCATACCTCGACCCTGCAATTCCTGGAAAACTTTTTGAGCAAAAAAACAGGCAAAAAAGTTACTGAACCCAACATCAGCAACTGGCGACGTACCGTTTGCGGCGATCTGACCAGCGTATTCAGACCTTACAATGGCGAAAAGATCGCCAACCCCGAATTTGTTGCAAAAGATGCCTTTTTAGAAAGCATTCACCAGGCCAAATTCAAAAAACTACCATCAAACTATAAACTGCTTACGCCTGATGAGATAGCACAGATCAATCGCAATCCACATGCGTCGCCATTAATGCCGCAACAGGAAAAAGGTATTAAACCATCATGCGCCCTGCCCTACCAGCTATATGCCGATGGCAAATTAAGCGCTGATAAAAAGTCGTTTGATATCAAGTTTATTGCCGAAAATAAGGTATTTGGCGAAAAAGCATCAGGCTCCCCATTCAACGTTTATGCTCCGGGCAAATACGCCAGCTTTACCGATCCACAGCAGATGGAGCCCTTGCGCACCTGGGCCTACGCCCTTACCCCCGGCGACAGCCTTACTGATACCTGGCCATTGCAAGAGTTTGAAAACGGTGAGTATCACCTGCGCGTGTACGGGCCAAACGGTTTTTACCGCGAATACAAAGGCAACACCGCCGATCCGCAATTGGATGTAGCCTGCGAGTATGAAAGTGCAGCCAATAAACTTACCGGTAACATCGCCCTTAAACTGGCTAATTCAGGCAGCAAACCCTACACCATTGAAATAACCGACCACGCCTATAAAACCAATAATCACAAAAAGATCATAACTGCCAAAGCACACAGTACCCTGGTTCTTAACCTGGCTAAAAGTCATGGTTGGTATGATTTCAGCGTAAAAGTGAACGGCAGTCAATCATTCGAAAAAAGATACGCCGGCCGGGTTGAAACCGGGCAGCATAGTTTTAGTGACCCGTTGATGGGGAAAGTGGTGGCGTAGTTCGTTTTCAATTAATATTAATATAAACACTCCATCTGCGCTACGCTGGACGACCCTCTCTTCGGCTTCGCCGGAAAGAGGGTTTAAAAAATATAACTTATCATGTTGAATGAAGTGAAGCATCTATTATTCAACCTATAAATATTCAACCTATAAAGTTTACAATTAGATCCTTCGTTCCTCAGGATGACAATTTCTTTATCCTATATCCATTTCCCAAATCCCCTCTTTCCGGCGAAGCCGAAGAGAGGGTGACCCATCCGCCGGCTGGCGGAGATGGTCGGGTGAATCAACCCGCCATCACATCCAAAATCTGTTTATATTTACGGCCGTTATACCCGTCTTAGTTTTATGCATCAACCCAACAACGCTAATCAAACCAAATGGCTTTACCTGTTTATCGGTTTGGCTGTTATCATCAATTTTAGCGGCTTATTTACCACCATTATTGGACCCGATGGCAACCTGTATGCCAGCATAGCCAAAACCATGGTGCTGCGTAACAACTATGCCAATCTGTACGCCTGGGGTAACGACTGGCTGGATAAGCCCCATTTTCCGTTTTGGGTTGCCGCCTTATTTTTCAAATGTTTTGGCTTTAGCACCTGGGCTTATAAACTGCCGGGCATCCTGTTTATGATGATGGGGGCGGTTTATACCTATCATTTCGCCAAAAACCTGTACAATAAACAAATAGCCTTATGGGCCGTATTGATATTACTTACCGCGCAGCATATTGTATTATCAAACAATGATGTGCGGGCCGAGCCTTATTTAACCGGATTGATCATTGCCGCGGTTTATCATTTTTATAAGGCGTATATCCGCAATAATTTCTGGCAATTACTTTTTGCCTGCCTGTTTACCGCCTGCGCTGTCATGACCAAGGGCATGTTTGCGCTCATCACCATTGGCGGCGCAATAGCAGGGCACCTGATCATCACCAAACAATGGAAACAGCTTTTTCATTGGCGCTGGCTTGTTGCCATTATATTGACACTGGTATTTATATTGCCCGAAATATGGTGCGTATACCAGCAGTTTGATCTGCACCCCGAAAAGGTAGTATTTGGACATACCGGCGTATCGGGTGTCCGATTCTTTTTTTGGGATAGCCAGTTCGGACGTTTTTTTAATACGGGGCCTATTAAAGGTCACGGCGATCCTTCGTTTTTTGTACATACTAGCTTGTGGGCATTTTTGCCCTGGTCGCTGTTATTGTTTGTGGCCATATTCCAGTTTATTAAAAAGGGCATTAAAAATGTGCAGGCACAGGAATGGTACTGCATATGTGGTTCGCTAATCACTTTTTTAATGTTCTCGGCTTCCAAATTTCAGCTGCCACATTATTTAAATATCGTTTTCCCGTTTTTTGCTATCATTACAGCGCAATACCTGTATCATTTAACATCAGCAAAAAGCATTAAGGCCGTATGTATTACACAAGTTGTAGTTGTGGTGCTGCTGCTCATCGTTATCAGTACACTCCACTATTTTTACCGGCCCGAAACTTTTAACTGGTTTAGCGGGCTGCTTATAGCAGCGCTATTGCTCGCCCTGCTATTTTTACCTGCAAAAATCGCGACCGGCATTCAGCAAACCATATTCCGCACCTTGTTGGCGGCATTTATAGTGAATGTTTATCTCAACCTGTGTTTTTATCCCTCACTACTGCGCTATCAGGCTGGTAGTGAGGCCGCTATGTGGATAAACAAGAACAATCCTCAAAACCTGCCCGTTTATATTGACGATGGTATGTTTCATGACGATATGGGTTTTTACCTAGATGCTCCGCTCACCGAAGTCACACCTGATAACAAAAGTACCATACCAGGTAAGGCCCTGCTTTATGCCGATACGGGTATACTGCATGATTTTGCTACAAAAGGTTGGAAATACAAAGTACTTAAAACTTTTAAGCGCTATTCCACAACCCGCCTTAAGCCTGCTTTTTTAAATAAGAACACCCGCAATAAAGAATTATCAGAAATGCAGGTGGTGGTGCTGAATCCGCTGTAGCATAATAGTTAACAACACGCAATCAACAACATAAAGACCGATATTATTTGCCCTTTTGACAATAATAACTCAATACGTCATTGCGATGCACGTTTTCTTTTAAAGCCCTACGCTGTTGTTGGTGTTGTCACCAACAACCTTTTACCACAAACTAATAAAATAAGGCAAGCATAATGTTGGTGACAACACCAACATTGGCGCAGCCCTCTCTCTCGATAGCTATCGGGCTGGAGAGGGTTGAGTAAGGCTCTTATTCCGATCTCAAACTTTTAACCGGGCTGTTAAGCGCTGCTTTAATGGTTTGTATACTGATCAATATGGCCGTTACTAAAGTGAGGCCCACAATGGCTATCATAAACGGATTTGGCGTGATGACTATTTTATAAGCATAATCATTTAGCCATTGATGCATAATTAACCAGGCCACCGGGCAGGCCATTAGCCCCGCGATGATGATCACTCCCAAAAATTCCTTCATAAACAGGCTGATGATTCCCGCAACAGACGAGCCCAGCACTTTGCGTATCCCTATCTCTTTGGTGCGTTTTTGTATACTTAAGGATATTAAGCCCAGCACCCCCAGCAGTACGATAATAATGGCCAGCACCGTGGCTATATACGATGCCTGTTTCAATTGTATTTCGCTTTGGTAAACTTTTGTCAGGGCATTATCAACAAAATTATACTCGAATGGGGCACCGGGTAATACTTCTGTCCATTTTTTTTGCAATGCTGCGATGTTTTGCTGCATATTGCCGGGCTTTACTTTGATGGAGAAAAAACGGTAATAGGTAGTATAATTAACATTGAAAAAAGTAACCGGCTGTATACGGTCATGCATTGATCCAAAGTGAAAATCGGCGGTAACACCACAAATGGTAAGCGGAATAGTACTGCCCTGCTGCATGATATGTTGACCAATGGCATCCTGCGAGGTTTTATAGCCCAGTGCTTTTGATTGTGTTTCGTTGATGACAACCTGCGTGGTATCAGCCACCATAAAAACCGGTTTAAAAAATGTACCGGCCTTAAGCGGGATATTATAAGTAGCAGCATACTGGTTATCTGCTGCCAATCCCTGTGATGTAATTGCCTGGGCAGGGTTTGAGCCTTGTTTATAAACCGGGGTGTTGCCGCCATTGTTTCCGTCAGGGATCTCCCAGGAAAGTGATATGGCTTTCACTTCGGGCATTTGAGCCAGTTGCTCTTTGATGGATTCTATTTTTTGAACACCCTTTACCGACCAATCACGGGGTACCTGGGCATAAATCACATAATCGCGGTTATAACCCAGATCTTTATTAAAAAACAAGCTGATCTGTTGCGAAATAATGATAGCGCCTATAAATACAACAGCCGCCGTACCAAACTGAAATGCCACCAGCGTTTTGCGGAACAACACACTCTCCTTCACGGAGCTTAACTTACCCTTTAAGGAATCAACCGATTTTAATGCCGATAACACCAGCGCGGGATAAATACCCGCCAGCACGCCAACCAACAGCGCGAACACGAAAGGAACCGGAATAAAATAAACCGGGAACGAGAAAAGACCGGTGATATCCTTACCCAATATATTACTGAAATATGGCCGGGCAATTATAAATATAACCAACGCCAGCACGGTTGACAGCATGACCAGCAAAACTGACTCGGTTAAAAACTGCCAGATGAGTTGCTTGCGCAATCCACCCAATACCTTACGGATACCCATCTCCTTCATACGGCCAGATGAGCGACCAATGCAGATATTCACAAAATTGATAACCGCCATCAGCAATATAAACAGGGCAATACAACCCAGGGTGTATATCATTTTTTTCGCCAGGCCACCCTCAGCTATCAAGTTATAATCATGCAATGCCTCCGCTTTAATGGTCAGGTTTTTACTGATCTGCTCGGGCGCGTTTTTCCGGATCAGCTCTTTTAGGGGTTGTTCAAGGTCTTTAGAGGTAACGCCTTTTTGCAGTTCAATGTAATTAACAATATTGGTATTGCTCCAGCCATCCAGGTTCCGTTTAAAATATTTAGCAGCACTGGCTGTAAAAAAGAAACCGGAATTAACGTTGACATTCAAATTAGTTACCGAGTTTCGGGGCGTTTTTGCCAGTACGCCGGTAATTAAAAAATCGTGTTTTTCGCCCCCAAAGCTTTCAAAATTCAGGGTTTGGCCAACTACATCTGTGCGGCCAAAATATTTTTTAGCAATGGCAGCCGTCAACACTACCGAAAAAGGATCATTCAGCGCGGTGTTCACGTCGCCTTGCAATAGCTTAAACCCATACATTTTAAGCAGGGTACTATCGCCCAATTGCAAGCTTTCGCGAAAATGCATATCCCCCTTGGATACATTGGTGGTAACTGCATCAAAATGGTAATGATTGGCCACCAGGCTGGGGTAATTATCCGCCAAAGCTTTGGGAAGCTGGGCTATACCGCCTATTTCGTTACCCATGTTAGGGTCTTTCCATTTGCTCAATAAAATATACTGATTCTCTGAATTTTTGAGTTGATGGTTTACCTGCAGCTCATCCCATATATAAGCGCCAATAAGCAGCGTAAAAGCAATGCCCACAGATAGACCCAAAATATTGATGAGGGAGAAAACCTTATTTTTCCAAAGGGTACGCCAGGCCAGTTTAAAGTAGTTTTTTAGCATAGGGATAAGATTAATAAAGCTATACTTTAAAGTTAACCGCATTTTTCAGGATAACTAAATGTAACCAGCTGAATTAACAAACTTTAACATAGTAACGTTCATTGGTTCACTTGTTTAATAGTTCATTAATCTTGATTGCATCATTCTTGATACCTGGTGCCATATCCTTGATACTTCAATCATAAAATACTTAAATTTACTCAAGACATATTCATTGGATAAGTTTTCAAGAAGATAAGACCAATGAACTAATGACACCAATAAACTAATGAACCAACATGCAACGTCGTAAATTTTTAATCAATACTGCGCTTACTGCAGGCTCTATAGCCTTACTGGGCAAAAAAAGCTTTGCATCGCTGCTGGCCGATCCGGCTTACCAGTTTAAACCATTGCGTAATAACGTGGGGATGTTTGCCGAGCAGGGCGGCACCATTGCCTGGCTGGTAAACAAGGAAGGTATTGTAGTAGTTGATGCCGAGTTCCCCAATCCGGCTACCCATCTGATAGCCGAATTAAAGAAACAATCAGACAAGCCATTTGAGTGGCTCATCAATACCCATCACCACGGCGATCATACCGGCGGCAACGTCTCCTTTAAAGGTCTGGTGAAAAATGTAGCGGCTCATGCCAACTCGCTTACCAACCAAAAAGCAGTAGCAGTTCAAAAACAAACCGAAGACAAGCAGCTATATCCCGATACTACCTATACCGATAAATGGAAAATTAAAGTAGGCGATGAGCACATCAGCGCGCATTATTTTGGTGCCGGCCACACCAATGGCGATAGCTTTATCCATTTTGAAAACGCCAACATCGTACATACCGGCGACCTGGTTTTTAACCGTCGCTACCCCTTTGTTGACCGCACTGCAGGGGCATCCTGCAAAAGCTGGATAACAGTACTGGAAAAGGCTCAAAAGCAATTCGATAAGAACACCCTGTTTGTATTTGGTCATGCCTTTGACCCGCAAAAGGTAACCGGCAATATGGATGACGTAAAGGCCATGCATAACTTTATGGAAAGCCTGGTAGCCTTTGTTGACAGCAGCATCAAAGCCGGCAAATCAAAAGAAGAGATCATTGCCGCCAAGGCCATCCCCGGGGTAATCGAATGGCAGGGCGACGGCATTGAGCGTGGGTTGACAGCGGCTTACGAGGAGCTATCAGCGTAGCCCCAGCCCCCTAAAGGGGGAGCTTTTGATTTGCATGATTGTTAATTTATCAAAACTTCTTAAACCTAAAAAACATTCAAAAAATTGCACGTTTTTGGTTCTCTTTTGTTGATTATTGAACCTTTTTTATCGCTTTTTGATCATTTATTTGCTTTTTTTGGCGCGTTTTTGATACAAAAAATCACTTTAAAAAGTTTTTATAAAATTTAGTGTAATACTTTGGGACGTTCCCTTTTTATGGGGTTCAGATAATTGTTATCGGTGAGCCAATCAGCCATGCGCTGGGGCCAGGTATTGATGGATTGCAGCTTGGACCGGCTACCCATATTAAAGCCGTGATCGCCCCGGGCAAAAATGTGCACCTCAACCGGCACTTTGGCGGCGCGGTACCTATCCAGTAATTTCACTACCGATAGGGAACAACAGGCATCATCGTTAGCCGCCAGCAAAAAGGCAGGCGGCGCATCGGCAGGCAGCACATCCGGAATAAACAGCGGGCCTGGATATATCTGTATCACAAAATTTGGGCGGGCATTCAGCCTGTCAATAGGATCGGGAGCATGCTGGTCGCCTTGGCCTGTACCATACGCCACCATATCAACCACTTCGCCACCGGCCGAAAATCCCATCATGCCTATACGGTTGGTATCCAGGCCATATTCTGCTGCTTTGCTACGCACCAGTCGCATGGCGCGGTAACCATCCTGCCGGGCATGCACATCAATTTTATAGGGCGAAAGCGTATCGCGACCTAAACGGTATTTCAGCACAAAAACTGTTATCCCCAGGCTGGTTAGATATTTAGCAGGTTCAATCCCCTCGGCAGTATATACCAGCAGGCGGTGCCCCCCGCCGGGGCATATTACTACCGCTGCTCCATTGGCCTTACCCTCGGGTGGGGTAAAAACGGCAAGCGAAGGGTTATGAATGTTTTTTACCCAGTAATCTTTTGCCTGCTCGGGCTCGTCGCGGCGGCTTTCAAATCCGGGGGCGCCTTTTGGCCAAAGCGGTATCACTGTATTTTGCGCCCTGGCGACAAGGGGGAAGGCAAAAATCAGCAAGTATAGGAGTCTTTTATGCATAGTTAAATTTAGCTATTTTATTTAGTGTTCATAGTTGATGGTTTTATAGATCATAGCTAGGATTTATATTAGAAAAATGACCACGTAATTACTATAAACTTTTATCTAATTGGTATGTTTAATTAATGTTTTGGTTCTGTGAGCCATTACAATGATCCATGAACTAATATAAAAATCCTATGGCAAATTTTCAGGAAATTATAGCATCAGAAACACCTGTACTGATTGATTTTTCGGCCGAGTGGTGCGGCCCTTGTAAAATGATGCCACCCATACTGAAGGATGTAAAACATGCGCTTGGCGATAAGGTAACCATCCTTAAAATTGATATCGACAAAAACCCATCGGCAGCCAGCGCCTATAAAATACAAAGTGTGCCCACGCTGATGATCTTTCAAAAAGGGGAAGCTAAATGGCGGCAAAGCGGGGTAATACAGGCCAGACAACTGCAGCAGGCGGTGGAACAGTTTATATAAACAGCCTCACCCTGGCCCTCTCCAAAGGAGAGGGAGCTAAGAAACCTGCACAGCAAAGTCCTCTCCTTTGGTGAGGATTAGGTGAGGCATATACTATGTTTGTAACTTTAACGTATTAATTATCAAAGCAATCAAATTATGGCAACTATCGAAAGCATCCAGAACGCGTATATTGATTATGTACTGACCGAAGGCATACAACCCAAATCGGTTTATATTTTTGCCAAACAAAACGAAATGACCGAGGCTGAGTTTTACCAGTTCTTTGGCTCGTTTGAGGCGGTTGAACAAAACATTTGGGCCGATTTTGCCACCAAAACGCTCACCGAGATCCGTGCGCAGGAAGTGTGGGCGCAATACGCTGCCCGCGAAAAAGCATTGTCGTTTTTTTACGGCTTTTTTGAGTTGCTTAAAGGCAGCCGCAGCTTTGCAGTTTACACCATTAACAAACAGCCTAAGGGATTTTCAACTCCCCGCGTTTTTGAAAAATTGAAGGATATTTATGAAAACTTTGCGGATGAGATCCTGAAAGAAGGCATTGAAAGCGCCGAACTGAGCGACCGCAAGTTTTTCAGCAAGCGTTATAAGGATGCCCTTTGGATCCAGTTTGTGTTTGTACTTAACTTTTGGATAAATGACAACTCAACCGGGTTCGAAAAAACCGACGAGGCCATTGAAAAAGGCGTTAACGTAACCTTCGACCTGTTTCAGCGCTCGCCTATTGATAACCTGTTTGAGTATGGCAAGTTCCTGGTTAAAAACGGTGCGATAAAAGATAAAATAAGGTTTTAAGATTCACCATGGAAGATAAGAAAAAAGTCGCTACGCCAGTTGGCGGAGATGATTTAGAGGGGGTTCAGAAAGAACAAAATAGCATACCAACTACCAAAGCCCAACGTTCAGCAAAGTTTATAACCACCGGTGTTAAAATTGGCGGCAACTATATCAAGCATTATTCAAAAAAACTGTTCAATCCGGATATGGATAAATCGGAGTTGAATGAGGATAATGCTGCAGACATTTATCAATCCTTAAGCGAGTTAAAAGGCAGCGCCCTTAAAGTGGCGCAAATGCTCAGCATGGATAAAAACCTGCTGCCACAGGCCTATGTTGATAAATTCACCCAATCGCAATATAATGCGCCACCGCTTTCGGGGCCGCTTATTGTGCAAACATTCAGAAAACATTTCGGTAAAAACCCCGATCAGATATTTGATAAATTCAACATCCGCTCCAACAATGCTGCATCCATTGGCCAGGTACACCAGGCTGAGTTGAATGGTAAAAAACTGGCCATAAAAATACAGTATCCCGGTGTTGGCGATTCCATATCGTCCGATCTGAAATTGATCAAACCTTTTGCATTTCGCATGCTGGGCATGAGCGAAAAGGAACTGGATATTTATATGCGCGAGGTGGAGGAACGCCTGCTGGAAGAAACCGACTATGAGCTGGAAGTTCGCCGCTCCATCGAGTTCTCAACCGCTTGTGCCGGTTTAAATCATGTGGTGTTTCCGGAATACTACCCCGAGCTATCCAGCAAACGCATCATTACGATGGACTGGCTCGAAGGTAAACACCTCCGCGAGTTTTTGGCCACCAATCCGTCGCAGGAACTGCGTAACCAGATAGGACAGGCACTGTGGGATTTTTACAACTTTCAGCAGCATGAGCTGCGCGCCGTACATGCCGATCCGCATCCGGGCAATTTCCTGATCACTCCCGAGGGTAACCTGGGTGTTATTGATTTTGGTTGTATCAAAGAGATGCCTGAAGATTTTTATTATCCCTTCTTCTCTCTTACCTCAACCAATTTGCTGGATAATAAGGTGGAAACCATCAAAGCCTTCCGCCATTTGGAAATGATTTTGCCGGATGACAGTCCGGCGCAGATCGAGTTTTTTTACGGCCAGTACAAGGAAATGATTGAGCTGTTTGCCATGCCTTACATCAATGATCATTTTGACTTTAGCGAAGCTTCATTTTTTGATAAGCTATACAAATTTGGCGAGCGTTTTTCCAAACTGCCCGAGTTTAAGCAGGCCCGCGGCGTTAAGCATTTTATCTATATCAACCGCACCAATTTTGGCCTGTACAATATATTGCATGAGCTAAAGGCCGAGGTTAAAACAGATACCTATAAACCGCATGTAGTGTTGGAGTATTAGCCTTTTTATAATATATGTCATTGCGAGCGGAGCGTGGCAATCCCCGACATACAAAGCGACTATGCTTATCGGGGATTGCTTCGTACCTCGCAATGACGCGCGGAGAAGCCCCCTCTTTCCGGCGAAGCCGAAGAGAGGGTCGACGAGTGCAACGATGTCGGGGTGAGTCTACTGCCGTTGTTTACATTTTCACAAACAACTTTTTTGTAAAATGACAATTTCTCTCCGTCGCAATTACCCCCTTAAGTAGTCATACTAGCCCCCCTTGCAGCAATCTTTGTTCCCGTAATTTTGTTGTATCAATGATGATCAATTAAACAAAGAATAATGAGAAAGCTAATTGTAAAAATGTCTGTATCTGTTGACGGTTTTGTTGGCGGCCCAAATGGCGAGATAGACTGGTTGTTAAAAAGTATGGATGATACAGCTGCCTCCTGGATAGTGGATACGTTATGGCAGGCTGGCGTTCACATTATGGGCAGCCGTACTTTTTATGATATGGTCTCCTACTGGCCTTATTCAGACGAGCCCTTTGCCGCGCCCATGAACAAAATACCCAAAGTAGTATTTTCCAGAATGGGGATTGATTTAAATAGAAGTACCCAGCAAAGTACACAAGCCCTAAAAGATTCAACCAGTTTACAAGCCGAATCAAGTTTTAAAAATAGCCCTGGCATGCCTTATCATATGGAAACCTGGAATAACGCCACGGTTGCAAGTGGTAACCTTGCCCATGAGATCAACCGGTTAAAGCAACAGGATGGCAAACCTATTCTGGCTCATGGAGGAGCAAGTTTTATTCAAAGCCTTGCCGCCACCGGATTGATTGACGAATACCGGTTACTTACACACCCCGTAGCATTGGGCAAAGGACTTCCCTTGTTTTCGGCACTTCAAAAGCCATTGGATCTTAACTTAGTAAGCACAACGGTATTTGGTTCGGGCTGTGTTGCTCATGTTTACCGGCCTTCGGCTAATGTTTAGAAACCCATCCTATTTAGTGATTTGGTTTTGGGTTGAATTAACAGTCTATATTTGGTATAACGTTCATTTTTACTCCACAGCCTGTAATATATTAACCAAGGAATCTATTCACCCGACCATCTCCACCAGCCGGCGGATTGTCGGGGTGAGTTTAATCTGCAGGCAAATCTTTAGTTAACCATCAACACCTTAAAATATATTACAAAGCAAGCAGCAATTTTAAAAACACCAGGCCTATTTTATTGTTCCTTGTAATATGAAAGTGTTACTTGCTGGTGCTAACAGTTATATTGGTATGCGGCTTATCCCAATTTTGCTGGATAAAGGCCATGAAATTTTTTGTTTAGCACGTGATAAAAGGCGCTTTCATGAACTGGGTGAAATGAGTAAGAGAATCACCCTGATCAGCAGCGATCTGCTGCGGGAATCTATCATTGATTCCTTCCCGCCCGATATTGATGCGGCTTACTACCTGGTAAATTCCATGTCGCAATCGGCTGATTTTGCTGCGCTTGAGGCGTTATCAGCTTATAATTTTATCCACGCGCTTGATAAAACCAGCTGCAGGCAAATCATATTTTTGAGTGGCATTGTAAACGATGACGGATCAAAAAACAACAGATCGCGCAGGCATGTAGAGGATGTACTGAAGGAAGGAAAATCGGCACTGACTGTTTTACGCACATCTATTATTGTTGGCACTGACAATGCATCATTTGGCATCATCCGCGACCTTACCGAAAAGTTATCGCTTATAACTATTCCAAAATGGGCAAACACCCGCTGCCAGCCCATTGCCATAAACGATGTGCTGGGCTATCTGGAAAGCGTTTTACTTAATGAAAAAACCTTTAACCGGAGTTTTGATATCGGCGGACCTGATATTTTAACTTTTAAAGAAATGATGCTTGCTTATGCCCGGGCCCGCAACCTTAAAAGGCGCATCATTACTGTACCTTTTAGCTCGCCTAAATTATCATCCCAATGGCTTCATTTTTCAACTGCTGCCAGTTACATGCAGGCTCATAGCCTGGTTAACAGCATGAAGACGGAAACGGTTATGCATGATCATGCTATTGATGACATTATTCCGCGCAAGTGTTTAACCTACCAAGAAGCTTTGCAACTTACCTTTGTCAAAAACGGGCAAAGTTCCATAACTTCGGACATACACGATACTGTGTTATAAGTTACGTTAAGCAGCCGGTTAAACAAAAATGAAAAACATATTAATAACAGGTGGTTCAGGCTCTGTGGGCAGGCGGCTTACCCGTTTGCTGCTGGATAAAGGTTGCCAGGTAAGCACCTTAAGCCGCAAACCAGATAATGATTCGCAGATAAAAACCTATGTGTGGGATATTGACAAAGGTGTTATTGATGAGCATTGTATTGACGGTATTGATACCATAGTACACCTGGCCGGGGCCGGTATAGCCGACAAACGCTGGACTGAAAGCCGCAAAAAAGAACTGATAGATAGCCGTACCAAATCAATAGGCCTAATATATAGGCTGTTAAAAAATAAGCCCAATAAGGTTAACGCCATAATATCAGCATCGGCTATTGGTTATTATAGCGATCGTGGGGATAAGCTCATGACCGAGGGCAGCCTGCCCAATAATGATTTTATGGCCCGGTGCTGCATAGCTTGGGAAGATGCCATTGATGAGGGCGAAAAACTCGGTCTGCGTGTAGTGAAATTCCGCACAGGTGTGGTGTTGGATCAGGATGGCGGAGCGCTGCCCAAACTTGCCTTGCCGGTAAAACTTTATATAGGATCGGCCATTGGTAATGGGAATCAATGGATACCCTGGATACACTGGCTCGATGTAGTTAACATGTACTTGTATGGCATTGAAAATACAGCGCTTAAGGGCGTTTATAACATGGTTGCCCCTAACCCGGTTACCAATAAACAATTAACACAGGCGGTAGCCAAACAATTGCACAAACCTTTATGGGCCCCAAAGGTACCTGCGTTTCTGTTGAAACTGATATTGGGCGAAATGAGCACCATTGTTTTAGGCAGTACCAAAGTATCGGCACAAAAAATTCAGGATGCCGGCTTTAACTTTAAGTTTGCAGAACTGCCTGCCGCCTTAAAAGAAATTTATGAATAACAAAACACCCGTAACTATTTTCTGGTTTCGCCGCGATCTGCGTTTAAATGATAATGCCGGGTTATACCATGCTTTAAAAAGCAGCACCCCTGTGCTGCCGCTTTTTATTTTTGATAAAGAGATACTGGATAAGTTGGAGGATAAGGATGATGCGCGTGTAACGTTTATTTATCAAACCATTGAGGTGTTACGACAGGAACTGCATCAGCATGGCAGCAGTTTACTGGTGATGAATGATAAAGCGGAGTATGCCTGGAATAACCTTATAAATACTTATAATATCGCCGCGGTTTATACCAATCATGATTATGAACCTTACGCTACTAAACGCGATGATGCGATAAGGGAAAAGCTGCAACAGCGCCAAATTGCGTTTAAAACTTTTAAAGACCAGGTAATATTTGAAAAGAACGAGGTAACCAAGGATGATGGGAAACCCTATACCATTTATACCCCTTATCAGCGTAAATGGTATGGCACATTAAAACCCTTTTACCTTAAACCCTACCCTACTGAAAAGCATTTTAAGAACCTGGTTAAAACCAACATATTGCCTCTACCCTCATTAAAAGAAATAGGCTTTGAAAAAAGCAGCATGCATTTTCCAGATAAAGAGTATAACAATATTATCAATGATTATAAAGAAAAACGTGATCTGCCAGCCATTAAGGGAACAGCACGCATTGGGCTGCACTTACGTTTTGGTACATTAAGCATTAGGGAACTAGCCCGCACAGCACATAATTACCACGAAAAAACATGGCTTAATGAACTGATATGGCGCGAGTTTTATATGATGATCATGCATCATTTCCCCAAAACTATGGATCATGCCTTCAGGCCTGGATATGACCGGATTGCATGGGTAAATAACGAAGCGCAATTTAAAGCCTGGTGTAATGGGCAAACCGGCTACCCAATAATAGATGCCGGTATGCGCGAATTAAATGCCACCGGCTTTATGCACAATCGTGTGCGGATGATAGTGGCCAGCTTTTTAAGTAAAGACCTGCTCATAGACTGGCGCTGGGGCGAGCATTACTTTGCCCGTAAATTGCTTGATTATGAAATGGCCAGCAATGTAGGCGGCTGGCAATGGGCCGCAGGCTCGGGTACCGACGCTGCTCCGTACTTCCGTATATTTAATCCTGACTCGCAAACAAAAAAATTTGATCCTGATTTGCAATACATAAAAAAATGGGTTCCGGAATATGCCAACTTTAGCCGGTATCCGAAACCCATTATTGATCACGCCTTTGCGCGCGACCGGTGTTTAAAAGCTTTTAAAGCCGCTTTGGCTAAATAATTTATGGATTGGTAACTGTTCCTACTGTAAAGCCTACAAAGTGTAAAGTGACATTCGGTCCAAGGGTTACATTACCATTAGAATCAGTTCCGCCGCCTTTACCATAACCTAATCTTGATGGAATGAACATGGAAATCACAGCTCCTGTGGTTTGCCCTTTTAGCACCTCCTGTAAACCAGGTACAACCTGTTCATTAACAAATGTTATTGGCGTACCAGCTACTGGCCCTGTATCAAAAGCCACACCGTTAAGATATTGTCCAGAATAAGCATTAACCAAATAGGAAGATCCGGTACCAATGGCATCACCAACTCCGGTACCTGGGGTGGTTATTTTGTAATACAAACCCCTTCCCCTGGCATTTACATCAGTAATATGGATAAAGCTTAACGGGTCAAGATTATTGCTTTTCATATACCCCCTGATCAGGTCATCATCATAAGCATCCACACTTGAAACCAGATTGATATAATAATCCAAACATTGATTACCTAAAATACGCGTATTAGTATTGGATGAACTACCAGTACCATATCCATTAACACCAAAGGCCAGGCGCGAAGGAATAAGTATCCTTGCCCTTGTACCCTTGTATTTAATAAGGTCATGTATTGCTAATTGCAGTCCCCTGGCTATAGGTGCAGTGGTTTGGGTCAGGTGTCCTAGCAAATTATCAATATGAGTAGTATTCAAGGTATCAACATTATTGTATTTACCATCAAATGATTTCAGGGTATATACAAACGCCACACTATCGGGATAATCCAAAGGAGTAACACCTGCTGTTGAGCCTTGCGAAAGTATCTGGTAATATATGCCGCTGGTATCGCCAGCAACAGTTTTCATACCGGTAATCCCGTTGGCACTTATATAACTTTGTATCTGGCTTGCATCAAACTGCGTAATATTAGGATCATTCCCTGTTTTGCGGCAGGATACCAACCCTATGGAGGTAATTAATAAAAGCGTAAAAATTATTTGTTTCATTTAGTTATTTATTATAGTTAACCGGGCTTTCAATGCCCCATTTCACCTTATTTTTCTATTACTTACCTGGTTCTTAGTTAATCACATTATACAGTGTTATGTGAAAATCAAGTACCGAATTCGCCGCCAAATGTATTGAATCCTGCGGATACGGCCCGTACGCATAACGCGATGGAACCAGCAGCCTTATTTTACCATTCTTTTTAATCAGCGGTATTCCCAGTTGCCATCCTCGTATAACATCACTCAACCTGAATGAGGGATGAAAATCATTGGTTTGAGCAATTATAGTACTTGAATTTAATACCTGCGCCGTATACCCTACCGTAACCTGTGTTGAGCTCGTGAACAGGTCATTACCTGCTCCCTCCTCGCCCGCATTAATAATATAAAAAACGCCTGATGTATCAGATGACGAATGATCAGTACGCTGTGCACCAAGTCCGGGATGGGCTGTTAAATAGTCCTGTATTAATTTATCATCAATGGCCTTTTGTGCATTATACTGCACCAAAGGATCCGTTCCCGACTTTTTACAAGCGGTAAAACCAACAATTAAAACAAATAAAGCTAACAGTATCCTGTTCATTTTTCAAAAGGCAAATTTATTCTTTTAAAATAGAAAAACGGCAGCTTAACACTTTTTAACAATTAATAAAAACATAATGCCTCCGCTACCCTTCTCCAGGGGTATAATTTATTGGATAAAACGCTTAATTTAAAGTAAAAGTGTGGTAAAACAAGTCATTAGTTTCACGTCATTAGTTGTCATTAAGTCATTACCCCTATATCAATGACCTAATGACAACGACTCAATGACACGCAGTCTATGGTTTATAATTCAACGTAAGCTTATTTATCTTTTTGAGCATTTCGGTAAGGTACAACTTGTCAGCTTCGCTGATGTGCGAATCGAGGTAATTATTGAACTGCTTTACTACCGCACGGGCCTGGTGCCGTTTTTCTTTCCCCAGGGGAGTTAAATAAATTTTTACAGACCGTTTATCGCCCTGGTTTGATTCCCGGTATATTAACCCGGTTTTTTCCAGCTGACTAAGCATCCGCGATAAACTGGTTGACTTAAGCCCCAGCAAAGCGGCCGCCTGCGAAACGGTGGTTCCTTCTTTTTCGTCAATATTGATGAGCAAATAACCTATTGACTGCGTAATGCCAAACTCAGTAACCAACTGATTGTACCGGTTGGCAACGGTTTGCCATACTATCTTCAAAAAATAGTCAATGGTTTCCTGGTGTTTAACATTATTTTGCATGCATACCAAACGTAAGAAATGCTTGTTGATTACGCAAGGGATTTTTTAGTTTGCAGTTTTAAGTTTGCAGTTATCTTCACAATTATAATCGCTGCATCCGTAACATCTGCAAACTGATTACTGCAAACCGCAAACTCAATAACCCAGCTTCGTATCATCACCCCGCGGATCAGCGCCACCTTCGTAGTAGCCCCACTGGGTTTTCAGTATGGCATCAACCCGACCAATAGGGCCACGGCCGGTTATTTTATACCCCTTGCTTTGCAGTTTGGTTACGGTTGTGCTATCCAGCGCGCCTGTTTCGGTCATGATGGCATCGGGCAGCCACTGGTGGTGAAACCGCTTTGATGTGACCGCCTGCTGTATACTTTGATCAAACTCAATCACATTAATAATGGTTTGAAAAACCGAAGTTATAATGGTTGATCCCCCGGGTGTGCCTACCACCATAAACAGCTTGCCATCCTTCTCAATAATTGTAGGTGTCATTGACGATAGCATCCGTTTGCCCGGCTGTATACTGTTAGCCTTACCGCCAACCATTCCGTACATATTCGGGACACCTGGTTTGGAGCTAAAATCATCCATTTCATTGTTTAATAAAAAACCTGCACCCTTTACAAATATTTTGGAACCAAACCAATCATTTAAAGTAGTGGTAATTGATACGGCGTTGCCATCGCGGTCAACAATAGAGTAATGCGTAGTTTGATCGCTTTCGTAACCCACAAAGGAACCTGGTTGTATACTGGCGCTTGGAGTAGCGGCATCCCAGCTAAAGTTGCTCATCCGTGCGCTTACATAGGCCGGTTTTAACAAGCTATCAACAGGAACCTTATAAAAATCAGGATCGCCGAGGTATTTGGAACGATCGGCATATACCCGACGCTCAGCCTCAACAATCAGTCTTACAGTCGAATCCTGGTTGTAGCCCCACCTTTTTAAAGGATATTTCTCAACCGACTGCAGCAATTGCAACAAGGCTATACCTCCGCTTGATGGCGGCGGCATGGTAATAATTTTATACCCTTTATAATTTCCCGTAATTGCCTTACGCCAAACCGAATGATAGTTTTGCAAATCAGCTTTGGTTATCAGGCCGTTGCCGCTCTTCATCTCTGCCACCAATTGATCAGCCACTATCCCATCATAAAATCCGGCCCGACCCTTGTCGCGTATCTGCTCCAGGGTTTTAGCCAAATCTTCCTGCACTAAAATCTCGCCTTCCTTCCATCCACCCTCTTTAATAAAATAAGATTTACCAGGGTTTAATTTCTTAAGCGGTTGCTGTATATCATTCAAATTACCAGCCAGTTTTTTGCTTATTTTAAAACCATTACGGGCCAGGTCAATGGCAGGTTGCACCAGATCGGCCCATTTAAGTTTGCCATATTTACGGTGTGCCTCTACCATACCATCAACAGATCCTGGTACACCTGATGCCTGATGGGTATGCAGACTCATATCAGGTATAACATTCCCGTTGGCATCCAGGTACATATTGGCGCTTGCTCCGGCTGGGCCTTTTTCCCGGTAATCAAGCGTATTGCTTTCGCCTGTTTTGGAGCGGTAAACCATAAAACCACCACCACCTATATTGCCCGCTTCCGGGAACGTAACAGCTAACGCAAATTGCACCGCCACGGCTGCATCAACAGCATTGCCGCCTTTTTTTAATATATCAAGCCCCACCTGCGAGGCATCAGGATAGGCACATACCACCATACCGTTGTAGTACTGCCCACTATTGTTTATACCTAACCGTTTCTGCACGCACCCTATCGGTACAAAAAACAGGAATATTAAAAACAAACCTAAGTACCTGCTTTTCTTTGTATTGAGACGGTGTATCATTATTTCGATCAGATTAATTTTTACTAAAATAACCTATTTGGAGATAAAAATTCACTATAAAAAGTTCATTATTTTGAGCTGAAAATCAAGGAAATGGAAATTTCAGGCTGGTGTTTTTTAATTAAAATGCCATAAAACTTCAATTCTGCCGTTTATTTGCAGGATACGTATATGTTAAAATGCCGTTAAGCAAACATTTTAATTCATATGCAATGATAAATTCATTAACTAAAATCACTACATGAAAAAACTAGCTTACATTTTACTTTTCTCAGTTTCGTTCTTATTAATAGGTAAGCGCTCACAGGCGCAGGACTACCAAACAGCTGTCGGACTAAAATTTGGCGCCTACGAAATTGGCCCCTCCATAAAATACTTTACTGATAAAAACACCGCGCTCGAAGGTATCCTGGGTTTTCGTAGCCATGGCGCAGTATTTACAGGCTTATATGAAAAATCTGCGCAGGCCTTTGGCGTTACTAACCTAAATTTCTATTATGGTTTTGGTGGTCACATTGGTTCAATAGGCAGCGGTGTTTACAAACGCTTTGGCGACGATGAATACTATAACGGCAAACACCTTTTAATTGGGGCTGATGCTACCCTGGGTCTGGAATATAAGATACCAGAAGCGCCCATAGCCATAAGTCTTGACCTTAACCCCCGGGTTGAACTGGCAAAAGGACCATTTTTTGATATTGCACCTGGTTTAGGATTGAAATATACTTTTTAGGAAAGCTTAAAGCCAAAGGCTTAAAGGGGAAGGCTTTGATTTGCATATCGCGGTTGACTCACCCGGTCATCTCCGCCAGCCGGCGGAGTGGCAATCCCCTACTTACAGAGCCACTCTGCATATCGGGGATTGCCACGTCGTTCCTCCTCGCAATGACGTGTTTTTATTTAGGCTTTTTACCCTCTGAGTCTGAGAGGCGGGGTGAGTCGACTGTAGGCCATGCTCCCTCGTTCTATTAACTCATTGATCTTGTTTTTTCTTTAAAGCCCCTCTCCTTTGGAGAGGGGCTGGGGTGAGGCTTTTACCTGCTAATAATTATTTTACGGGCATAAACTTTTTGCCCCAATAATACTTTCAATATGTACACGCCGGGGATTTGCCCATTCAGATTAACCGTTGTACTAAAATTACCCTGCGGCACGCTTTGTTTATTGGAATATACTGTTTGCCCCAGCGGGTTAATAAGCGATAAATTTAAATCGGCGGCGGCTTTAGCTGCAAATAGTACATTCAGCTCGCTGCTTGCCGGCACAGGAAACACAATCAAGCCTATATCGGTCGAGTTATCGGCCCTTTCAACCGTACGGGCATAGGTATAATTGTCAGATAAGGAAACACAACCGCTTGCCAGGGTAACTGCTACCTGGTAATTACCACTTTGCAGGGGATCATACTTTGCAGCAGTGGCCCCTTTTATAACCGTACCATTTAATAACCATTGGTTACCTGTTGTAAAGTTTGAGTTTAGCGTATTTAGGGTTTGTGAAATAATTGGTTTGGTGAAATTTACTACCTGTCTTGCTGCCGATGCGCAGCCCATACTCTGCACCTTTACATCATAAAAATAATAGTAAAAGTTCTTATAGTAGCTAGTATCAGCCGCATTATCAGAGGTAGCGTTGTTGCCGCTTATACTAAATATATTACCTATGGTAAACGGATATCCTTTAACACCACTATTACTGCGATAAATGGTAGCGTTGGCATCAAAAGATACAGATATGGTATAATTACCGGCCGCGGGCAGTTCCAGGTTCAGATCATAAACCTTTCCCTGGTCATTAACATCATCAGGTTGCACACCTGGCAAAGGAGTGGTCCGGGTAGCCTGCGCGTCAATAGTAGTACTTGATACAACCTGCCCGTTACTATTATTTACATTAAAGGTTATTTTACCCGAATTACCAATATATAAACGCGCGCTTTTAATAACTAACGGTATTTTTGTGCTCATGTTTACCGCCGGGCTAAACTGATTATACCCACCGCCCGTAAAAACAGTTTTTGTAGCCGGCCCTACAGTTCCTGTAAAATCATTTATACCCGCATAGTAGGTATTGTTTACAGGTGGCTGTGCCGTAAGCGCTGTTGAACCATAAGCAATAGGAACGGTATCTGTATTATTCTGATACCAAAGCAGGGTGCCATCGCCTGTACCTGTTAGCAAGTATTGTTTACTATCGGTACAATAGTAGGCATTAACCTTACCAATAACAGCCGGCGTATTAATCACCACAGTTGCCGATATCGTATTGTTAGCACTTACCGGATCGCTGGCTAAATTACTTGTGGCAGTTATGGTATACGTGGCGCCGGCCAAAGCATTAAACTTTTGGCTAAAGGTAAAATTGTCTTCGGCCAGGGGCGATAGCGTACCGGTATAAGTTTCAGTATAGGAGGTTTTAGTGTTATCTGGCGCCGTAATAGTAACCGTTACAGGTATATTGCTGATGGCAGCGCTGCCAAAATTTTTAAGCCTGACGGTAACTGGCGTACTTGCCGAGCATGAACTACTTGAACCGGGGCTAACAATAGCTACTACACCTGCATCAATACTTGTTTGTAAAAACTGAACCTTGTAATCCTGGGTTTCGCCTTTAGCATAGGTGCCGCAAGCTTTTATAGTCGCGGTATCACTTGTTTCTGTTAATACCACCCGCATCAAACTATAGTTACCAGGAATTACTGATCCGGGCACTTTAATATCGGCAGTTAACGTTGCTGTAGTGTTGGTTACACTGGTTGTAGCAGCCAGTTCGTCATTATCAAAAACGCCGTTTCCATTCCAGTCAATAAATACTTTAGCGGCCTTATTAAAGTTGCCTCCGCAGGTACCCAATGTAATACTTAAGGGATAAGTTTTAGCCTGCTCCAGTTGAACGGTTAAACTGGTATAATCAGAGTAACTTTTGCATCCTGCTGCAGGAGTATTGTTTATGTTTGATAGTTTAAGGTTATCAATGCGCGAATCGGCATTTGATAACGGCGCAGATGTGCAATAATTTGTTCCCCCTGCCCCAGTAACAATAAGGGAATATGGCTGCGAGCCCGAGCTTAAAGTACCCTTATGTGATACCGTGATGGTATAACTTTTACCGGGTACGGTATTGGCAATATAAACCTGTTCAATGTTATCCCTGATGTTATTACCCGTAATGGCCGCAGCCGACGGGGCATCAGGGTTTAACACCCAGGCGTTAAATGTTGTAGTGCCATCACTCACTTTAATATCAAGGTCATTAATTAATTTGGGCGTACGGCTGTTGATAACACCATCCGCTGTAGGTATTGCTGCAGGGTCTGTCCATGAAATGATTGCGGCCAACACACCGTTGCCTGATGCTACCACATTAAAAGTTTGAGTTTGGCCCTGTTGCAAGGTATTTTCATTGATAAGGCTTTTTGTACCATTATCAGTTATGGCCTGTGCTGCTTTTTTGGTATCCAGCAACCCCCAGCCATAAATATAATCCGGACCAACATTACCGGCATCAAAGGCTGTTTGGCATACCAGCCCTTTCAGTGTGGCAGCACGCATAAAAGCCCCCCCGTTTTTTTGGGCATAATACTCCTGCAATAAATATAAGGAACCTGTAATATTGGGCGCAGCCATGGAAGTACCTGACAGCGTAAGGTATGATGTAGAATTACTAACCCCAACAGATAATACATTTACCCCATTGCCTACAATATCAGGCTTAACACGGCCATCATCAGTAGGTCCCCAGCTGCTAAAAGGGGCAATGGTTATATCCTGGCTGTTTGAGGGGCCATATGGCAAGGCATTTACCGCCCCAACTGTCAATATATTTTTGGCATTGCCCGTTGTACTAATAATATCATAACCGCTATTATCGCTTATTCCCGCAGCTCGCGGCCCCTTACTAACAAGAGTTTGATCGGTCCTGCTTTTATAACCATAATAATCAGTGCCTATTGCCGGACCGTTGCTTGTACGGGCGTTACCTGCCGATTCAACAATTAAGTAATAGGGTGCATTATAGGCTATTTTATCCCATGATTGTGCACGGGTATCATAAAAACCAAAGGTATAGTCCACAGAATCACCGGGTAAGCCATACCATTCCCAGCGATTATCAGTATCATTAAGATTCCATCCCGCCTCATCCCCGTAGGAGTGATTTGACAGTAATAAGCCCGAAGCCGCCGCGCTCATCTCGGTAACATCATTATTAAAATCGTATGATTGCAGTGTTGCGGCATTAAAAGCCATACCCTTTGCTGGTGCATATACTCCCTTGGCTATCATGGTACCTGCTACGTGGGTGGTATGGTCAAGTATCGAAGCTCCATCTTTAATCGCTATGTTTTTACCGGCAAATTCCTGGTGCGCAGCGTATACCGATCCTCCATCCCATATGGCCAGCTTATTATTCAGAAAGGTGCTTGATCCTGATAAATTTAAACCAAGAGAGCCACCCGGCTGCACGGCATTTGTACCCGTTGTAGCTGCCGAAGTAGTGTTATTATGGGTGATAAGATACACCGGGAAGCCCATGGTGTTTAAGCCCTGTAACGATACCAGGTTACCATTTCTGGTATAACGCTGTACCCGCCAACCACGACTTGCAGCCAGTGATATAGCCCGGTTGTGACTGGCCTGATATGCCGTTTTTGATTGACTTGAAAGAGTGGCTAACGCCGCGTGTTTTTCCGCGCTTACCATAGATTGCTGCGCAAAGGCTGGGGCTGCTGCATACAGCAATAAAAGGCAAACACAAATTGCTGTGTAAAGTTTATTCATGGGCCTGAAATATAGGCATTTTTATGAAAAATTTATACCAACAAATTAACCAGTTGCTAAATTTTGCATTATACTTAAACCAATAGAAATAAACGACTTACAAGAAGGGCTACGACAAGTACTTACCCACTATAGGCATCCTGCGGCCCATGCCAAAAGCTTTGGGCGATACCCTTAAGATAGGCGGGGTTTGGTAGCGTTTATGCTCGGCCAGGTTAATAAGCCTGATAACACGGCGCACGATTTTTTCATCATAACCCATTTTAATGATCTCGGCCGATGAGCAGCGATGTTCAATATACTCAGCGAGGATTTTATCAAGGATATCATACTCAGGCAGCGAGTCGGTATCTTTCTGGTCGGGTCTTAACTCAGCCGATGGCGGTTTTACGATAGAATTGATCGGGATGATCTCCTGGTTACGGTTAATATAACGGGCCAGCTCAAAAACCTGTGTTTTATATACATCGCCTATTACGGATATACCACCGCACATATCGCCATATAAAGTACCATAACCCACCGCGGCTTCGCTCTTATTGCTGGTATTTAATAATATATACCCAAATTTATTACACATGGCCATCAATAATATGGCCCTGCTGCGCGATTGTATGTTTTCCTCGGCTATATTAAACGGCAGGTTATTGAATTGCGGGTGCAATGATGTTTCAATAGCATCCGTAATATTTTTAATGGCGATGGTTTCGCTTTTGCAACCCAGGTTTTTCACCAGGTCCTCGGCATCCTTTAAGGAATGATCGCTGGAGAAACGTGAGGGCAATAATACCGCCATTACATTTTGGGCACCCAAAGCCTCAGCAGCCAAAGCACATACCACAGCCGAATCAATACCGCCCGATAAGCCCAATATAGCCTGTTTAAAACCCGATTTATGAAAATAATCACGTATGCCCAATAAAATGGCCTGGTGTATTTGCTCAATATCAGTGGGGCGTTCCGTTTTAAGCGTTGAGGGATGCGTAAATGTTAAACTCCCGTCATCGCCCAGGGTGTAATAAGCCATACTTTCCTCAAAATAAGGCAGCTCATCAATCAGTTTACCGGTATTATCAAATACCAATGACCCACCGTCAAATATCAGCTCAGTTTGTGCACCTATCTGGTTTACATACAGCAATGGCAATTGATAGCGGCTGGCATTATCCTTTAAAATGGCAATACGCTCTTCATCGTGATTATAAGTAAACGGCGATGCAGCTATATTGATCATTACATCTGGTTGCTGATCAATCAAAATGTCCATTGGACGGGTTATATACAGCGGGTTTTCAATGGTGTTCCAAAGATCCTCACAAATGGTAAGCGCTATTTTTTTACCCTTAAACTCAATGCAGTTAAAATCAGTCGACGGCTCAAAGTAACGGTACTCATCAAACACATCATAATTAGGCAACAGCGCTTTGTTCACTACTGCTTTTACTTTACCATCCTCAATAAAATAGGCCGAATTGTTCAGGTCCTTGCCCTCATCCTTATGGTTAACAGTTGGCAAACCTATAATACAGGCAATATCTGTACATACGGCTGCTATTTTCTTTGCATATTCATCACACAGTCCAATAAATTCATCAAACTCCAGGAAATCGCGCGCGGGATAGCCACAAACGCACAACTCTGCAAATACCACCAGATCGGCGCCATTTTGTTTTGCCTTTTGTATGTGGTCTATAATTTTAGCTGTATTCGATTCGAAATTACCTATATGATAGTTAAGCTGGGCCAGTGCAATTTTCATCAATTATGTTTGTTTTTTCGTGTTGTATCTTTTTTGGGTACTCAAGAGGGCTTCGCCGTTTTTTAAGGAGATGAAGCTATCGTGAGTTTTATTTATTTTTCAGTTTAACTCCCGATGGTTTCATAGATAGTATTTAACGTATTAATGCAAATAAAAATTATTTTTGCTTAAAGGATAAAAATGATAACTACCCGATACAAAGCAAAGCAAATTTACTTAATTTTTTCTATCAGTCTGATATTGACAGCATGCGGGAACAACAAAAAAGTTGATCTGAGTAATATTCATGTGGAGGTAAAGGTAGAGCGTTTTGACCGCGACTTTGATGCCATGCGTACCAAACCCATGAGTACACAGGCAGCTTATCTGCAACAGAAATATGGTGTTTTTTATCAGGATTTTATAAGTCGCGTATTACAGGCAGGCAGCACAAATGATACCGTTTACTTTAAAACCCTGCGCGAAGTTTTTAAGGGCAAAGCCTATACCGATCTTAAGCATGATGTGGATGCCGCCTACCCTAACATGGATGCTCAAAACGCCAGCCTTACCGAGGCTTTTAAGTATATCAAATACTATTATCCGCAAAAAAGATTGCCTAAAGTATATGCCTATTTTTCGGGTTTCCAGGCGCAAACCTCCATTGGCGATGGCTATTTTGCTGTGGGGCTCGATCTGTTTTTGGATGCCAATTCCCGGTTTTATCCTGCGCTTACCGATGCATTTCCGCATTATTTATCCAGGCATTTTACGCCCGATAACATTACCCCGCGAGTAGTAGAAGGCATTGCCCGCGAGGATATGTTCCCCGAGGATGATAACGATAAGTCGATGCTATCCAAAATGATTTATAACGGCAAGATCATGTATTTTATGGATCGTATATTACCGGATGTTGCCGACACCACCAAAATAGGCTATACCCAGCAACAGCTAAAATGGTGCGAGGACTTTAAAGGGAAAATATGGGGTTATTTTTTAGAAGAGAGCCTGTTGTATGAAACCGACTATCCCAAAATTCAGAAATATTTGAGCGAAGCGCCATTTACCCCGGGGCTCGGCGAAAAAAATGAATCGGCCCCAAAACTGGGCGTATGGACGGGCTGGCAAATTGTACGCCAATATATGGACAAGCATCCCGAAGTTACCCTACCCCAGCTAATGGCCAATAAGGATGCGCAAAAGATACTAAACGAATCAAAGTACAGGCCGAAGTAGGGGTGGGATGTCATGCTGAGCCTGTCGAAGCATGGCGGGTAGGCCTCTGCGCGCGATCCTTCGACAGGCTCAGCATGACATACTCTCCCCAGGGGCCATAAAAAAAGCGTCCCGGATACCGGAACGCTTTTCATATTTTGAAGGTAGTATTACTTACGAGATGATCTTGAAAACAGTTCTTAAACCGATAGCCACGCCTAAAACCAGTAGGATATTAGCTATCCATGAAAAATAGGTTGAATTTTCATCGCCGGCAAAACGAATAAAAACACCTGTTATGCCAATTGCAATGGCTACAACCAATATTTTATAATGCTGCTCTGAATTAGCGTTTTGTGTTGAACTCATGATACTATTATTTAATGTTGCGCAAAAATAGAAATGTTTCCTGAAAATGCCATTATATTTTACGATTTTATTGCGCCAAACCACGCAGGGTGTTTTCTTTTATAAAAACGGAACAACAACCAGATACCGATACCCGCTAAAATGAATACCCAAAGATTTGCCAGCCATAGTATCAATTCGGCAAAAACAGACCAGCCATAAGCCAACGAACTGATTAACCGCTTAAATAACGGGAGTTGATAAGCAGCTGGATCATCGTTGGCAACAACCTCTTTAACTACACTGTTACTTTGATAAAAACTTAAAATGATGGTACTGTATCTTGATTCTTTATCAATTTTCAAGTTGCTTATTTTATTATCAACTATATCGTCTTTCATTACCAGTTCTTTTGAGGCATCTTTATCCACATTTTTATTTTGCTGGGCAACAAAAGCTTCTCTGTTATTTCGTTTTAATTTTGAGGATAAATAATCAAGTGATTTATCCTCAATATCCATCTTTCTGGCGTTAACATATATACCCATCCGTGCTACCTGGTTCATGAAATCTTCCACATGATCCGGAGGAATACTAACAGTCATATCAGCTACCGTATTAATTGAGGAGATATGCATCACTGAATCATTGCTGATATGTATATCCTGACTACCTGTAATATTGGCCTGCATCTGATGATGCATTACCATACCATTATTTTTAATAGTTAACGCGGCTATATTTTCGGCGGTTTGGCGTACATCTTTTACTTTAAAACGCATATCGGCAGTTTTTGCCAGTTTTGATTGAACCGATGCATCTGTGCCCGGCACACTTACCGAATCAGCGTTATCACGCTTACTATCAGCTGAATATCCAGATCCTCGCCCCTTACATGCGCCCAGCAGGAATCCCCCCGCTAAAAGCAGTATTGCAATTTTTGTTTTCATGTTGTTGTTAGTTTTTTTGGTTACTATTGATACCAGATATGGGTAATAGGTAACCCTTAGGTGATTGTCTGAATCAGAATTTTCTCAATTTAAGAATTAACAGGATATTAAAAACTTCGAGTGCCTGGTATATTCACCTAACCAGACTTACGAAGTTTTAGAAACTTCGTAAGTCTTCCTCCTTTATATTATATTTAAAATCAAATGGGGCCTATCGCTAAAGAAGCTGCTAAGTATTTTTATAAATCCAAGTACTACTACAAATTAACATGGTATACTTTTTTATGGGTGGTTCTATTTACCCAGGTTACCAAATCTCTTAATATTAATGCAATTATTGGAGCACTATTATTACTGATACCTTTACTTGGGATATATATCATGGTTCCTATGGGGATTTTTTATATTGTGCAGAATTATAAAAACAAAGAGCCTTATAATAAATACAGAGCACTTTATCTTATTGGTCACCTATTGTTTTTGTTTATATTAATAGCAATAATAGCTATGCTCGGCCTCGATATGAGCAAGCTGTCATCAATTAAATAAAACTTAATCTCATAAGGTAAAACCCCAAACTCAATTTTATGTCAAATCTATACCCATATTGATCTGCATCCTCATTCTGATAATTCTTAAATTCAGGAAATTCTGATTCAGACAACCGCAGCTCCCTTCGGGCGAAATCAGGCAGAACAATGGTGGCCTGTGTAGTGGCAGGGGCATAGCAAATATTTGCTGAAGCAGGGGCCTTGTGCGATCCGCCGGCTGGCGGAGGGGCAACTGTTTACAGCCCGCGGTTCTGGTTGATTTGGGCAAAGGCCACGTGCGGCAAAGAAACCTAAAAAGAAAAAAAGCATTTTTGTTGCTTTTTTCGCTGTTGTTTATTTTTTTTAGGGTGCTCAAGAGGGCTTCGCCGTTTGTTGCGACAAAAGTAATGGGGCCCTCCCGCGGCCAAGAGCGGTATACAACATGCTTAACCACCGCTCTGTATAGCATAGAGATTGCTTCGTACCTCGCAATGACGTGTGGAAGATTAAGCGAAGATATTAAAACAAAAAAGCCCGGCATAAACCGGGCTTTCATAAATAATATTATAATAAGAGGCATTAAACTCCTAATAATAACCTTGCAGGATCTTCTAATAGTTGTTTTACACGTACCAGGAAACTTACCGACTCGCGACCGTCAATAATACGGTGATCATATGACAGGGCCAGGTACATCATTGGGCGTATCACTACTTGTCCGTTTACGGCAACAGGGCGCTCAATAATGTTGTGCATTCCCAATATGGCCGACTGCGGCGAATTTAATATCGGGGTCGACATCATGGAACCAAACACACCACCATTGGTGATGGTGAAAGTACCGCCGGTCATTTCAGGTATAGTCAGTTTATTTTCACGGGCTTTACCTGCTAAAACTACAATAGCTTTTTCAATTTCAGCAAGGCTCAAGCTATCCGCATTACGGATTACCGGAACAACCAGGCCTTTAGGAGCTGATACAGCGATAGAGATATCAGCAAAGTTGCTGTACACCACTTCTTCGCCTTCAATACGGGCACCAACAGCTGGCCAATCTTTCAAAGCCTCGGTAACCGCTTTGGTAAAGAACGACATGAAGCCTAAGCCAACACCATGTTTCTCTTTAAATTTATCTTTGTATTTCCCGCGCAACTCCATGATCGGTTGCATATCAACCTCGTTAAAGGTGGTTAACATGGCTGTTTCATTTTTAACAGCAACCAAACGTTTGGCCACTGTTTTGCGCAACGAGGTCATTTTTTCACGTTTTTCGCTTCTTTCACCGGCAGGCGCAGCTGGTGCAGCGGCCGGAGTTGAAGCGGCTGGCTGTGCAGTAGGTTTAGCAGCCGGAGCTTGTGCACCCAAGGCATCACCTTTAGTAATGCGACCGTCAACGCCGGTACCATTTACTGATGCAGCATCAACACCTTTTTCGGCTAATATTTTGGCAGCGGCAGGTGACGGTGTACCAGATGCGTAGGTTACAGCACCAGTTTGTGTAGTAGCAGCACCACCACGTGGCGACTCGTCTGTCGCGCTCACAACTGCCGGATGTACCGCAGCAGGTTGAGCAGCCGGGGCAGCGCCCACGCCTTCAATGGTACAAACTACCACGCCTATTGGTAATACATCACCTTCTTTGGCTATAGTTTTCAGGGTTCCTGCTTTTTCGGCAGTAAGTTCAAAAGTAGCTTTGTCCGATTCCAGTTCGGCAATGGCTTCGTCCATTTCAACGGCATCACCGTCTTTTTTGATCCAGCGCGATAAAGTAACTTCTGTTATTGATTCGCCTACGGTAGGCACTTTGATTTCTAATGAACCGCCACCCGCTGCAGGAGCAGGTGTAGCAGCAACCGGAGCCGGGGCTGGAGCGTTGTTAGCAACAACTTGTGGCTGCGCGACCGGTGCGCTTTCTTTTGCAGGAGCAGCAGCGCCGGCGCCTTCTTCAATATTGGCAACAACAGCGCCAATGGCTAAGGTGTCGCCTTCTTTGGCAACAGTTTGTAAAGTACCTGCTTTTTCGGCAGTAAGCTCAAAAGTGGCCTTGTCCGATTCTAATTCGGCAATAACCTCATCCATTTCCACGTGATCGCCATCTTTTTTCTTCCAGCTTGATAGGGTTACTTCTGTTATTGATTCGCCTACCGGCGGAACTTTGATCGCTAAACTCATATTTGTTTTAGTTGTAAGTATTGAGTACTGAGTATTGAGTTGTTTTAAATATAATAAGTTATGTGTTATAAGCTGGTTGATAAAACTCAGAACTCACCACACATAACTCAAAACTTATTTAATCCGCTCCGGCATCAGCCATTTTTTTGGTTGTCTTTTTTATAACTTCTTTTACAGCCTTACCTGCAGGCGCTTCAAATGATTTTGAAACAATGTATGCCTGCTGAGCAGCGTGTTGTTTTGCAAAACCGGTAGCCGTGCTGCTGCCTTCGATACGTGAGATAACACTCAGGTTAATCACCTTATCGTTATGGAATTTGCGGCATATATAAGGCCATGCACCCATATTTTCGGGTTCTTCCTGCACCCAGATAAACTCGGTAGCCTTATCGTATTTGGCCTTAACCTTCAATATCTGCGTAACCGGTGTAGGATATAGCTGCTCTACACGAACAATGGCTACATCCTTACGTTTATCAACCTGTTGTTTCTCCAGCAGGTCATAATATACTTTACCGGTGCAAAGTAATACACGTTTCACCTTTTTAACATCAACATAGTCGTCATCAATCAATTCATGGAACTTACCATTGGTAAAGTCCTCGATTGGTGATACACATTTAGGGCTGCGCAACAAGCTTTTTGGCGTAAAGATGATTAACGGCTTGCGGAAATCGCGGTGCATTTGCCTGCGTAATATATGGAAGAAGTTGGCAGGAGTGGTACAGTTGGCCACCTGGATATTATCATCGGCACAAAGCTCCATAAAACGCTCTACACGTGCAGAGGAGTGTTCCGGACCTTGACCTTCATAACCATGCGGTAACAACATTACCAATCCATTACCACGCTGCCATTTGGTTTCAGCGCTGGCTATATATTGGTCAACAATGATCTGCGCACCGTTAAAGAAATCGCCAAATTGCGCTTCCCATATAGTTAAAGCATTAGGGTTTGCCAAAGCATAACCATATTCAAAACCTAACACCCCATATTCAGACAATAGGGAGTTATAGATACTCAGTTTAGCTTCGGTATCAATAGTAGCAAGCGGGGTATACTCATCTTCAGAATCAACCAGGGTTAATACCGCGTGGCGATGCGAGAAAGTACCACGTTTAACATCCTCACCGCTTAATCTTACCGGATAACCATCTTTTAGCAAAGTACCGTAAGCCAGTAACTCAGCCATAGCCCAGTCAAAAACCTGGGTTTTATTCACCATATTATTCCGGTCTTCAAACAGTTTTTCGATCTTTTTGAAAAACTCTTTTTTAGGAGGTAATGTGGTTAGTTTATTACCGATCTCAATGATTTCTTCTTTTGGTACTGAAGTATCAACAGCCTTTACAAATTCTTTATGGCTGGCTAAGTGCAAACCGCTCCAGGCACCCTCAAACATGGCAATAGTTTCGGTAAACCTATCCTCAGCCTTTGATTCATCCAGCTTTTTCTGCAACTCATCGCGGAAAGCTTTTTCCATTGTTTTAAGCAGACCAGCATCAATGCTACCTTCGGCTACTAATTTCTCATTGTAGATAATTAGTGGGTTTGGGTGTGCCTCAATAGCTTTGTATAATAATGGCTGGGTGAACTTCGGCTCATCAGCCTCGTTATGGCCATAACGGCGATAACATAAAATGTCAATAAATACATCTTCGTTAAACACCTGGCGGTACTCCATTGCCAGGTTAACCACGTAAGACAATGCTTCAACATCGTCGCCATTTACGTGAAATACCGGCGAAAGCACCGTTTTTGCCACATCCGTACAATAGGTACTTGAACGGGCATCTTTATAGTTGGTGGTAAAACCTATCTGGTTATTAATAACCAAGTGAATGGTACCACCTGTACGGTAGCCATCCAGTTTTTCCATTTGTAAAACTTCATAAACAATTCCCTGGCCTGCAACTGATGCATCGCCATGAATTAATATAGGTGCGATCTTGGAATGATCACCACCGTATTTAAAGTCGATCTTAGCCCGGGTGATACCTTCTACCACCGGGTCAACTGCTTCCAGGTGCGATGGGTTAGGGCAAAGGCTCAGGTGGACTTTTTTGCCGTTAGAGGTTACCACATCAGTCGAAAAACCAAGGTGATACTTAACATCGCCACCAAAAGGCGATTCAGAATCATAGTTTTTACCTTCAAACTCAGAGAACACCTCTTTATAGGTTTTCTCCATAATATTGGTAAGCACGTTTAACCTGCCGCGGTGAGCCATACCAATAATGAACTCTTCGATACCCAGGTCGGCTCCTTTTTTAATAACCGAATCCAATGATGGGATCAGCGCTTCGGCACCTTCTAACGAGAAACGTTTCTGGCCCAGGAACTTGGTACCCAAAAAGTTTTCGAAGGTAACGGCTTCGTTAAGCTTATCCAGCATCAGCTTTTTCTCTTCAACAGTGAATGAAGGCGTATTGCGGTTGCTTTCCATCCTGTCCTCAAACCACTTGATCTTTATAGGGTTGCGGATGTACCTGTACTCGGCGCCAATGGCACGGCAGTAGGTATCTTCCAGTAGCTGGTGAATGTCGCGCAGTTTGGCGGCACCCAGACCAACTTCAACACCGGCATTAAAAACGGTATCCATATCAGCCTCGCTCAGCCCAAAGGTATCCAGCTCCTTCCCGGGGAAGTAATGGCGACGCTCGCGTACCGGGTTTGTTTTAGCAAACAGGTGCCCGCGTGAGCGATAGCCATGTATCATATTCAAAACATTGATCTCTTTTAAAAAGTGATCAGGTGTTTTGTCGCCTGCATTTGGCGCGGTCGTCCCGGCAGGTGCCTGGGTATCCTTGCCAAAATCAAAGCCTTCAAAAAATTTCTGCCATCCAAAATCCACCGACTCGGGATCCTGTTTGTAGCTGTCATATAGGGTATTAATGTAGTCTGCGTTGCCGCTATTGATATAATTGAGACGATCCATGAGAAACTGATCTTTAAAACGGTACAAAAGTAAGCATATAGCCTTATATACTTCATAATTAATTGCAAAGAAATTTACTGGTGCCTGATATCTGTGTAATAACTACACCAAATTGGGCAAAAGCACTTATTGATGGAGTGGTATTTTGGTGGATGGTTTAATAGGGTGGAGAGAAAAGTTGGGGAGGGCAGCCATCCTGTTACCCGAGACATATTCTAAATAAGCATTAACGTACATTTTAAGTATAACTAAGTGACATTAAAGTGCATTTTTCGACACATTTTAACCTTATTGGGGGCTTATTTAGCTATTTATAGGTGGTAAAATGATGTACTTTTTAGCTGTTTTTGATCATTTTCGGCAGCTTTTTAACGATTTTGAGCTAAAAATGATTGTTTTTTATTTCAGGGATTGCCCCCTTGTTTCTCAGAGAGAATTTAAAAAAAAGACCGTTCGGTTTATTAAATTTCTGATCGGTGTTACCATCACCCCCCACTCTGCATAAAGTTATAAAACATGAAAACCAATTGATGAGGTGATAACATCGACCATGAACAGGAGTTTTAATCAGCAAAAAAATCTTCCCAACACTTAAGGTTGCAAACGAGCGCAAGTAAAAAGATTAGGGTCATCCTGAACTTGTTTCAGGATCTCGCAGGACTGTTACCACCAGGCTGCTCATCTTGAATATTATCGACTGTGCTTGTGGGATCCCGATCCGCCAAATGGCGGACGGGATGACTATCAATTCCCCTCACACCTTCACCAGATCCCCAGCTTCATCTATGGGCGAGTGTTGCCAGGTGGTTACAAAATCACTGGCGGAGTCTTTAGGTTGCAGGGTGGCAATGGCGTATTTGCTTTCTTTGGCATCGTTTACGCCGGCTATAAAGGCCCAGTTGCCCCAGTTGCTGGCGGGCGAGTAATCAATCAGCTTTTCTTCAAAGTAGGCGGCGCCGCGGGTCCAGTCGGCTTTAAGGTCGTGTACCAGGTAGGTGGCCACAATCTGGCGGCATTGGTTGCATATGTAGCCGGTGGCGTTTAGCTCGTGCATACAGGCATCAATAAACGGAACACCGGTTTCGCCATGCGCCCATTTATTAAAATCAGCCTCGTTAGCGGCAAAGGTTTCTGTTTCCTGGCCTTCCGTATCTGCTTTAATAAATTTCTGACCGTGTTTTTTAAACATGAACCTGAAATAATCGCGCCACAGCAGTTCCAGTTTCAGCATGCTGGCATTTTGCGCAAAGCTATCCTGGGTATGTTTAAATATTTCCCAATAAACCTGCCGGGGCGATATACAGCCTACCGACAGCCATGGCGATAATTTGGAGGAGTTATTAGTAATGCTATTTTTAGCGCCTTTTAATTTTACAGCCTGCTCACTACTGGAAAAATATTTGTGCAGCTGTATTAAAGCAGCGGTTTCGCCACCCTGAAAATAGTTGGTTGCCCGTGCATCGTCAATAGGTTCATCCAAACCTAATTGTTGTAAAGTGGGCAATTCACCGGCATCAGAAATTTCAGGGGTACTTATCTGTTCGGGAGTTGGTACCACCTGGCGCACATTGCTGTCGCGCTCTACCTTCTTTTTAAAAATGGCAAAGCTATCCGGGATATCTTTGATCGGGAAAGGCAGATCTTCTTTATGATACAGCGTATGGCCGATAAAATGTTTGAGATTAAGCCGTAATTTCCACAAGGCAGCTTCTACCTGTTCAGATATTTCGGTTTCTTCATAAGCCACTTCCCGGTGATGATATACCTCGTTTACCTGGTATTGTTCGGCAAGCTGCGGTAATATTTCGGCTGGGTTCCCTATCCTGATTACCAGTTCGGCGCCATAAGCCTGCAAATTTTTACGCAGATCGGCTACGGCTTCTAGCAGGAAACGAGCCCGGAAACTACCGGTTTTGGGATAGCCTGATACTGAGCGTTGAAAATAATAGGGATCAAAACAATATACAGGCAATACTCTATCAGCCTTGCGGACAGCCTCTAACAAAATTTCGTTATCGTGTATCCGTAAGTCATTTCTAAACCAAACCAATATTGTCTTTTCACTCATCGTTAAGCAGGGTGTTAACTGAATTAATGCAGACCACAAATTTGCAATTTATTTGTGTCATAAACACACTTTGCCCCAATATTTTGACATCGTTTCAACATTTTTACTGTTTTTAAACAGCTGGTATGCTTGTGCTAAAAGCGCGAAACGGGTTAATAAGCTAACCTTTAATTACTTATTAATGGATAAATATAAGCTATATCTGCAAAAGTACAATGGCCAACTATTTATCAGTCTTTATTTTAGCGCGGATAACGGAGTCTTTTTACAGCGAGCTTGGTTGTTAATTTGCCTGTGGTGGGTATTAACTCCATAACATTAATTTTTTGTAGATAGAAAGTTGGCCTGTCATCCTGAGCTTGTCGAAGGATCGCGCGGAGAGGCCTGCTCACCATGCTTCGACGGGGCTCAGCATGACAGCTTTATTCTAAGCTTAAAAATCTTATCACCACATCCCTATAATGTTTGTTTGCTGTAGCGCTTGATCACCTCTTATTAAAAAAGTGATTTTAACATACAAATCACATGCTCAAATGTTATCAGAATCATTTTTTTATTTTTAGCTTTATCATAACCAAATACTAAACCACCATGAAAAAAGTATCACTTCTGTTATTAATGTTAACGTTTGCCTGTACCGCGGCATTCGCGCAGTTAACGAAAGACCAAATTGTTAGTGAGTGGACACGCGCCAAAGCATACACCAAAACCTATTTGGATGCCATGCCTGCCGATGGTTATACTTTTAAAGCCACACCTGAGGTCCGTTCCTTTGCCGGCCAGATGCTGCATTTAGCCGATGACAACTACTTTTTTTTAAGCAAGGTAAGTGGCAAGCCTAGTCCGCTGGGCAAGGGGGTATCTTTAGAGAAGACGGTAGAGCAAAGCAAAGAGGCTACCACCAAAGCGGTTTTAGACAGCTATGACTACGCTATCGGCGCTATACAGGGCATGACCGAAGCACAATTTAGTGAAGAAGTAGATCTGGGTAAGCTAAAAGCTACCCGTGGCCTGTTATTGGTAAAAGGATTTGAGCATCAAACCCACCACCGCGGGCAAGCCACCATTTACCTGCGCTTAAAAGGTGTAACACCTCCGCAAGAGATGTTATTTTAAGCGGGTTATACCTGGTAGAAATAAAAAAGGCTGTCATTTCGAACGAGGTACGAGGAGAAATCTTACACAATTCGCTAATAAAGCATTGCATTACGTATAAGATTTCTCTTTCGCGCAACGCTCATGCATGCCCCAGCTCTATCGAAATGACAGCCTTTTTTAGAAGTTTAATCTTCTGAACAACTATGGCTGAAAACACAACAACCCTGCTCCCTACTTATCAGCCTTTATTTTAGCGCGAATAACAGAATCTTTCTGTGCCGGGCTCAGCTTATAATTAAACTGGAACAGGGCACCTTCAAAATCGCCATATGATGGGTTGGGCAATACAATAAATTTGTTCCCAAATTCCTTTTGCAGCCTTTGTGTAGCGGCTATACGGGTCTCCTCTGATGGATGATTATCATACAGCATGTCAAAATCGGGCAGGTTATCGCCGCAAAGCAGCAATACATTATGCGTTTTTAAAACATCCTGCCGGCGGCTTTCTTTGCTGGAATTGCCATTTTTTAACAGCAGGTGCTCATCATTGGTATTGGGCAAACCGTAACGCTGCAGGTTAAAAAGTGTAGCTGCACGCTCGTTCTCGTTTCTATTGGTGATGTAAAAAATAGTGATCCCTTTTGAGGCCGCGTACTTAAAAAACGCGGGAGCGCCGGGCACGGTATCAGCTATAGCCTTATCAGTCCACTCCTTCCAGGTTTTATCATTATAATCCAGGTTTTGGAGGGCGCGTTTGGCATCGTACAGGCTATTATCTAATAGTGTTTCGTCAATATCTGTAATAATGGCCAATGGCTTATCGCTCACTTTTTTTACCCCTTCATCAACACGTTGTTTTGCGATATTATAAGCCTGGAAACACAAGGCCTTATACTCCGCCGCCCTTTGCTGCCATATGGAAGCCCATACCTTGCCATCATTGGTGATAGAAGTATTTCCGCTAACAGCAGATCCTGTAGCAGTTGTGGTGGAAGTAGTGGTAGTTGTTGTAGTTACTTTTTTTGAAGCGCACGCGCCGAGTATTAAAAGGGCTGGTATTAAATAGCTATAGCTTTTTTTCATTTTTTAAGAATAAACCAATGTCATGCTGAACTTGTTTCAGCACCCCACATGCAAGGTGGGCCATATGCTGGCTACCTGTCCTGTGAGATCCCGATCCGCCAGTCGGCGGACGAGATGACTTATAAGTTATTAAGTTTTACAATAGTTCCGGCTTAATTTTATCCTTGAACTCCTTGGCAAATTTATTCAGTTTTGGCTGGATAACAAATGCACAGTACGACTTATTTGAATTATCGTTAAAATAATTCTGGTGATAATCCTCAGCCTTGTAAAATTCGCTGGCGGGGGTAACTTCGGTAACTATGGGATTGTCAAAAACCTTTTCGTCGGTTAATGTTTTGATCATGGCTATTGATGCCTGTTTTTGTTCCTCATTATAGTAAAATATAGCTGAGCGGTATTGCGTACCTACATCATTACCCTGGCGGTTTAGGGTAGTGGGATCATGGGTTTTAAAAAACACCAGCAGCAATTCGTCAAACGATATTGCGTCGGCATCATATTCCAGGTGTATCACTTCGGCATGTCCGGTGGTACCGGTGCATACCTGTTCATAGGTTGGGTTGCTGTTTTTGCCGCCCATATAGCCCGACGTTACGGAGATTACACCTTTAAGAGCTTGAAATACGGCTTCGGTGCACCAAAAGCAACCGTTGCCAAATGTTATTTTTTGTATGTTCATTTTATTTATTAACGAAGATAACACCTATTCGGTTTCCGGAGATAATATCCCGTTTGAAAATGTCAATTAAATTACTAAATTAGTATTTACACTTTCACTAAAACCCTAAATTCATGAAAATTACAGTATTAATTGCCCGCATTTTGCTGGGTCTTATCTTTGTAGTATTTGGTCTGAATTTCTTTTTCCAGTTTTTACATATGACACAACCACCCCTGCCCGAAAAAGCCCAAGCTTTTAGCGGTGGTCTTTATGGTTCAGGCTATTTTTTCCAGTACATGAAGGTTGTTGAAATAGCAAGCGGACTTGCCATATTATTTAATCGCTATACCGCATTCTTCCTGTTGATATTGTTTCCTGTTTCATTAAACATTTTCCTGTTCCATACTATTTTGGCACCGGCCGGTGCCCCCATAGCAATTGCAATTATTGTATTGCACCTATTTTTAGGCTTTGCCTACCGCAAATATTATTCAAGCATATTTACCGCGGTACCTACCGTTTAAATTATACGCGAGCTTGGGAAGAATTCTAAATGTCATTTCGACGAACGGCGATGGCTAAAGGGGTGGGGTGAGGAGAAATCTTATACCCAATACTTATCGTAACTGACATAACGTATAAGATTTCTCCTCGTTCCTCATCGATTTCTATGATTCTTTATCCTAAACTCACGTTAAATTCTTTATAAAACAAAAACGCCTCCCGATATTTTCGGGAGGCGTTTTTGTTTACTGGCTTTTCTTAGCCTCTTGCATGGGGTTTGGCCCCGAGGTAGCGCCGCGTGGAAGGGTTTGTTGTTTAAACAGTTCAAACCTTGATGGCTGATATTCGCGCGGCCAGCTGTTATTGCTTTCGTCAATATCAGCGGTTTCGCGGTATGGATCAAGTTTGATGCCTTTTACTTCTTTAGTTTTAGCAAAAACCTTGCTGATCTTGTATTCGTTTTTACGCCATATATAGGCCGATATTTTTTCAACTTCTTTGGTTCCATCGGTATAGATCCACTCAATAATCAACGGGGTAACCAAACCGCCTTTGTTACTGAAGCTAACCTCATAAAAATAGTTCTTGCTATCATACAGTTTCTTCTCGTCAGGAGAAGCTGCATTGTACATAGCCTGGTAGCTTTGGGTGGTAACCGGGGTAGCTGCAAAACGATCCCATTTGCTATAAAAATCCTGCAACGAAGTATCGGCCTCCACGGCAAAACGAGTACCTGCTTCTTTATTACGGGTGGTGCTGATGTTCTCGAGATTACGGTCAAACTGGGCACGGTCGGAACTGCCTTCTGCAGCCGGATTTTTGGTATTCAGGCGATAATATTTTACACTGTCGATGGATACATCCACAGGATCGGTACCGAAGAACCATCCCCGCCAGAACCAATCCAGGTCAACAGCCGAGGCATCTTCCATGGTACGGAAAAAATCAGCAGGTGTTGGGTGTTTAAAGGCCCAGCGGTGCGCATAGGTTTTAAACGCGTAATCAAACAGATCGCGTCCCATTACAGTTTCGCGCAAAATGTTTAAGGCAGTAGCCGGCTTTGAATAAGCATTAGGGCCAAACATCACAATATTTTCTGAGTTGGTCATAATGGGCTCCAACTGGTCTTTAGGCATCTTCATGTAATCAACTATCTTATAAGCCGGACCGCGCGATGATGGATATTTGCTATCCCACTCCTGCTCGGCCATGTACTGGCAAAAAGTATTTAACCCTTCGTCCATCCAGGTCCACTGGCGCTCATCAGAGTTTACGATCATCGGGAAAAAGTTATGCCCAACTTCGTGAATAATTACGCCGATCATCCCGTTCTTGGTGGCTTCGCTATAAGTTCCGTCCTTTTCGGCACGACCATAGTTAAAGCAGATCATCGGGTACTCCATGCCGTTTGATGCTTCCACAGAAATAGCTACCGGGTAAGGGTAAGGGAACGTATGTTTTGAATAAGTTTTTAACGTATGAGCCACAACTTTAGTAGAGTACTTACGATAAAGCGGATAGGCTTCGGGCCCATAGTATGACATGGCCATCACCTTTTTACCGCCATCAATCTGGGTGCTCATGGCATCCCAAACTATACGGCGTGATGATACCCAGGCAAAATCACGCACATTTTCGGCATGGAATGTCCAGGTTTTACGCGCTGTGGCATGGCCTTTCATGGCCTGCTTTACCTCATCGAGGGTCACCACTTCCAGCGGTGCCGTTGCTGATTGTGCCGCGTTCCAGCGTTTAAGCTGGGCCGCGCTTAAAGTTTGCGCATAGTTGGAGCATTGCCCTGTACCCCCTACAATATGATCGGCAGGTACATTCATGCTTACCTTGAAATCGCCAAAGGTTAAAGCAAACTCACCACGACCGGTAAACTGTTTGTTTTGCCATCCCTGGAAATCACTGTAAACCGCCATACGCGGGTACCACTGCGTCATGGTGTACAGGTAATTGCCATCTTCCGGAAAGTACTCATAACCTCCGCGACCACCTATGGTTAAACGGTCAGATATATTATACCACCAGTTAATTTTAAAGCTGAATTTTTGTCCCGGCTGTAAGGTAACGGGTAACTCAATGCGCATCATGGTTTCGTTAATAGTATAAGGAAGCGCATTCCCGTTGGCGCCCTTCACACTTACAATATGGTTACCCAGGTCAAGATTATGCCCCATGATGGCCTGTAACTGGCGTATAGTCATTTTGCTTTGCATCTTGCTTTCATCAAACTTAGCGCTCTCGGCATCTTTTTTATGCTGATTTTCGTCAAGCTGCAACCACAGGTAAGTAAGCGGATCGGGCGAGTTATTGGTATAGTTTATGGTTTCAATGCCATCCAAACGTTGTTTATCATCATTAAGGGTGGCGCTAATTTCGTAATCGGCCTTTTGTTGCCAGTATTTTGGCCCTGGCGCACCCGATGCCGAACGATACATATTGGGGGTTGATAACATGGTACCCAATTGCTCAAACTTATTACCGTGGTTTGAACCGGGATTGTTATCATACTGCGCCCAGGCAGCAGATGTTAATAATGTACAGGAAAGAAAAACGGAGTAAAATTTATTCATCTGAATTTTATTAGTAAAAAGCGCTCAATGCACATGATAAAAGCAATTCCAAATATAGCTGATGAGAGGAACATTGCCCAATCGCGCTGTGGTGTTTTGGCAAATTTGATGAGCAAATAAGATATAAGTAACGCAGATATTACAATTAATACCTGTCCAAACTCCAATCCCAGGTTAAAAGCAAACAGCTGGGCTGTAATATTACTGCTGCTGCCCAGCAAACTTTTAAGGTAATTGGAAAAGCCCATGCCATGTATCAACCCGAAAAAAAGTGCCAGTATATAGTTAAGCCGCATGGTAGTGGCCGTTCGTTTTTTATTGAGCACATTAACCAGGCTTGTAAAAACAATGGTTACGGGTATCAGGAACTCAATAAGTGATGTATTGATGTGAATAATATTTAACACACTTAATGCCAGTGTAATAGAGTGCCCAATGGTAAAGGCGGTAACCAGCACCAATACCTTGCGCCAATCGGCCAGCAGGTAAGTTCCGCATAGTACGGTTACAAACAATATATGATCATACCCCTCCCAGTTACAGATGTGCTGCCAGCCCAACTGGAAGTATAAAGAAAATTCGTCCATGTATAATAATTCGTATTTGCGAATAAAATTAACGTTTTTTGTATAAATATAAGCACTTAACGCAATTATGTTGCAATTAATAATTATCAGCTGGCTCAGCTTCTTCCACCCGTTTTTTGTGAGTGTTACCGAAATTAATCATAATGCCCGCACGCAGACAGTTGAGGTAAGCTGCCGCATATTTTATGACGACCTGGAGCACACCCTTGAAAAACAATACCATACCCGGGTGGATATTGTAAAACCTGCCGATAAAAATAAAATGAACCAATTGCTGAATGACTATATCAAAAAGCATTTAATTATAAAAGCCGACGGCAAGCCCCTTGCCCTCAACTATGTAGGCTATGAAATTCAGGAAGATGCCGCATGGACCTATTTTGAGGTAAAAGGTATCAGTAAGGTAAAGAAATTTGAGGTTCATAACGACCTGCTATTCAGCGAACACCCCGAGCAGATCAATATGCTGCATGTAACCGTAGGCGGCCTGCGCAAAAGTACCAAGCTTGATAATCCGGAAAGTGATGCCGCTTTTGAGTTTTAGGGGTGTAGAGTTGACTCACCCGGTCATCTCCGCCAGCCGGCGGATGGACCACCCTCTCTTCGCCTGCGGCGGAAAGAGGGAATTTGAAAATTGACAAAGGACAAATGGATAAAAGATAAAGGAGTTTGTCATCCTGAGGAACGAAGGATCTATTCGTGAATATTTATGACGTTTAATGGATGCTTCACTACGTTCAGCATGACAAATAATATTTTCCTTAACCCTCTTTCCGGCAAAGCCGAAGAGAGGGTCGACAATCCGCCGGCTGGCGGAGATGTCGGGGTGAGTCTTCACCAACATGCTATCCTTCCTCAGCATAAAAATTTAAGATAAACCTTATTTCACACTTGTCTTTTTTGCTATTCGGCATTTATTTATAATTTAGTGTCCAAAACACACTTAATTTTAAATAGCCAATTATGCCCATCACTAAGTTTCATTTACTAAAGGCCGGTAAGTTATCTGGCCTGCTGTTTATTGCCCTGTTGTTTAGTATATCAAGTTTTGCCCAGCAAGCCCGGCAAACAATTGATTTTGATAAAGGCTGGCGCTTTAATTTAGGTGATGCCGGTCATGCCGAAAACCCAATCCTGAATGATGCCGGCTGGCGTTTGCTCAACCTGCCGCACGATTGGAGCATTGAGGGTAAATTTTCTAAAGAAAACCCTGCCACTCCCGAAGGCGGCGCGCTGCCGGGCGGTATAGGCTGGTATCGTAAAACATTTACCGTTCCGGTTTCATCAAAGGGCAAATTGGTTTATATTGATTTTGATGGCGTTTATCAAAAAAGCGATGTTTGGGTTAACGGGCATCACCTTGGTTTCAGGCCAAACGGCTATATATCGTTCAGGTACGACCTTACTCCTTACTTAAACTTTGGCGGTAAAAATGTGATAGCTGTTAAGGTTGATAATTCTGTTCAGCCAAATTCGCGTTGGTATTCGGGTTCGGGTATTTATAGAAATGTTTGGCTGGTTACTACCAATAAAATAGCCATCGACCATTGGGGAACTTATGTTACTACATCCGAAGTAAGCGATGCATCGGCAACGGTGAACTTGAAAATTCGTGTACGAAACACAGGTATCAACCAGGCATTCGATATAAAAACACACATTTATGATGCGGCCGGAAAAGTGGTATCAACAGGCGGCGCTATTCCCTCAAAAACTAATTTAAAAGATAGTGTGTATGAATCGGCCATTAACCTTACTATTAAAACACCCCAATTATGGTCTGTAGAAAATCCATATTTATATAAGATAGTTACCCAGGTAGTTGCCGGCAAAACGGTTGTTGATGAGTATACTACCCCGTTTGGTATCCGCTATTTTAATTTCGATGTTGATAAAGGTTTCAGCCTGAACGGCAAGCCGATGAAAATTTTAGGTGTGTGCGATCACCATGATTTGGGTAGCCTTGGAGCTGCCATTAATACACGCGCATTGGAGCGTCAGCTTGAAATGTTAAAAGCAATGGGCTGCAATGGCATCCGTACATCGCACAACCCTCCCGCTCCCGAGCTGCTTGACCTTTGCGACAAAATGGGTTTTATTGTAATGGACGAAGCATTTGACTGCTGGGAATGGAAAAAGGAAAAATATGATTACCATTTATTTTTTAAAGAGTGGCATAAACGCGATCTGGAAGACCAGGTACTGCGCGATCGCAACCACCCCAGCATTATGATATGGAGCATTGGTAACGAGATACCGCAACAGCACGATACTTCGGCCTTACGAATTGCCCCTGAACTGGCCGGCATAGTTCGCAACCTGGATGCTACACGGCCTATAACCACCGCTAATAATAATCCGGACACTGCCAACAAGATCATCAAATCGGGCGCTATTGATCTAATCGGTTACAATTATCATGAAGGCGAATATGCTAAATTTCATGACCGGTATCCCGGCAAAAAGTTTATAGCAACCGAAACCACCTCCGGTTTAGAAACCCGCGGATATTACGATATGCCATCAGACAGTATCAGGATATGGCCCGACAGATGGGATAAGCCTTTTGAAAAGGGTAATCCTGGTAACACTGTGTCTGCCTATGACAACGTGCGACCACCATGGGGTTCAACCCACGAGGCAACCTGGAAGGTGATGAAAAAGTATGATTTCCTGTCGGGCATGTTCATCTGGACTGGCTTTGACTATCTTGGCGAACCTACTCCCTACAGCTGGCCATCGCGCAGCTCGTACTTTGGCATTATTGATTTGGCCGGATTCCCTAAGGATGTATATTATATGTACCAAAGTGAGTGGACAAACAAACCGGTGCTGCACATTTTTCCGCACTGGAACTGGGAGGCCGGAAAAACGGTTGATGTTTGGGCCTATTATAATAATGCTGATGAAGTTGAACTTTTCCTGAACGGCAAATCATTGGGTACTAAAAAGAAAACAGGTGACGACCTGCACATTATGTGGCGTGTAAAATATGAACCAGGTACATTAAAAGCGGTATCGCGCAAGGATGGCAAAGTTGTTTTAACCAAAGAAATACATACCGCGGGAGCACCTGCCAAAATTGAATTGCTTGCCGATCGTAAACAGATCAATGCGGATGGTAAGGACCTGTCGTTCATCACCGTAAAAATCCTGGATAAGGATGGCAATGTAGTTCCTGATGCTGATAATCTGGTTAACTTTAAAATAAACGGCGAAGCATTTATAGCCAGTGTTGATAACGGCGACCCGGTTAGTCATGACTCATTTAAGGTAAACTACCGCAAAGCTTTCCATGGTTTGGCATTGGCTATTGTACAGGCAAAAGAAAAAGCCGGCAGTATAACTTTTACGGCCTCGGCTGATGGATTGCAAAGTTCATCGGTTATTTTAAAAAGCAAGTAAATAAATTCTTTTAATATAACATAAAGGTCGTAGTCTGGTAAAAACTACGGCCTTTATTATCCCCATCACTATATTAAGTTTTTGTTAAGCAGGGCATACACATAAAACGAATGTGTATTTTTGAATACAATCGTTTTATCATGAAACAAAAGTTGCTCTTCCTCTTTGCGGTAATAGCCTTACCATTAGTACCATTTGCTCAAACACCAGGTAAAATAGCTCAAACCGCCCAGGTGTTACTACCCAATGGCTGGAAGCTTAGCCCGGCGGGCAGATCATTACCGCTCGGCGATCTGCCATTAAATTTACAACTTTCGGCATCCGGAAAGCTATTAGCTGTTACCAATAATGGCCAAAGCACACAATCGGTTCAATTGATTGATCCTAAGAACGAAAAGTTATTGGATGAAAAGATATTAGGAAAATCGTGGTATGGCCTGGCCTTTAGTCATAACGAAAAAAAGCTTTACGTTTCTGGGGGTAATGATAACTGCATACTGATATTTAACCTGATAAACAATAAACTTGGCACCCCGGATACCATTAAACTTGCCCCCAATGCCTGGCCAAAAAACAAAGTTTGTCCAACAGGTATCGCCGTTAATAAAAATAATAGCCGCTTATATACAGTTACCAAAGAGGATAGTATATTATACATTATAGATCCTGCCCAAAGCAAGGTTCTAAAGCAAATCAAATTGCCCGCAGAAGCCTACAGCTGTATATTATCGCCAGATGAAAAAACACTTTACATTTCCTTGTGGGGAGGTGATATGCTGGGAATTTATAATACTACATCACAAACATTAGCCACCATAAAAACCAGCAGCCACCCCAATGAGTTATTGTTAAATAAAAAAGGCACTTATCTTTTTATAGCCAATGCCAATGATAATTCTGTTTCTGTTTTAAATACAAGCAGTCATAAAATAATCGAAAACATATCAACAGTACTCTATCCTACACATTTAACCGGTTCAACAACAAACGGGCTGGCTTTATCTGTTGATGAAAAAACACTTTATATTGCCAACGCCGATAATAACTGCTTAGCGGTGTTTGATGTTTCAAAACCAGGCAACAGCCAAAGTAAAGGCTTTATACCTGTAGGCTGGTACCCTACCAATGTAAAAACGCTTGGTAATAAAATTCTGGTTTCTAATGGTAAAGGCTTTTCATCAATGGCCAACCCCCAGGGCCCCCAACCGATAAGAAAAACAGATAACAGTGGTTATAAACAAGGGGCCATTAACAGTCGTGAACAATATATTGGCGGATTGTTTAAAGGCACGCTTTCTTTTATAAATACACCAAACCCTACAGCGCTTAAAGCTTACACCAAACAAGTTTATGCCAACACTCCTTTTACTAATAAATTGGCTCAAACGGCTGCCGGCATTCAGGGTAACCCTATACCACGCCGCATGGGCGAAAAATCGCCGATTAAATATGTATTTTATATTATAAAAGAAAACCGCACTTATGATCAGGTTTTGGGTGATATGCCACAGGGCAATGGCGATACTTCATTGTGCATATTTGATAAAAAAGTAACGCCAAACCATCATGCTATTGCCAGTGAATTTGTTTTACTTGATAATTTTTATGTTGATGCCGAAGTAAGTGCAGATGGTCATAACTGGAGTATGGCAGCTTATGCCACTGATTTTGTTGAAAAAACCTGGCCTACCAGCTATGGCGGCCGTGGTGGTAACTATGATTTTGAGGGCACCCGCAAGGCCGCCTACCCACGCGACGGGTTTATTTGGGATTATTGCAAAAGAGCCCATGTAAGTTATCGCACCTACGGCGAGTTTGTAACAGATGGTTCGCCTGGAAAAGCTAATTTAAAATCTCTGGAGGGCCATTATTGCAAACAATCGCCCGGCTTTGATCTAAATGTGAAAGATATCAAGAGGGAAGAAGTGTGGGCACATGATTTTGATTCCCTGTTAACAATAAATGCTGTACCACAGTTTAATACCGTTCGTATATCAAATGACCATACCAGCGGACAAAGAAAAGGTGCAATATCACCAATTGCTGCAGTAGGCGATAACGATTTGGCCATAGGCCGTTTTATTGAGCACCTTTCAAAAAGCCCGATATGGAAACAATCTGTAGTTTTTATTTTAGAGGATGATGCTCAAAATGGCCCTGATCATGTTGATGCACACCGGTCGCCGGTATTTGTGGCCGGCCCTTATGTTAAACGCAATACAGTTATCCATAATATGTACTCAACATCAGGGGTGTTAAGAACTATTGAGCTTATATTGGGACTACCGCCTATGAGTCAGTATGACGCCGCGGCCATGCCCCTGTATGAATGTTTTACCGATAAGGCCGATCTTTCACCTTACATTGCTAAACCGGCCCAGGTAGATCTTGACCAGCGAAACATAGCTGTAAACGAAAGCAGCAAACGCTCGGCCTTGTTTAATTTTGCAAAAGAAGATGCGGCACCCGATATTGACCTGAACGAGGTGATATGGAAATCGGTTAAAGGTGAGAATGCAGTTATGCCGGTACCCAAACGCAGTGCCTTTGTAATTTTAGAGCAGAAAAAGAAACAGGACGATGATTGATTTGTTAGAGTATTAATGAACTATGCTTATTAATAATGCTTGTCAGTTTCACAAAAATTCCTGTAACTTGGATGTATAATTACCGTTGACTTATGACTGTTTTAGAGAACGAGTACCTAAAAGTAGCTATTGACCTGAAGGGCGCAGAGCTCAGTTCATTTTACAACAAAACAACTGGCGTTGAGCATATTTGGCAAGCCGATCCCAACATCTGGCCATGGCACGCCCCTAACCTTTTCCCCGTAGTGGGTGGACTAATTAATAACCAGCTTTTGGTTGACGGACAGCCACACGAAATGGCCAGGCACGGTATTGCCCGTACATCTGAATTTATTCTGTTGGAGGCCGACGAAGTATCAGCAAGTTTCTCGCTCCCGTATTGCGAAAAAACACTGCAGGTTTATCCCTATAAATTTGATTACCAGGTTTTGTATATGCTGATAGATAATTCCCTGCGGGTAACCCACAAGGTGATCAATCTGGATAAAAAAACCATTTATTTTTCTGTTGGCGGCCACCCGGCGTTTAATATACCTTTTAACAAAGGCGAAAAATATGAGGATTATTACGTGGAGTTTGAAACCGACGAGCACCTGGAAACAAACCTGTTATCGGCCGAAGGCTTTTTTACCGGCGAAACCCATCCGGTGCCTACTCCCGGTAATAAACTATATTTAACCCGCCACCTGTTTGATGCCGACGCGCTTGTTTTTAAACAACTTAACTCCAGAATGGTAAGTATAAAAAGCAACAAACATGATCAAACTTTATCGGTTGAATTTCCGCATTTTAATTACCTGGGTTTGTGGGCCAAACCTGGTGCCGACTTTGTATGTATTGAACCCTGGCTCGGTTGTGCTGATACACAAAACCATCCCGTAAATATTAATAAAAAAGAGGCCATACAGGCATTGCATGCCGGGCATGTTTTTGAAGCGCCCTATTTTATAAGTCTTTAGCTATATTTTTGGCGAAAAAAATCATCGTAATCGCAAACATTTTATCTCTTTTTCAACTTATCATAATTACACAACAAAAACTTACTAAAACTAACAACGATGAAAAAGAAAATTTATCTAATCGCCCTTACCATGCTACTCTCAGTAGCCGCTTTCAATAGCTATGCATCTACTGTTACGGATGGCGCTTTAACCGTACTGAGCAAAGAGCAAATAGCAACTATGACCACCGAGCAAAAACAAGCCCGGGTTGAAGAAATTAAAGCCAGGGTGAACGAAATTAAAGCAATGGACAAATCTGAGCTTACCAAGCAGGATCGTAAAGAACTGCGCCATGAGCTTAAAGGGTTAAAACACGAAGCAAACGCTTTGGGTGGCGGTGGCGTTTACCTTTCAGTAGGTGCTATTATCATCATCATTTTAGTATTGATCCTGATATTGTAATCTGCCGTATAACAAATAAAAGCCTCCTGATTTTCATGAGGGCACTGAAAAAGCCCCGTTAATTCGGAGAAAAAAAAGGGGTTGTGTCATAAATCATGAACAACCCCTTTTCCTTACCCCACAGGAGGGAACGACATATCTCGGTTTCGTATAAACGATTCT
>JAUCSE010000013.1 GCA_030445275.1 Mucilaginibacter sp.
CTTTACCGGCTATGCCTTTGAAACGGTGTATGCGCTTGAACCGGAAAATATCTTTACCGGTGTGGATGGCGGCTTGTGGATCACTAAAGACCGGGCCAAGTCAGGTACGGAAGAAACCGTACCCCTACTGCCTATCCCGTTGGAGATCATCGAAAAATATAAACGTCACCCTTATTGCGTCAATGAAAACAAATTGTTGCCGGTAAATAGTAATCAGCGGTTTAATTCCTATCTGAAAGAGCTGGCTGACATCTGCGATATCAATAAACTATTGACCACCGCCCTTAGGCGCAAAGGGCAAAAAAGACGAGAAAATCCAGCGGAACAGCATAGCAGCCTACCTGCTTTGCGGGCTGCTCATCTACTTTTTGAGCTTGCTTGTTTTCTACTTGCAAGTCGGGAATAGCATGGTGGCTATCCTGTATATGGGCATAACGGGCATAGGTTACCTGCTTATCCTTACCGGCGGTACCTGGTTATCAAGGTTGATTAAGGCGAACCTGAATAAGGACATTTTCAATAAGGAAAATGAGACGTTCCCCCAAGAGGAACGGTTATTGGAAAACGAATATTCCATTAATCTGCGTGCCAAGTATAAATTGAACGGGAAAATAAGGGATTCCTACGTGAACGTTGTAAATCCTCACCGGTCAACAGCTGTTTTGGGCCTGGCAGGCGCCGGAAAAACGTATTTCGTCATCCGCCATATCATCGACCAGCACATCCGTAAGGGACACAGTATGTTTTTATACGATTTCAAGTTCAGTGATTTGACCCTTATCGCTTATAATGCCTTGTTAAAATATTATGCTAACTACAAAGTCAAACCAACCTTTTGGGTCATCGATTTTGACAAGATATACCACCGTTGCAACCCGCTCGACCCGCAGAGCATGGAGGATATTACGGATGCCACGGAATCAAGCCGCACCATTATGTTGGGGCTAAACCGGGAATGGCTGAAAAAGCAGGGTGATTTTTTCGTGGAAAGCCCGATTAACTTTTTAACGGCTATTATCTGGTATTTGCGCAAGTATGAGGATGGCAAGTATTGTACGTTACCGCATGTGATCGAATTGATGCAGGCAGATTATGACCGGCTTTTCGCTGTATTGGAACAGCAAGAAGAGATCAAGGTATTGATCAATCCTTTTATATCGGCTTATCATAACAAGGCAGTGGCGCAATTAGAGGGACAGATCGCCTCTGCCAAGATCGGATTGGCGCGTTTAGCTTCGCCACAATTGTATTATGTGCTGTCCGGCAATGATTTTACCTTGGATATCAATAACCCTGATGAGCCTAAGATCGTTTGTATGGGCAATAATCCGCAAAAGCTACAGGTGTATGGAGCGGTACTGTCCTTATATGTGAACCGGATGCTTAAACTCATTAATAAAAAAGGCAAGTTAAAAAGCAGCCTGATCTTCGATGAATTTCCAACCTTGACAGCTGACCTGATACCTACAATCAGTACAGGGAGGTCGAATTTGATCAGTGTGACGATTGGTATCCAGGATTTCAGCCAGCTAAAGAAAGATTATGGCGCGGATCATGCGGATGTGATCACAGGTATTGTCGGCAATGTGCTCTGCGGGCAGGTTACAGGCGATACGGCCAAAAAGATGAGCGAGAACTTCGGGAAGATCATGCAGAACAGGGAGAGCCTAAGTATCAATAGTTCGGATACCTCTATATCCAAGTCAACCCAATTGGAATATGCAATACCGGCATCCAAGATCGCTGCCCTTTCTTCAGGTGAATTTGTGGGTATTGTTGCGGATAACCCGGACTGTAAGATCGAACTAAAAATGTTCCATGCGGAATTGCAGAATGACCATATTGCTATAAAAAAGGAAGAAGAAAACTATAGACCCCTACCCACCGTTGTGGATGTAACGGAACAGGATATACAGGAGAATTACAAAAGTATCAAAAGGGATATTGAACGCTTGCTGGTTAGCGAACTGGGAAAGCTGCGGGAAGATGAACAGAAGGATAGCTCAAAAAAAAACATTGAGGGTGATGAACAACAGCAAGCGGTTTCCATGTAAGCCAACAAAGGCACCTAAACGCTCGTTGTCGAGGACTTCAACTTTATCACAAATTACAGGCAGATCACCTTCGTTTCTGAATTCGCAAACCAACTGTAAATTTTCAGCTACGTAAAATTTTTTTAACAATTACGATTAAACGAATAGGCAAAATATTTATTGGGTGGATGTTACCAATAGCCATAATGCCATAAGGTGAGAACGCCAGCTATATCTATAAATATCTGATACACAATATCCATTAATCAAACCGACATAGGCAAAACATTCCCAATGATGAAAGAAAAACAATTTTTTATTTACTGGATGGTGAAGATTGTGAATTAAAAAAAGAACAATTAAAGTTATCTTTTATAAGCATTTCTTAAATTATCAAACAATCTGCCTACAAACTTTCTGTCTTCAGTTATAATATCTGCACTGCCTCTTAATTCAGATTTGAAATCCAAAGCAGAACCAAAATTGGTTTTAAGGGAATTTGGCAAACTAACGGAGATCAAATAATTATTGACAAAAGCATTATTCTTATCCCTGGATTGGTTTGTAGTTAATGAAATACTTTCTACCTTTCCCTTAATGGTACCATACTGCTGATAAGGATAGTTCTCTAGTTTGACAACAACTTCTTGACCAACCTTTACTTTTCCTGCTCCGCTTGATGGCAAGATCAATTCACCAGATGGTTTATTCTCTCTGGAAATAATGCTGAAAATTTCTTGACCCTGTGATACAAATTGATTTTCGCGCCAGAAGTCAAGGAACTGTACGTTACCATTGGCAGGACTTATAAACTCGAATTTTTGTTGCCAGGTGGCAATTTCTTCCAACAGATCATTATAAGCAGATGCCAATGCCGTTCTTACCTGTTGTTCCTTATCATTTTTTTGAATGCCGATTTGTTGTATTTTATTGGCGTTGTCAGCCAGTTGTTGTTTTTGGGAATAAATGGAATTGAGCTCGTCATGATAACTTTTTTTGATGTTATAAAAATTCATTCTTGACTTTTCAAATTCCGCCTCCGATTCCACTTTTCCTTTAAAAAGGGTAGAGTCTCGTTGAAAGGATTTAAAAGTTAATGCCACATTGCTTTTAATCAACTCGAATTGCTGTTGTAATTGTTGCAAGCTTAGCCGTCCCTGGGCAATTGAAATCTCCAGGTCCTCTACTTGCTTGACAAAAATATTGGCCGAATAAAAAGTTCGGTAATTTTGAATGGCGCTGATCAACTGGAAGTATTTTGGAGTGAGTTCGCCAAGAATCCAATCTTTATGTAAAAGGCTGTCAGACGGCTGAATGAGTTTAAAGGATTTTAATGCAATTTTCAAGGAGTTCACATCCTTGAAATCTGCTGGATTGTCTAAATATCCAATCAATTCACCTGCTTTGACCTCTTGTTGCGACTTCGTCAGCAACCGGATCTTGCCCGGATTAAAAGCAATCATTTTGATAGGAGGATGCTCTGCGTTAATGGTAATATTTCCGGTAACTATATCGGGATATTTTACGGTGAAGCCAAATATAACCAGCATGGCAAATAAGCTTATGGTCAAAATGCTTACCACTACCCCGAATTTTGTAGGCATGCGTTCCAGGATATGCTGTACCTCTTCGCTTCTTTCGGATCGCTTTACTGTATCTTTAAATTCTGTAATGTTCATCGTGCCGTTTAATTTGCCCTTAATATTTCGGATTGCGTACTTATGAGTTCGTAATAGCGGCCTTCCTGTTTAACGAGACTTTCATGGTTTCCGACTTCTATAATCTGCCCGTCCCGAAGCACGATTATTTGATCTGCTTTCCTGATGGTACTCAATCTATGGGCAATGATAATAACCGTCTTGCCTTTAAAAACCTGTTCCAATGCGTTTACAATTTTCTGCTCATTTATCGCGTCCAGGGAATTCGTGGCCTCATCAAAGAAAAGATAATCCGGGTTTTTATATAATGCCCTTGCAATTAAAATCCGTTGCTTTTGGCCACCGCTTAAGCCACGGCCTAGTTCGCCCATGACCGTTTGATAACCCGATGGTAGCGACTCGATTTCATAGGCAATATTGGCAGTTTCGACGGCATGCCGGAGTAACTCATAGTTAATATTCTCATCACCCAGAACGATATTGTTTAGGATACTGTCATTGAATATTTTTCCGTCCTGCATCACTGCCCCGCATCGTTCACGCCATTGTTTGAGGCTGATATTATTGATATTCATACCACCAACAGAAATTTCACCGTAGGACGGTTCATAGAGCCTTAACAATAATTTTAATAAGGTCGTTTTTCCGCTTCCGCTATCACCAACAATCGCAGTGATCTTTCCTTCGGGAATAATCATGGTTAAGCCTTTTATGGTTAACGGACTATTGGGGGAATATTGAAAGGAAACATTCTTTAGAATAATTGTTCTGTTCGATGGTAATTCAATCGAGTTATTGACTGTTTCTTCTTCCTCTTCTTTCAACTGATGAATTTCATTCAAACGAAGAAAACTAATCTGGGCAAATTGCGCTGATATAATGAATTGAATAAATTGGATCACTGGCCCGTTCAGCATACCGATAATAAATTGGGTGGAAATCATGACCCCAAAAGTAATTTCACCTGTGATCACTGCCTTTGCACAATAAAACGTGATAAAAAGATTTTTCAGGGTGTCAATAAATTGCGCACCTAAATTTTGTGTATCAGTTATCGACAGCACTCGCGTGTTGACCCGATGAAGCTTGACCTGGTTCTTTTCCCATTTCCATCTTTTAGCCGTTTCGTAATTGTTGATCTTGATATCCTGCATTCCAGTGATCGTTTCCACCCAGTAGCTCTGGTCTTTAGACACCAGGTCGAAATATTCCCAGTCCAGTTTTTTACGAATGCGGATAAAAGCCAGTGTCCAAAGCACATACAGGATACTGCCGAAAAGGAATATCAAAAATATCACCGTATTATAAATCGACAATATGATTCCAAACACGACAAAAGTCAGGGTAGAAAAAATCATATTCAACCCATTATTCATGATAAAGCTCCTGATCCGCTCATGATCATTAGCTCTTTGTAAAATATCACCAACCAGTTTGTTTTCAAAAAAAGTGATTGGCAATTTCATCAGCTTGATCAGGTAATCAGAAATGATGGCGATATTAATCCTGGAGGTAATATGCAACAGTATCCAGTTTCTAACAGCGTTGGATAACATGATGCTGACGACGATACAGATATTGGCGACCAATACCACGTTGATGAATTTTAGATCTTTGGTTTGGATACCAACGTCAATAACCGCTTTGGCGATAAAAGGAAGTATGCCCTGAAGGATAGTGACCAATAACATGACAACGCCTAAATTGATGAAGTTTTTTTTGTAGGGTTTAAAGTAACCGAAGATATTTGATAGCGTCCTTTTCCTGTCTCTTTTTTGCCCTTCATCTCTTTGATCAAAATCGGCCATTGGTTCTAAGGCCAATACTGCACCTTTAGACTCATCCCGGAGGTACCAATGTTTTTGGAATACATCAAAAGGATAGCTGACAAGACCTTTCAAGGGATCAGAGGTATATACCTTGTCTTTATTGATCTTATAAACAACAATAAAGTGGCTGTTTCGCCAATGAGCAATACAAGGTAAGGGTACTTTTTCTTCCAATTCACTTAAGGAGCAATGAAATGCCAACGTCCTTAAACCGATCGACTCTGCGGTATAACTCAAATCTGCAATAGAAACACCTTCGCGCCTCGTACCCGCCTTGTCCCGCAAATATTGCAGTGAATAAAATTTGCCATAATACTTCGCAATTATTTTAATGCAGGTTGCACCGCAATCTTTGCTGTCTAATTGTCTTTCAGTTGGAAACGGCCAAATTTTCATGAGGGGCTTGATTTTTATCTTTGATGATAGCCATGATAGAAAAGGATAGATAACTCATTTTGTTATCCGGTATAAAAAGGCTGGCTAATGCAAATTTCAATACATTTTGATAAACAATCCAATTAGCTTTTGGTGCGAGTAAACCATTTTCGGTTTCTATTACGGGGTTTATGGAAGTGGGATGAAGTTGATTGGGGTGCAAAGCAGGTATTAATTCCGGGAAAGTTTGCAGGCTTTGAGGCGGGATCATCCGGAATTCATCATCACTGAATAAAGCCTTCAATGTTTTTTCCTGCAGGGCATACTGATTGGCAAATACGGATATCATGTTCGCCTTTTCCAAAATCAACTGATCTACCCTGAAAAACCTGCCCTGGTCATAAGTACAAGTGAACCAAAGTGCATGTACATAAGTCAGGAAATTTAGAAATTCCTTATCATCGTGATTAAATAAAACAGCATGAAACAATTTAAAAAATTCCAATCCTGCAACAAAAGATTTTGTTTCTGTTAGGCCCTCAAATGCTGAAGCTTTCTTTAACATGGAAAGCCAGGCTGTTATTGGCCTGATTATTTCCTGCTGACTAAAAATCAGGGAAAGATCAAGGTTGACCGGGAAATTGGCTAAAATATTCCTGTATCTGATAACAAAATTGTTAAGCAAAGGAACAATTTTCTCATTGAGCACTGCTGCGGACGAGGCGAATAATATGATGTACAGGCTGTTTTCATTGATCCGTGTATCTCCGATGGCGCGGGTCCTGAAAATCAGGTGGTCTTCAATTTGGTCTTGAACTAAACCAATTAGTGCGGGTAATTTGTTGACGGCAAAATCATAGTAATCGGTCAGTCCATAAACCTGTATTACCAGGTAGGTTTGTTTAACTTCCAACATGCCTTCCGAAACGGTATATCCTTCATCCAACCCCTCAAAATCTGAGAACTTCTTACTGAAAAATTCGATCAAATCTTTTTTATCCAGGTCTATAAAATAGCGTTCATACAGGGAAAAAAGACTATCATAAAGTTGTGCATCAAATTTTCTCAGATTCCTTATCTGATACCTGCCACCTCCATTTGTCCAGCCCTTATGGTAGTGCATGTAAAACGATGAAAAATGAGAAAGCAGGTCACCTAAGATCACAAAACTTTCTTGTTTTGATTTAGAACCTTTAAAATCTGATAATAAGTTAAGTACTAACGCTTTTTTTTGCTGTAATTCCAAAACGGACATTTGCTTTGGTCCATCGAAATAAATGGTACGGCACCTGGAAATGAGATTAAACAAGTAACCGTTATTATCACGGATTATTTCGGATTTGGCAAATGCGCCCAGATAAGTTCCATCCCTGGAAAAATAATCCATCCAGAGTATTTCATCCACTTTAGTACATGGGATATGGGTCACCTGTATTTTTAATCCTTCAGTAATAAAGGTTTCGTGGAATACATAATCCCGCTGAAAGCTTAGCGCCCAAAGGTCAATATCTGATTCTTCATTGAAATTCTGATCTACGTAGCTCCCAGTTAAACAGGCAGCATAAATATCGGGTAAATAATAATCTAAAAAATATATTATTTTAACTTTTAAATCGTTTGTTGCAATATTCATTATTATATTGTGATCAAGTTTAAACAAAACAATAATAACTTTTAATATTTAATTCAACGACTAAACATTTCATGAAAAATTTAGATGAATTAACCTTGTTGTTCCCGGAAATGGAACAAAAGCGGCAGGAATCAACATTGGGGGGCGATCTTTACCCTGGTAATAATAATCCAGGTGGAGGCACCATCGACGGTGGACAATATGGTAATGGGGTTACAATTGTTGGCAGCCCAATTACTCCACCAGATCCCTATTCTGGCCCAGGATTTAATACAGGTGGCTCCGGTGATAATGGCGGTGGTGGTAGTGGGGACGGCAGTAGTACCCCTGTTACTGGAACGCCGCTTAATCCGAATATGGTCAATCATTTAATGAATACTTTTCAATTTAACGCTGGATCAATTACAGCTACCGAAAAAGCTAACTTTGAAAAAACACTTAAAGCGATAGATAGTTCCCAGGCAGGAGATAAAATGCTGACTGCGTTAGATAACTACTATAAAAATCATGCCGCACCTAGCATCACGCATAATGCCCCGGACGCAGGATCAGAAGGGACATTTCGCGCTCAACAAAATGAATATGATTTTGGGACGTTATTGAGTGACAATACTACTTTGTTATCCTGGGATTTAAAAACCGTGGCACATGAAATGTATCATAATTTTCAATATACTATAGCACCAGACCAATATGTGAATAATGTCAATAGAGAAGCGGATGCCTTTTTATTTGATGCCTTAGTGCAGAAGCAAGCAAATGTTGATTTTAATGTATCGGCCATGGAAACGCGTATTGAGGTTCAAAATCCCACCACTCAATTTCAAAAAGATTTTAATGCAGCCTGGGATAATTTCGTCAATAAGGGTGATGCTTCTCAAAGTAATTACAATTTAATCATCAGCAACTTTGTTTTGGGTTCACAGGTAGGAAGTGGATATGCATTTACTTCCCCTATAAGTGCAAATGAACCCCAATTTTTAAAAGATTTTGGGTTTCCTCCAGGAATACCGGATGGCAATAACCCTACAAACCCCAACCCTTACCAACACTAAACTGCCATGAAACAAATTTTATTAATTGCTTTAATAACTTTTTTTTACCTACCAGTTTTTTCACAAAGTATTCCTATTATTAAAGCCAGTGAAGCCCAATCATATGTGGGTAAATTGGTTTTTTTGAAGGATACTATACGATCTGGCATAATTGTAAATGATTCCATCGCCGTTTTAAGGGTAGGGGGTAAATTAGATAAAGATGCCATTTCAATAGTTATTTCATCAAAAGGATCAAGGCATAGCCTTGATAGTCGACTTATAACAACTTTACAACGCGCAGAAGCGGACTTTAAAGGGGTAATAATACCAGTCGCATCCGGTTTCATCATTATTGTAGATGACGATCGTGCTATTCACATCAATAAGTATTTAAAATAATGTAAAAATAAGCCCAGTAATCAGCTGGGCTTATCAAGCATATTTTAAAAAGTCCAATGGCAAGTGAATCCTGATTTTGGAGTGAAAGGTTTAACACGCTTATCAACACTAAAAAACCATAAAACAATTTTATTGATATTACTCATAACTTTTTTATCTCAGCAAGCTTTTTCACAAACTTATACTTAAATTTATGAGAAGAGATTCTACAATACTACTACTATTATTGCTAGTAACTGGAGTCAAAGCACAAATAACAAATTCAGGAAATAATATTACAAATACGCTCCCTGAAAAGTTTCAAAAAAAGCTATCTGAGTCGAAAATGGTCTTCACAAAGCCTAACGGTACGAGTGAAGTGCCAATAGTTGAAAATACAGATATGCATTATGATTATGCTCTAAAGCTTAATGACAAAAACATTGAGGTTCGTTATTCGATCTGGCCAATATATAAAGCAATGATTGACATATACAACAATCGTCAAAAATCACCCGGAGATACCGTTCTGGAGCCTAATAAGCTTCATAAGCAATTCGCATTATTTGCATTTAGTAAAATTTCTGGCGGTAAAATTTCCCCAAATCAAGTCAGGTTACAGCCTTTCACTGTTCCTACCGTAAAAAAGGACTTCAATGCAGATGAGGGTACAATGTCCATGGGCCCCGTTGGTGAAGCCTTTAGCCCTAAATATACTTTTGGTTTTTACATGATGATCCACAAAGACAATGCAGGGGATGGGTATATCTTGTATTTATTTGAAAGTCAAGATGCAATGTTTGAAGAATATAAATCAATTACAGGCAATGATAATTTGAGTACCGCGTTGAAATTTAACTAATTGCACAAGCTGTTTTTTACGTTGTTCATCAATTAGAAAAACATATAGTTTCTGTAATTTATTTAAAAAAAACACCACACAGTAGATAGTCTTGACCGGCGATTTATAACAACTTTACAACACGCAGAAGCGGGCTTTAAAGGAATAATAGTACCATCTGTATCCGGCTTCATCATTATTGTGGATGACGATTGTGCTATTCACATCAATAAGTATTTGAAATAATGTAAAAGACAAGGCAGGGGTAATCAAACGGGGTTTAAAAATCATATATGCATAACTGAATCAGTAGTTAAAAACATGAAATGCATTGCTCTTTTAATGTTCACTTTTGATGTTTGTTAATACTATAAATAAAATGCGAACGCTATTCGGTATCTTTTTATTTTTCTTTTGCCAACATGTGTTTGGCCAAACAAAAATGATCGAAGCAAAAGACGCTTATAAATATGTTAATCAAACAATAACCGTCAAGGATGTTATTTATGCTTCAAAAGTCTATAAGGACTCTTTAGCGGTAATAGAATTAGGAAAACCGGGCAACGAACATCCTTTCAGTATTATTTTGATTAAAAAACCTAATGGTCCAGCTTTGGACGAAAAGGGATAAATACATTAAAATTAGCGAAGGCATCTTTTACCGGTTTAATTGTATCAAATGCAAGTGGTATACTTATGATTGTGGATACTTCAGATAAGATCAGGTTTAACTATAAACTTAATTAAGGTAAGAACCACAAGGAGAAATCAATTTCGCCTTGTGGTTCTTAGATGTTTTTTGTAACTGGTCCAAGGTTATAAAAGTAAATCTTTATTTCTCAATTGAGTATTTCAATTTATAAAGCATCTTACTTATCCTTCTCCATTTAAAAGATGACTAATGTCTTTTGGATTTACATTTTGTTGCGCTTCCTTAATAACAACTCTTAAAATAAATTCAACATCAATATCTAAAATTTGAGATAGCTTAATTAAATCAGCAATGACAAATTTTTCAGGAGATGCACACTTTGTCATATATCCTCCGTAATTTATACCAAGTGCAGCAACAATTCCAGTTGGATACATTGGTGTAAGATCTCTCATTCTTTTGATTCTACCTGTCTCAAACATAGATGCCATAGAAAGCAGGGTACTTCTTAGTTTTTCGCGATTAATATCATGTTTCATTGTGGCCATTGTTATTCTACGAGCGCTCCTTGTCTACAGCCACCATTCATAAGATACTGATCAAGAATAATAAACAATACTTAAAGCTTAGGCGTAACTACCGTAAACGACTACATCGGTATAACAGGCCAATACCCGGCGATCGAGTCCAAATGGATGTCTGCAAGATAGCTGGCAGGCTTTATCAGTATACTGCTATTGATGACTGCAGCCGTTTTAAAGTTGTTGAACTGTTTCCCAGGCGAACAGCTACAAATACTTTAAAGTTCCTTGAAACAGTAATAGAACAAATGCCTTTCCCTATACAACGTATTCAAACGGATAGAGGTAACGAGTTTTTTGCCTATTCATTTCAGGAAAGACTTATGGAATATGGCATTAAATTCCGGCCGATCAAACCACGATCAACGGGAAAGTAGAAAGGACCCAAAGAACCGACCTCGATGAGTTTTATTCGACTGTTGATATTAAGAATCCAGACCTGCCTGATCTCCTTTCACAATGGCAATTTCACTATAACTGGTTTAGAGCACATAGCTCTTTAAAAGGAAAATCTCCCATACAAGTGGTTAATGACCTGGCTGATAAAACACCTGTATGGGAGGAGGTCGGTAGCATGTATGACCCTTTGAAAGAAAGAATTAGGGTGCAAAATTATTGGCTTGATTCTAAGCTACATAAGTGAAACGATGTCTGTAAATCTCACATCTTATACGTTAATGCTTCTGCAACTTTTCTATACACAATATCTCTTTTCTTTTCTTCGTCAAAATCAAATACGCAAAAATCTTTACCATTAGCTTCAATGGCTACTTGTGAACACCCTCCGTTACAAAGAGGCAGAATCCCACAATTTTGGCAAGGTTTATTTTTTAATTTAATTTCCATTCGATTATAATATTTTTCGTTCCATTCTATCTCTCCATTTTCTTTTAAAACCCCTTCCCTATTATTCTTATTAAAATCTCTGGCTGTACATTTAAAAACATTACCGTCGTAATTAATGGTTGCCTGGTTTTTTTTATCCGCGTAACATGAGTTGATTAAAGAATCGGGGATGTAGGAAAGATTGGCATAAATCCCCTTACTTCTGAAAAAATCTGCTATTTCAACAACCCGATCATTCAAACCACTTGCTGTTTCTTGCCATACCTTATGAAAAGAAAAACCAAAATAGGTCATGTCGTCCGCTGACAGGCCTTTTAAATCCTCGTAAATACCCTCCATTCCTTCCAGGTTTTTCTCGGTAAAATTTACCCTTACCGTAACTGATAATTCATTTTTGACCAATAACTTAATATTCGCCATAATATCATCATACGACCCCCTGTTTTTTGAGACATACCGAACAGTGTCGTGAAAAGAACGATTACCGTCTAGCGTTATTTGAAAGTGGTTAAGATTATACTGCTTGAAATAGGGTATCATTTCCGCCCTGAGAAGAAACCCATTGGTAGTTATATTTTGTTGAAATGAAACAAGATGCCTTTTCCTCAACTCATCAGTCTTTTCCATTATCGGAAGCATAACTTGCTTAAACTGTAACAAGGGCTCTCCCCCAAACCAACCGATGGTCACGCTTTTGATGTTTTGATTACTTGTTAAAGTTTTATTCAGATGATCAACTATATGTTCAATTGTTTCCTCGCTCATTTTTGATTCTTTAATGTGCGATTCATAACAATACCAACACTTAAAATTGCAATTCATGGTTGGATTGATAATCAAATGATAATGTGTTTCGTCTCCATCAATTGCCTGCATTATTTTTCTCACCTTTTCTGTTTCATCTATATTTTCGTCAATAATAAATTTATCATCAATCAGTTGTTGATAAAACGAGGGGTGATATGTTTTAAGTTCATCTATTTCGTTTGAATTGATGGCTCCCTGAAGCAGGTCCACCAGGAATGGGTCCAGCAACAGTAACCTGTCGCTTAGGGTATTATACAAAATATGATTATCATCATATTTTAAAAAATAATTAAACCTACTGGGTTTCATTTCTGTTCTTTTAAATGATGTATAAAAAATAAGGCCTTTGACATAAAAAGGTTACTATTACTAACGTGTTAGTAATAGTAACTAGCCATGCGATAAGCCCTATGAAATCCCCTGCTCCGTGAAATTGGTTAACTATCGAAACAGTCGCTTAAACTTTGTATTCACTATACTTTTTATGAATCATTATTAGCACCGTCAATAATATGCCCACATCCTTTGACATGATTATGGTGGGTAGTACAGAATAAATAATTAGTATCATCAAGCGCACCACTATCTATTGCATTTAGGGCGCTATCAATTGCTTTTGAAGCAAAACCTCCTACTAATTCCTTACTTGGGTTTTCAGATAATTGTTTTAGTTGATCTTTTAAGGAGTCCACCACCTTTTTTTTGATCTCGTCTTTTTTTTCTGGAGTCATCAGATTATGTTTTAAAGTTTTCGCCTACTCTTTTTCCAGTTTTCGGCTTCCCTGTTGTTTATTTGGTATCATGACAATGCAAAGATGCACCAAGCGTAGAAAAATCACTTTCGCGTATGTTGCAAACCCTTTCGAGTTTGTTCCAAATGTCTCTTGAAAGATGGGATCATGCGTCAATGTTGCATAGAAATCTGTCCGTATTGCATCTTAAATTCCAATGAGGCACACATCCATAGAATACATTTTTGCGCATGTTTCGTTGCCATTTTTGTTTTTCTATGATTATTCAATTCCTGTAATTCTTTGGAAATAAGACCTTCGACTTACCAGCAGTACCCTATTAAATGTTCGATACTAGGTAAGCCCGAAGCACTGAAGCGTTATCCAATCCTTTTTTAAGCAGTAGCCTCGTTATTCAGGTCAATGCCTTGGCTATCTAATTCTGCTATCACAAAATCTGGAAGTTCATTTTCTGCAAAAAGCGCCTTCAGCCCATCCTTAGCTACCGAACCGAGACAGCCAATACCTTGACTAATGTACAGGCTGACTGCAATGTTTGCCACTGTACCAAGTACTACCAAAGCATCTTCGGATATTCCGGCTGCAGCTCCCGAGGCTATTAAGGTCCCAATAGTCGTCTCAACCTCGCCCCCAGCATTTTCCCATGCTGAATGTAGTTGATGCAAAAATTCAACTGCGTCGTTTACATCCTCAATGTTTGGCACGGGCAACACGCTATTACTCATGCATTGTTTCCAATTTTCAAAAAATGTGCTCATTTTGTACCTCCTTGGTTTTAAATTACATTATAAAATAAGTTAAAGATTATATGCTCATTAGGCTTGTTTCAAAAAATCTACCTGATACTGATTTGTCTGTAGTCGTGTATCCAGTGAGGAGTACCTCATAAGAATCGCCTGCGGTAAATCCAATAGAAGTTAAATCGACGTGTTTGGCAAAAGCATTCCAATCTTCACCATTGTTGCTATAAGACAGATCTAACAGTTGGTCCCCTTTTTTACTCATTCGTAGATAAACTTCATTATCGGAATAGAATACAACCTGTGGACCTACTGGATTTGTTGGCGTGATAGTGTCTGATAGTTCAAAAGCATAACAAGAAATAGATTGACCAGTATCTCCAACGCCTTTTAGAAAGAAAACACCTCGTTGAGTTGTGATTGATGCCAAAACTAAGCCAACGCCATAATAGCCCGCTGGGACGACCTTGTCAGGGAATATGGTTTCCAATTTTGTAGATATAGTAAAATCTGAGGATGGTGGGTCAATCTTCCTCATAGGCAATTTATCTGGCCAATCCTCAGCGATAGCCACAATTAGCGTTGAGTCCGATAATAGTTCATCAACCTGTTCGCTTTCTTTGTAAAGAATAAGCGAACCAGTAGGTAAAATCCATTGTGCCGGTATATTAAGCGTGTCTCCTCTGATATCAATGAAAGGATTTCCTAAAAACCCCGGGGCACTATACAATCTCAGTACCATTCCTTCGGGTATTAAAGCCGACCCTGCAACGTTAAATTGAAGTGGTTTCGTGATGCCATCATACAAGCCCTTTTGGAGAAACTGTATTCCTCCTCTATCGCTATTATCCCAATTAATGCCTTTGAATATAACAGCACTTTCGTTAACTAAGGGACCGTCGGTCTCTTTGTAAACAATAATTGAGGATATTGCAGCACTCCAAAATGTACCCATAATTGCAGTATCTTCCCTCAAATCAATGAAATGTCCTTGAAAATAACTGTGTTCATACATTCTGGCTACGAACCCTTGTGCTACTGTTACAGAATGTACAATATCATTACCAATAATTATCGTGTGATCAAAAGAATCATATCTACCAACTTGTAATAATTGAGAATTTCCTTTAAAGCCCTCTGAATCGAAGATGACAACCGGGTTGCTGTTGAGAATCTTTCTCTTAGGCATTAAAAAACTGTCAGGAAGCTTAAAGGGAAAAAGATCGCAGCCTCCAACCGGATTGTTTGCACATTTAGAAGCCTGGCGTGTGAGCTGGTTGAGTTGATCAGTAACAAATTCCTGCCACTGCGTTACTATGGCGCTCGCTGGCGGATCGATAAAGAACTCGGGATGGTCTTCTAAAAACTCAATATCGTTTCGCAATGCCAATAACTTAAGTTGAATTCTCGCATAGTCTATCAATGCATCCTTTTGTGCCTGAATGTCTATAAAATTGGGACCTTGTGGTAAGGGAAGGGTATTATAGCTCGCAACTTGCACACTATAAGGAACAGGATTCTCATTAACTTGCTCCGGAAAGGCCTTTAACCTTGCTATCACTTCTTCGATATCAATAGCTAGGCTTCCGTCAGCACCTTTGCCGCCTTTTTGGTAAGTTGAAATACGCAGTTCGCTTTTGGCAATTTTTGTTTTAGTGTTGGTATCAATACCCGAGTTTACATAACCCGATGCAAAAAGTCCCCCATACTTTGCTTGAAGAGAAATCGCAACCGATTCCTGGTCTTCCTGGCTACTAGAGGTAATTGAAATTACTGCAAAAAATTCACCCCCTGCTTGTATCCCCCTAACAAAACCATCGCCATAACGTTGTTGAAATAAGTCTGTCTTACCCTGTGTGATTAGTCCAGACCCATCCGGATTAAGCTGAGCATCTTCCGTTTGGGTAAAGGCATTCTGAACCACACACCTTGCCAATAAAAATGTAGCTTGGGTATTAAATTTTGATTCCTGTGCATACTTAAATTTTCCGGAAGCACTAAATAGCCCATATTGGCCACCTGCATCAACCGAAATGTCAAGAGATCTATAGAGATCTTCAAAATCTTTAATAAGTGTTAAATCATAGCTCGTAGTTGCTCCTTCCGCTTCTGTAGGTCCTTTGATTGTTCCAGGCATCACTGCCTTACCTGCGACAGCTCCGTTAAGCAAATTAACACCCAGTCCATAATTCATCCCAGGTGACCAGGGAATATTCGTTGATGATGGAGTATTCATTTTACAGATTGTTTAAAAGTTAAAAAAACCTTCCAAGTAAATACCTATAAATTAGAATACTACATTATATCATCAGCTAAAATCATTATCCTACTACCGGGCTGCAATAATTCTGTGGCCTGACCAATTAGCGTATACACTTTAGCTGTTTTTATTGTCTCTATCTTATTTTAACGGTTAAAAAAATAGAGTTTTGATTTGATTCTATAATAGGTTGTTTTTGTTGGTTATTAATTTGAGAATAACATAATGCAAAGAAACACCAAGCGCAGAAAAATTACTTTCGCGTATGTTGCAAATCCTTTCGAGTTTGTACCAAATCAATTATTTATAACAGGAAATTAAATAGCGACTACTGTTTTAGGCGAAAACCCAAAATGACGGGAAAAACTGGTGGAAAAGCTGGCTGGGCTACTGAAGCCAACCATGTAAGCCACCTCGGCAACTGTAGCGATACGGCGCTGAAGAAGGTCATGAGCATATTGAAGACGGACTATACGGATCAGTTCGCCAGGCGACTGGCCAATAAGCGCCTTTAATTTGCGGTGCAGCTGAGTGCGGCTCAATCTTATGTCCCTGGCAAGCTGGTCTGCACTATACCCCTCTTCATCCAGATGGTTTTCTACAGCGCTTCGTACGCGTACTATAAAATCCCGCTCAATCGATGGCATCGACAGGGTATCATTGAACCATAGGTCGCTGCGGCTATAGTGTTCGCGCAATTGGTTACGCACGTTGATCAGGTTCTCGATCAAGGCAAATAGTTCGCGTTTATCAAAAGGTTTCCCGAGGTAGGCATCTGCCCCAGTTTCAATACCTTGTACCCTGCTGTCCATATCGGCTTTCGCAGTCAGAATAATGATGGGGATATGGCTGGTCTTTTCATCTTTTTTAAGTGTGGCACTCACTTGGTACCCATCCACCCGGGGCATCATCAGATCGGTAATAATGAGATTGGGGATATGTTCAAGTGCTAAAGCTATTCCTGCATCACCGTCCGCGGCGTTCAGCACCCGGTATTTATCCGAAAGTGACTGATGCATAAAATCTCGGAGTTCTTGATGATCTTCTATGAGCAATACCAGGGGCTTCCCATCGCTGTCTGCAACCAGGTTATTGTTATCGCCAATGGATAAGTGCGCCCGGTGAGGCTCCATTTCCAATACAGGTTCATCAATGGCTTCGGTCGCCTGAAATGGCATGCGGATATTAATTTCCGTAAACAAGCCTTCCGTACTTTCTGCCCTGATCTGGCCACCAATAAGTTCCACCAGTTCTTTGGCAACCGCCAGTCCAATACCCGTGCCTTCAGCTGAACGTGTATCAGAGGGATCGGTCTGATAGAATCGGCTAAAAATATAGGGTAGTTTTGACGCAGGGATGCCGCGCCCGGTATCCCTTACTGTAATATTCAAAGCACTGCCGAGCGTTTCGGTATCATTTTGTATAAATACTTCTACCTGTCCATTATCGGTAAACTTTATGGCATTGGAGAGGATGTTGAGTATAATCTTATCCAGTTTGTCCCTGTCGCCAAGTACCCAAAGCTTATCCCAATCTGATGTGAAGTGCAGCGCAATCCCCTTTTGTACAACCAGTGACTCGTACGAGTGCACATGCATTCTGATAAGAGCCACCATATCAAGCGGCGCCAGGTTAACTTCCATCAACCCGTTTTCCAGTTTACTCAGGTCAAGCAATTGATTGATTAGTTGGAGTAACCGTGTTGCATTACTGAGGATTAGTCGGGTGTATTTTGGAGCATCAGCACTGGCAGGGTTGGCCAATATTTCCTTAGCCGGGTTGATGATCAGCGTGAGCGGCGTTTTAAACTCATGAGTTATATTGGTAAAAAAGCGAGATTTAACAGCATCCATTTCCCGCAACTTATCGGCCTTTTCGCTGAGCTCTGCCGTACGTTGCTGCACAACTTCCTCAAGCCGTTTAGCCTCTGCCGCTATTGATTCTCTTTTCTCAGCTTCCTGTGCAAGCGTCAGGGCAGATAACTTTTCTACCTCGGCCAGTCTGGCTGTCAGGTTTTGATTTGTGCGGGCAAAATCAAGCGCCAGATAAAGTGATAAGCAAAGTGGGAAAATCAGCCCTCCTATACTCATTACTAACACCCGCACAGAATTGAGCAGGTATGGCCACAGTTGGAATACATCTGTCCAGGCTAGAAAATATGTCAATATGACTGCCACTACACCCGTAGCGATCAATAATGCTCCTTTTTGGCGTCTTTTGATCATCTGCAATGTAGACCAAAATCCGTCAATCGTAAAAAAAAGGAATATAATGGAAAAGTAATAGTTCCCTGATTCGACAGGAAAGAACAGATATTTTAAAATATAGAAAATAAGATAAACCATACTAACAGTGGTCAATGCCAATCTTCGCCAACGAGGTACGCGGCCGTAGTTTAAGATATGGAGCAATGTTACACCTGACCACATGAGCAATACTTTGCACTCACCAATAAGAAATTCTGCAAGAAATTGAACAAAAGGAAACCTTGTTTGATAAAATAAATAAACACCTACCCCTGTTATTCCTACCACCAATACAAAAAGCGCATAATACAAATTAAGCTTTTGTCTGGGATAAAAAATAAACAGCAAGAAATGCAAAAGGCCCAATATAATCTCTGCCGCTGCACACATGGGCACAAAGCTAAAAAGTTGGCTGCTGCGTGCCATTTGTTTTGCCCGTGGTTCATAATCTCCTATCAAAACCTCGAAGCCCAGGAAGTTGGGATAGACACCAAAAAAATTGGAATAATGGATAGTGATCAGGTGGGAGTGAGTGTCATCGAACCACAGCGGAATGAGTTCCTTTGGGGCCCGTATGGCCTCCATCTCCCGTGCAGATTGGCCAACCTTTCCGTAACCGCCCACCGGTTTTCCGTCGACGAATATTTCAGAAGCCCCATCATGGTTGATACGCAAACACAATTTCTTGCCCACCAGGTCGGTATCAACCTTTAACCACAGACCAAACCAGCCAATGCCCTGCCACCCCGGCGGGGAATTCTGTTTTCCGAAAACAGTATTGTGCAACGTGTCCCAGCCCGCAGTGCTAATTAAAGATTGTTTTTCTTTAGGCAACTCTCCTGCATGAAAGCTCCAAAGAGATTTATGAACGGATATTTCATGCAAATTCCCAAAATCACGGCTACGTATTACCGCGGTGTCCTGCCCGTATGCCCAATTGACGGCGCACAACAATATGCAACACAAAAAAGCGCATAATACGGACTTGTTTGAAAACATATTCCTGGTATAGATAGAAAATCGATAATAAACCCTTTTCAATCAAATTTAATACTTTAACGTTGACAATCAAATGCATCCTATTGTTGCATCAGTCATAGCTCCGGATATTAGAGCCTCATCCATAATTATATCGATTAAAAGTGCCGAAACATATTAAGAAGATCAAACACACAAAAGTAAATCGCTTCACATTTATAGACTTAAGAATAAATAAGTTTAAAAAAATACAATAGACTTAAAGCGATAGATTGGTTCGATGTTTCAGTGTCCGTAAACAGACTCGGCCCGAGCCGAAATATGCCTCTACTGGCTTTAAATACATATTTAAAATTGGCTAAAAATTAAAAATGGCCTTAGCTGGCATGCTAAGGCCACTTGTGCTGAGGCCGGGCCAAAACCAGTGCCCCTCCGATTAACAGTTAGAAAGTTATAGATAGCAATGAGGTAAGAAGATTTTCAAACTTCGATAAATTCGTTAATTATTTTTTGCATCTACATTTGCTTATATATCGGCCATAAAATTCAACCTACTGCTGCTTCCTTCTACCTGGATTTTTTTGAACTCCACAGATATTTACTAGCAAAATATTAGATATTATCTTAATCATAATAACTTTTTGATACCTTTGTAATGTTATCGACAACGGTCGATATGTGTTTATTGAACGATTCGTTGAGTAGCCTAAAGACTGCTTTATAATGCATTGAATATAAAGGACTTACAAACGATGTTCGATTCCCGCTCTGAGTACTGCACGGGAAAGACGTAAGGAGTCACGTTCTTTCCCATTTCTAATTCATCTTAACTTATTGTTAATGTGGCAGATAAGACAAAACACTTCATTCAACCTAGTGGTTCGATATTCATTTCCTTCAAATCTCAATTTTTCACGATATATCGAACCAATACGGAAGGATTTCGCGCTTAAAACACTCAATTACCTGTTCCTAGTACAAATGGCTCATCGGGTTTGTTAATTATGACTAACCATTGTTACCGTCTTTTTTATTTTTTGGATGAAGTCTACCTAAAGCCGCCATACGCTTCAATTCAGGCAGAAAGGTGTTCGTTATTTCAACCATCAAGCTCACCTGGAGAGATACTAAGTTAGTCTCTCTCTTTTTGCTTTTAAAGCACCTATCGCTAAAAAAACTCTCACTTTCCTGTAAATACTTAAATAATTGCAGGTTTTTCGTATATATATCTTGAAAAGATGCCTTTAAAAATGCCTTTTGAGAATTTTCCAATGTGGTGTTCGATGATAACAAGAGGCTGCCCTTATGGGATTCGAACACCGAAATTAAGGTTATAAAAAGGCGAATTTGACTTCATAAGCATTATTTTTCATTCCTATTGCAATCAAAACTTGTATCACATTGATTATCGTTCTTGCCTCGGGTTCCGTTGTCGCAGTACCCTTTTTTTCTCAAATGCTATAATTTCAGCGAGAATAAACGAGGTTTCTTTATCGGTTTCAGGAATTATACCATTATTAATCTGCGATTTCTTACTATAAAGAGTATCGTTTTGTAAATATTGACTTCGTACATTACCTGAAAATACCAATCTCTTTGACCCCTACTCACCAATTTGCAAATTCCTAATAATAGATTGGTTATCAGTAACAAAAGTGGTCAAATCAAAATTAGCGAAGAGGGGGCAATATACTATGGTTTATCCAGATCCTTCATTCTAAAGGTAAATGATGAGTATAAGTTTATTCTATAGGCAGATATCTTTCCCCCCACGATTGACAGGGAGCATTGTTTTTAATTTAAAAAAACTATCCCAGCTCTTCCCGGGATAGACTCTCATTTAACTAACTATTTAACTTACTTATAAAGAACAAAAGAGTATTTTAAAGCTTTTATCGTATTAGCATATCCTCTATTTCGCTTCCGGTAATAGTACCAACCGGATATAATTAGCACCGCTCAGGTATTTATTTGCGGCTTCCTTAATGTTTACCGGAGTTACTGATTTCATCACTTCATCTTCATGCAGCACTTGTTCCATATCCTCCTTGTTCTGAACCTGTCCGTTCAGATAGTTTAACCAGAATTTATTTGTTTTAAGCTGAATTTCTTTTGTGCGCCCGTTTTCGGCTTTGAACTTTTCTACATTTATCGCTTCCGGGCCATTGCCTTTTAGCTTATTGACCTCATCCAAAGCAGAAGCGATCAGTTTTTCTACGTTCTGGGGTGCGCAGCCAAAGGCAATAGTAAAACTGTACCGGCAAGTTTAGTTGGCTGGCCATATCCTTCATGAACGTACCACAACACCATTAAGAAAACAACAAATATCTTCCTTAAATATTTCTGGCTTATTTGGTTAGGAAACATGATCACTAGTATGCTGATTAGTTGGTTTTGGTTAATAACGATGCTAACACCTTGTCCAAATCTTCACCACGTAGATTTTTGGCAATGATTTTCCCAGAAGGATCAATAAGGAAATTGGTAGGAACTGCGGTAATACTATACAACATGGGAGCCGTACCTTGAAATCCCTTCAATTCCGACACTTGATCCCATGTTATGCCATCATCATTGATCGCTTTTATCCAATATTTTTTTCCTGCTGCTCGATCTACAGAAACGCCCAGAATAGCAAAATTTGGCCCCTTATATTGTTCGTACAGTTTTTTTACATGCGGGTTATCGGCACGACAAGGCATGCACCAGCTTGCCCAGAAATCCAGCAGAACATATTTTCCTTTATAGTCGCTCAGTTTTACATTCTCGTCTTTCAAATTTTGAGCTGTAAAATCGGGAGCCTGGCACCCCAATGCCACGTCAAACAAGTGAGAATAGGCCTTTCCCGACACAGATTCTCTTAGTTCCTTTGGGAACTTAGCAAAAAGCGACTTGGCCTTAACCAGGTTGAATGCCGGATCAACGGCTTTGGTTAGCAAATCCAGTCCCACCAAGGAATGAAGGTGCGCATTAATGAAAGCTTCCTGAGCCGGCTCCTGCCGGCTGGCTAGTTCGACATAGGCGGCTTTAAGTATAGGTCTAAAGTCGCGGATAACGTCGGCTTCTCTTTGTGCTATTTTTAAAGCCTCCATTTCTATTTTAAAGGGTGTCAGCAGCTTCACCACTTCGCGGCAATCCACATTTAACTGTGTGCCGCCGATCATGGCATATTTCAAAGAGTCTGGCGTGTTGATCGTTATCGTTCCATTTTCAAGATAAACATCAATCTGATCCGAGCGGTTAGGCTCCTGGATAAAACTGTATTTGACCGGACGAATGAATACAGTGGCTAGCACTGCGTAAGGAACTGTACCTTTGATGATGAATTTTCCACCTTTAATGATGCCTGTGTCTGAAACAGGTTTGCCGTCTATTTTGTAAAACACACAGGCGGAACCTGGCCCATCGATACCCTTGAAGGTCCCTTTAATGGTATAATTTTGTTGAGCCAGGGTAATGATTGGGAGAAAAGATAAAAGAAATAATAGATACTTTTTCATTTTAGTCATATAAATATTAGAATTGATAAACCGTTTTCGGGCACAACTTAAGTGGTGCCAATCTACCAGGTGAGCAAAAGCTCACCTGGTTCAAAGACTTGTGAGTGGTTTATGATTTTGGTAGCACTTCTGCCAGTTTAGCCGCTAAGGCCGCCCCCCTTAAATTTTTAGCGATAATTTTACCACTAGGATCAATTAAAATATTGCTTGGGATTTCAGAAACCATATATAAATGCGAAGCCGCATTATTATTGCCCTGTAAATCGGATAACTGCTCATACGGTAATCCATCTTTTTGAATTGCATCCAACCATTTTTGTCTTCCGTTTTCACCGCCATCTAAAGATATGCCCAGCACTGTGAAGTTTTTATCTTTATATTGATTATAAGCTTTAATAACATTCGGGTTTTCAGCGCGGCAAGGTGCGCACCAGCTTGCCCAAAAATCTAACAACACATATTTCCCTTTAAACGATGAAAGTGATACCATTTCATCTTTCGTATTTTTCATCGAAAAGTCTGGTGCCATAGCACCAACATTCACATCTTTTGCCTTTTCAAAGGCTGTGCTGTATTTAACTGCTGCTCGAAGTGATCTGATTTCCGGGCTTAGTGAGTTAAAGAGCATTCGAGCTTTCGGTAGGTCTTTTATCGGATCAAAGGCCTGACGAATTAAATTAAGACTAACAACAGAGTTGGTATGACTTTTAATAAATGTGATCTGAAGCTTTTCTCTTTTGGCTGCCAGTACTTCATATTTTTCTTTAATTTTTACCTGCAATTCATCGTTACCCTCTGCGTTTTTGTAGGCCGTGTTGAGCGCTGCTTCTTCCTTTTTCAAAGGCTCAGTAAAAGCCATTAATTCCTGCTGATCCGCGTTCAGCTTTGTTCCGCTAACCTTGGCATGAACAAGTGAATCAGGGGAGCTGATGTTGATCACTCCATTTTCCAGATATACACCGATCTGATCAGGCGAAACGCGGTTTTTTACATTTTGATTATTCTGAAAAAGCAACACAAATGCCTTCATCGGTTCAGAGGCAGTTCCTTTAAGCGTAAACTGATCGTTGACCACCGTGGTTGAATCAAACCGTAATCCGCCATTTTCCGAATAATAAACATAAGCATGAGCAGGGTATTGTAGGTTATGTAACTTGGCTACAATTGTAAATTTTTGCTGCGCAAGCACACTAAGAGGTAATGCTGCAAATAGAAATAGGATACTCTTTTTCATTTTTTTGATTTTATAGATTATTGATTAAAATTTATTGATATGATATTTAAATTTTGTGCTTGGGACAAGGCGCTGCCCACGCCGCCAGAAGCAGCTTAAAATGGATCGCCAATTGATTAGATTATGTTTCTGTTTTTTTTAATAATACCTGTACATGGAATTAAAAAATGCGGTGGTGTTTGGAGTTGTATAAATTAATGACTTTACCTTGCCAATTCCTGTGAAAACCGTTCCGGTGGATACCAGCGTGTTGCCCAATACCGTAAATTGGTAAATTTTATAGGTGCCGTTAGTATAGGTAGCTACAACCAGGTTAGTGAAATTATAAGTTGCAGGCGTATCATACTGGCAATTAATAAATTTGATATAGGTAATCTCCTCGCCTACCGGAAAGCTGTACAGATTATTAACATATGTTTTCGTGTCAATACTGTAAGACCCAATCTTATTCGCATTAGTAAAATAAAGGATGGGATTGTTCTTATTCAGCGCATATAAACTGGCCGACGTCAAATCCGGATACTTATTGGCTAACAGCGTATCTGCATAACGGATTGGGCTGTGGGCTCCATTGTACCGGATTGGGATAATCTCAGCAATGTTTAAGCCCAACAGCCACATGTCACTGCTATTATCTTTTTTCAATAAAGCATATGCCCTGCCGTTGGTGGTTAAAAGTGTATCCAGCGAACCATCCATGTTTTCCATAAAAGCCATCTTTCCACCCATATTATTGGGCGAAATATTATATTGCTTACCACCCTGAGCACTGTTCAGATACACGTTTGGAAAATACGACACATCCGTCTGCTTATACCTAACGGTAACAAATGATTCGTTTTTCTGATCAAAACCCATAACATATCCGGCATCAGTAGTTACCAGATGCGGCGATGTAGTAAAATAAGGAGAAAGCGCATAATCGCCTACCCGTACCGGTAAAAAGCTATTGGATGCCGGGTTCATACCCTGAACGCTTCCATTGTTTACCAATACCATCAGGTTTGGATCTGATACGAGTGCCTGATAGTTACGGGTAGCTACCGGAGGAACCTCATAGAACAACTGGGTACTGCTGGCCAGCACCCTTTCATCTTTTACACGATACGCCAGCACCTCTTTGGTACTCATCGGCATCAGGCAACTATTATTGGTAACAAACAGGTTGTTTACCGGGTTTAGATAATTGTAAACAGAGGTAAAAGACAACGCAACCGGACTTCCGCTTAATGGCTGCCCGAGTTTTGCGGTAATGATATTGGTCATTGTACTCGCCGCTTTTGATGATATTAGAAATGCATCCATATCCGTATTGCCGTCGGCTGTGGCTTTTAAAACGTACCAGCCGCGTTCATCCTTGCTTACAACATTCCATGAAAGAATGGTGGCTGCAGTAACGCCCGTTGCTACATTGGTCACTTCTTCTCTTAACTGGTATGTGCCCAAACTATCCATAACCATTGCAAATACCGGCTTTTGTGAAACCAGTTTGAGTGCCTGGCTAGAGTTAGCTGAGGTTACGTATTTATACCATTTGTAAGTAAAACTGGCCGTTTGGCCGCCATAGTCGATATCGGGCGTTATCGTAACCGTATCACCAATACTTTTTTCAGTGATGGTAACTGCCCCTATGGTAATGTCTGGTAACCTATTGATGGATACCTTATCCTTTTTACAGCTGAAGGTTAAAGCCAACAACCCTGCCATGAATGGCAGAAAGAAAGTGTTATATTTTTGATTTAACATAATCTGAGTTTTGATGGTTTATAAAGGAGGGAATGTTACCGCGGATGTTGCCAAAGCCGGGTTCTCTCTAAGCTCGGTTTGCCCCGCCGCCAAACGCGCCGCGTTCAATGTTTTTAAAGCCTGGCTAAATTTAAATAGATAGTAAGCTTGCAAACTCGCATTAGTACCGATAGCGGTAATAAAGTCGGCATCCCAGCGCTGGCCAGATTGATCAATCATGAACTGATGTTTTACAGGGCCATATGTACCCAGCCAAAATGATGCGGTCCAGTTAGAGGGCTGGCTTAAACGATCAGATATGTAAACTATCCCTTCGGTATGTAATGCACTTCCTGGTAAAAAATCGTCAGAAGCAGTGATCTTAAAATGCAACTGATAGGTTGATGTTTTTAAAGAAGGATTTCTTATCGTAATGATAGGAACATACGCCTCAAATTTGCCGGCCTCCATTTTCCATAATAACTTAAGATTGGCATTATCAAAAGGCACATAATGAGTACCGGCCACGGCATCGGGATAAGCCGGGATGGCTAATGTGTCGGCAAAAGCTTTGAAATTCATATAACTGGTTTTGCTGGGCACCGTACCAACCGCACGCACATGGAACAAAACCGTATCATATTTTATGGATGCGTCTTTATAAAAGTAGGTGGAATACTCGGTAGTTACTGCTTTAACATCATTGGTATAATAAAATTCGAGGTATTGCTTCCCTGAATACGTTGCTGGCGAATCTTTTTTGCAGGAACTCCACATAGGGATGCTCAATAACAGTATCCAGGTATATTTAAATATCTTTGTCATGTTTCAATTTCTAATAATTAAATCAATTACCGGTTTCTTTGGATGGTAGCGGCACCACATACTGTGCGTCTGCAGTAGTATGGTCGGCCCATAACATATTAGTGGTACCAAAGCGCTTATAAGCATAAAATGATTGTCCTTCGCCATAGAATTCCTTAATATATTCCGTCAGCAGTGTGGTTTCCAGGTTAGCATCAGTAAGCGTTATTGCATTAGCCTCCTTTGCTGTTCTATAAGTTGCAAAATAACTATTGGCATCCGCGAGCGGGGCGCATTCACTGATGATCAAATACATTTCAGATAACCTGATCAGGGGGACTGTAAACGGACTGGTACTCCCTACGGTAGTCATCTCTGCATATTTTTTGGTAGATGAACAGGTTGTACCTACCGCACTGGAATAAACACTGTAAAAAAGAGAAGTGCGCAGATCGGCGACGTTTTGATAAAGATCAACTGATGTGCGGGTTTGCGGCGTCACGTTTGAAGCCAACGATCCGCTGGACATACCTGAATCGTCAAATACGGGCACGTTAAGCCCGAACAGGTGCTCCGTAAAAAAAACATAATTCTTGGTAGATAAATTAGCTCTAACCCCAAAGGTAAATTTTGAAGTTCCGTTTGTATTTACCGCGTTTACTACCATTTGTGCATATTTCAAAGCATTTACTTTGTCACCCATCCATAGATATACGCGGGCTTTTAGACCTAATACCGCATAATAATTCATGCGGTTCTGCCTGTAATACCAGAACATGCTGCTGTACTCACTTTGTGATGCGTAAGTTGTGTTTAAGGCATATGGTGAATATTTTACAATAGGGTCATACGCAAGTAACAAGGGCTCTGCTTTATCCAGATCAGCCAGTAGCTTACTCATATAGCTGGTGTAGGTATCATAAGTATAGGCATTTTTGGATACCGTTGTTACATAAGGCAAATAGGCTTTTGAACCGATATTCTTAGGCATGGGGCCAAATACACGGATCAAATCAAATTGATTAAAAGCCCGCAAGGCCAATACCTCGCCTTCAACAACTTTGGCAACTCTGGTTTCTAATATGGTTTGGGTTGATAGTGCACCTAATAAAGTGTTGATGTTGGCCAATACATTGTATTGATTCAAAAACATCGTGCTTAATAATGCATCGGCCTCGGTAGCTGTATAATTATGCTCCAGTAACTGGTAACTTGAATTGTTAGGCAGGTTAGCCGAATACCACAACTGGGCCATATATTCTATCCCCCCGTTAACCATAAAACTGGCTGGAGAATAGTTTTTTCGCATATCAATATAGATACCAACCAAGGCATCGGTATAACCTTGTGTGCTGGTAAAAAGTGATTCCTTGGTAGTTTCCGAAGCAGGATTAACGGTCAAATATTTTTTACATGAACTGTTGCTTAGCAATAATGCGAATAGTAAAATGAATTTGTTAAATTTCTTCATAATGCTGTAGTTAAACGATTAGAGTTAAAATGTACCGGTTAGGGCGAAAGTTGGTTTGTAGGTATAAGGGTAGTTTGTGCCGCGCTGCTGGTCAATATTACTCCAATAAGAGATGTCGCTCATCGAGGCCGATACGCCGATATGCTGCATGTTTAAATGCTTAACCCATTTCTGCGGAAGCTCATAGGCCAGGTTGACATTATTCAACATGATCGTATTTTCAGTATATACAAATCTGTCGTTAGCGTAAGTGGCATCAGTAGCTAAGAGCGACCTATAAGCTGCAATATCACCAGGTTTTTGCCAGCGTTGATCCAGTACACGCCTGTCCAGATTAATCCTCGGATAAGCATTTTCAACTTGTGACAATAAGGTTTGATTCAGTTTTTTACCCCCAAACCGCGCAGCGAAACCAATATTAGCTACAAAAGAACCATACCTTATAGTTGTGCTCAATCTGCCGTTTACTTTTGGCTGCGAGCTACCCACCGCAATTTTACTTACACCGCTTATTGAATTGGTAATCGTACCATCCAGATTCTGATACAAAACCTTACCTGTTGCCGCATCCACACCAGGCGACTTTACAACATATACTTCATCAATTGATTTACCTTCCACATATTCGTAATAAAGTCCCGCAGACGAATTTGATGAAGCATAAAGTGCATTAGCTTTTTTTAAGGCATCACTCAAATGAACCAGGACATTCCTGTTACTATATGTTGCAGCCTGAACTGACCAGCTAAATTTCCTATCATTATTCCGGATAATATAAACCGAAGCCGATATATCTGTACCATAATTATTTACTTCTCCTAAGTTCTCTGTATAGGAAGTAAAACCATTTGAATAAGGGAGATTTGCCTGGGTAATGGTATTCGGCGTATTTTTACGATAATAATTAGCATTTAATGAAACCCTGCCGTTAAATAAAGAAATATCTATCCCGAAATTATTTTGATAGGTATTTTGCCATCCAAGGTCAGGATTGCCTAACGCGGTTAGCGAAGCGCCGATCAGTGTTCGGTATGATGAGGTGCGGTCATAGCTATAAGTGGTTAACGACTGGTAAGGCGCAAAGTTAAGACCGCCTGTTACGCCATAACTGTATCGTAACCGCAGCAGGTTTAAAAATGAAAATTTATCTTTCAAAAACTTTTCGTTACTTAATGTCCAGCCTGCTCCTAAAGAATAAAAATTACCAAAACGGGTATTAGACCCAAAAGACGATCCTCCTTCAGTACTGTACGTAACATCGGCAAAATATCGGCCATCGTAATTGTAATTGGCAGTACTGCTCAAGCCTACACTACGTACCGTTGATTCTGATGTAGAGGGCTGACTACCACTGTAAGTGGTACCAAGGGATATATCGGTTTGCGTATCATTGATAAAGCCTGTAACACTTACTGAGTTGCTTGTTGATTTGTTTTCCACAATCTGAGCATTCACACCCACATAAACGCTATGCTTACCAAATACCTGACCGTAGCTTAAATTGCTTCGAAACTGATATCCTTCTTGTAAACTATTGCCCTTAGTGTAAGCTCCTTTTAAGGCAACATTGGTAACCTGGGCATAGTCCGAGTTTGATGGTGACTTAAATACATCGCTGCCGCCAACCTGCTTGGAATAACCGGCAGAGTTACTCCATTTCAGTGTTTTTAAAATGTCCCAGTCTATAGCTGTGGTATTACGCACAACGGTATATTGTGATTTGTTAAAATCGGTAAGAGAACCATTATATGCCGGGTTAGCCTGAGTGCCGCCAAAAGTACTGAACGTTTGTACAGGTGTTCCATCGGCGTTATAAGGATACCAATAAGGGTTCATCAGGATATAAGTGCTGTAGTCGCCATAGGTGCTCGCAGCCGAATTTTCAAAACCGACACTCAGATTGTTTGTAAAACGCACTCTTGGCATCAAATACATGATACTCATGGAACCATTGAAGTTATCCCGTTTAGATCCTTTCATTGCCCCGGTGACCTGATCGTAGGACCCATTCAGGATGTAACGAAACTGAGAATCGCCGCCGCTCAGATCAAGTTTATGATACTGGCCAATACCATTTTGCACCGGTACTTTAGCCCAGTTGGTATTTACCACCTCTTTAACTGATTTTAAATTAGTATTATATAGTGTACTGAGTATATCCTGCGAATAGGGTGAGCTATTGGTATAAAGCCCGACCGATTTTTCGAGCGCCAACTTTTGAGTTGAATTAAGTAAGTGATAACTTGAAACATCAGGGAGTTCCAGATTAAGTCCGGCTGCATAAGATACCCGCAGTTGTCCTGGCTGAGGTTTGATTGATGTGATCACTACTACACCATTTGCTCCACGTGATCCATACATCGCGGTAGAACTGGCATCTTTTAATATGACTACAGATTCCACATCGTTTTGGTTCATATCAAAAACCCGTTGCAAAGTAACCTCAAAACCGTCTAATATGAATAATGGTAAGTTTAAAGTATTCCGCACGTTACTTTGCAAATCGTTCACATTGGCCAGGGTCGTACTACCCCTGATCTCAATGTCGGGCAATGCATTAGGATCGGAGCCCAAATTGTTTCTCTCTTGTATATCAAATGACGGGTCAATATTGCCAATGGTTTTTAACAGGTTTCTATTACCATATAATTTGATCTGCTCTTTGGTAATTACCGTAACAGCACCTGTAAAACTTTCCTTGGGTTTATCAAAAATACCGGTAACAATAACATCTTTTAAACGGGCATCTGTTGTTGCCAGAATAATTTTATAATTAGTCTTTCCGGGTTCAATCCTGACCGTTGCTGTTTTGTAACCAACAAAGCTCACTTTAATCGTGGTGTCGCTAGGATTGGCATCAAATGAAAAAGTACCATCAGACGAAGCTCTGAAGCCAAGAATATTTTTCCCCAATATCTGTATAGTGGCACCAGGAAGCATTTTACCTTCTTCATCAACTACTGTTCCTTTGATCTTTACTAACGGCGGTTTTTCGTTTTTCGGTAGCGTTGTTACTTCAGCCTGCCTGATGGTAATTATTTTATCTTCAATACTAAAGTCCAGGTTTTGATGATCAAGAACAATTTTCAATGCGGTTTCAAGAGATACATTCTTGAGCTCTACGCTGATCTTTACATCTTTAATCAAATGGTTTTTATAAAAAATATCATAACCACTTTGTTGCTGAATTTTGTTTAAAATGATAATGACAGATGTGTTTTTCTCTGATATAGAAATTTGCTGGGCATTAACTTTAGCAAATACCTGTATAAAGGTAATCAGTAAAAGAAAAAGGGTGAGTTTCATCACTAATAGGATTTTACAGGGCAATAACCGGGATGTAAGCGGAATTTTACCACATAGGTTTATTTGCATACTTTTGTGAAGTTTGGGTTGAGTTTAAAAATCTGTTAGAAGCTATTTTTTTATGAAATTGCCCAAGCTATACCGGGTCCTGATTCCCGTCGGGATCCGGTTACTACTGACAATTGAAAAACTTGGATAGTAAATAATTTACATCAATCTCCTTTCGTTTTTAGGGTTAAACAATAGTTTAAAAATTTCATGGGGTTACAATCAACTTCTTTCCTTGCACTCTAAACCGCACACCGCCTCTTTCCAGAATTTTTAATATCCTGGATAAATTGGCTTTCCTGTCAATTACACCATTATAGGTATCGTTATTTACTGCCCCCTTGTAAACAACGTCCAGGTTATACCACCTTGAAATCTGGCGCATGATAATAGGAAGCGGAACGTCTTTGAACTTAAACTCGCCCTTTTGCCACGCAATGGCGACATCTAAGTCAGCCTCTTGGACATGAAGTTCTCCTGTAGCTGAGAGTATGGATTCTTGACCAGGTTTAAGTACGGCCTTGTCATTTACTATAACCGAACCCTCCAACAATGTTGTTTTGACATTTGACTCATCACTATAACTGTTGATATTAAAGTGCGTACCGAGTACTTTAACTTCCTGACTCTGAGTCTTAACTATAAAAGGGTGTGTTTTATCTTTTGCAACCTCGAAATAAGCTTCGCCAGTTAGTTCAACCTTTCGCTCCTTCATTCCGGCAAAAGATGGTGCATATTTCAATGAGGATGCAGCATTAAGCCACACTTTTGTTCCGTCAGGTAAATCGACCCGAAATTGTTCGCCATTTGTTGTGGACAGGGTGTTCACAAGATTGTTGCTTGGCTTAGACGTAGCTGACAAATCAGTTCTATAAAGGATGTGACCGGCAGTATCCTTTTCTACTGTTACACCAGCTTGTTCGGCCAGCTTACCTTTGCTACTACCATCAAGTGTAATTTTAAGACCATTACTTAACGTTAGCGTAGCAGCATTTTTACCCGGCTTAATATCATGGTGAATCAATTCAGCGACCGTCAGTTCAGCATCTTTATTAGCATAAAAATAAATGCCGATAGAAAGGGATATTAGTATTACTGCAGCCGCTGCCACTTTATACCAAAGCGGACGAACAACGGGAGTACTGGAAATAACGATAAGGTTTCGCCTGATTTCAGCAAGATCTGCCTGTGTTTCCGTTTCATCTAAAGCTTCGCGATTACCCAGCGGAAAATCAAGTAGCCAGCTTTCAACTATAGCAATCTCCCTGGGAGTTGCGGTTCCTTCATTATAGCGTTTTAATAAATCACCACCATTGTGCTTTTCCATGCCTTTTATCCGATGTTATAAAGACAAGAGACGCGAAAACGACCCATAGGTCATTAAAAATAAAAATAAATTCAAACTAATGTTAAATCGCCTAAAAATGAGTGCTCTGAAATGATTATTTCAGAAGAAAATAAAAATATACCACTAGGCCCAACCTTAGTCGCAGTATTTTCAAGGCTTTTTTGATTTGATTGCGAACAGTATGCTCTGAAAGCGCTAATAATTCCGCTATTTCAGCATGGGTCATATGATTATTCCTGCTTAATTCAAATATTTCCCGCATTTTTTCAGGAAGGGCCGCGATTTCTTTTTCAATGAGTAACTTTAACTGTTTTTCACGAACAAGGTGATCAGTAACACTAATTCCTTTATCAGCAAATTCCTGTAAGGAGGTAGTATAAGAGTTTTTCCGGTCTTCCTGTTCAACGGCACGAAGAATAGCATGTTTAACCGACGAGTAAAGATATCCGGAAACATTGTGATTAAAACTAATCGTGTCGCGCTTCATCCATATAGTTACGAATAATTCCTGAACTATATCTTTAACTATTTCCCGGTCCTGAAGCCATTTATAAGCATAACGATGAAGAATATCTTTGTACCGATCATATATAGCAGTATAGGCAAGTTGATTATCCTCCCTGATCAGGTCGAATAATTGCTGGTCGCTCAAAGATTTATATACCGACATAGCTTACCGCACTTTCATATACATTAATTAGGAAAACGAAAATAGTTTTTTTTTAAATAAAAGATGTGATGGCTTTTAATTTGCCTGATAGTAAATTGTTAATATCTGCCATTTAATGTGACTGCTAAATATTGGGTCTTACCCGCTTTTTAGTTTACATGTGTCTGCTTCCTAATTTTAGCAATATTTAAGTAGCATACTTAAAGTTCTGGCAGGACAAAACACTCAGATGCATATTCACGAAAAGTTAATTGAAATAGACAAAGAAAGGTTGTCTACGACAAATCTATCCGTCAGTGAAATTGCTTACGAACTTGGGTTTGAACACTTGCAGTAGTTCAACAAACTATTTAAGACAAAAACTAAACTTTCTCCAATTCAATTTAGGCAATCTTTTAATTGACAATAATTTGATATGGTGCCCAACTATACTGTCTTGAAAAATTGTCGAATATCGGTGCTTAGCAACCCGGGCTGCTCTAAGGCTGCGAAATGTCCTCCAGCGAGCATTTCATTCCATTGTTGAATATTATAACCTCTTTCCACATAACACCGTGGGGGCGTAGGGAGTTCTTTTGGAAAACGGGCGAAGGCGACCGGTACGGTTACGTATTGTCCCTCCCGAAATTTTAAAGTCGGGTTTAACCTATTTTCGCGATAAAGGCGGATAGAGGAGGAAAACGTTTTTGTTAGCCAATATAACGTAATATTAGCCAATAACTCGTCTTTAGTGATGGTACTGTCCAGACTGCCGTCATGACCGCTCCAAGAATAAAACTTTTCAACTATCCAGGCACACAATCCCACCGGGGAATCATCTAATCCAAATGATATGGTTTGCGGCTTGGTACCATGCAAATGTGAATATGCGCCTTCGGTAGTCATCCAGTTGCTTAAGGTCTGCAGAAAAGATTTCTCTTCACCCGAGAGTTCGTCTTCGCCCCGAAGGAAGGGTTTGTACGAGCCAGGGATGAAATTCAGGTGTAATCCGATCACCGCTTCAGGATATTGCAAAGCAAGACAGGTGCCAATTCCGGCGCCAACATCACCTCCCTGTACCCCATAATGACTGTAACCTAAACCAGACATCAGTTGATGCCATAAAGAAGCAATTTTGGCACTGTTACAGCCCGGATAGGTAGGATGACTTGAAAATCCGAAACCGGGGATTGATGGGATCACCATATCAAATCCCAATTCGTCGTCTTCGGTCAGGTATGGGATCAAATCCAACATTTCAAAAAATGATCCGGGCCAGCCATGGGTGATGATCAGCGGCAGCGCATTTTTCGTATTATTTTTAACATGTATGAAATGAATACTGAAACCGTCAATGTCGGCTATGAAATTGGGATAGGAATTGATCCGGTCTTCAACTTTTCGCCAGGAGAATTCGGTCAGCCAATAATTAGTTAATTCCTGTAAATACTTCTGATTGGTTCCAGATGTCCAGCCCACTTCCGGGGAAGGTTCCGGCCAGCGGGTATTTTTGATGCGGAATTTCAGATCGTCCAATGATGTGTCCGGGGTGTATACTTTGTAAGGCGTGATTTTCATTTCTTTGAGTTGTATTTATTACAGTATTTCAGCACGAGGCATTTTTTTAACGACAAATAATGGAATCAGCAATAACAGCAAAATTACAGCGGAAATCAGTGCAAAATAATCTACACGGTGAAAGGCGGCATCGGTAACACCATGGTGAAAAACGACTTTGAGCTGACTTCCTGAAATAATGGCTCCGATATATCCCGCAGTGCGGTATAATCCAAAGGATACACCTTTTTGATCCGGCGGCGCTTCCTGATTTAACAAAGACTGATTTGCGATCATGTTGATACCGTCGGCGGCACCGATTATAACAAGGAAAGCAATAATAACCAATACGGGCATGGCGGCGTTAAATGATAAGATACACAGGCAGGCAACGAGCATAACTGCCACACCAAGGACATTCTGCAGTACGGGTCTATTTATCCGTGATATCAACAACCCTACTGAAATTGCCATAAGTGTCATGGGTAACATGATCAAACCGGTGTGTGCCGGTGCAATTTGTTTAACTACCTGTATCCATTGTGGGACAGCATTTAACAGTAAATATAATATGTAGTTGGTCGCGAGCGTGCGCACATATACCAGAGCAAGTTGAGGCTTTCGTACCAGGAGCCTGATATCAATAAAGGGCGACTGGTGGTGCCACTCCCAAATTAACAGCGCCACCATCAGCAAACACCCTGCAATGCCTGCAACTAAAAGGTAGTCATGTTCTGTAAGAGCAAAAAGTGAGGTCAGAAGGAACGAGCCAAACAATAGGACACCGACTATATCCATTTGTGTTGTGAATTTCTTATTTCCCTCCGTTTTTGCACCGGGAAAATTCTGAATTCCGCGGGACAACATCAAAATAATAATGACCCAGGGAATATTGATAAAAAATATGCCGCGCCAGCCGAATACCTGTGCTAGAACTCCGCCCAGCGAGGGGCCGAGGATCATACTTACCTGACTTGAAATGGCAACAATAGCCAAAACATTTCCAGGAACCGCCTGCTGTTCATTAGCGTACTTTCTGTTTATGAGTGCTATGGCTGATGGGTAGGCAGCGGAAGTACCGATACCAAGAATCACACGTGACACGATCAGCCATCCTAAATTTGGTGCGGCAATACCTACCGCGGAAGCAAGCAACACCAGGTACGTTCCGATAGCATTTATTTTTTTAGGACTATAAATATCGGCCAGACGCCCCATGAAGGGCTGGGCTACCGTTGCCGTTACATATAGGGAGGCTATCAGTATGGCACCATCGCCGATAGTGATCTTAAAAGAATTGCACAAAGTAACCAATGCAGTAGCCAGCATGGTGGAATTCAAGGGGTTCATCATGGCGCTCAATACGAGCGGCAGCATGAACTTCCACGGAATAGGTTGCTTTGTTGTTGGCCTGCTCATAATTGCAATGCCTGGACTTTACTAATAATCTCGTCAGCAGTTCCAACCTCACCTATACGTGGGAAGATCCGTCCGATGCTGTGTTCATGGGCAGAAAGATGCATATCAGTCATAGCGTCAGTTGCAAAAGAAATGTTATAACCAAGCTCACTGGCCTGTCTGGCAGTCCCTTCTACGCCGATGCTGGTGGCAATCCCTGCCATAACGATACCCGTGACGTTGTTGTTCGCGAGTTCGGCGTGCAGTGTCGTCTGATAGAAGGCCCCCCAGGTAGTTTTGGTGATGAAAATATCGTCTGGTCTAACCTCTATTTCGGGAGTAATGTCAAAAAAACCGGCTGACTCCATCAAGGCTTTGGCTTGAATGATCCCATCTTCATCTTTAGGTGCAGAGGGTTCGTCCACCCTGGCCTGTGTCCATTTAGCTCCCAGTGGATCGACCCTGACAATAACGATGGGCAGTTTTTTTGAACGAAATGCTGCGATCAGTTTTGCTGATTTTTCAAGCACCTCTGTTACAGGGTTAACTAAAGGTAAATTAACAATACCTTTTTGAAGGTCGATCAATATAAGAGCGGTTTTTGGATCTATTTGAGTTATCATACGTTGTTGAGATGTTAAATTTATTATTGAAAGGCACTTAATTTGTCAAGAATATTTGCGGCAGTAGCGAGCGTATTTTTTTCTTCTTCGGTCAGTAAAGTTGAAATTGCCGTACTTAGCCATTCGTCTCGTTCATAGCGTGTTTGTTCAACCAAAAGTCGCCCCTGATCAGTCAGGGCTACCTCAAATTTCCTTTTATCAGTTTGTGATTTTTTCTTACTTACGATCTTGTTCGTTTCAAGCCGGGTAATGACCTCTGACATTGATTGTCCTTTAATCTTAATCAGTTCTGCCAATTCAGAAGGAGATAATGATGGAGAGTTATAGAGAAAAGATAACGTGTCGATCTCGGACATAGATAAACTCCCGGCTGAATTCATCTGTTTTCGTAGCCTTTTGTTGATTTTCGATATCGCTGACCGTAATATTGAAGCAATCTGATTGTTTTCCATTATTGCAAAGGTAACCTTATAAGGTTACCTTTGCAATAATTCAATAATTTTATTTTTCACTTTTTAAAAAGATTGGCGAATTTGATCATCTCGTTTTAACGGCAGGAGATGCATTGACATTTAACAAATTACTGGAATTGGACATTGAGGTGCCTAAACAATCTATCAATCTGCGCTTTTTTTTTCAATAATAGCGGCAAAGCATGGAGCGCCACTGATAAGAAAAGGTGGATTGATTACTTTAACAACCGGCGCACTCGCGAGAAAGCCGACGAAAGGAACAGCTGTGATTTCAGGAATGGTGAGTGCTGTTGATGGACTTACCCGCGCACTTGCTTTTGAACTTGCACCCATGAGAGTTAATGCGGTTTGTGCAGGAACTGTCAGGACCAACCTTTTAGGAAATATACCCGAAGAGGACAGGGAGGCTTTCTATAGCCAAGTTGGCAGCAAATTGTTAACAGGCAGGGTTGGCAATGCGGATGAAATTGCCGAGACTTATTTGTACCTGATGCACGGGAGTTTTAGCACTGGACAGATTATAGTGGTTGATGGAGGGAGTTTGCTTGTATAATTGACATTTTTTAATAATAGATAAACTTGTTCTCTGCAAAGGTTTGCTTTTATTAGGTACACTAATTTTTAGAATATTCCTTTGGCGTGAAGCCGAATTGCTTTTTGAATGCATATGAAAAATGTGACAAATTTTCAAAGCCTGCCTCACGGTATACCTCGGCTGGTCTTTTATTATCTTGCGAAAGCAGATAACGGGCTAATTTCAAACGCTTCTCTGTTAACCAGCGCTGAGGGGTCGCGCTATAGATTTTGTAAAAATCACGTTTAAAAGTAGTAAGGCTTCTTCCGGTCAGATAACTAAATTTATCTAAAGACATGTTGAACATATAGTTTTTTTCCATAAAATCTGCCAGGTCAATTTTGCCGGGTTCTGAAAAATCTGCTAAAACTATATCGATGTTATAATCAATCGCCCTTAAAATAGTTACAGCCTCATCAGTCTTTAATGCCAAAAGCTCTTCAGGCAGCTCACCGTGCAATTCAAAATAAGGTAATAAAGAAGCAAAATAACTTTCCAAAAGCGGATGCTTATCATAAGCCTTAACAGCTGACAAGTGCCCTGTAATTTCGTAAGCCCTATGACGGGAATAGTAATCCTTTAAGCGCTCCGTCTTCAGTATAATTAAAACGCACTTATACGCTTCGTTATTTTTAGGATATTGGATGACGGTAGACAGCTGACGGCGTGGAAAAAGTATTGTGTCTCCTGGGCCAAATATCTGGCTGGTATCAGAGGATACAATTTTTACCTCGCCGGAAATAATCCTGACGAAACAATGATCATCGAGCATCACTTCATTTCTTAAATATTTTTCCTTTAAGCAAGCTAACACTATCTCAGCCGAAGGATTCTGTAACTTTTTTTGCATTGTATAAATTTAGGAAAATGAAAAAGAAGAGAATAACTTACCGTAGTAAATTATTCCCCTGGCCTTAATCTTTAACTTTAATTAAGTGATCCATCTGAAAAGCCTCATACAATTTTTTGTTTGCCTCTTCTAATTGCTGGTTTAAAGGTGCAACGAGGTCTCCCATGAACATACTGTCCACCTCAGTACGCATCGGGCGTGTACCGTGCGGCATTTTTATAAGTTTAATGATAGCGTTAGAAACTAATTCCAGGCTTTGATCTGGATTGGCTTTAAAAACACTTTCTATAGATGCCAATAATGCGCCTGGCAAATTTTTGATTGCTCCATAATCCAATGAGCGCTCATTTTCGCTTGGCTGGAGCAATGAACCTATAAACTGGGTGGGAAATGCACCCGGCTCAATAATACAGCTTTCAATCCCTAGGTTCGATACTTCTGTACGATAGCTTTCGGCTAATGCTTCGGCGGCCCACTTGGAAGGGCTGTAGGGGCCCTGAAAAGGCACTGAAAGCCTTGCGCTTAGGCTCGATATCAACATTAATAACCCTTGCTGCTGTTGTTTCATAAAAGGCAATACGGCGCGGGTCATGCGCTGTACGCCAAAAACATTAACGTCAAACACTTTCTTCCAGTCATCGGCGGTAAACGCCTCCTGAATTCCTCCGGCGCCTAATCCTGCGTTGTTGATAAGAATGTCTATACTACCCATTTGTGCCGCCGCTTTACGTATGCCCTCTACCACACTTTCATCATTGGTAACATCTATTTCAACTACATATACACCCTTATTTCCTAAAATTTCAGCAACTTCTTTATTTCTGCCTCCTGGATCACGCATAGCTCCTGTTATAGTATGACCTTCCTGAAGTAAAGCTTCTATAGTAACCATCCCAAAACCACCAGCCGCGCCAGTGATCAATACATTTTTTAATTGTTTCATATTCTAATTGTTTCTAATATCAGGAACAAATGTAGATTACCTTTAATTATTAAACTTTGTTCAAAAGGCCGAATTAACTTTGTTTAAACGTCTGGTAAACTGAACTGCTTTTTTTAAAACATTTGATTTTATCATAGAATACAAACCATGTAAAGTAATTTAAAAGAGAAAATATAAAGGATCTTTGAACTTGCCTCTATAATAGCTAAAGGAATAACAAACATTGTAATTAGTGATATAAGCGAAGCCCGGTTGGAGATAGCACGTAAATTAGGTACTCAATACACTTTTAACCCATTTAACGATGGAGATATAGTCAATTATCTAAAGAATTGTTCGGCCCGGCTCATACCCTTTTTCATCGTCATAAAGTACCCAATGTACAGGTGGTGATCGATTGCGCCGGTGTACCTGCAATATTTAAGCAAGGATTAGAAATACTGGCTCCCAAAGGAAGGTTTATTAACCGATAATTGAACTGGCACTTGGCAACGTCAACAGCGGAGCTATACTGACACTTGCGCAATATCAAAGGACAAAGGCAAAGTTAGATTGCTTTTGAACCGTTACTATTATAGTTAATTAAAAGACTTTCTAAAGTCGTTTGGCGAAAGATTGGTATAGCGTTTAAATAATTTATTAAAAGATTGGGGGTGCTCAAAACCTATTTGATAAGCTATCTCAGCAATGGTAAGCCGGGTAGTACTTAATATAACTTTAGCCTTTTCAATCAATCGGTCATGGATTTGTTGCTGTGCACTTTGTCCGGTTAGCGACTTGAGCATGTCGGTTAGGTATCTTGATGAGACATGAAGATGCTCCGCCACTTCAGCGACTGTCGGTATACCACTTGACTGATCTGCAAAACGATCCGCCAAGTAGGTATTCATTTGGCTGATCAGGTCATGGTTCGAAGCTTTACGGGTTAAGAACTGCCGGTTATAAAAACGGTTACTATGATTAAGCAGCAATTCAATTTGAGAAACCAACACATCCTGGCTAAACGCATCTGTGTTATTATCCAGTTCGGCGGCGATGCTTTCAAACAAACCGGCAACTATTTTTTTTTCCTTTTCCGAGAGAAACAGTGCTTCGTTCACACCATAAGCGAAAAATCCATATAGATCAATATTCTTACCCAATTGGTAATTACGGATCAGGTCGGAATGAAAATAAAGCGTATACCCCTCATAACTGCTCTCATCACCAGTCATCGTGACGAGCTGATTTGGGGCTAAGAAAGCCAGACACCTTCTTCAAAGTCGTAATAGCCCTGTCCATATCTTACTTGGCCCTTAAAATCTTTTTTAAATGAAACCTTATAAAAATCGATCAGGAAACTTCGTCCGGCGTTTTCACGAATGATCTTAGTGGCATCATAATTTACTACCGCAACTAACGGATGCAAGGGCTTTGGCATACCCATGCCCCGCAATAATTCAGAGATAGTCTTGATAATGATGGGTTGCTTGGTTTGTTTCATGGTTCACACTAAGTTAATACTAGTCCTGTGCAGTTGGCCGGATAATGATATCTCCTACGTCAACTTTGTCCGGCTGGCTGATGGCATAAGCTACTGCGCCAGCTATTGCATCAGGGGTAATCGCGATCTGTGCTGCCTTTTCTTTAATAGCTGATCTGGTTGCTTCGTCTTCTATATAATCTGTAAGCTCAGTATTTACAAAACCAGGTGATATTCCGGTAACCCGGTATTTACCAGCCGACTCTTGTCGTAAAGCCTCTGCAATAGCGCGTACAGCATTTTTGGTACCTGCGTATACACCCTGAAGTGGCACAATTTTAATACCAGATGTCGATATGATATTGATGATATGACCAAATCCCTGCTTTTTAAACACAGGCAAGGCCGCTGCGATGCCATACAGAGTGCCCTTTATATTAACGTCAATCATTTCTTCCCAGTCAACTACCTGCAAATCGTCAATTCGCGACAAACGGGCGATCCCGGCGTTGTTCACCATCACATCTAAACGGCCGTAAGTTTCACAAGCTAGATTAACCAATTGCAACATATCACCACGATTCTTGATATCGGTTACCAAATATGCAGCTTCACCGCCGGTAGTTTTTATTCGACTAACCAAGCCTTCCAGACGATCTTGACGACGAGCACCTAAAACTACTTTTGCCCCTTGTGCAGCAAGCATAATTGCCGTTGCTTCACCAATGCCACTGCTGGCACCCGTAATTGCTACTACTTTTCCTTTAATATTGTTTTCCATATAGCAAAGGTCGATAAACCAATTTGTCAACAATTAGCCTAATCTGTCAAAAACGTAGCCAAAATCCCGGGCAGAATTAGTTCACCAACCAGTCAGTTTAATTAATATGCATCAAACTAGTAGTGTTCAGTTTACCAGGGGCAAATCTCGGTCTCTGGTAAAGATTCTTCACTGAAAAATTTCCCGGTAGGTCCGTCGTTATCGATGAGCGCGTATTTTACGATGCGCCGACCAGCTTCGGTAACGGTGCCTGTCGCTGGTCGTTATTAAAATCAGTCGCTGTATATCCCGGGTCAACGGCATTGACTTTGAAATTGGTGTCACGAAGTTCATCCCGATATAATATTAACTTCATTTTATTAGGAAAAAGTTTCATTTTTGCAAATGAAATATTATGGCAAAAGTAACGGAATCATTGGAGGAATTTTATAAACATAAGCTCAACGACCTTTCTGAAAATTTAAAAAAGGATGTAGGTCAGTTTAATGTGTTTCGTATTAAAGACAGCATCCGGTCAGGAATTGCTTCACCGACTTATATCAGGAGGGACTTTTTTAAGATCATGTTGTTCCAGGGAAACAATGTTTTTCATTATGGCGACAAAAGTATTGCTGTCAGCGGTAATACCTTGTTGTTTTTTAATCCGCATGTTCCCTATACTTATGATAGCCTTATGCCTGATACCAAAGGTTATTTTTGTGTCTTTAAGGATGAATTTTTCAAAGAAAACCTCCGCCTGAACCTGAGCGACCTGCCATTATTTGCTGCCGGTGCTCAACCAGTTTTCCAGTTAACTGATAACGAAAATCAGGAAGTTCAGGCTATTTTTGAAAAGATCATAAAAGAGTTGAGTACCGACTATATCTATAAATATGAATTAGTTAAAAATTATGTTAGCGAACTGATCTATCTGGCTATGAAGCTTCAACCATCGGACCAAATCTTTCAGCACCCGGATGCCGGTACCCGCATTACCTCGGTATTTTCTGAACTATTGGAACGTCAGTTCCCGATAGAGTCTACCTCGCAGCGGTTTGGGCTTCGTTCACCTAAAGTTTTTGCCGACAGGCTTTCCATACACGTTAATTACCTGAACCGCGCTATCAAAAAGACAACAGGCCGCACCACCACTGATCACATCTTTGAACGGCTTACCGGGGAAGCGAAAGCTTTGCTTAAACATACGGACTGGAATATATCAGAAATAAGCTATGTGCTGGGATTTGAAGACCAGGCCCATTTCAACAATTTCTTTAAAAAACAAACCAAGCTTAGCCCATCTTCGTTTCGCCAGGTTTGAATTTGACAAATATTGGTTTGATATCAACAAACCCGCAATTTTATTGATGGTTAACTTTGTATCAAATTTAAATATCATGAGCGAAACAAAAGTTTGGTATATAACAGGGGCATCCAAAGGAATGGGACTATCCCTGGCAAAACAGCTATTGGATAAGGGGCATATGGTGGCGGCGACATCAAGGGCCGTCACCGCCTTTGAACAGTTAGTTGCGTATGGCAATCAATTTTTGCCATTGGAGGTTAACTTGAAAAGCGAGGAATCAATCGCCACCTCCATCAAAAAAACAGTGGAGAAATTTGGCGCGCTTGATGTCGTTGTAAACAATGCCGGGTATGGGCTTGGAGGTGCATTGGAAGAATTAACCGCCGAAGAAATTAATGAGAATTTTGAGGTTAACTTCTTTGCAGTTGTGCGGGTGGTTCAACAGGCGCTGCCTCATTTGCGCAAACAGCGTTCAGGACATATCATTAACATTTCTTCCATTGCAGGTTTTGCGCCTGGTTTAGGCTGGTCCATGTATTGCGCTGCTAAATTTGCAGTCAGCGGGCTAACTGAGGCCTTGGCCAATGACCTTAAACCGCTGGGCATAAATGTTACTAACGTTTTACCGGGCTGGTTCAGGACAAATTTTGCAAAAGCTGATTCCATCGCTTATAATCAAAATCAAATAGAGGATTATGCATATCTGCGGGAATATCATGAAAAAATGAATAACATGGACGGCGCTCAACTCGGCGACCCCGATAAGATCGCTGATGCATTCTTAAAACTGGTAAGCAGTCAAAGTCCGGCTGTAAATCTGTTCCTGGGCAGCGACGCCTTTAACCGTGCAAAAAGCAAAATTGAGCAATTGAATATTCAAATGGATAATTGGAAAGAGGTTTCCTATTCGACTGATTTCACATCATAATAAACTAAAATTAACAGTTTATGGACAAATACTTGGGGATATCGGTTACCGAAGAAAGTCACATCAGGCAGGAACTATTATCCAAAGGGAGATATGATGAGGCCAAAGGCAATAAAAAAAGAGCATATTGAGCTGTTCAGGCTACTATTCTTAATCGGCAATTGATAAAGGTTATTTTACGATCAAACCTTCCTGTATCATATCCTCAATAACTGATTTGCTAAAACCGGCAGACAGCATTGCGGCAGAGCCTGGATTAAAAGATCTTGCCTGTGCTGAATATTGTAGCTCGTTTTTATCTGCATCGTAAAAATTAGCCTCAAGCTCGTATTTAGTTGTAGTTGAGTAATATCCCGGTGTATAAATACGATTATACAAAACCCGGTAATTCCCGGTCCACTTCCAGCGAACCTATCACCTTTTGAGCAATTCACGAAAGCGTACTCTTTAAAAGAGCATAATACCATCTCAAGAATTCATTACCTCAAAACTTAACTTCTTTCATCTTTTTTATTTTTTGGATGAAGCCGGCCCAAAGCCGCCATACGCTTCAATTCAGGTAGAAAAGTGTTCGTTATTTCAACCAACAAGCTCACAAAGACCTCCCAACAGGTCGACGTTTATAGCTAAAAGGCGCATGAAAATGCGCCTTTTCTGTTTAAAATGTTTTTTTTAGCCATACCTAAAAAGATAAACAGATCATTTCAAATCAATTCAGATCAAATCAAACGATGCCCTATTTCTACAGGGCACTGGTAGATTTATCTTTGGGGCACCACCATACAATCAAGGCATTGTAAGACAATGGTTTAAGGGATTACGAAACATTCTTTAAAACTACTGAAATCGTTTAAAAATGATTGGTGCCACTTATGGTGCTCTGTTTTGATTTCAAATGAATAAAAATGCTTTTTGAGCTAACCCGAATGAGTGCTGGTTCTATACGCTTATTTTAAGATTGCTGTATTTAAAGATAACCCATGTTCATGTTACATGAACATGGGTTATTTCTGAACAAATATTTGCATTTAAATATAATGTTCATTATTTTTGATTGTTCATGTTTATTGAACACCATTGAAAAATGAACATAAAAGAAAGAAATTTGCTTTATCAAGCCACGGACAAGCTACAAGAACTAACTGGCGCAACAATGCGCGATCTGAGCATAAGGGCTAAAGATAATTATGCTGAGCGTGACGGCACGATTGCCCTGACCTTTGGCGGAAACACCTTGGAATTTTATGTAGAGATCAAAAACGAAGTTCGTGGCAACACCATACCTGTGGTACAGATCCCCAACTTTTACAAAAGACGGGATACCCTGCTGATCTGCGGATATATCACCAAACCCATGAAAGATGAGCTGCGACACCGTCAGATTAATTACCTGGAATTGGCCGGAAATTGTTATATCCAGACCGAGGGCATCTATATTTATATCAATGACCAGCAAGTCACCGAAACCCGCACCGCACCGCAGGGCAAACTCTGGAAAACAGCCGGTATTAAATTCCTGTTTGCCCTGCTCAACGACCCCGAACTTCTAAGACAGCCTTACCGCACAGTCGCTGACCGGGCAGATATTGCGCTGGGCAATGTCGGTGCGCTGATGGACGAAATGGGTCGTGAAGGCTATTTAAAAGAAGGGCTAAATAAAACCGTATTCATTGAGCGCCGGGAAGAATTGTTTGGCCGTTGGGCCGAAGCTTATCGCAATATCCTCCGCCCGAAGATCACTGCTGGCACTTATCGATTTGTCGATAAAAGCCTTACCGATCACTGGAAAGAACTGCAACCCAAAACATTTCACTGGGGCGGTGAAAATGCCGGAGCACTGCTGACCGGCTACCTGAGGCCGGAAAAATTCACCATATACGCAATAAACTTCCGACAGGAAGTTATGAAGGAACTAAAATTGTTACCCGATCCGGAGGGGCCGGTGGAAATTCTGCATCAGTTCTGGAAAGACATCCCGGAAGAAACGCAAGTTACTGTCCCGCCTTTACTGGCTTATGCCGACCTGGCCACCAGCCTCGACAGCAGGAACCGCGAAACCGCTGAAAGATTAAAAAAACAATACTTAGATTAACATGCTGACCCAACCATTATTAGACATGCTGGCTGGCCTAGAAAAGGTATTTACTGAATTGGACATCGACTTTTACCTTGTGGGTGCCGTTGCCCGTGATATCCAGTTTTCATTAAAAGACGAAAATATACGCGCACGGGCGACGGAAGACGTTGACATCGCTGTAATGGTGAGCGACCAAGCGCAGTATGCGGCCATAAAAAATGCATTAATCGCTTCCGGTAAATTTACTGCCCATGAAACCGAAGCTATTAAACTATATTATCAGAATGCTATTGAAATCGACCTACTACCCTTTGGCGATATCGAAAACGAACAGCGTGAGATCAAATTGACCGACCCCATGTTTATCCTGAATATGCCAGGCTTCAGCGAGGTGTTTCCCTATGCCGAAGCTGTACAGCTCAGCGAAGAACTGAATATACGGGTCTGCACTTTGGAAGGCATAATTCTCCTCAAACTGATCGCCAATAACGACAGGCCAAGCCGCACCAAGGACATCACGGATATCGAGCACATTATCGCCAATTACTTTGATATCTCAGACGCGGATATTTATAGCGACCATTTCGAGGTCATGGACTATTATGACACGAAGGATCGTGAATATATTCCATTAGTCTGCGCCCGTGTCATCGGCCGCAAGATCGGGCAGCTCCTGCAGGAATCACCTGAATTACATGAACGGATAGCCAAAATACTGACAGGCCGCCCGACTACTTTATGGAACGCCATGCTTGATGGACTGAATGATAATTGAATTACTACTCAAGCTCAATTTATATGAAATTTTGCCGCTGAACACAAATCTGAGTTTATATGTAATTGCATATAATAATGCCACTTTAGATATAATATATTTATATCCAATAACATATAATTTGAATCACCCAAGCCGGAGCGTTTAAAAAGATTTTTACAGGGATCACAGAGGTCTGAAAGACGACCACTGATTTTTTGAAGGAAAAGCGTACTCAGGTGCGCTTTTCTTGTTTTTACGCGGTTTTTTCCAAAATCTTTACAAAAAAGAAGGTCAAAATAAATCAGGGTAAATCAATCCATATGGTGCCCCATTCGGTGCCTTTCAAAATTAGCCTGGCTAAAAACATGATGCGGAGCGTAATTGACAACACCGAGCATACGATCGAAATTAAGCCATCAAAAACACTGGGCCAATTACTCTTTCTTTGTCTTACATAACGTCTCACAGTCCTTTAACCTACGTTTGAATGAAATTACAAATCGGCGAAGAGGAGTCAAGAAGATCGGTATATCCAGCAAGGCCTTTAAAGTAGATTTTTGTCCCATTTTTTTGATCGTAACTCTTTGTTTTTAAACCTTGACATTTGTTTAACGTAGTTTGAAATAAACTCACGCAAGTTTATCATGCTTACGTGAGTTGTGCAACGGCCAACTCCTTAAAGGACACTTGCATCATTTAACTATTAACTTTCTACTTATTAGAAATGAGAAACAAAGAACGAAGAGTAATTTTATAAAAAAACAGGCGTGATTAATCTTTTCATATTTTGCAACATCTTTCATGCTCTGTTTTTAAGGAACTTAACGGTTGCTTATTGATCGAATAATTCATGCAGCTTTTTAGTCAATTCCTCTCCATAAAGATTCCGGGCAACAACGATTCCTTGCGGATCAATCAGGAAATTTTGTGGAATAGCAGCAATTCCATACAGTTGTGCCGTTTTACTTTTTCCGGGGGCAGCAAGTTCTGACACCTGCACCCAGGTCAAGTGATCGTTTTTAATTGCCTTTATCCATTTTTCTTTGCTACCTGCCCAATCCAGCGATACTCCCAGTATATTGAAGTTTTTATCACTGTATTGATTATAAGCTTTCACTATATTAAGATTTTCGGCCCTACATGGGCCGCACCAACTGGCCCAGAAATCCAGTAATACATACTTGCCGCGAAAGTTTGATAATTTAACGGCTATTCCATAGGTGTCAGGCATACTAAAATCTGGCGCTACCTGGCCCACATTTGATCTCTTGGCAACTTCTATTTTGTTTTCTAAAGTTTTACCTAAAGTTGTATTTCTTACATTCTCACCTAACCTCTCGTATAGCGATTCTATGGCATTTATATCCTCAAAAATCAATCCGGCATATTCCTGAAATGCATATATAGCTGCTGGTGAATGGGAGTGTTCTGTAATATATGTAAACAATTCTCTTCCACGACGGATATTTATCTCATCACCAATGGGTTCAAACTTAGCCGCTTCTCTTTTTTTCTCATCTTCAGTCATGCCCCCTGCTTTTTGCATATACAGTTCCAATGCTTTATTCAGTTCACTCTTATAATGTTCAAGTAATTGTTGCAGCAATTGATAATCCCTTTCTGCAACAGGGCCTTTCACTAAAATGGTGTCAGATGAAGGAGGTATTGAGATAGTATATTCACCGTTGTCCAATAATACCTGTTTGTAGAACGAAACCTTTCTTCCTTTACTATTTTGTTGCCAGCGAACAATTCCTACAACAGGCTCATCAATAGTGCCTTTAAAATAGAATTCACCATTGTTTAGTTTACAACTATCAACAGAACGATTTATATACAAATAAACAGTTACAGGTTTTTCACTTTTATTCATTATACCATGTATAACAAAGTCTTTTTTCATCGCTTCACAGTGAGCGTTCAATACTATAGACCACAACAATAAGGCGGTTCCTACTTTTTTTACTATATGCATTGTGTTATTGATTTAATCTGGTTAAAAGCCATCAGGTAAGCTTATCTGATGGCTTGGTTTAAACATTTCTATTTTTTGGGATCAAAAGCCTTGTTAATTTTTTCGGCCATATACTGTAAATGAGCTTTACTCATACCATCTGCAGCAGGAACAGCCGCGTTTATGGCATTTTTAAGTGCCAGCAGGTGAACCCTTACAACCGCGTTGCGATCCAAAGGTGGTTTAGGGGTAATCATACCATAGGCGGTCTGAACCGGTACCGGAGGTATTATAAAACCTGTTAAAATATCTATATATGCATTCTGAAGTCCACGGCGATAACCGTCAATAGGTAAATGGGTTGACAATTCAGACCAGATACCTTTTTTCAGATCTGATAACAAAGCAGTAAAAGTGTATGTGTTTTTATCACCATATCGCCTGGCTGTGTTTAGTATAACACTAACACGATAACCATTTAATAAATTAAATAAAACTGATACTCCTGCTTTACTAACAGCAGGGTCATTAGGGTACATGATATTAATATATGGTTCAAGAAAAGGACTTTCTACCTTTTCAGTAATTGGGCGATATTGCAACCATGTTGGGGTATTAAATACCTGTTTATTTAACCAGGCAACAGCTTCACGCTGTTTAGCCACCGGCACAGATTCATATTGGGTTCCCTTTTCTTCAACACTTTTTGTTTCCATGTAGTAACCTCCCACATTGGAGGTTACATGCCTTGCATAAAGTGTAAATTGATCAATCAATACATTGTACATTGTTCCCAGGTCCTGATACCCCTCATTGGGCTTGCGTGTCCACTCTGATAATTGGGGCAGTATGCGTTTCAGGTTTTTAATACCATAATCACCTGCCTTCATAGCGTTATCGCCCAGGTCTTCATTTTGACTGCGCGGATCGGGAGCAGCGTGTGTATCCGGACCATACCATAAACAGTGGTTATGGCTCAAACTATCAATGATCCAATTATTCAGCAATGTATTTTCATCTTTTGGTTCTTTAATGCCGGGAAATAACTTATATCCCCATTCAATGGCCCATTTGTCGTACTCGCCTATACGGGGATAAATACCTTTTATGCCAATATGATCTTCCGGTTGCGCCACATAGTTAAAACGGGCATAATCCATGATGGATGGTGTATGACCATGTGCTTCTACCCATTTTTTACTTCGCAAACTATCAACCGGTATGGTTGATGACGATCCGAAATTGTGCATCAACCCTAAAGTGTGCCCAACCTCGTGCGATGATACAAAACGGATGAGTTGCCCCATCAGCTCATCATCAAACTCCATTTTCCGCGCCCTGGGGTCAATAGCCCCGGCCTGTATCATGTACCAGTTATGTAATAGGGTCATTACATTATGATACCAGTTGATATGTGACTCCAGTATTTCGCCGCTGCGGGGATCATGCACATTAGGACCCGATGCATTAGCCATGTCTGATGGTTTATACACAATAGCTGAGTGCGCGGCATCTTCCAGACACCAGGTACTATCTCCTACAGGTGCCTCCCTGGCTATGATGGCATTTTTAAAACCTGCTTTTTCAAAAGCTGCCTGCCAATCATTTATTCCCTGTATCAAATAAGGAACCCATTTTTTAGGCGTAGCAGGGTCAATATAATACACAATAGGCTTTTTAGGTTCTACTAGTTCGCCCCTGAAATATTTAGCCTTATCCTCTTCTTTAGGTTCCAGCCTCCAGCGAATTATCATGGATGAGTTTTTGACTGCTTGAGGGTCGGTATCAAAGTCAACATAGCTTTGTGTAAAATAACCAACCCTTGCATCACCATAACGGGCTAGCATTGGAACTTTGGGTAATAAAACCATCGAATTATTTAGTTCGCAGGTAAGTGCATCTCCTGTAGGGTCTGTTGCCGATGCATAAGTTTTCAGTGTATTTATTTCGATGTTAGCCGCAAAAGCCCATACATGATTCACATAAGAGCGATCACTTTGAAATGCACCTAACTTTAATCCTTTTTTATAATCTGCACCAAAAAACAATACACTGTTATCACCATTGATATAGTCTGTAACATCTATTACACTTGCCGTTTTACCGGGATTATATGCTTTTACTTGAAAGGCTGCGATAATAGGTTGCACATTAGAGTTTAAAACAGCCTTATACATGCCATTAACTGTTGAATCTTTTGCAACCAGATTATATGAAATATTCTTTATAAATAATTTATCACCGGGCCCTTTTTCAAAAGTGATCACCCTGTCGTTTATAGGGTCACCGGCAAAGCCTGCCGCTCCAGGACCTTTACCCGCAGCCGCTTTGGCAATGCGGCTAACCAATAAAATCTCCCGCCCCAATAAACTATCGGGTATTTCAAAGTAATATTTTTCGTCCAGTTTATGTACGGTAAACATTCCCTTCATACTTTTTGCCTTGGCGGTTATCACTTGTTCATAAGGCTTGGGAGCTGCTGGTTTGGTCAAGGAATCCTTCTTTACAATTTTATCCTCCTTTACAGCCTTGCTTTTTGTTTGCCCGTACCCTTGCGTAAACAGAGCCATTGACATTGCTAAGCCTAATATTATTTTTTTCATTGCTTTTATTGATGATTGTTTATGTTGTTTACTGATAACAGGGCACAAGAAAGCATTGCTGGCTTTTCAGCCAGGCTTGCTTCTTTCGTTAAATTATTCGTGTTTGTTAACTGCCGGTCCTAATAACCTGGGTTTTGTGTAAGATTATGGTTATTATCTCTGTCATATTTCGGAATAGGATACAAAGCGGCATTGGCTGTCCATCCGGTTTTTTCGGCTCCCAATACAGCATTTGCACGGCCGGTCCTTCTTAAATCATTCCAGCGATGCCCATATTCGGAAAAAAGCTCGATTTTCCGTTCTTGCTCAATAGCCAGTAAAATATCTGCCTGACTGGTTGCCGTTGTATTAGATAATCCCGCACGGTTACGGATCATATTAATATCAGCAATAGCACCGCTAAGATTATTTTGTTCGGCCATAGCTTCGGCACGTACCAGGTATTGCTCTGCCAATCGTAAATAAGTACAATATTCGGCAGTGGCGCTGGTGTTTGCAGCGTGCTGCTTATATTTATACGGGTAATAGTAAGTTACCCCACTATAAGTGGTTACACCAACCCAATTGGTATAGCGCAGATCACCAGGTTCAAAAGCCTTTAACAAATTATTACTCAGCTGATAATTAGGTATATTACTTGTTCCCTGGTAATAATTCTGACCTTCCTGCGTAAAATCAGGAAAGGCTGTACCGGTTACCTGCCATATGGCCTCTTTATTATTCTTCAAAAAAATGCCGCCTAAGCCTGATGTGGGCAATAGGCTGTATAAAGAAGTATAATTAATAACCAAAGCCGCGTTAGTTTGCGCGTTGGCCCAATCTCCCATATATAAATAAGTTCTTGCCAGCAGAGCTATAGCGGCATATTTATTTGGCCGGGTACGTTCGCTGCTAGCATAAGAATAGTCGGCTACAATGCTGTTCTTAGCATCTGTCAGATCGGCGATGATCTGTTGATACACTTTTGCTTTGGGGCTGCGAAACAGGGCATTATTTGTTGCCGCATCGGTAGTAAGCGCTATGGGTACATCGCCATAAAGGTTTACAAGATAAAAATAACAGAAAGCCCTCACAAACTTTGCTTCACCTACAGCTTCCGTTTTCATTGCTGTGCTTAGGTTTCCGGTACTGTTTTCGACCCCTGCAATGATGGCATTTGCCTGATAGATGGAGGTGTACAATTCGGACCAAAAATTACTTACTAAGTAATGATCTGCAGCAAGGTTATTGTTTAAAAAAGGGTCATAATCAATAGTGCTGATAAAAAATAGTGTTTCATCGGCAGAGTTGCCGGTAGCAAACGATAAATTCATTTGCAGATCATACGAGTTACTTACAGCCAAGGTAATATACATACCAGCAAGGGTAGCTTTCAGTGTATTATCAGTAGCGAAAGCGGTAGCAGTAACCAATTGGTCGCTTGGTGCACCAACATCAACAAATTTTCTACAACTGCCCAATAAAAGAAACAGAGTGATTATTAAAACACAAGAAATTATTTTATATGGAAATATATAAGTTTTCATATCAAGCTTTTTTAAAATGAGAATTTAACACCTGCAATAATTGTACGTAATGGCGGCATATTACTTGCCGGACTTTCGGGGTCATAACCCTTAAATTTTGTAAACGTAAACAGGTTTTGTGCTTGCAGATATACCTGTGCCGAGCCCATTTTTAATTGCTTTACCCAATCATTTTTAAACGTATAGGAAAACGCCACATTCTTTACCCTCAGGTAAGCACCATCACTTGTTACTGCATCAGATTGCGCGTACTTAACATAGCTATTATAGGGCGTGCCATCTGTATTATATCCAAATGTGCGCGTAGCTATTTTTCCGTTGGTTTGTTTAAACAGGTCATAGGTAAAATTTGACATATTAACAGCATTATATCCCGGCGGCGCGATACCTGAATAATAATCTATATTATATTTAGTGCTATGGCCGGTAAACTGTAACAGTACATCCAGTTGAAAGCCTTTATATCTAAAACTATTGCTCAAGCCGCCATAAAAATCAGGGTCGGTTTTACCTATAGCTACCCTATCACCTAAACCATTTGCGGCTAAACCGGTTTCAGATAAAAGAGTGGTGCCGTTTTTATTGGCATCCTGTACTGTTGGCAAACCTGTAATGGGCGAAATACCCGTATAATGCCAGGCATAAATGGTACTCATAGATTGCCCTACAACCATGTAATTGATATAACCGGTATTGGCTATATCGGGAAACGACACCAATTTACTTTGGTCAAAACTAATGTTAAAAGAGGTTGTCCAGCTAAAATCTTTATTCTTAAAGTTTTGTGTAGTTAGTGTAAACTCAAACCCTTTACGTTGTATCTCTGCAGGTAAATTTGCATAATATGAGGAGAAACCGGCAACATTTGACAAAGGGGTACTCACCAGCGGGTTGTTGGTATTATTTAAGAACCAGGCACCTGTAAACAGAATACGGTCATGCAAGAAACCCAGATCCATTGCTACCTCTAGCTTTTTACTCACTTCCCACTTCAGGTTAGGGTTAGGAACTTTGGTTGGAGCTAAACCTGATATGCCATTATAACCGTAATAGGTAGATGAATAGGTATCCAAATATTGATAATTAGGGATCTGATCATTTCCTGAAGTACCATAGCTGCTGCGAAGTTTACCATAACTCAAGAAAGGCAGGTTATTTTTCATGAAATCTTCTTCAGAAAATATCCAGGCACCTGCAACTGAACCAAAACTCCCAAAACGGTTATTGACACCAAATTTTGAAGAACCATCATACCTGTAATTAGCATTCAGGATATACTTATTCAGCCAGTTATAATTTACCCTGCCAAATATAGACTGATACTTGTATTCTGATCCGAAATTTGATAAGAAAGTAGTGCCCGCTCCCGAAACTGAGCTCAGTAATGCATCAGAACTGTATTTGGTACCTATCAGGTAAAATGGCTGCACATATTTATTATCCTGAAAAGTGCCTCCCGCTAAAATATTCAGGGTACCCTTACTTATTTTCCGGGTATAATCTATCTGTGGTTCTACATTCCAGGTTTCGGCATAATTTTGTTGAAAACTGGCCGATGGCAACGTGGTGGTATAAGGATTAATACTTAGCGCGTAATTCAGGTTTTGCGCATCGGCTACCAGTTTGTTATAGGAGGTGTTAATTTTAAAGTTAAGACCCTGAACCGGCGTGTATTTTAACGCAATGCCACCAATGAGGTTATTGGTTTTAGCCGAATATTTACTGTACATATATTTTAACGGATTATCATAAGCCAAAGCATTGGGATTCAGGTTGAACCAATACAGGCTTTTACCGGTTGCATCGTATAAAGGAAAATCAGGTGCCTGACTAAAAGCAGCACCAGCCAAATTTGGGGTCACGTTGTTATTCTTATCCATTGTCATGGTTGTAGAAATATTGGCCGTGAATTTCCTATCGGGCGAGCTATGTTCAACAGCAAAATGAATAGCCCCCCTGCCATAGTGATAATCACCGGGGATAACCGTTGTTTCACCATGATAAGTGCCACTTAAAAGAAAATTAGTTTGGGAGTTTCCACCCGAAAACGATGTAGAAGCATCAGTAGTATGTGCCATTTTACCTATAAGTGTTTTCTGGAAATCGGTTGATTTGGTGGTATCCCAAACCATCAGATCGGGCGCATTGGCAGTGGTTGGTGTTGCTCCTGAATTAGCGAAGGCCGTACGGCGTACTTCCAGGTATTGCGAGAGTGTCATGTTTGAAACGCGGTGTAAATCTGCTACACCCGTAATACCCCGGCTCACATTTACATCCATTTTGGTACTGCCGGCTTTTCCTTTTTTAGTAGTTATCAATATAACACCATTTGCACCCCGGCTGCCATAAATAGAAGTAGCGTCAGCATCTTTCAATATTTCAATACTTTCAATATCACCTGGGTTTAACGCGTTTAAGGGGCTGTTACCATAAGATGGCTGAAGGTATCCCTGGGTATTGCCACCTGCCGTATAAACCGGCTCAGAAAGGAAAGATACACCATCAATAATATATAAAGGAGCTATACCCGTAGCCGGAATACCATTAATGGAAGGCAGCGCGTTTGCCGCGCGGATCTGAACGCTTATACCGGCCCCAGGGCTGCCGCTATTTTGTGTAATAAGCAAACCGGGTACCTGACCGGCCAAAACCTGCAAAACATTGTTTACCGGCTGTTTGGCAATCTCGGCAGCGGTTACTTTTGTAATTGACCCTGTACTGATACGCTGACTGGTAGTTTGCCCATAACCCACTACCTGTACTTCATCAAGTTTGGTGTTACTTAATTTAAGCGACACAAACAGAACTGAGCGTTTTTTATCCTTTATGGGGATTTCCAGTTTATCATAACCGATATAGGTGAATACCAGAATATCATTTTCTTCCAGATCAGTTAAAGTGAACTCGCCCTTTAGATTTGTAACGGTTCCCTTACCACTTCTTTTGATATTTACCACTACACCGGCTAAGGGAGCATTTTCACCTGTTACAACACCATTTATACTTATTTGTGGGGCGAATATTTTAGCTATTTTTCCCAGAATCGACGGTTCCTTTTGTTGCAGCAAAATGGTTTTGTCGGCAATTTTATAGGTTAAAGGAATATCCTTAAAACAGGCTTCCAGGACATCATCAATAGAGGCATTGCTGATATGGATATTTACATTTTGCTTCACATCTTTTGAATCGTAGAAAAAAACATATCCCGACTGCTTTTCAATGGATTGGATCACTTTTTCAAGAGGGGCGTTTCTTTCATTCAGTGTGATCTTCTGGCTATATCCTTTGGCGCTTGCCTGTACCAGGACTATAACCAGCATCAGCGTAGTTAATTTCATAACCAATAGGAATTTAGGAGGCAGCCATGCCTTTGGCATAGCTAAAAAAGCATTAAATTTCATTACTTTTGTAAAGTTTGGGTTAATACATAAAATAGTTGACCAATTGTTTTTTGCCGATTATATCGGAAGGGTTAACCCAGATATTTTCCGTAGAAGTGGTTCCAAGCACTTCTGCGGTTTTTTTACGCCTTGTCCTTTTTTTAATTGTATAAAAGAAGGCCTCACCGTTTTTCTTTATAACCCTTAGTTTAGCTAGCGCTGTTGTCGTAAATGTTTTTTCATGTTGTTTTTAGTTTAAATGATTAATAAATTTTTATTTTTTCAAGGTATAACGATGATCTTTTTCCCTTCTATTTTAAAGTGGATCTTTTTATAACTTAAAATATCGGATACTTTTAATGCGCTGACATTCTGATATATCTTCCCTGAAAAACGACGGTCTGGAATTTTCCCTTCGTAGCTCACATCCACATCATACCATCTTGATAATTGACGCATAACCGTTTGGATGTCAGCATCATTAAATTTGAATAAACCTTTATGCCAGGCAATCGCTTCTTCTGTATCGGCATCATCAACTATACTGATCTTATCATGCCCCGTTTGAGCCTGCTCACCCGGTTTAAGCAGTGCCTGCGCCCCATTGCGGCTTACCTTTACGCTGCCTTCAAGCAAAGTGGTTTTCATCAATGGTTCATCATCATAGGCATTGATATTGAAATGAGTACCCAGCACTTCCACAATTTGCCCCTTACTGCTCACCCTGAATGGCATAGCTGCATTATGTGCCACCTCAAAATACACCTCACCTGTGATCTCCACTTTTCGTTCTTTGCCGGTAAAAGTGGTCGGGTATTTAATGGATGATGCCGTATTAAGCCACACATTAGTGCCATCGGCCAGGGTTAAATGATATTGCCCCCCCCTCGGGGTAGTCATCACATTATACGCTGTTTCGGTTGGTTGATTCCTAGCTTTTGTCACTGAAGCATCGTAAACCACTCCACCACCGACCGTCTTGCTGATTGTGGTATTGCCCTGTTGGGCCAGCTTTCCATTTTTAACGTCAGTTAGTATTATTTGGGTGCCGTTGGCTAACATCAGGGTAGCTTTGTTACCCCCCGGTGCTATATCATACTTTTGCTTTTGGGCAAATTGTTGCCGGGTATGTGTATTCCATATAAAATAGCTACCAATAGCAAGAAATAGCAAAATTGAGGCGGCTGCGACAATGCGTGGCCAAATTTTAATAGTACGTTTAGGCTGGGGGAGTAAGTTATAAATATCATCAATATCCTGCTCAATTTCGTCGCTTGCTAAATCAACAGGAATTTCCGCATTATAGTTCAGATACCAGGTTTCGAGTAATGCCTTCTCTTTATGAGTGGCCTCTCCATTATTATACTTTTCAAGTAATACTTTAATCTGTTCTTTATCCATTGCTTTTAGGGACGTATTTTCCCATTATTACAGTAAAGACCTTTAAGGCAGGGCTTGGGTGTAGATAAATTAAAAAAAACTTAATTAGGCCTTAAAATTTAATAAGGAATACCAGGAAAGTAAAAATACCCAACCTAACACGCAAGATCCGTAAGGCATTATTAATTTGTTTTTTTACAGTTGGCTCAGCAATATTCAGCTTTTCAGCAATTTCTTTATGGCTCAAATGGAATTTTCGGCTTAGCAGGAAAACTTCTTTCATTTTTGGCGGCAAGGCATCAATTTCTTTCTCAATAATAGCAAATAGTTGATTTTGCCTGATCAGATGATCTGTAATACAATGCCCGGCGCTCACCGATATTTGAATTGAATTGATATACTCCTCTTCATTTTGCTTATGGGCGATATGTTTAAATATCCTGTTTCTTATAGCTACATACAGGTACCCTGACAAACTGGAACGAAACTCTATTTCCTCCCGGTTTCTCCATATTACAGCGAACAATTCCTGTAAAATATCTTTTGCCTCTTCCCTGTTTCGCAATTTATTGTAAGCATGCAGATACAGTACCCCGCTATACCGGTTGTAAATTTCAGTATAAGCTGCATGATCGCCAGCCCTAAGCAGGGTAGTAAGCTCTTGATCAGAAAGAGTACTATACGCAGACATTCAACACTTTACTAAATAAGTTTTTAAGAAATTAATCTGAATTTAAAATTGAGATAATGTAGCGCTTTTTTTTGAAATGTCAAAACGACTATTATTAATGTAATACAAGTGTATTAGAGAAAACAAATTCACTCACCCATCTTTGCTGGCATCCACCACAACCGTAAAGATGAATATTCCTCGATGATAAAAAAAGCACTAAGTAAGGTAGCCAATAATCACAAAATTCCCTATCCTACAACGTAAGATGATTAAACAAAAAACGTCCGGATAATTGTATCGTCCTTTATCTGATTTTATGCGATTAAATATTCTAAAAACTGAATATCCTCCAAAAAATATTTGGAAAGTTGTACCATTAGGAGTACAAAATGAATGACCGTAAGTTGAACGTATGTTTGGCTTACGGTTTTTTTGTTATGGAAAATATTAAGTTTATTTGAATAAGTAAAATATATCAAATTGTGATGTCTACGTCAGAGCAAAATTTTGAAGATTATAAAAGTCAATGTGTAACAGATAATATGTTGTTACAACCTGAATTTATAAAACTGTATGACATTAACAGTTATGAAAATTGGTTCTATGATCATGGTACAGGTGCTTTTCATTTTAAATCTGATGATGGCAGAAATCTTTATTTCAAATACGTCGACGTTGGATCATTTTCGACAAAAACCCACATCTGGAACTGGTCGTGGGATAATAACACCACACCAAAACATGTTAGCAACGCCCTTGAAAAAGTAAAGGTCTTCGGTATAAATAACAATTTTGAGCAACTAACCAAAGGGTTATTTGAAGGCGATGAATATACCGGTTGGGAAATGACGGCAATTTCGGCAAAATTATTAAATACGATTGGTTCATACCGAATTCCCCATGAGCACCTATTTATTTATTTCATTTTTACCAATGAATTGACACAAGAAGAATTCCAGGGCTTAAAAGATAAATATGCTAATTGCGATAAACACATTTCGGACAGAGTAGCCTTTGTATGTCACCATTTAATTAAGAATACTGGCATTGGCTTTCATGAGGCTTTTGATTCTGACCCGGCAGTTGAGAGGGATGATGAATATCAGGCATGGTGCAATGAATGTGAAGAAATAAGACTTAAAGAAGATGAATGGACTGATGAAGCAATGGTTTTTGCAAACATAAAAGTGGTTTGTAACCAATGCTATTTTGAGATTAAAGAACGGAACCAAACAGATGAGTGAAAATATCTCGTAAAACGTTTGTAAAATTTGATCGTCGTCTTCTAAAAATCCCGTTTCTAATCAACTAAGCCGACAATAACTCCTAAGTCATCAATAAAATGTTCTGATATTTGTACATCTTCGAGTACTGCACGGGAAAGACGTAACGAATCACGTTCTTCCCCGTTTTTATTTCCTCTTAACTTATTGTTAATGTGATAAATAAGATGATCCACTTCATTCAACCCAGGGGTTCAATATTCATTTCCATCAAATCTCAATTTTTCACAATATATTGAACTAATCCTGAAGGATTTCTCGCTTAAAACCCTCAATTACCTGTTCCTAGTACAAATGGCTCATCAGCTTGTTAATTATGACTAACCATTGTTACCGTCTTTTTTATTTTTTGGATGAAGCCTGCCTAAAGCCGTCATACGCTTCAATTCAGGCAGAAAAGTGTTCGTTATTTCAACCATCAAGCTCACAAAGACGTACCAACAGCGTCGAAAGTTAAATGTTAAAAGAATTATTTCCCGCTTTTAATATATATCGCTTTACCTTCCACACGAATATACCAGTGGTTGCCTGAGGCAAATTGATATTTATTTGCCACTTTCCTTTTTCAAATTTATAGCCAACTGCAATCTTGCCATTTGGATGAGGTATTTCACCGCTAATGGCTGTCAATGTTCCTAAATGTGGTTCTATCTTAATTTTGCTAAAGCCAGGAGCATAGCTATCGATACCTAAAACCGTCCTGAAAAATTCAATGTTGGGGCTGGCTCCCCAGGCATGACAATCAGAACGGGAAGTATTGACATCAGAATATTCGGCCCAGGTGGTTAAGCCCATTTCTATATTCTCGCGCCATATGCCCAGCCAGCTCATATAATCATTACCCAAACCTGCTTTTACCAGTGCCTGGTTCAAGTAATATTTAAAATAAACTGAGCATTGGGTTAAACTTTTATCGTTAAGCAATCCTTTAGCCACAGCTGACATATCAGCAGCACTCACCATGCCGGTAAGTATAGCCAGCGAATTAACATGTTGTGAATACCCGTTTTTTTCTTTTGTATCCGCATACAGCTTTTTAACCGGATCCCAATATTTGCGCTGTATAGTAGCTTTTAGCTGCGCGGCTTTTTGATGATATATTTTGGCGTAATCCTGCATACCAACTTTTCCTTCCATTTCCGCAGCCCACTGGTATGCCCACAGTAGCTGCAGATCATAAATAGCTGCACTGCCATCCTTCCCTTTAACCTCACCCCACATATTACCGGCCCAGTCAACAAACGCCCAGTATGGAGTATTTTTTAATGAGCCATCGGCTTGCTGGTACTTGCTGAAAAAATCCAGTACCCCTCGTTCGCCAGGTAATTTATTTTTAATAAAATCGTTATCGCCACGGTACATCCAGTAATCATGTAACATACAGATATACCATAACGAGAATGTGGATATAACCTGTGTGCCTTTTGAAGGGTAACAGCTACTGGTTACGCCTTCGGGCAAACGCGAATGGTCTATCTGATTGATTGCATTACGCGCTAGCCGGTCATCACTTGTATTATAGTATGATATGATAGCCTGTATGCGGGTGTCACCAATGTATTGCAACTGCTCATAATATGGACAATCCATATAAGTTTCCCAGGCGTTAAGTCTTGCTGTACGCCAGCCAATATCCAACATTTGTTTTATTTCGGTATTATTTGTATTCAATACCGCGCTCCGTTTAAAAGGATAACCGGTAAAAGTACCATAGAGGTCATCAATAACCAGCGGGTCATTTTCGGTTTGTACGATCAGCCTGATATACCGATAAGTGCGAAAATTTAACGTTGTGAATGATTGCCCCTGGCTGCCATCTGCGATCAGGCTATCTATTCTTCCTACAAACTCCTTTCCCTCTATGTCATTCCGGTTACCTTTACGTGTACCACCACTGCCTTTTTCGTAAAGCGATTCAGCGTAGCCAAGTGACATACCTGCAGCCTTGCCACCGCTAAAATTTAACGTTACATAGGCATTTGTTTCAAAGGTTTGGTCGAGCAATAAAGAAACTGTGGTGTTTGCAGGGATGGTTATTGAAGTCTTTTTTTCTGGAAACGTTGGTGGAACACTCATGCCAATTGCAGTGCGTAATTTAAGAATGCGCTGATAAGTCATTTCTCTTGGGGGCAATGATGACGGCACCAATGCCCAATTGATACCCCAGGCCGTACCTTTAAGTTTCCCTTCAGACACCATAGCAGCCCCGAGCCAGGCGCTATCATCATAACCTGCAGATGTCCAATCGCCTTTAACTGCTTGATTCATATCTACCATTTCGCCTTTGCTGGCAGCAAAAAAATAACCGGGGACAGGCTGATGCCCTGTATCACGGATGCACTTCCAGGTATTGTTGGTGTTTAATGTTTCTTCTGTTGGCGAATCACCCTGTAAAACAAAACCTGTGCGTACACTGATTTGTGCTGCAGGACTGTATTGTGCTTCATTCCAAACAAGCGCAGCTATTGTATTTTTCCCTGCAGACAGATAGGGAGCCAGATCAACCGTTTCATAATTCCAGTAATAGGTGTCGCCTCGTGCCGGGCCTAATGATACCAATTTACTATTGACATACAACTTATAACGGTTATCTGCCGATACATGCACGACGAACGCTGCTGGCTTAACAGCAAGATCAATATGCTTTCGAAAATAAAAAATGCCATACGTGATCCCATTATCACCGGGTGCGGTTATCCATTGCGCATTCCATCGCCTCAGGGCCGCCGGATTAACTAAAGGTTGTGCATAGGCGCATTCTGCCGTCAATAAGCCAAAGACGAACAATAAAATAAAAAGGAAAGGTTTCATTAGGTTATTTTTTGGTTTGATAATAATATCAATTTAACAGAATAAAACAAATAAATCGTTTTAGCATAATTAGATAAAAGTCAGGAAATGGAATAACTAATATGCTATTCTAAAGAATAGAACGCACTCCATCCGGATAGTCTAAACTCCATTTTTGAAGACCCGGCAATTAGACGGAGCTTTTTAACGATGAACTTCGGATCTTTAGATCAGTTCTCAAAATTACAGATCGTGATCTGAGGGATGCCGAACGGTCATTAAGTTTATCCAGCAAGACATTGATCACATAATCTGCGATTTCCTCAACTGGCTGCGCTATGGCCGTTATCGGGGGCGAATGGAGCTTAAACACATCGTAATCATCGAAAGAAATGATCGCCAGGTCAGTCGGGGCCTTTTTATCCAGTTCTTTCATCACTTTCAGTCCACAGGTACCAATGTGGTTGGTGCCAAAAAGGATAGCATCAAGGTCTGGATTTCCCTTCATAAAATCGCGTAGCGGATTCATGATTAACTCTTCGTCCTGATGAAATGCTATTTCTTTAATGATAGCCTTCAGTCCTTTGCTTGTAATAGCATCCTGGTAGCCTCTTACCCGGTCAAGCATTTGCGTCTGCTGTGAGGCGAAAGTTACCAACGCAATGTTTCTAAAACCTTGATCTATGAGATGCCTGGTGGCGTTATAAGTGCTGAAAAGGTTATCAACTTCAATAAAATCAGTAGCTACATTTGGTAGGTGCCTGTCAAATAGCACAACGGGCATGCCATCGTTGATGAGCGATTCGATATCTTCCTCGATACCTTCTGGTGGGGCTATAATGTAGCCATCCACATGCCGCTCGCGAAACATGCTAATCAGGTCCCGGGTTTTCTGAGTATCGTTGTCGGTACTGCAATAAATAATTTTGTATCCGTTTTTATAGGCGCGGTCTTCAATTAAGCGTGCTATGCTGGCGAAGAAGGGGTTGGAGATATCTTCCACCATCAATCCAATGGTGTTTGATTTACCCGTACGTAAGCTTTTGGCCAGGGAGTTGGCCTTGTACCCCACTTCGGCCACGTATTCCATTACTTTTTTCACCAGATCACCACTGATGCGCTTTTCCTGGGCACGACCATTTAAAATAAATGATATAGTAGTTTTTGATACGTTTAACGCATTGGCAATATCAACAATAGATAATTTCTTTTTCACTTGTTTATATTAGTTATTTCAAATATAGAGGTAATATATCAATGGTGATTGTGATGGACTTCATTTAATCGATTTATTTTAATGACAAATCGATTAACTAAACAGCTTTTAAAACAAACATAGCGCCTGTTTTCCCCACTATACCGACTTTTTATTTAATCGTGGATAGCTAAAACCAAATGCAAATATGACCAGGTAGCAGAGAATAGGTAAATAATAAGCTGTAGCTACGTTATGATTGGCGATTAAGCCCATTAAATAAGGAAACAATCCCCCTCCAACCACCCCCATTACAATCAGTGATGATGCCAACTGAGTATGCGGGCCCATGTCTTTTATACCCAGGCTGAATATTGTTGGAAACATAATGCTGAAGAAGAAATTCACAAACAACAGGGCGATGAACGACGGCCAACCGAAACCCTGAGCAACAATAATACACATGATGATATTGCAAAATGCAAATGCGGCCAGCAACTTGTAAGGTTTTATAAACCTCATCAGGAAAGTACCTGCAAAGCGGCCTATGATCATCATCACCATGCTCAAGGAAAAATAATAGCCTGCGTTTTCATCAGAAAAATGCATTACGTCATGACCGTAATTAATAAAAAAAGCCCATGTGCCACCTTGTGCAGCTACGTTAAACAATTGAGTTATAGCAGCAAAAATAAAATGCCGGGGCCTGATGTCTACCTTTTTTTCATCCACATTCAATAAGGAGTCGTTGGCATATGATTCGTCTGATATGATGTGCGGATCCGTTAGCGGGGGTACTTTTATAAATGAAAAAAGCAGCGCCACTACGGCTATAACGGCTCCTATGATGATGTATAGTTGCTTTACTGATACCAGATCGTTCGAATGCTCCTGACCTGCTTTTAATATAAAATAGCTGCCTATAACCGGGCCAATAACACCACCTACCCCGTTAAAAGCCTGGGAGAAATTTATACGCTGATCACTGGTCCGTTGATCGCCCAGGGATGCGATAAAGGGATGCGCCACGGTTTCGAGTGTAGCCATTCCACAGGCAAGCACAAATAACGCTATCCTGAAAAATGTAAATGACTCGGCATTAGCCGCAGGAATAAACAGGAATGCACCTATGGAATAAAGGGTTAACCCCATGAGTACGCCACTTTTATAACCAAATTTTTTCATGAACATCCCCGCAGGAATACCCATTACAAAATAGGCGCCGAAGATAGAAAACTGTACCAATGCCGATCTCGACTTGGTAATATGCAGCACATTTTGAAAATGACGGTTCAAAACATCACCAAGCGTCATAGATACGCCCCACATTAAAAACAGGGAGGTTACAAATATTAATACGATAAGATACTTGCGTTCGGTAAATTTGGGTTGGGTACTCATTATACAGGTTTATTCAGTTTTTAATTGGTTGCCGTAAATTAGTTGAAATGTTTGAAAATAAATAGCACTAAATCGATTTATTTTTTTTGCGCGAAAGGCTGCAATTGTTTTATCCAAACACTAACCTGGTAACCTTGCAATTTCACTACCCGATTTTTATGGGATCGTTATAAGGATAAAGTTTAATTTGACGCATTTTTGGAGAGCGAAAAAGGTTTGTCTTCAGCAGCCAGGCCGCGGATTGTATTTGGTTTATCACCCATTTCAAAGCGCAGGATACCGCCATTCATGATATCGCCGTGTTTGATAAAATTGTGGGAATAGGGTTTACCGTTAAGTGTTGCCGATTGAATATACACGTTTTGTTTACTGTTGTTATTGGCCTCAATGATAAACTTTTTGCCATCCTCCAGGATGATGGTCATTTTTTTGAATGCAGGGCTGCCTATCACATATTCATCCGTGCCGGGGCAAACGCTATAAATACCTGCCGTGCTCAGCACATACCATGACGACATCTGACCTTCGTCCTCATCGCCAGGATAGCCGTTTTCGCCGGCGTTATACATTTTATCCATTACCTCGCGTAGGTGTTGCTGCGCTTTCCAGGGTTGCCCGGCATAGTTATACAAGTACAATAGGTGATGAATCGGTTCATTGCCTTGCGCATACTGGCCCATTTTAAAAACCGCCATTTCGGTCATTTCATGAATTACCTGTCCGTAGCCGCCTACTTTGATGGTACCCGGCTCGGTAAAAACAGAATCTATCTTGTCTATAAAATTCTTATCGCCACCCATCAGGTTTATCAGGCCCTGCACATCCTGAAAAACCGACCAGGTCCAATGCCAGGCATTACCTTCGGTATAGGGGCCACCCCAGTCCATCGGGTCAAACGGTTCAATCCAGTTGCCCCTGGCATCTTTGGCCCGCATAAAGCGTGTTTTGGGATCGAACAAGTTTTTATAATTATACATCTGTCTGCCAAAAACATTTTCATAATAAGTGTTACCCGTTTGTTTAGCCAGCTGGTATCCGCAGAAATCATCATAGGCAAATTCCAAAGTCCAGGCGGTTGAGCCCTGAGTTTGGGGTGTATAAGGTACATAGCCATTAGCAAAATATTCTTTCCAACCGGGCCTGCCATTGGCACTACCCCACGGCCCTTTATTGGTAGCTTCGTGGTAATAAGCAGCCAAAGCCTGTTTCGGATCGAATGTGCGAATACCCTTAACCCAGGCATCGGTTAACAACGAAATGGCATGATTACCCAGCATTCCACCCGTTTCGGCTGGGAACGACCAAGCCGGCAACCAGCCGCATTGCTGCTGTGCCTCCAAAAGCGCCTGCACATACCGCCCCTCCATTTTAGGGTGAATGATGGTATTGAGGGGAAATTGCGCACGAAATGTATCCCAAAAGCCATTATCGGTATACATAAAACCATCATGCACCTTTCCATCATAAGGACTGTAATAATAAGGTTTGCCATCTTTACCATATTCAAAAAATTGATGCGAGAACAGGTTGGCATGGTACATACAGCTATAAAAAGTGGCCTTTTCATCCTCAGTAGCACCTTCAATTTTCATACGGCCCAACAACGTATTCCAAACCTGATCGGCAGCCTTACGGGTATCATCAAAGCCGGGGTATTTGCCCAGTTCGGTTTGTAAAGTAAGTTCGGCCTGCTCCGGACTGATATAGCTTGAAGCTACTTTAGCCTGTACTGTTTCTCCATCTTTAAACTTCAGATAAGCGCCTATGCCATCCCCCTCGCCACTTAAGTTTTTGGGCGACAGCTTGTCTTTCTTGTTTTCCCAGGTGCCGTAATCGGCAAAGGGCTTATCAAAGGTGATCACAAAATAGTTTTTAAAACCTTGCGGTGCCCAGCGACAATTATTCACCCAACCAATAACCTTGTGATCCTGCGGAATGATCTTCACCATACTCATTTTGGTATAGCCATCAAGCACCAAATAGGAGCCCTGTCCTTTGGGAAAAGTAAAACGTAAATGCGCGCCACGCTCGGAGGGGGTCATTTCGGCGGTGATATGGTTATCTAGCTTTACCTTATAGTAACTGGGCTGCGCTATTTCGTTGTCGTGCTTAAAGGCTGCGGCCCGGGCATCCTCATTAACCACCAGCTTACCGGTAACTGGCATCAGAGAAAACACCGCGTAATCATTAACCCATGAGCTACACTGGTGCGATTGCTGGAAACCACGGATGGTATGCACAAAGTACTGGTACTTCCAGCCATCTCCGTTTTTACCGGTTTGGGCCGTCCAGGTGTTCATGCCAAATGGTAATGCCGTAGCCGGGTAAGTATTGCCATAACTAAACTCATATTTAGTGTTGGTACCCTGCCGGGTGTTTACATATTTAACCAGGTTTTCATCCTGTGCAAAAATGCTGTTGGCCCATAAAATCGCCGTAAGGCAAGTAAATAACCTTGTTTTCATTTGCTTTTATAATGGTTTATATCATAACGGATGCGGGCATTTGTTATAGCTCGCTTTACTTAAATAGGTTTTGGTAAAACAGATCAGCCGCAAATTTATTACCCACATCGTTCAGGTGTACACCGTCTTTGGTCAGTATGCCCTCGCTTTTATTTAAAGGGTTATTTTTAACGTTGTAGTCATGACACAAAGTCCTGAAGTCTATCAGATCGCAACTATATTGTTTAGCCAGACCACGAATGATATCGGAATACTTGTTCAAGTCGCCATCCAGTTCATTGCTATAATCGGTCTTCTCCCCTACGCTGGCTGGTGTGCAGATAACAACTTTAATATTTTTAGCTTGCATTTTTTTAATAAGCGCCCCATAAAAACGGCCAAACTTATCCCAATCGGTGCCGGTACCAAACAGGCGTTTGTGCCACACGTCGTTTACTCCTACCCATATTACTACCACACCGGGATCTTTAGTTAAAACATCATCTTCATAGCGCAAATACAGGTCGTAAATTTTATTACCGCCAATACCAGCCCCGGTAACTTCAAAATCCTGATCTCTTTTCTCTGCCTTAAGGCGCTGTTCTACCAAGGTTATAAAGCCTGTCGACTGCACGCCGTACTCGGTAATTGAATCACCAAAAAAAACTACCTTAACAGGCTTTTTAGTTTGAAAACTGCACAACATAATAATGCCGGCAAGCAATAGGATTTTTTTCATAATCTTCAGATCGCTAAATTGATTTAGTTAATATATAATTTTTAGTAGTAAGTATCATTTTTCAATGGCATATTTTTAACTCCCATTAACAAAGGATTTGCAACCTTCTCTTGAACTTTCGATGCAAACTATGTTTTGACCCTGGAAATAAACTATTCACTGCTAATTTTCATCCGTATAAATCTTGGCCTGTATAAATTGGGGTGTTTCTTTAAATCGGGTATAAAATCAACAGAGTTTATATTATAACTGATCAGCAATTCGCCCGGGGCGGATAAGCTTGGATGGGCTTTAGCATTATAAACCACAAAAGTTTTCTCCTCCAGATCGGGTTTGCAATCCCATATCTTAATGACTGGCCCAAATGGACCGTAGGGAGTAGCACCTATACGCATGCCTACATCAGCGCTCATCCCTCCAATCTGAAAAACGAGTGCGTACCGACCATCAGGTAAAGCGGTTAAACTTAATTCGTTAGATACGTTTTCGGTAACATCGGCTACCTTATTCATATCACCTGCCCAATTAGTGCCATCGTAAAAAGTCCATTTATCAAATTTCTCAAAGTCTTTTGGTAAAATCCGGGCTACCATCAGTTTTTTGCCCATGCCACGCACGCCGTAAACATAAATGTAGCCATCAGGCTTTGGTGCACCGGCTTTACTGGTATTTACATAGATGCCCGCGCCAAAAGAACCGATATCTCCGTTTTTATCCGTGAGGTAAAAAGGGGTATCCATTTGCTTAACATTTTTATAAGGCGGCTTTGCCCCCGAGGGGATCTTTATTAAGGTATTGCCCACCTCCTTAAAGCCGAATGCACCGGTACCTACATTGCGCACCCGATAACCAAAAATGTAGACGGCATTATTCAGCTCCTGATTTACAAAGCCATCGCCCAGCCAATAATAATCGCTAGGATCGGTTTGAGTAGTACGGGGTATAAATACCGATTCCGGAGCGCCTTTTTTATCAACATCCCAGGTAAATTTCATTTGCTCCACTGCAGGCATTATTCCATTTAAATAAGCAACCGAGTTATGGATCATTTTATAACCTGCTGCCATGGTGTCATTTTCAATCCTACCGATCATGCTATCGCTGAAGATGAACAGGATCTTATCGTTGGCTTTGGCCTGTTTGTTTTCGATACCATTGAGCGGGATAGTATAGATCCCATCGCCACCAAACCAGCCCACCTCACGTTTTAAAAGCGCGTTCCACTCGGGCGCTGCCTCAATAGTGAATTTCAGGTCGGTAAGATTTACAGGTTTAGCACTTGTTTGCGCCATACTTTGCCTACCTGCAATCAGGCAAAGTAATAGACCGGCAGCTGTAATTTTTTTCATTTTAGGAGCATATGAATAAATTAATAATCGGGTGTACAAATTTATATAGCAGGCTGTTGCCTATGTAATTTATTTTTATCGTTTATAACTAATGATGCAAAACCAATCAAGCCACCCAACACCATCAAAAAGCCGATAAAACCGGCCTGAGTAACCATCATTCCCAGGATATTGTATTTGGGGTTAATGCGAATCTGTTCTATCAAAAACCGCTCGCTGCCATTTAATACCAGGAATAAAAAAAACATAAAACCAGGAATGATTATCTTGTTTCTGAAAATCCACATCAGCACAAAAAACAACAGGCAAATGGTCGCTTCGTACAAAGGAGTGGGATATACTCCCCGAACCAGTTGATTACAATAATCCCCAGTACAATTAGGGAATGGAATGCCCGCATTAATCGCATTGTGTGGGTATTTGAAAGCCCACATCCATTGGGGCAAGAAACCGGGCTTTGTAAAATTGTTCACTATTCCCCAGTCACCATCACCAGATAGCTGGCAGCCTATGCGTCCTATGCCATAAGCCAGCATCATGCCTGGCGAACCGATATCGGCCAGGTGAACCAGTTTCATTCCTTTTTGATGACCAATGTACAGATAGGTGAGCGCCCCAAATATCAATCCGCCATAATAAGAAAATCCGCGTACCTTAAATAAAGTACCCATCGGATTGTATAGGAAATTATTCCAGTGTTCCAACGTATCAAAAAGCTTTGCCCCTATAAATCCAAAAAAGCCTACCGAAAAAACAATCAAACCCATCAGCATATAAGGATGCACTATTTCCTGGACCAATCTGGGTTGCTCCAGCTCTTTTTTCTTTTTATCTGTATAAACCCAAAAGCCAAATATTGCACCTGTGAATGCCCCTGTCACCAGGTTTCCTTTTAAAGATAACAGATAGGCCTGCGGATTTGCGACAAAAACAGGATAGTTAAACATAGCCCAAAAAGCCTTATAACCCAATAAAAAACCTAGTAACATGTTTACACCGATCTCGGCCAAAGATGCCCGCTTCCCAATCATCACCGTACGATTAAATGCCTGTATTTTGCCCAGGGCCTCGTACCTCCTGAACTCCGAACTAAAAACCATGTAAGAAAACAAAAAAGACAAAGCCACAAACAAACCCAGGGTTTGCACTGGAAAGGTAATATTGATCCTGAAAAGGTAATAAAAAAGGTGACCAATTGTTGGAAACATTATACTAATTATTAATCATAATTATAATTTCATAGTCCTCAAAACCCTGCCTGTATCCCAATGTTAATTACCCGCTGATTGATATAGGCATCCCCCGCGGTATTGGTAGCTACTTCAGGATCTTGCTGGTATTTTTTGAAATTATCCCAGGTAAACAGGTTATAGGCACTCAGGTAAATACGGGCATTATTAATTTTAAAGGGCAGCATTTTAGATGGCAGCTGGTAACCCACGTCAATTGTTTTAAGACGGATGTAGTAGGCATTGATGAGCCAGTAATCAGAAAAATAAGCGGTTGGGCTATTCACCGATGTTGGATTGGTGGTTAGCCTTGGAAACTGGGCTGTTCCTGCTGTTGCGGGTGTCCAGCGTTCTTCATGTATGGGCTGGAACTGGCTTTGAAACGGTTCGATACCAGTACCCAATACCGCAAAGCTATAGTTAAACGAACCAGCAAACAGGGCGCTGATGCTGAATCCTTTGTAAGCCGCCTGCAATGATAAACCTAAAGACGTGTTGGGCAAATTGGGGTTACCAATGGCACGTTTATCAAATACGTTGACTATACCATCACCATTTAAATCCTGGTAACGCAGGTCACCTGGTTGCAGGGGTAGCCCGTTATCGGGTATGGCTATAGGGTTGCCCGCGTTTGAGCCGCCGTGTGCTGCCTGATAAGTTGTAATAGCAGCGATATCATGAGCCGTATAATAACCCAGGTAATGGTAACCAAACTGCTGCCCGATAGAATGGCCTGTTGAAGCAAGCCATGGATATGCGGGGGCCGCCTCGTCCTGGAAAAGGATTTTGTTTTTGGCATAAGAAAATACCAGCCCTACATTGTATTGCACCTTGCCTATGGTGCTATGGTAGGATACCTGTCCATCAAAGCCCTGGTTGCGCGTTTTACCGATATTTACCGCCGGTAATTTCACACCAATTATTTCGGGCACACTGCCGGGTACAATGAGCTGATCGTACCGGATATCGTGAAAAAAGTCAATGGTGGCTGATACTTTATCATTAAACAAATTGATATCCAGGCCTATATCAGTCTTCTTTGCACGTTCCCAAACTACGTTTGGATTACTCAGCGCATCCTCGTAAATAGTTCCGTAACTCTGCGGAGTTTCGCCAAAATTGTAGCCTCCGCCTGGGTTGTAAACCTGGTTATATACATAACGGTTACCCGGCGCAGCATCAGAGCCCACCAGACCATAGCTTCCTCTTAATTTAAACAAGCTAAATACCGGGAACTTATCGGTAAAATATTTTTCCTTAACCAGGTTATACCCTACGCTTATAGCAGGAAAATAACCAAAACGATGATTGGAAGCAAACCTGTCGGTACCATTATAGGCAATATTAAACTCCAACAGGTACTTCTGCTTATAATCGTACCCCAGTTTTCCGGATACCCCCTGGAATTTTTGAGGTACAGCCACTAAAGCAGGATCCAAAAGCGCTTGCGCATTGTAAGTTTGCGATGTTTGATTAAACAATAACAAGCCGGTTACATGATGGGCATTTCTGAAATTATGATCGTAATTGGCATATAGCTGCACATCATAATTATTGGAATTCATATCGGTATTACCTGTTAGCACATAGGGCTGGTAAACATACGTAGCACCTGGCCTCAAAGTATATTGACTGGTGGTTGGGTCAAAATGATAGGCCGGGATGCCGCCACCATTAAAAGTCTGCTTGGTAAACTGCTCAATGCTCGAATAGGCTGCCCTGCCAGTCACGGACAAGCCATCGGCTATCGCATCCAGCTTTTGAGTAGCGCTAAACAAGAAGTTAAAATCAGTACGGCGCGAGTGCTGATAGCCACCCGTTGCCAGCCTTGCATTCAGTGTTGGCAAATGATCGGGATTAAAGGACGAATAAGCGTAGGAATAGGATCCGTTGGGGTTGATGTAAGGTGCAGTAAACGGCGTTTCTTTTGTAAAATTATAGATCTCCCCTACCGCATTTTGGTTATAAGGCTGATTCAGATCCGAGAAACGGGTGGTTACGTCTAAACGCATATCCAGTGTTTTATTTGCTTTAAGATCCAGATTGGAACGAAAATTATACCTATTAAAATAATAATTGGTATTCACTAAACTTTGCGGATCGGCAAAATCGCGTACCAAACCGTTCTGTTTCAGGATACCACCAGAAATGAAATATCTAACCGAGTTGTTACCACCAGAGATATCCAGGTTGGTATTGGCCTGGTAGGTATTTTTTTTGAAAATCTTATCGTACCAATCTACATTAGGGTGGCCGTACGGATCATCGCCGCTTTTAAAGTGGTCAAGATCCTGCTGGGTAAATGAAGTGGGGATACCGTCGTTAGTCTGGGCTTCATTGATCAACAGGGCCGAATGGTATGCGTCCAGAAATGTGGGTGTTTTGGTGGGTGCCTGCACACCGGCCTCTACCCTTAAATTAACTTTGGGCGCACCGTTTTTACCCCGGCGGGTAGTTACCACCAATACGCCATTAGCACCTTTAATACCGTAAATAGCCGTGGTTGACGCATCTTTTAAAATGGAGATACTTTCAATTTCATTAACGTTGATCTGCTGCAACTGATCATAGCTATACTGAATATCATCAACAATGATCAATGGCTGATTACCGGCCGGGTTTAAGGAACTTACCCCACGAATGTAAAAATCGGATGCATCCTTACCCGGCTGGCCGGATGCCTGCTGCGAGAAAAAACCGGGTAATTTACCGGTAAGCGCGTTTTGTACGTTGGCGGTTGGCACGGTACGGATATCGGCTGCGGAGATGGAACTTACCGCTCCGGTATTGGTTGGCCTTGATCTTTTACCATAGCCTACTACGGCCACCTCATCCAGCCCATTATTATTGGTTTGCAGGATTACATCTGCCGTGTTGCCGTCTTTAAACACATACGTTTGCGGAATATAGCCAACAAACTTGATAATAACGGCATTTGATTGCCCTTTAAGTGTAAGGGTAAACTTACCGTTGGTGTTGGTAACTACACCATTGTTTGGCAATCCTTTTTCAACCACCGATGCACCTGGCAACGCTCCTGTAAGGTCGCGCACCGTACCGGTTACGGTTTTGTTTTGTGCAAATACCACCACCGGGAGCATCACTATTATCATTTGAAAGAAAAGTATGAATTTTCTCATAACTGCTTAATTAATTAGGTTAAACTGATTTAAGGATTACCATCCGGGATTTTGCTTCATATTAGGGTTCTTTAACACTTCATCGTACGGTATGGGGTACAGGTACATACTTGGCTGCTTAAATTTGGTAGCCAGCGCTACAACTACGTTATAGGTTAAGTTCGATCCTGTTTTAGTTATTGACATCCCGTTAAGCGGTTGGTTCAGCACCACATTGGCCGTTTTCCACCTACGGATATCCCAGTAACGGCTTTCTTCAAAAGCAAATTCTATCCGGCGCTCGTTATGGATGGCATTGCGCATATCTGCCTGGCTCATACCCGCCTTTAGGCCATATGATCCATCACCACCGGCAGCAATACCTGCCCTTTTACGAATGCTGATCATGGCGTTATAAACATCACGGGTGGCCCCGTTAACCTCATTCTCGGCCTCGGCATACCCTAAAATCACATCGGCATAACGAATAATGAGCCAATCGGCATTATGGGCCTGGAAGCTGTTGGTATTTTCTTCGTTACCCATAAACTTTCGCATATAGTAGCCGGTTTCGGTTTGTTGTAACGTACCGTTGGGTTTGCTTTGGCCGCCTTCAAAAAGTTGCAAATCGCTATTAAGCCAGCGGGCTCCATTGTAAAAAATGGTATAAGTAAGGCGTGGATCCCGGTTAGTGTATGGGTTATTCGCATCGTACCCAGATGTTGGATCAGTAATCGACAGACCATTACTCATTGGATAAGCATCAACCAATTGTTGACTGGGGCTGGTTTGCCCTTTGGCAGCCGCGCCGGGAAAACCTATGGGTGCATTGGTTGATTCTATAATGTTATCAGCTCCGGTTTGCCTGATCAGAATCATCTCGGAATTGTTCTGCACCAAAAAGATATCTTTAAAACTGGTCATCAGCGAATACGAACCAAGATTCATCACATCTTTCGCTGCCGATGATGCTGCTTGCCAGCGTGCTAAACTGTTATCGGTATACCCGGTAAGCGGGTTGGCCGCATCAATATTACCGCCATTAAACAACGGACTTGCCGCATACAATAGCGCTTTTGCCTTTAAAGCCAGCGCCGCGCCTTTAGTTACCCTATGTGCATCGGCATTGGGGTTGGCAACCGGGGCGGTAAGCAAGGTATCTTTTATAGCATCGCACTCATTTACAATATATTTGATACAATCAGCAAACGAATTGCGGGGCAGCGATACATCATCATTTATGGTAAAAACTTTATTACCCAGCAACGGTACGCCGCCGTAACGTTTAACCAGCTCAAAGTAAAACATCGCCCTTAAAAAACGGGCTTCGCTTTTCCATACATATTTCATGGAGTAGCCGTTGTACTTAGCCATTACTGGTACCACATTAATATTGTTCACAAACTCGTTGGCCTTACGGATGCCTGCATAATAATAAGCCCACAGGTTTTCATCGGCAGGTATAGTGTACGAGTTATAGGCCGCTGTACCCAATACGGTAACCTGGTTTGTTGGTCCCGATGATGATGACATGGCATCATCAGATGCAGCATCCAGGTAATCGCCACCGACCCTGTTGTGACCGCTTTTTAAGACTGGATAAATGCCGTATAAAAACGCCTGCGCGTTGGTTCCCAGGGAATCCTTAGGATCAAACACGTATGGTATACCCACTTTATCAACCGGAAATTGCTCATATTTTTTACAACCCGCCAGCATTACCAAAATTAAGGTGGCAGCTATGTGTATGTTTTTAATTCTTTTCATGATCATAATTTTAATGTTGGCCAATAATTAAAGCTTAATGTTTATCCCTGCATTAAACACCCGCTGAATAGGGTATATCAAACCATTGACCTCCGGATCTACGTCTTTGTAGCGGTAAAACGTATACAGATTTTCGCCATTGGCAAATACCCTGATACCCGATAATCGTAACTTATGCGCCCATGCATAAGGTAAGCTATAGCCTACCTCAGCGTTTTTAAGCCTCATATAATTTCCAGACCGGATATTAAGCGTAGAAAGTAAAGCATTATTGAGATTGCCCAATGAAAGGCGGGGCAACGTAGCTATAGCGGCAGTTTCGGGTGTCCAACGGCCGGTTAAGGCATCGTAACCCTGCCCAGAAAAATTATTGCCAAACGGACCAACACCAGCAAAGCCGTTAACCAAATTACTATTGTAAATAAACTGACGATTGGCTACTCCCTGCATCAGCACACTTACGCTAAAACCTTTGTAATTAATCCCAAATGAAAAACCGTAATAAACCAATGGTTTAGTATTGGCTATAGGCGATTGATCGAACTGATTAATAATGCCATCGCCGTTAAGATCTTTATATTTCACATCGCCGGCTTGCGGAGTGTACCCCACCGTGGTTGCGCTGGTGGCCGCATCCTGGGCATTTTTGAAAAATCCTAAAGCGGTATACCCAAAAATAGCATCGTTCGATAAACCCGTATGTTTTAACCATGGGTAAGGATTCGGTGCCTCGTCACTATATACATTGATAGAGCTCCCACGCGATGCATTGCCGGTAATAAAGTAATTAAAATTACCCACATGATCCTGGTAGGTTAGCGTAAGTTCGGTACCTTTATAAAGCTTTACGCCGATATTTTCGTATGGATAATTTGTTCCTAAAAGTGCTATGCTGTTACCGCGAACCTGGAGCAGATTGTAGTACCTATCATGATAATAATCAGCTGTTATTTTAAAATGATCTTTAAATAAGGCTATATCAGCACCTATATCAAGCTTTTTGGCATTTTCCCAACGGATATATGGATTTGCCAGCGCGTTTTCGTTGTAACTTTGTATCACGCTACGGCTGGTTCCCAGGGTGTAAGGGTACCCTATTGACGCACTATACGTTTGTAAAAAGTTATAATAGCCATAATCATCCACGTTTGCATTACCGGTTTTACCATAGGTGGCGCGCCATTTCCAGGAGTTTATCCAACTGATGTTGTCTTTAATAAAATGCTCCTGCCCCATTTGCCAGCCCAAACCAAGGGCATAAAACAAACCGTATTGGTTGCCCGGTGGATACCTGTTATAACCACTGCTGTTGACCGATGCTTCAACAAAATATTTGCTATCGTAGTTATAACCAAACTTGACGGCGCGGTTGGTGGTTACGCCAGACAGATCGTAATTTAACACCATCGACCGGGAATCATACAATAACATACCGCTTACGTTGCTTTTGCCAAACTGTCTATCGTAGTTTAAAGTTGCCTGGGCGAAAGCATAGCGGGCGCTTGATACAGTATAAAAACTGTTTGATTGCGATATGGGTGTACCTATTGCCGAGTAGGTACTATCCTTGTTAAACAGGTAAGCATTGTTCTGTAATCCCCTGTTAACCACCCCTTGTGATTCAAAAGCCAGGTTACCTTTTAGTTTTACCGATAAACCTTTGGTTACACTACTCAAATCATAATTAAGATCAAGGTTTGCCATTACATCGTTGCTGTTGGTACGTTGGTAGCCCGAAAACTCCGATTGTGATAGCAGGTTGTTATTAAAAAGCGTTGTACCTGCAAACGAGCCGTTAGGGTTATAAACCGGGTAAGCATTGTTTGGGGTATTGTACATAGTATTCAGGATGCTTGCATACCCGCCACCTGGCTGGGTGGCCTGCTGTATACGACCAAATAATTGCAGATCGACCGTGAACTTTTTGGTAACATTTACGCTCAGATCTGAGTTGATGATATAGCGGTTCAAATCGTTATTGGTATTATAGGTAGCATCCGGCGATGTTTTAAACATGCCTTGCTGATCGAGATAGCTTAGCGAAACACTGTACTGTGCCACATTGGTACCACCGTTTACATTGAGTTTGTAGCTGCGTAGCGGCGAGTTGTTGCGCAGCAGGGTTTTAAACCAGTTTACATCCGGATGGTGGATAGGGTCGGTATGGTTGCGGTAGGCGTTAAAATCATCGCTGGTATAGATGGCGGGCTTACCGTCATTTTGCAGCGCCTCATTATACAAATAAGCGTATTGGTAGGCAGATAAGGGCGTAGGTAGGTCTAAAGGGTGCTGCGAACCAACTTCGGCGGTAAACGAGATACGTGGCGCACCTGCCTGGCCATGTTTGGTGGTTATCAATAATACACCACGCGAACTGTTGATACCCAGCAATATGTTTGATAAGGCATCTTTTAAAACCGATACCGATTCGATGCTTTCAGGATCGATAGAGGAAATTTCGCGTTGTACACCATCAATAATGGTGATCGGTGTTTGTCCGCGAAGCGATAAACCTATTTCGGTGTTATCATTTGCCGAGTAGTTGTTGTGCTGTACCACGTTGCCAACAAAATCGGCCACGGTTTGCGAACCAGTTTGCGGACTGGAAAAGCCACTGTACTGCTGCGTATATAATCCGGGTAACTGGCCGGGCAAGGCATAGGTATATAATGAAGCAGGAGTTGTAGTAAGCTGGTTAGTATAAATAGTTGCCACCGCGCCCAGATTGGCAGAGGCCTTTTTTGTACCGTAGAGCACGTTTATTTTCTCGGGCGACTTAAGATAGGTATCCAGCAATCTAACGGTTACCATACCTTTGTTTTTAATGGTCACCTGGCGGGCATTATAATTACCAAACGTAAATACCAGTTGATTGCCGATGGCGGCATTGATCTCGAAACGGCCATCCCTATCAGTAACCACGGCATCAGCCTTCCCTTTTATGATCACCTTAACCCCTTTTAAAGGGTTGGCATACTCATCAAGTACCATCCCGCTTACCCAATCAGGATGGGTACTCCCCCTGCCAGTGGTGTCCTGCATAGCTGCGTACCCGGTTTTTACCAGCATAAGCATCAATATGACGAAACCTGTAAAGCATTTCTTTAAGTAGCAATAAACCATAGTATAAGATTTAAATTATTGTCAAAAATTGAAATATCGTTTTAGCAAGTGCACAAAGCCCGTATATCATTTACAGGTTTATTTACATCATAATTGGTTAGGAGCATTTAAAGGTGTAGGTAAATGGCGCTAATGTATTGCCATAGCCCACCTTTATAGCACCCGTTTTATCGGTTATGAAATACTCCATTCTGGTTACCGTTTGTGTACCGGTGATACCAAAAAAAGATTTTGGCCAAATCGTGATCTGAAATTTGTGGCTATTTGACGTGGTTTGCACCATTTTGGTTTTATCTGTTTGCTCACATATGCTAATGGTTTTACCATCAGTGGTATAGGCTGTGGCACACAGGTAAGTTTCGGAAACCTTATCAAGCTGTGTACTGGTAACCGTACCATCAAAAGTGAGGGTGACAAAATCGTTATCCAGTGATTTTGGCGGGTTGATAGTAGTTAGCTGCGGGTTACAAAAATCAATAAGATCACCGCTGCCGCCGGTTACTTCAAAGCAGGGGGTTATCAGCTCGCTGTAGTAAGTTCCATTACTATCGCTGGTAAAGCCGTTACCGCTGTCAGTAATTACGTAGCCCAGTTTAACCAGGGTATTATTACCATCGGCCCCGACTTTTATTTTAATGTGCAGGTCGCCGCTTATAGCGTCTCCATTGCTGTGAGGGTATGCTTTATCTGATTGATAAGCCACCCATTCCACATCATCAATAAGATTGCCCCCGTTCTGAAAAGTTTTTTTCATGTAGGCCGGCCAGGTTAAACCACCACCATTTTTGGCAACCGTACCATCGGGTATCAAGGTCATAATGCCATTCCCCAGGGGGCTGGTATAGCTAATGGTCGTATTCTGTGCAGCTTTCCATCCTTTGGGTACCAAAAAGCCGAATATCAAATAATCAGGACCGCCATTACCCAGGGTAGGAATGTTGATATGAACAGTAATAGGAACTACGGAGCCTATTGTAGCGGTGGCAGGCTGATCTACCCCTGTAATGATCTCTCCGCAGCAGGCTAATACTATGGCCAAGACTATAAAAGCGCAAAACTTCCACAAACCTTTACCTTTAATATGTAAATATGATCTCATAAAATTTATATATTGGTTAGTTATAGTTGTGATTAGTTAACTTTTTGCAGTACATATACATAGCTGTTATTGGGGCAACCTGGGCTAAAGGTGATACTGAGCTGCCGTTTACCGTTTACTACAGGATAGGTAAAAGGCGTTGAAACCGCCGCTGCCCCATTTGCTGTAAAGGTTATTTTAAATGGATATTGTGGATCATCCAGCGAAAACTTGCCATCATTGTTTACCAAAAAAGGCAGCTTATTCACCATCGTATAACTACCGTCCTTAAAGTTGATCCTGAACTGCGAAAAATCAATAATGGAAGTGAGATCTGTACCGTTACGGGTTGCCCTTACCACCTGCCAACTGCCGCTGATGTCTTTAGCCGCTTCATTAACCGGTAATACCTTTTCGGCTTTGCATGATGCCATAAGGATAGCTATTACAGCCATTGCAAAAAAGCAGTACTGTTGAACTATATTATTCTTTTTCATTTTCTTCTTTATCTTTTGTGATGATCAATAACCCGGGTTCTGCAACATCTCTGGCGATTTAGCCACCTCTGTTTGTGGGAAAGGCCACAGATACATTGCCGTGCGGAAATTGCGTTTACGTACCGGGAAGGTTTTATAGGTGACGGTAGTGTTTGTGCGGTCAACCTCCATGCCGTAGGTTTGCACGTTCTCAGTTTGGTCGGCAATTTTCCAGCGCCTTACATCCCAAAAACGATGCTCCTCAAAAGCCAGTTCAATGCGGCGCTCGTTTTGGATCACCTTACGCATATCATCCTGGCCTAAGCCAATTGGCAACTGGTATGGATTTAAGCCCGCTCTTTGGCGAATAGCTTCAACGGCCTGGTAAACCTGACTGTTGGGGCCACCATATTCGTTGGCAGCCTCGGCGTAGTTAAGCAGGATCTCGGCATACCGCATTAATGGCCAACATCGTTTGGTTGGATGGGTAAAATCCTGAGACACTGCATCCGGATCGAGCATTTTATTGGTGTAGTAACCTGTACGGGTACCCACGTTTACAGCATCAGGCCCGGTTGTACGGCCCATATAAGTGCCGATAAAAATATCTATTGGCGATTTGCCTGATGCCAACCTGATTTGTAATGCTGTTTGATCGTGAATAATCGTGTAATCCAAGCGGGGATCGCGGCCTGCATATGGGTTTTGTGGATCATAACCCGATGTTACATCGGTAATCAGTTTACCTGTGCTCATCGGGAAAGCATCAACCAAACCCTGTAATGGCAGGGCACCGTTTTTGCCGGTACGCGATGGTGGTTGCCAAAGTCCTTCAAAATCGGCATTAGATGGCCGCATCAGCTGAAAAATATATTCGGTATTAAATGGCAGTGTAAAAAGATGCTGAAAACCAAAGCCCGGAGCTGTGCTATTATCTATATTCAGTTTGTAGGCACCTGTGCTTATCACCGCTAATGCCGCGTCTTCAGCAAGTTTCCAGCGTTCTTTATCATAGGTTGGATAGCCTACAAGCTCTTTGGTTGCCCCATTCCCTATCGACTGACCATTAAACAACGGACTTGCGGCATATAGCAATACCCTCGATTTTAAGGCCAGGCAAGCCCCCCTGGAAGCACGGCCATAGTTTAAGCCACTTTGCAACAATGGTAAATCGAGCGCCGCGGTATCACAATCGGCCAGGATATAGTTTACCGTTTCGCCATAAGTATTTCGTTTTGCAGGAATGGCTTGGGTATAGTTGTAAATGCTATCCTTTACAATATGCACCCCGCCATAGTGCTTTAGCAATATAGCATAATACCAGGCTCTTAAAAAATGGGCTTCAGCACGCATTTGTGCTTTTGCAAAAGCATTAATGGGCGATTTGGGCAAATTTGCCAATAACTGATTTACCGCACGGATGTTGGTGTAGCTGTTTTTATAAGCATCATCTGTAACTACAGCAGCATTAATGGTGCCCGATTCAAAGGCAAGCGCGGTAGAGCCGGCAGGTGTATAAACCTCTGCCTCGTCTGACGCGGCATCAATACCCCCATTGGTTGTTTGCGCCAACAACGGACCATATAAAAACCGACCGGGGTTAAAACTAAAACCAACATTACTGTAAATGTTTGACAGGAATGCCACCGTATTAGCGCTATCGGCAAACACCGTAGTTTTCGTGAGGTTTGATGTGGTGGTTTGCCCTAAAAAGCCATCCTTTTTACAGGATGCCATATTATAAAGCGCAAGCCCGGACACCGAAAAAACAAGAACCTTGAAGTAAATTTTTTTCATATTATAGGTTTATTTACAATAGCATATTACACTACAAGTTCGTTTTTTCGAAAATTGAAAAATCGATTTAGCGAATCTTGGTAATCTATCTTATGCAGATCGTCCTAAAAAAGTATATGGTATAATTGGTTTATAACAGATGTTTAATCTGATTACTAATATAAATTATAAAAACGATTTAGCAAACTTTATCGACATTTTTTTTCAAATTTATTTTCCTCTCATTAAATGCCCGTAAAAATTAAGAAAGTGCTTATAAAACCGGGCTTAGTTTGCTAAACCCGGTAAAGAAATATCAGTAACATGATCTTCTACTTTATCTTATTAAAGTATCGGCTAAAAAATAACATCTGGAAATTGATAGAGTTGCCCCAATATTCCCAGGTGTGTGCTCCTGGCCGTACCGTAAAATCGTGGGGAATTTTGCGCATCAAAAGCTCGTTATGAAAAGCAACGTTCATCTGGTATAAAAAATCATCGCAACCACAATCAAAGGTAATAGCCAACGAATTTGGTTTGATAAGGTAGATCATATTGATAACGCTGTTCTTCTCCCAAATTTCCGGGTGCTCACTGTATTTACCCAATACTTGCTCAATCCCGAATGCATCAGCAAGCGGTCTGATATCTACCGCTCCACTCATACTCCCAACAGCTCCAAAAGTATCCTGATGTTTAAACGCGATGTACATAGCGCCATGCCCGCCCATACTCAAACCCGTAATGGCGCGGCCACTCCTATTTGTTATGGTTGAGTAATGCTTATCCACATAATTTACCAGCTCAGTACCTACGTACGTCTCGTATTGCCACTCCTTGTTCACAGGGCTGTCATAATACCAACCTGCAAAGTTTCCATCGGCACAAACAATAATTACCTGGTATTGGTCGGCCAGTTTGGCAATGGCCGGCACTTTTAAAATCCAGTCGCTGTAATTACCGCTAAAGCCGTGCAACAGGTAAAGCACCGGGAATTTTTTACTGGTTTGGTAATCCGCCGGTTTGATCACTACCGCTTTAATGTCTTTATGCATAGCGGCGCTATGTGTTAAAACTGTATCAACAGTGGCGGCATTTACTTTTACAAAGGTTAAAAAACAGGTAATCAAAAGTAACAGCATTTTTTTATAGGTATTCATATCAAATAATTTCGGGTATACTATTTTGTGGCGATGATTAGGATGTGATGATTTTGAGGCCTGTTGATGGCATAGATCTGATCAGTTAGTACATCCATTTCTTTTTGCCAGGCATCACGCAGGCTTTTATAACGGGCGCGGGTATAATTATCCTTATTCCCATTTACAAACAGATCTTTCACTGCATACTTTTTCACGGTATCCATAGCGGCATTGCTATCATTATGCAGTAAGCCTTTACCTTTCAAAAAATCAAATTGCATCCAAACGTACATCCTCAGGCGGCGCTCAATATCCCAGCGCTCCTCGTTTAGTTCCCTGATCTGGATGGCCTGCTGATACTGTGGCGTTGTAGTAATTTCGGCCATATTTATTCCGGCTGCCAGTTGCAGAGCTGACCACCGGCCAATCTGTTCACCATCAATCAATACCTTATAGTCTCCAGGCTTGAGCTCTTTAACTGTCAATGTTTCTTGGTTAAATTCGTTCATAAAAGGCACTACCTTTAGCGCATCAGCCTGCTTTTTACGGTTCCCCCATCCGCGCGGAATGGTATCTATAGGATAAGGCAGCGAACCAGCCAGATAGGTAAAAGCTACAGAATCGGTCACTACCTTTACATTGCTGATTCGGCAGTTTACCGATTTTAATACTTTTTTTTTTTGAGCGTTGATACCAATTTCAGCGACAGGTTGGTTATCCAAGCCCTGAGCTTTTAAAAACAAGTAAGCCATCACTAAATGACCATCATTATCCGGGTGTACCCTATCATTGGGCGTTAAGCTATAGGTTGAATCTTTGGCTTGCTCGCGCAGGTTAATAGCAGTCATTGGATGATAAAAATCTACATAACCAAAGCCATTCTTTTTAGCCGCATCCTGCTGAAAATCGATGATCTTAGCGAAAGCTGCACTTTTTTTAGGGTAGATATTTTTAGTGGTGAATTTGGAGGTTTCATCATATGGCGAACCTAAAATAAAGATCTTTTTAATATCAGGCCTTTGTTTCAGCTTATCCTCCAGCATGCCATAATATTTGTAACTGCCCTGGATTTTTTTATCCATAAAATCCTGCGCATCGGCTCGGTACCATTCAAAATATCCGCTGTCATTCATTCCCCAGGTAAGGGTTAAAATGTTGGGCTTTTTGGTCAGCACATCATCATCAAACCTGTCATATATCTGATTAATAGCATCACCGCCAATCCCTACATTAAAGCAGGTGATTCGCGCGTTGGGAAAATGCGTCATATAGTACAGCCAGATGTACGAGTGGTAATGCCCGCCATCAGTGATACTGTTACCCACAAAAGCTACTCTATCGCCGGCTTTAAACGGGGCAATTTTTTGTGCATTGGCATATAAAAACATGCCGATGCTTATTAATGTTAAAAAAACTCTCTTCATTATAACTATAATTAAAATCAATTTTCATTTTTTACTATATCACTTCTTTAAGCATACCGTATAAGATTTCTCTCTTGCCCCATTGCTCATTTCCTCCCCTACTCTATCGAAATGACATTTTGTTAATACTTAAGTATCCATTACAATCCTACCAATGAATAAGGTATCCTTACACCTTTTACTTGATAATAATTAGGGTCCTGATTATTATTGAAGCAGGTTTGCGTGGAGCAGCTACCACCATCGGCATTATAATTCAGGCAATAGGTAACCAAAAGTTCACTATGCCCATCATTAAATTCGGGGTGGATGGCCGGCGTATAATATTTAGCCAAGTGCCCGTTGTACATATCATTAATGGTAAATACCAATTTGGGGGTTGTAAAAGGCCCCTTCGGATTGGTAGCTGTAGAGATATAAATATTATGGTTCCCCGGGTCGCAAAAATAGCCAAGGTCAAGTTGCATCATTACATATGTACCGTTCACCTTTGATATGATTACGTTTTGTTGGGTGGTATTTCCCGTACCCACGGTAATGGCGGCAGTTGAAGCGGATTGCAGACTGGTTGACCAGCCTGTACCTGTCCAGAAAGTCCAGCTTGTTGGGTTATTAACCGCAAAACGCGCCAGGAATACGTTTGATGAATTGAAGTAAACACTTTTACTGCCATATACATAAACCGTATCGCCTGCAAAATTTTTCACCATCCCGTTGGAAAAAATAACATCCGTTTGGCCCGACATACCATTAGGTGCAAGCCTTGTTGCCGCGCCCCAGTTTAAGCCGGCTGTATTTTGGTTGATGGAATAAATCGCCTGATTTGTCGGTGTTGATCCATTGGCCGATTCATACGTGTACAATAAAACCTTACTGCCGGCCTCGATACCTATACCCGGCCAACGATAAGTGCTGTTATGATCACCAGGGCTTTCGATGACCTCCAGGTTACTGATGGGCGAATTGGTGGTGGTAATATTGGGTGTTAACGACTGATCCCAGCTATGGCTTGCTGGTTGCAGCAACGCCGAATTGTGGTATTTAAAAAACTGGCAATACAGCTGCCCGCTTGATTGCAGCTGATCTGCCGCGTACGCATCCTCCGTTATCCACAATACCTTGCCTGCATTTGCACCGTAAGTAAGCGGAATGCTTTTACCCTCATCAAAAGCTACTGTACCGTTGGTGCGGTGAAAAAAGTTAACCACATCATCGTCCCGGTAAGCTTCGGCGGTAATGCTGTTGAGTACCCATTGCTGAGCAGTATTGCCAGTCACAAAGTTTTCCTGGGTAATAACGGTCCCATTGCTGGTCGATCCACCTTCGTTGGTTACCGCCAGGCCATTACCAACGTTAATAATTTTATAAACGCCGGTGCTTACCTCCTGAACATACCATTGCTGGGCGTAATTGGTATTGGCTTTATCCTGCCATAAACCGGTGCCAGGCGTGGTGGTAGCCAGGGGTACTTCGAGGTATTTGCCGCTGGCCACATTCATTAGCTTAAACTTGGTGGTACTGGTAATAGCTCCCGTTCCCTGCTGAATAATATACCATTTTTGGTTAGGGTTTGTGGCCGTACCGCTGCCTAAATACTGGTACTGCTGCACACCGTTGCCATCATTAAGCATACCTACGCCATTGACTTCCATAATTTTACCGCTGGATACATTGCTAATGTAAATTGTACCGTAAGCCGTAACGGGCGAACCAGACAAAGTAATCTTGCTACGACCGGTACCGGCAGCCTGTGTGGATGGCTTTGTTGAATTGTCATGCTTACAAGCTTGCTGCAATAGCAGGGCAGCAGCAAAATAAACCAGTAGTTTTGTTCTCATAAATGGTTGATAGATATAGGTGTTTATTAATTGGCTTCATAAATCGATTTAGCAATTATCGTAATTTATAACACTCACATTAGATTACATTCACTTAAATTCTCTGTTTTTATTTGACTTGCTCCTTATGGTCGGCATCAAATTCCATTCGCTACTATGTCTTTACAATCCAGGTAATATTTGTTATAAGTTATTCCCGTCCTCGGAAAAGTCTCGCTCAAGACATAATATGTACCTTCAGTACTGACACTACTAAATGGGTTTACATAAGCAACCGGATTTTGCATTTTTAACAATGTTACGGCAAATGACAGCGCTTCCACTATTAACATAGCGAAATATTTTTCACCTGGCGAAGCCACAAAAACGGCCTGTTTGCTATTGGTCATTTTTTAATCCCTGAAGTATGTAAAAGAATCGGTTATCTGTAATTGGTAATTATCGTCCAAACTAATCAATAAAAACGATTTAGCAAAATATTATGCAATAAATTATATTTTTTTATTGGCGTTGCCCTTTCCTACATACTCGTGCATTGATTATCTTCATAACGCAGTTCCCGGTGGTCGTAGTTATATCGCTGGTCAGCCCTATATTCCTGATGCACAATTCTTAAAGCTGGGAACCCACGAATTAAATCCAGTATCTCAGTCATTTACTGGTATTTGATATGGCTGATGGTTATGTAGTAGAAATTATTGCGATTTTCTGAATCCTTGTTTATTCTTTTATAATATACAGTCTGAGGTGTTTAGATAAAGCAGGTTGTCGCTTTACTTAGTCCTCCAGGCAAAATGAACGAGGGAAGCGGTCAGGTACTTCGGCAACATTTTATTTCGGAGTCAGGATACCAGGCGGAATTTTTCAATTTAAGCTGCAGTTTTTTCAGGTATTTAAGCGAATATGCAATCATTAACTGGGGGGTTATCTGCTAGCTATCGCATATTTCTTGGGCTTTACACCAATATGAGTTTCAAAAATGCGGGTAAAATGACTGAGATTTGAAAATCCCAAACGATACCCAGCTTCTGATATCGAAACTTTTTCTTTAATAAGGGATGCCGCAGCCTGCATTCTGTATGATTGATAATAATTATAAATGCTATTATCAAAAATCAGCTTAAATAGTCGTTGTAATTTTGATTCACTCATTCCTGAAAATTTCGCCAATTCAGACAGGTTTGGAGGCACATCCATTGCTGCAAGAATTTTGTCTTTTACCTGATATATCTTTCTTGCATCAGCTTTATTAATCAACCGGGACGGGTGATCATTTTGCTTCAACAATTCTGAAAATAACAAATAAATCAGTTCTTCTGTCTTCACTTTTAAATAAAACTCACACAACTCTTTGGGTATATTTGTTTCTACTAATTCTGCAGCTACATCTTGAATGCGTGGGGAAATAACTTCTTCGTACAAAAAGGGTTGATCCTCCGATATGATTTTTTTGAATACGCTATTTTCGTCCTGTAGTTTAAGTAGTTCTTTTAAATACCCCGCATCCACAGTAATAATTATAGATCCCATTTCTATATTCGCCGGAATCAAAATCTTATAATCCGAACTAACGGTAGTCAACCGCACCAATGGCAAATAATTTCTGGTTGCTTCGGACTGTAATAAATCGCCTTTAAGTTTAAAAACGTTTTGAAAAGCGATCATAACTACTTTCTTTTCGGTGCACCCTTTTTGAAGCCAGTTTTCTTTTAGTTCATCCTTTATGATGGCCATTTGCATATGAGGATTGATTTCAATCCCCCTTATGAAACGATTGCCAATCTGTATAGGTAACATTATAATTCTGTCTTTTATCGTGTTTTCGGTGGATTTTGAAAAAGCCTCCCAAAAAACACACCCTTCGGGTACATTAAATTCTAAGGTCATGATTTGACTGTTTATTATTATCTGTTCGCCTAAATCCTGACATGATCAAGCAAATACCTTTATGTTAGTTGTTGGAATATTATTGCGCTTCATCAGCAACTGTTTTTGTAATTTATATAACCATTCACTACTCATTACACTACAAATAAATGAAGCTTTTTTTGCAACTTTTTACTATTTAGATGAAGGCTACCTGAACAAAGGTGAATAGCGATTTATTAATGGTGAGTATTATTAAGAGCTGATTTTATAGTTTTCGGGGCAGTAAAGGCCCAGTTGATCGAAAAACCAAAATACTGGACACATTTTCAACCACATTTATGTGGTGTATCTTGTAAAACCTAACCAATACAATTCAAATCAGCAAGCCCACTGTTAATTGATGTGGCTAATTAATGAGGCTTTTATTCAGGTAAGATCTGAAAGAAACGGCTAGGATAATGATGAAGAATATCCTGCCTAAGAAATTAAAAAATTAATTTACTAAGGAACTAATCAATGCTATACCCTAACTATTATTAATTATTCTTTTGGCCATAGAAATTCCCACTCATAGTAACTTGTAAATTTTCCTTCATCTTAGCTGTTTTACCATTCGGTAAGTTAACAGAGCCATCAATATTTATTTCCACTCCAGTGGTTAAAATAACAGGTTTTGTCATTGGCGAAACTATACCATCTACAACTTTCATCATCTTACCATTGAGTTTTGTAATATAATTTCCAGGCTTTACAGGTTGAATAGCGTGGGTCATACTTAAATCAACTGATGTTTGTGTTTTAGTCATAACGTAGGATATTAATTGTACTAGCAAGTTTCATATTCTCCTGAAGTGATAGTACCTTAAACATAATTTGCTGTGTTATATGGCACTAAATTACCTAGTTATATTAAATTGAAATAGCTATATTCAGTCAATTAATAGTCTTAAACAAGATTGTTGCAACAGGCTAATATTGTAATAATATCTCTTTGTAGTACTGGCCTGAAAGTTTCTTGCAGGGGACGATTTGTTATCTCCATCCTACTATAATAATTTATAATGGCGCGCAAATCAGGTTGCAACTAAACTTACTAATCTGTCTTTATTGGGTCCTATGGCAGGTTTAATTTTTTAACAACGTCCCTCAAATAGGTCCTGCCAATTGGGATGGCTACAGTACCAACCCGCACTTCTGATCCAGAGAATGAACTAATATGATCAAGCGCTACGATAAATGAACGGTGCACCCGCGAAAACCTGCTATCTGGTAGTTTTTCCTCAAAATAAGTTAAGGTTTGATAAGTAATAATCTGCTGTTCCAAAGTGTTTATTTTCACATAGTCCTTCAAGCCCTCTAAATAAAGAATATTCTTTAATAGTATTTTCACCATTCGCTTTTCGGCCTTCACATAGATAAAGGGATCAGGCGCACTTAAGTTTCCTTGCGGCAAAACCTGAAGATTATTTGTAAGCCTTGGATTGATCCATGCCTCATATTTATCGATGGCTTTTAAAAAGCGTTCGAACGAGATCGGTTTAAGTAGGTAATCTACAACATTCAATTCATAACCTTCTACAGCGAACTCACTATACGCAGTGGTAATGATAATCGCGGGGGGATTTTTCAAGGTACGCAGTAACTCCATGCCGGTAAGATGCGGCATCTGTATATCCAGAAAGATAAGGTCGGGGTTGGTTTCCTTAATAGCACTGTAAACTCCTATGCCATCAGTACAAATCGCTACCACATTCAACTGTGCTAATTTACTGGCATAATTCATAATCCCGTTTCTGGCAAGCAATTCATCGTCGGCAATAATACAATTGATCTTTCTCATAAATCTATTTTCAGGTCTACCTGATAAATGTTATTATCTTGTTTTATACTCAGTTGATGATGCAAGGGATAAATTAACGCAAGCCGTCTTTTTACATTTTTTAAGCCCATTCTCTGAGTGAAAGTTCCTGCAAAACTATTTTCAACTTTTAAATATAGTCGTTTTTCGCTGACCTTAAGATCTATGGTCACCCAACCACCATTGTTTTTAATACCATGTTTAAAGGCATTTTCTACAAAGGGAAGCAACAGAAGCGGGGCTATCCACTGACCATCAATCTGGCCAGAGTACTGAAAAGATAATTCGAGTTGGTCGCCAAAGCGCATTTGTTCAATTCCTATATAATTTTTCAGGTGGGCAAGTTCATCTGTAAGCAAAACCTGACTCGTGCTGGTATCATAAAGCATATACCGCATCAATTGGGATAGGTGCATCACCAATGTTGGAGCTTTTGGAGAATTCTCCAGGGTAAGAAAATAAAGGCTGTTGAGGGTGTTAAAGAAGAAATGTGGATTAATCTGGGCTTTTAGGAAACCGATCTCAGCATCAAATTTTTCCCTTTCTATCGTCCGCAGCCTTATTTCCTGCTGATAAGCGTTACTTACTAGTTTAAGGACCATTGTAGCAGCAATCACCGGAAAAATCTTTGCAATGTTTTTAACTATCCGTGCCAGGATCCAGAAATCGCCGGGATCCCAGTTAGCTGGATTGTTCAAATGTTCCAAGGGAAGCCATAACGAAAATGCAAAAAAACGTTTCCCCAGCCCCCCCGCAAATAACAAAAAAATGAAACAGCAAATGTATATTACATACTTACGCTTATTATAGAGTACGGGCATAAGCATGTAAAGATTTATATACACCATCGGTATAATTACAACCAGATCAGTTATAAGTGATTGTGGTATACTAAAAATCCACGAATAGTTATCTGTCCATCCTGCATCGATAAGGTTGTACAGAATGAAGAACAACCAAAAAAGCAAGTGGCCGCCAATTGCCCTATAATTTTTTTTAACCAAAGGGATCATCATACAAAATTGCTCATTTTTATACCTGCTCCGATAGTTTTTAGACGAACAACTACTATTATGGTGTAAACTGCAATATTCTTAACTTGAAATGCGCATATCAGCATAAATTGGTTTTTCAAGCACAACAAAGCAGTATTGATCTAATAAAAATGATGCAAAAGGAAATAATCTTTTTTTTTGCACCATGAAAATTCTAAGGGCTCTTTATACACTTAGTCTATATTGCAGCATTATTTTGTTGTTTCAGTTTATCGGGCAATTATGCCGCGCTCAAGAATTGCCCGTAACTCGTAATGCCAAAAAAGCCTGTTTTAAAACAACCCGAAGTAAAAGCGGCTCACCAGGAAAGGCTTATTGGCAAAATACAGCCCATTATGATATTAAGGTAAATTTTAACCCGGTTACACGGCAATTAACAGGTACCGTAAACATTAATTACACCAACAACAGTCCCGATACTTTAAAAACTTTAGTACTCAAGCTCTATCCCAATTTATATAAGAGCGACGCGATACGTAATGTATATGTAGCCCCCGGGGACCAAACTAAAGGTATTCACATCAGTTCGCTAACTATTGATAACCAGAAACCTGACAGTACCAAACAGATAGTTTTTGGAACCAATATGCACATCAAGGGGAGCCATATTTTACCAGGTCAAAAAACCCACCTGGCAATTAACTACAATTATACCTTAAATAAAGGTTCATTTATCCGCACCGGGCAGATTGACAGCGGAGCATTTTTTATTGCCTACTTCTTCCCCAGAATTGCGGTTTATGACGATATTGATGGCTGGAATGAATATCCCTACATAGGTAAAGAAGAATTTTACAACGATTATGGGAGTTTTCATACGGAGATAACGGTACCCCGCAATTACCAGGTTTGGGCAACCGGCGATCTGAAAAATGTACAGCAAGTTTATAAACCCCAAATTGTAACCAGAATTAATCAGGCAGAAATAAATGATACTACAACAGACATTATTACTAGCGATGACCTAAAAAATGGAAATATCACCACCAGTAATGCAACCAATACCTGGAAGTTTGAGGCTGATAATGTTACAGATTTCGCGTTTGCGATAAGCAATCATTATGTATGGAAAGCCAGCAGCGTATTGGTTGATTCAACAACGAAGAGGCGTACAAGAATTGATGCTGTATTTAACCCTGACGATGACGTTTATACCCCGGTAGTTGGATATGCACGGAAGACAGTAGAATTGATCAGCCATTATTTCCCTAAAGTGCCATTTCCCTATTCGCATGAAACCATTTTTGATGGTTTGGATGCGATGGAATACCCCATGATGGTTAATAACCTACCGTTTAAAGAGAAAAAGGAAATTATTGAATTTACGGCGCATGAGGTTTTTCATGCCTTGTTCCCATTTTACGTTGGCACCAACGAAACTAAATACTCGTTTATGGATGAGGGCTGGGCAACAATGGCCGAATTTTATTTATACCCCAAGATTGATCCTGCGGATGCCTTTAATTATGACATTAGTGATGTAAACAACAGCGCTGACACCGATGAGGATATGCCCATTATAACGCCTACGCCGCAGCTATATGGAAAAGCGCGATATGCCGATAAAGACCTTAAGCCGGCATTGGCTATGCTGTACCTTAAGGAGATGCTGGGTGATAAATTGTTCTTAAAGGCCATGCATCATTATATGGACAATTGGAATGGAAAACACCCTTCGCCATATGATTTTTTTAATTGCATGAATACTGGCAGTGGCGCAAATCTGAACTGGTTTTGGAAAAATTGGTTCTTTGAAAAGAATATTCCCGATCTGGCCATCACGAAGGTTGCCCGGCATAAACTGGACTATACTATTACTATCTCCAGTCTGGGCAACCTTATTTTACCTATCCACCTAACAATTATTTACAACGATGGTAGCAAGCAAACCCTCAATCGGAACATTGGCTGTTGGATGACCGGTGCCAAATCAGTACGCGTTGGGATTAAAGCCAAAATGCCGATAAAGGAAATTGTTTTGGGCAACGCGTTTGATGCAGATATTCATCCTGAAAACAACCATTGGAAACCCCAGTAATATAATGCCGAATGCAGGTGGCTACAGTTTTCAGTATCTAAGTAAAGCAGGCTAAGCCCTGTCCAATCCCTAAAATAGTATATTCCATGATGATCACCATCAACAGACACTATTTAAAATCATCTGCCAAAAATGATTAACCAAAAAATCAATAAAACGATATGAAAATACAAGCCCCTATTATTATAATATATCTGATCTTCATCACACTTTTTGTTGCTTGCAGTAAAAAAGATGCTCCTCCTGAATCTGGCAAACCCACTCCAACTGTTACAACACCAACACTAGGCAACCCTTCAGTTCCCCCAATACCACTATTCACAGATTTTTCGCCTCAAACTGCATTCATCGGTGATACCATAACCATCACAGGTCAGCATTTGGGTACTGATTCCACTGCACTTTCCATTAAATTCGGAACGGTACAAGCCAAAGTTATAAGTGCGGCTGAAACTTCTGCAAAGGTTATAGTGCCGGATGATATAGACCAACCATCTGCTAAAATTACACTTACATCTGGTACCACCGAGATTACATCAGCAATGAATTTCCATTTAAAGGCACCAATTATTCAATCTATTTCCTATACTTCGGGTTTCGCTGGGCAGCTTTTATTTATATATGGTAAGGGGTTCAGAAACACAAATCATTTTTCCCAAATATCCTTTGGCAATATTATTATTACGGGCGCTTCAACTGGAGCTGGTCATATAGAACTGACCTTCAATGTCCCAGACGGCCTCCTATCAGGAAAATATCCTATTACAATTACCATAGCTGGTTTAACCGCTATCGCACCCCAGGAATTCGAGATTTTCGTTCCATCAATAACATCTTTCACACCTCATTCTGCAAAAAGGAACGCCACTATTGTTATTAATGGAATTAATCTTAAAAACCCAAATAGGGATAATACAAGGGTTAGTTTCATCGATTTTAAAACGGGGGTAGATCTTAAATCAGCTTATATAGGAATCGTTACATCGACTAGCATAGAAGCATTTGTACCTGATAATTTACGTGCAGGTGCAACTTACAGAATAATAGTAAGTGTAGTAGGAAGCACCGTTAAAACTACAGAAGCATTCACCTGCATCAACTGATATTTTAAAGAGCGAAGGCTAATAATAATATTGCCAAACGAATTGAGTGTTTATAAGAATTTATTTTTCAAAAAAAGCTTATTTTCACTTGAATTATAAACGCTTAAAATTATCGGCATGTTTACCCATCGTTTACCGCTTTTGGGAATTACCGGAAAACTCTGGTCTAATTCCTATAAAAGACAATTGCTCGCAGCAGGTTTATGCTTTCTATTTTTCAATAGTTCGCTTTATGCCCAAAAAACAAACTCCTTCCCTATTAGCGTGCCCGAAGCAGAAGGCGTTTCATCAACTGGGATAGACAGTTTTCTGAATGCAGCGACAAAAAGCAAACATGAGTTTCATAGTTTTATGTTTTTACGTCATGGCAAAGTAATAGCACAGGGCTGGTGGAACCCGTACCAACCAACACTAAGGCATAGCCTGTACAGTTGTAGCAAAAGCTTCACTTCTACAGCCATTGGTTTTGCAGTTAGCGAAAAACGACTGTCAGTAAATGATAAGGTGATCTCTTTTTTCCCTCACAATTTGCCTGATACGGTAAAGCCTTATCTTGCAGCACTTACAATAAAAGATCTTTTAACCATGACTGCCGGACAAGATCCCGACCCTACTTTTGCAGTTGCAGCAAGAGAAGATGATTGGGTCAAATCCTTCCTGGCATTGCCTATAGTACACAAACCCGGCAGTCAATTTTTATACAACACCCTGGCTACTTTTATGCTGTCGGCCATTGTACAAAAAGTAACTGGGCAAAAAGAACTTGATTATCTCAAACCCCGGCTCTTTGATCCACTGGGAATAAATGGTATGGATTGGGAAATTAATAAGAAAGGTATCAATACCGGTGGCTGGGGATTGCGTTTGAAAACAGAAGATATGGCTAAGCTGGGGCAACTCTATCTGCAAAAAGGTGTATGGAAAGGAGACCAGTTGTTGCCAAAAGAATGGATTGAAGAAGCTACCACCTTTAAAATTGATCAGGCACCGGGAATAACCCAAAGTAAAAAGGATTCAAGCGATTGGATGCAGGGCTATTGTTATCAGTTTTGGCGCTGCCGTCATAACGCGTTCAGGGCTGACGGTGCTTTCGGACAGTACATTATTGTGATGCCAGATCAAGATGCTGTAATTGCTATCACTTCAGAAACAATCGATATGCAGGGAGAGCTTGACCTGGTATGGAAATATTTGCTACCAGCTATGCATCCGCAGATTTTGCCGGTTGACAAGGCTGGTGATGATCAGCTTGAAAAACATTTAACTGCTTTAAGTTTACCTCCGGGAGCTAATGCAACCAATAACATAAATGGCACATTCAACAAAACATTTTCAATTCAACCCAATAATTTACATATCAGTTCAATAACTTTTAATATTACCCATAATGTTTGTCATGTCACTTTAAAAAAAGATTCAGCAAGCTATATGCTTAATTTTGAAACAGGCAAATGGTTACCGGGTAAAACGGATATGCAGGGCCCCAGCCTGGTTTCGGGAGCCAGAGAAGATTTTTCTTTATTGTTGCCTTACAAGGTTGAGGGTAGTTATGGATGGAATGACCAGCAGACTTTGCAATTAAAACTACGCTATATTGAAAGCCCGCATACAGAAACCATCACCTGTCATTTCAGTGAACAGCAGCTAAATGCCGATGTTGAGTATAGTTTTAATTATGGAAAAAATAAAGTAGAGCTACACGGAGAATTAGTTAAATAATAAATACCCCAAACTAAGCTCTACAAAAGTCATGGCTTAACCCTATCCACATACCTCAGATACCAACATATGAAATTTCACAACCATAGTCGGCATTGAAACCAGCCCATAAGGAATTGATGCAGATCTTTGATCCATTGAGGTTAATAGAATGGTACTCGTTTGTACTTAAAAACCTGTCATTGCTTTAAAAGCGACTTTCCCGATATTATCCAGTTTGCCTTTTTGGGCAGATGTAATGGTACCCTTTGTTTGCTGATCAGTTTAGCAACGTAAAGATCGCGTTCGTTTTTTTCCATTGGTTACTATACAAACAACTATGAGCCGTGAGCGGGTGCCAAGTAGAAGATTTTTCTATTCTCCTCACCTCCTTTTGCACAAGTTAGCTTTGGTGCTTAATACCCTCTTAATATGACTATCCATGTAAAACCAGGTGTTGACTTGTCACAGGCTGTTGAAAAAATAGGAGGTGAATGTTTTAATATTTAGCGCAGGATACGCAGTTTACAGAAATAGCCAACCTTGATCTCCCAGCAAAAATTTAGAATAAGTTTTACTGGTGGTGCGTAATTTAAAGTAACGGCAAAAAGAGTTAAGGCTGATCTCTACCAGATCAGCCAGTTCATTCATATGGATCTTATTTTTGAAGTTTGTCAGCGTTTATTAACGCAGGGAATAAGGTATTGCCGTACACTAAAGAATTGGGCAGGCCCTGCTGATACTTTGAATAATTGTGGCTCCATTTAACTTAGATCTATTATTGATACATCTCCAATTATTAATCAATAGAACCTGTTTTCATTTTACTATTGGCCCTGGCTGTTTGTCCATCCACAACACCTTTAACCTCTACCTTAACTACAGTGGCAATAGCATCTGTAGCCGCAGCCGGTACATTGATGGCTATGCCATCGTTAGTTGCTTCACTTTTTAAGCTGGCACCATCCGTCAATAGCTTGGCACTAACAATTTCATTTTTTAAGCCGGGAATAACCAATTTACCGTCAGTTGGCCAGTTAAATACTGAAAAATAAAGGATGGTATTTTTCCCATCAGGCTTAAGGGTACAACGCCCCCAGGTTAATGGTTGTAGCGGGCTTGCCTTGGTAGCATATATGGCTTCGCCGTTTACTTTCATCCAGGCACCTATTTGTTTTAAGGAAGCTATGCTTTCCTGCGGAAATTCGCCCTCAGCATTTGGGCCAACATTTAACAAGTAATTTCCGCCTTTTGAGGCAATGTCTATCAAATTATGGATCAATGTTTCAGGGGTTTTCCATTTATGGTCATAGCTTTTATAACCCCAGGTTCCGTTCATGGTCATACAGGTTTCCCAGTCCTTACCATCCAATTCACTAAGATTTGGTATTTTTTGCTCCGGTGTTTTATAATCGCCTGCAAAATTAGGGCGCTTAAGTCGGTCGTTACTGATGATGTTAGGCTGCTGCTTTAACACATCTTGCAATTTTTGGGCATACTCATCGGTCATATTAGTTGGCGTATCCCACCAAATAACCGCGACATCGCCGTAATTGGTTAGTAACTCTTTTACCTGTGGAACGGCTACCCTGTCAATATACTCGCCCATAGTACTTGAGGTTTGTACTGAGTCCCAGTGACCATTGTTTTCCCTGGTATAAGCATCAATCCTTGCCGAATCGGGATTGGCCCAGCCCTCACTACTTACTTTGCGTGCTGCCGCGCCACCGGGATTATTCCAGTCCTGTGCCTGCGAATAGTAAAAACCCAGCTTAATACCATACTTGTAACAAGCCGCTGCCAATGGTTTTAAAACATCCTTGCCATATGGTGTAGCATCGGCAATATTCCATTTACTGGCGTTTGATTTAAACATGGCAAAGCCATCATGATGTTTCGCGGTGATCACGATGTATTTCATACCAGCCTCTTTTGCCAGCTTTACCCATGCATCGGCATCATATTTTACCGGGTTAAATTTTTTAGCAAACTGCTGATATTCGGCCACCGGTATTTTGGCCCTGTTCATGATCCACTCGCCGCCACGCCCTACTTCATGGCCTTTGTACATACCGGCCAATTCCGCATAATCGCCCCAGTGAATAAACATTCCGAAACGGGCCTCGCGCCACCATTTCATACGTTCGTCGTGGGTAAGTTCTTTTTGGGCAAAAACAGTATGCACAAATAAGATAGACATTAAACAAGCTGTAAAAAGTTTTTTCATCAGTTTTTATTTTTAACGGGATCGGTTTCCGCTATGGTTTATAATACGGGTTGCTATAATGCTAATTGGTTATGAACGGATGGTTGTACCGTTTATACATTATAATACAAACACCAATAATACAAACACCACGGCGTTTGGTGCCATATTGCGCTGTAATAATCTACGAAAACGTATTCGCTGTGTTTGTAGGTTTATCTGGGTTAAGTATAATGACTAAGCAGTTTTTACAATTTGTGCGAGTTGTAGCAGGGGCTATCTATACAAGTAGCAAGTATGGGTAGCCTCAGATAGGGATGATAAAGATGGGGTATGTTAAATGAGGGATACATGTAAGCTAGGAAATTTCTCTCCAACAAAAAGCCCTTAAATGAAAATCATTTAAGGGCTTTTTGTTGGAGAATTTCATCCAAACTCTTATTTCTAATTTTCAAAGCTTGAAACTGTAGATATAGAAGTATTTGTAGGTAATTGGGTTTCGGTAGATTGATTATTTCCCAATTCCCTATTCTGATAAAAGTCAGATCTACCAACGATCTTTAAAATTGTTCTTTTCTTTAGTTGAATTCCTTTTTCAACATGTCCTTCTTTAGTTGCGTTTATCATATTAAATTTAAATTTTTAGTGGTTTTTTTTATAATTTTTAATATGCTAATTTAATGAATAATATTTAATATACTACATTACAAATGCAGTGCGCATAAGTAAGTATTTAATCAGTTAATTTTAATATGTCAGAAAAAAAAGAAGGACCACAATCAGATAACCCCTCCTTGCAAAACATCTTTACGCACGCAAGCATTTGGGTTATTTATTTTTTTTATGAAAACGGGATTATGTTGGTGCTTTACCCAAGTACTGTTTCCCTATTAAGTTCTGCTGCATATTTTATCCTAAATATTACGATTTTTTACGCCGGTTACTATATCATAGCATATAATCATAATGTCCAATACCGCTATCTGAAATTATTTATATATCTGTCACTTTTTACGGTGGCTTATTTGTGCTCCGGTTGGTTTTTGATGAAGTATATTAGTTATGTCAATTTACCAAATGCCTGGTATACAAACTCAATCAAAGATTTCGTAGTGTTACGTTTATTCCGTTTTGTATACTTTATGTCCGTTAGTTATACCTATTGGCTTTTTAACTATAAAATAAATACAGAAAGGAATCTGCTAAAGCTGGAAAAAAAGAGGGTTGCAGAGCTGGAAAGAACAGCATTAATTGAAAAAGAAAAACTGCGTTCTGAATTAAATTACCTGCGGCTGCAACTTAACCCGCATTTTGTATTCAATACCTTAAGTTTTATATATACCGAAGTTATAAAACACTCTGAAAAAGCATCAAAAAGTGTCATGTTGCTTTCTGACATTATGCGTAACGCGTTCAAAGATCCTGATCCGGAAGGAATGATCCCTCTAGAAGATGAGATACAGCAAATTCAAAATTTGATAGAAATCCATCAGCTACGTTACAATAAACGCATGTATATCAACATGGAAACGCCTGATGTTGAGAATTTAAAGAATGTTAAAATAATACCATTTATACTCATTACATTTGTGGAAAATGCATTTAAATATGGTACTTTTTTAGACCAAAACCACCCATTTCATATCAAAATAGCGGTTCAGGATAACTCTATATTATTTTTCATGAAAAATAAAAAAAAGGAGACCAAAACTAATATCGAAAGTAATGGAGTGGGGTTAGCCAATGTAACCAAAAGATTAAAAATAGCGTATCCGGAGCAACATAGTCTGGATATTATTGATGAACCCCTATTTTATACTATTGATTTAAAAATTAATACCTAAACAAATGTTAAACTGCATATTGATTGATGACGAACAACATGCCATTGATCTTTTAGAGATCCATTTTAAAAAAATTGACTATGTAAACGTTATTAAAACGTTTAATAATCCCCTCCATGCCCTTTATTTTTTAGAAGAAAACTCAGTCGACCTTATTTTTTTAGATATCGAAATGCCCGAAATTTCAGGCATCGAGTTTATAAAACTATTGAAAAAGAAAACTGATATCATTATAACTTCGGCCTTCAAAGAATACGCAATAGAGGGTTTTGAAAACGAAGTGCTTGATTATTTATTAAAACCGGTTGCTCTTGATCGTTTACTGCATGCGCTTCAAAGGGTCAGGGCAAAAAAAACTGAAAAACTCATTTACAATCCCGACGAGTTTATAGTTTTAAAAACCGATTCAAAAAACAAGCTATTAAAGGTTGATCTGAGTGATATTATTTATGTGGAAGGTTTAAAGAATTACATCGCAGTTTATACCGATCAGCAAAAGATCGTAACGTTATTAAACATGAAATCAATCGAAGAAAATCTGCCGAATGATAAATTTATCCGTACTCATAAATCATATATTGTTTCTATAAATAAAGTAAAATCAGTAGATGGAAATCAAATTTTCCTGAAAGGCACAGACGAGATCATACCGATCAGTGATAGTTATAAAGCCATGTTTTTTGAAATTTTAAGAAAAAACCTAATAGAGAATAAATAAATACCTATACTTCTAAAGCGCTTTAAACTTAAAGGTACAGGTTAACTTCTGATTGATTTAGCGATAATTAATATTGATAAATGGAAATTTCCTTTTTCCCTACTGTTTGCCTTCGCTCTCCACGATATCCTGTAAACCACTACAACTTTTCAGAAAACCCACTGCATGAGCTCATCAATGATGAGCTGTTTATGGATAGCATCTATGTGGCCTCGCCCCATTTTTATAGGGTTTTTGAAAAATGGAAACGGGGCGAAATAACAGATGAAAAGAAAAGTAAGAAAATTTATCTGACGTTATTGAAATACTATAACCGTATGTGTTTCCGTGCTACGCCTTTCGGTTTATTTTCCTCTTATGGCACCGTAAAATGGGGAGGCACAACCAATATTGTTCTTAACCCGAATCAGGTATTTTGCAAAATAAAATTAGATACCGGCTTTTTGTGTTTGCTTATTGAAAGCCTTGAAAAAACATTCATACACCAACTAAGCTACCAGTCCAATACCTCCCTATACCGCGTTAATGACGAATACCGTTACTACGAATACGAAATTGATCAAACCCAAAAAAAATACAAGTTAAGCGCAATAGAAATAACTGAAGAGCTTGACCTTACCATTAAAACATGTTTAAATACGCTTACTCCTTTTAATGTATTATGTGATAAGCTATGTGATCTTCTTCAACTCGGCCAATCTGCTGTAGCCGATTATTTGATTGAATTGATCAACTCGCAGGTGTTGGTTAGTGCCTTGCAACCCAGATTGAGCGATGATGATACTCTACAGCAGATCATAACTATTTTAAAGGAGATTAAAAACTCCAATAATACTCAGGAAGTTGATAATAAGATTAAATTATTAGGGGATATGGCCTCCTTGCTGCAATCTGCCGAAAATGGATCTGAACGAAGAACTCAGCTGTTAAAAATGTGGCAATCAATTATATCAGCAGGGATAGCTTCAACTGATAGTCACAATTTGTTTCAGCTAGATAGCTATAACAGATCAGCAAACTATACTATAAACACTGATGTACAAAGCATTGTAGCCGAAGGCATTTATGCTTTACAAGTTTTAGCATCAGAAAACACGCTTGACAAATGGTATAACAATATCAAAGAAAAGATGGATAAAAGATTTGGCGACAAGCCGGTTCCATTAAGTCATTTATTTGATCCGGATACAGGTATTATTGATACGGAGGTTATTACCTCAGTTGATTTTGGGAATGAGTTATTAAATCAATTAAACTTTTTTAAATCAGTTCCGAGCAACAACAGAGCAGATAAAGAAAAAACATCTCCCGTCAAAGAATTCTTCGCTAAAAAGTTAAACAACCTTTTAAACACGGATTCTTTTATCATTAAAATAGAAAAAGAGGAGATCAGAAAACTTGAAGTGTTAACCAAAGTTCCTCCTTTGCCCCGCACTTTTCCTGTAATGTTTAAGCTGGTTAACTCTGGGCAAACTAAACTGATAATAGAAAATGCTGGCGGAGCAAGCGGAACCGCATTGCTAGGGCGGTTTGGTAACGGTGATGAAGAAACAGCCCGCCTACTCCGGGATATTGCCAAGTTTGAAAAGGATAACAACAGCGAAAACATCATTGCTTCGGTAGTTCATCTCCCTGAAAACCGGACTGGGAACGTATTACAAAATCCCGATCTGCGCGATTTGCAGATTCCTTATCTATCATCCTCTGCCCTGCCACCTGAAAATCAGATCCCGGTAAGTGATATATGGATACAACTAGATCGTGGGTCCATTATACTTTTTTCAAAAAAACTTGACAAACCTATCATTCCCCGAATTGATAATGCGCACAATTATGCTTCGGGCTCATTATCTGTTTACCGGCTTTTAGGCGCATTGCAATACGAAAACACCATCAGACACTTTGGATTAAACCAATCGGTAGCGCTTAATGGGATACAATTATCGCCCCGTATTGAATACAAAAATGCCATTTTACAAAGTGCACAATGGACATTAAAAAATGAGTATATTATAAGCGATACAACGGATAAAAGCATAGCAAGCTTAATGGAAGTCTTTAACAGTAAATGTATTAAATGGCGAATCCCTGAGTTGTTTTTATGGGCCGAGGCCGATCAAACCATATTGGTAAACAGATTTGATCCGCTTACATTCGAGATATTTATAACCGGGATACGTAAAAAAAAGAACATTGTAATAAAGGAATACATACCACCCGACCCAGATGGTGTAGTCGACAAAAACAATTATCCTTATAACCATCAATTTGTCGCTATAGCAAAAAACACAGCAGTATTTAAAGGCCGAAGTTTGGATCTGAGTGCTTTTCGATCTGAATTGAATGTACAACGGAGTTTTTCGCCCGGTACAGAGTGGTTTTATTATAAAATATATTGTTCAACCTATTTAGCTGATACTTTGCTAAGTACACTTATACTGCCAATAAGCAAGCATTGGAAGGAAAAAGGGTATATTGATCATTGGTTTTTTATCCGGTATACCGACCCGGATCATCATCTGCGCTTGCGTTTTCATGTGTTGGATATAAAATATATGGAATTGCTGATCAATGATCTTAAACAATCACTTGCACAGTACGTCAGTCAGAATTTGATCTGGAAAATACAAATAGACACTTACGAACGCGAGTTGGAAAGGTATTCGCCCCAAACGTATCCCTTTATTGAACAATGTTTTAATATCGATAGCGAATACTGCATAAATGCGCTTATGCATCAAGAGGAATATGAAAAAGTTCAGCTTCCTCTATTCTGGGTCAGCTTAAAAAATATCGACGATATATTTAATTTGTGTTCGTTTACGACAACGCAGAAACATGCCGTTGCATTCCGGTCGGCCCAATCCTTTCAGGACGAATTTAATATAGGCGATAATGAAACAGATATCATTTTAACCTATTATCATCAGCACAATAAACAGATCAAACTACTGATCGAAAACATGGCCAGCTTACCCAATATGGATACATTTATTAATAACCACCAAATAAATCAGCAATTGCAGAGCCAGGTATTTAACAAAATTAAAACAGCTTTACCCAACATCAATACAAACGAGCAAATTGCCACTAGCCTGATCCATATGCACTATAACCGGCTTTATTCAACTGAGCAACGCCGGTTTGAAATGATTGGTTATATGCTCATTACCAGGTATTATAAAATGACTTTAAACCGATAAGTCAGGTTTGGCTTACCGATTATTGATCATACCCCATAGCAAGTAAAAAGTTTCGTCGATAACTTTATCCTGTTCTGCTTTAGGGAATGGTTTTTCAATCAGGTATTGATTAATACTAAAAGTATGACCTCTGATGAGTGCAAAAATGATATCAACATCTATCGGTTTCAAAACTCCTTCTTGTACTCCTCTAGTTATAATGTCTAAAAACGGTTGGATATGCTTTTGAATTTCGTCAGCCGCTATTTGATTTAAGTACGGTGAGTTGCTGAACTGTGTAACAAACTGAAATTCGGTTTTATGTTCCAAAGCCCAGTAAAGCGGTGCGGAATAATAACCTTTTATTATTCCGTACAACGAAGTTTCGTCTTTAATAGTTTCCAAAATATAGGCGGTCATCCGGCTTTTAATGTCTACATATAACGCTTTAATCAATTCGTCTTTGGTTGAAAAAAAATAAAATAAGGTTCCATTTGCAATTCCCGCTTGTTTAGCAATTTTACTTGTTGGTGTAGCATGAAACCCAAACTCTACAAAAAGCCTGAGTGCCGTATCAAGCAATAGTTCCCTTTTATCCATTTACAATAACAAATTTAATTTTCCTGGTTACTTCTGTTAAATAGGGCCGCAAAATAATTCGTTTACCATAATCGTGTCCAAAAATTCGTGCTGCTCCGTAATAAGCCCATTCACAACCCAAATCAAAAATACAATTTGATTATCGTAAACGCGGCCATCGGTTCTAACCGCGTAATTGTTTAAATGCACCATGGCACGTTCACCTTCAACCATAATAGAGTTGATCGTGATCTTCATTCCTCCCGGAAATCTTTCCTTAAGAATTGTAAATATTTTTGACATACTTTCTTCATTTTGCCACCCACCAAATAGCCAGGAGCCCTCCCCACTGATCCAGCGTTTATAATCAGAAGATTGGTACTTTGGGATTTCTTCAAACCTGCCTTCCTTAATTGCATTAAAATAATTTTCAACTACTGTTCTTGTTTCCATTTTCTGCATATAAATAATATTTATTGATGAGTTAATTTTAGTGACTGACTAAACAGTCACTAAAATATAAATTATTTATACATTTTTCTATGATACTCCGTTTTACACTATCATCTTAACGTAAACAAAGGTAGTACGCATAAAATAGCGGCCCAAATCTCCCCTGGAGCACCAAATGTATTATTATAATTATTGATGCCAGCAATGCGCATAAATAACAGATAATATGCGCTTTGGCGATATTCTAACCACAGATTAGATGTGTATGTACAAAACAAACTGTAGTTTTATTTGTCGCAATCAACCTGTTAAATGTCGCATATGCCCATTTAGCAATTAAAAGTACCGCTGTACATTTGACTATCAAAACATACAGACATGAAACCATCAAGCAGCACACTCGTTAAAATACCTTTAATGGTCATGGCCATGATGACCGCCAATAGTACACATGCACAAACAAAAGAGTCAGGCCAATATGCCAATGTAAACGGCATTAAAATGTATTATGAAATTCACGGCACAGGCCAACCCCTGGTATTATTACATGGCGGCGGTTCAACCATTAATACCACTTTTAGCAAAATAATGCCGAGGCTGGCTAAAACCCACCAGGTAATTGCTATTGAGTTGCAGGGCCACGGCCGTACCGGCGATAGGACTGCATTTGAAACTTTTAAACAGGATGCTGATGATGTAGCCGAACTGCTGAAACAACTCAACATATCAAAAGCTGATGTTTTTGGCTTTAGTAATGGTGGTCATACTGCCTTACAATTGGCCATAAGTCATCCCGGCCTCATCAATAAACTGATCATCGCTTCGGCTTTTTATAAAAGAGATGGCGTGCCGGCCGGCTTTTGGGAAGGGTTTAAAGATCCAAAGTTTAGCGATATGCCGCAGATTTATAAAGACGAATATTTAAGATTAAATAATAATGATACAACCAAGCTCATGAATATGTTCAATAAGGATGTTCAGCGCATGCTTGTATTTAAAGACTGGACCGATGAAGATATCAAATCAATACAGACACCTACCCTTGTCGTGATCGGCGACCGGGATCTCCCCTACCCTGAGCACGCGGCTAAAATGGCCCGTTTATTACCACATGGCAGGCTCGCCATACTTCCTGGTCATCATGGTGAATACCTGGGCGAAATGGCCTTTCCTGATACCGGCAGCAAAATACCAGAACTGTTTACAGCTATGGTTAACGAGTTTTTGGAAGGGTCTGTAAAATAGGTCTAACTAATTTATTTTATATTTATTCATCACTATTTAAAACATATCAGCATGTCATTCCAAGCATATCTCGACACTATTAAGTCAAAAACCGGGAAAGGTCCCGAGGATTTCAGAAAACTGGCCGAAGAAAAAGGCTTCACCCTAAAAGGTGAACTAAAGGCGAAAGCCGGTGATATAACCCAATGGCTCAAAGACGAATTTGAACTGGGACACGGACACGCTATGGCTATTTACGCCCTGCTTAAAGGCATAAAGAACGAGAATAGTAAGTAGACAGATTTAGGATCAAAGACAAAAGATGAATGGCCAAAAGACTTTTTCTATCCTTGTCATTGTTCCATTAATCCTTTGTCCATTTAACGCATTTTTCAACAATCATTGCGGCGGCCACTTGGTTTATCTACCTTTCGCCCCTTATATTGATTTTTGAAGGAGCCTGTAAATGAAAGTTATAATTGCCGAAAAACCATCTGTAGCACGAGAGATAGCCAAAGTATTTGGCGCTACAACCAAAAAAGATGGCTACATGGAAGGCAAGGGATATACTTTTACCTGGGCATTCGGACATCTTTTACAGCTTGCACCACCACAGGAATATGGCTTTTACGGTTGGAGCATTCAAAACCTACCCATGCTACCGGCAAAATTCAAACTCAGTATCCGCAAGGTTAAAACCAAGGATGGTATTGTAGAGGATCCATCGGTAAAAAAACAACTAAACACCATCAAGGCTTTGTTTGACGAGGCTACGGAGATTATTGTGGCAACGGATGCAGGGCGCGAAGGCGAGCTTATTTTCCGCTATATTTATTATTACCTTAAATGCAAAAAGCCATTTAAAAGGCTTTGGATCTCCTCGCAAACTGACGAGGCCATTAAGGAAGGTTTTCGTAACCTGAAACCGGGCAGTGATTATGATACCCTGTTCAATTCGGCACATTGCCGTTCCCAATCCGACTGGCTGGTTGGAATGAATGCTACGCAGGCATTAAGTATTTCGTCAGGAACCCGCTCGGTGCTTTCATTGGGCAGGGTGCAAACCCCTACCCTGGCCATGATCTGTTCGCGTTACCTGGAAAACAAAAATTTTGTGCCCCAACTGTATTACCAGGTTAGCATGCAGGTTGATAAAGATGGACAGGTTTTCAGGGCGATATCTGTTGATAGTTTTAAAACAAAGGAAGAAGGACAGGCAGTTACAGACAAGGTAGAAGATGTACCATCAGGATTTCCAAACGGCGGCCACGTCATCAACGTTGAAGCTAAACCGCGTAAGGAGCCACCTCCCCTGCTACATGATTTGAGCAGTTTACAGCAGGAAGCCAATAAACGAAAAGGCTTTACCGCCGATCAAACGCTAACCTTGCTGCAAACCCTGTATGAAAATAAGCTGGTTACCTATCCGCGTACCGGCAGCCGCTATATTGGCGATGATGTATTTGCGGGGGTACCAGTACTGATAGATAAGTTTAAGGATCATCCGGAGTTTGGTAAACAGGCTACTTTTCTTACCGGTATAACGCTGAATAAGCGCAGTGTAAACGCGAAAAAGGTAACCGATCACCATGCCATACTCCCAACCGGCGAAACACCTTACCAGCTGTCAAATGACCTTCAAGCGGTATATGACCTGGTAGCTGCACGCATGCTGGAAGCTTTTCACCAGGAATGTATCAAGGAGATCACCAAGATCACGGTGCAATCAGGAGCCATATTCACGGCCAGCGGAACAGTGATCAGTTCGGCCGGTTGGCGCGCGGTATTGAATGAACCTGACGAGGAAAAGAAGGACGAAGAAAACGCGAACCTTCCCAAAGTGCAAAAAGATGAGCGTTTGCCTATACCTGAAAAAGCCCTGCTTGAGAAACAAACCAAACCCAAACCACTTTATAACGAAGCCTCGCTGTTAAAAGCACTGGAAACAGCTGGCAAAGAAATTGAGGACGAAGAGCTGCGCTACGCCATGAAAGACAGCGGTCTTGGCACGCCTGCTACCCGCGCATCCATCATTGAAACGCTAATAAAAAGAGATTACATTACCCGGGAGAAAAAAAATTTGGTACCAACCGAAACCGGCCTGAATGTGTATCATGTGGTAAAAGATCAGAAAATAGCACAGGCCGAACTTACCGGTAACTGGGAGAAGCGTTTGGAGGAGATTCGCTCGGGTGCTTCTGTAAATGATTTTCAGCAGGAGATTAAAACTTACACCCGTAATATAACCCAGGAGCTTTTATTAGCAGGTAAAGGATTGATGGCAAAACGAACAGAAATGAACAAAACGCCCCAAAACTGAGTAGCCCTACTTATTTATCTACTAAATCGTTTATTCTTAATAAAAAAAGGTAATACTGACCTATTAGTCCTTAAATATTTTTTTTATACTTGCCGTATCAATTAAGAGTAAGCAACTCTGCTTACCCATTGTGATAAGGTTTAGGTTGAAAGTCCCCGGCGGCGAGCGCTTAGGGGACTTTCGTTTTATATCCGTGTAAAGTTATTGTATGCTTTCACCAGTGATATTATCTTATTATTAAGTTTAAAAATCATACAAATTGTATTAAACCAATTACCTTTGAGAGAATAATAAAACCTGAATCATCAATGCCTATGAAACCGGTCCTGAAAACATCTTTTTTTTTCCTGCTATTACTTATAACTCCAGCACTGGTTTCGCGGTCATGGGCACAATCAGGTCTTCAAAAGCTGGATGACCACATCATGATCGATCTGATGGATCATCGTACTCCTGAACAAACCGATATATTCATGTTTCTAAGCCGCACCCATCTTTATGGCGATATTGGGGTTCCGGCTGGTTTACTGGTGGGTGGCATTGTAGGTAACGACAAACAAATGCGGCAAAACTCCTTGTATGTAGCCAGCAGTACGCTGCTTTCAACAGGGCTTACTTTTTTAATTAAACATATTGTTAAACGCCCGAGGCCATTTATTCAAAATATTAACATCGTTCCGGTTTACCGGGCGGGCAGTACTTCATTCCCTTCAGGGCATACGTCAAGTAGTTTCGCTACGGCAACGGCACTATCCCGAGCCTATCCTAAGTGGTATGTAATAGCGCCGGCATTTTTATGGGCAGGTTCGGTCAGCTATTCGCGGATGTACCTGGGTGTCCATTACCCTACTGATGTTGCAGCTGGGGCAGCCATTGGGGTTGGGTCAACCTTTATCTTGCAATCTCTTAAAAAGTAATTTTAATAGTAGACGCATGTGATGCGCCTCTACCTTTATTTTTTTTAGAGCCTCCTGAGTTTATATTATTCTGCCCTCAAACTTTTAACAGGATTAGCCATAGCCGTTTTAACTGCTTCATAACTCAATGTCAGCATAGCAATTAGCAGGGAAATAACACCAGCCAACGCAAATATCCGCCAGGACAGGTCAATACGATAAGCAAAGCCCTGTAACCACCTTAGCATAGCATACCAGCCTAATGGGGCGGCAATTAAAAAAGCTATCAGGATCAATTGCAGAAAATCACTAGCAAACAGGGCAGTAAGCTGGGGTAATGACGCACCCAGTACTTTACGTATGCCAAACTCCTTTACCCGTTGCTCTGCCGAAAACATGACAAGTCCCAGCAAGCCCAAACACGATATTACGATGGCTATTATGGCAAATACTATAGAAAGCTGAGTAATAATCAATTCGCTACTGTAAAGCTTTTTGTATTCCTGATCAACAAACTGGTAGGCGAATGGATAGTTAGGGTTAATATCCTTGTAAACTTTGGTAAGACTTGCAAGAGCCTCCCTGGTTTTACCCGTTTGGGTTTTGATAAGAATAACACCAAAATTTTCGCCTTCTTTTACATCAATCATTACCGGTTTTATAGGTTCATGTAATGATTGAGTATGATAATCTTTAAGCACCGCGATGATATGGCCACGCTTTTTCCATGCCGATACCCATTTGCCGATCGGATTTTTCATACCCATTTGCCTTACCGCTTCCTCATTCACCATAAAAGCGTCGGTTGAATCGGTAACAATTGCTGGCGAAAAATCACGGCCGTAGGCTATCTGTAACTTCATGATCTTAACAAAATCAAACCCTACCGACGACGGTTTAAATCCCACACTGGCGTTCCTTTCCTTGTCCTGCCAATTAATATCATCAGCTACAACAAAATTCATGGCATGCGGAGCCTCTGTACTCCGATCAACCATAGCCACACCCGGCATCTTTAACGCCTGATCCTTGAATAATAAATAATTGCTCTTTTTTGCCAATTCTCCTTCAATACGTACATAGATCAAATTTTCGCGATCATAGCCCAAATGGGTATTTTGCACATAGTTAGTTTGGCGCGAAATAACCAGCGTAGCGATAAGTAGTATAATGGACAGCACAAATTGAAAAATAGTTAAACTCTTTCTGAACCAGATAGCACCTTGTGTAAAACGGAGTACTCCCTTTAAAATACGTGCCGGCTGCAGCGATGACAAGTAAAGCGCGGGATAAATACCCGCAATAAAACCGGTAATGAATGTTAAGCCAAACAAAGAAAGCCAAAATGAGCCCTGTAAAAATGGCGGCCTAAATTGCTTTCCGGTAAAGTGATCAAATACGGGTAACAATACAATCAATAAAATGACTGACACCAGCATGGCCAGGAACGAAAAAAGCAGCGATTCACCAAAAAACTGACCTATAAGGTTTGCCCTGCTCCCCCCTATTACCTTCCGTACTCCCACCTCCTTTGCCCGTTTTACTGATCGGGCAGTAGCCAGGTTCATAAAGTTAATACAGGCAATGATCAATATAAAAACGGCTGCTTCGCTAAAGATGCGTACATACTCAATCCGCCCGCCTTCGGGTTTCCCATTTACAAAATTGCTATGCAGATACTGATCGCCAAAACGCTGCAAGCCAATGCGCGTTTGCGTCCCTGTATTTTTAGCAAGCCGGGTTTGCAGGTACTGGTTTATTTTGGCAGCTGTTTTCTCAGGATCAGCGGTTGGGGATAGTCGGATAAAAGTTTGAAAATTATTGGATGCCCAGTCAAGCAGCTTTTTCTGCGCATCCCAATTAAACAAAAAATCAAACTTCAGGGAGCTTTGCGCTGTAACATCCTCAAATACCGCGGATACTACAAAGCTAAGTCGATTTTCATAACGGATACTTTTGCCAATGGCTTGTTCGGGGCTGTTAAAGAACATGGCAGCCATTTTACGTGAAATGGCTATGCCGCTCATATCGCGCAGCGCCGTTTCGGCGTTGCCTGCAATAATGGGATAGTTAAACAGTTTAAAAAAATCTTTACCGGCACGAGAGCCTTCCAGCTTCATAACCTTTTCTCCCACCTGAAAGGTTTCTGCATGCCCCCAGGGTAGTTCATAACCTGTGGCGTAAATGGTTTCCAGTTTTACTCCGGGGATAACATCCTTCATATCCTCTAGTAAGAATTCAATTTTCCCGTTAACATATTTTAAGGGTGATGAATAGCTACTGCTAACCTTTCCGCCGGCAGTTGTAGTTTGATAAATGGTGTACAGATTTTTTTCGTCCGGGTGAAAATTATCGATGTGCCGTTCGTCCTGCACCCACAAAAAAATAAACAGGCAACAGGTTATTCCCAAAGCGAGCCCGCTTATATTAATCACTGTATGTACCTTATGGCGCATCATGTAACGCCAGGCCGTCCTGAAAAAGTTCCTGAACATAGTATAAAAGTTAAAAGGTTTGCACTGTTAAATTCTTATAGGCCCCGGATGAGCTGTTCCCCAGCCAAAAGCCTGCCGAACCGGTTTTGAGATCTGGATCAAGCTCATTATACACCATTACCGGTTTGGGTTGGTTGTTTACAAAAACAGCAATGTTGCGCCCTTTTACTATTGCCTTAACATGAAACCATGCGGTAAGCGGCAACGTGGCCTTTGCCTGGTATTTGGTGGCTTCATAATCCCACCAGTTAAATTCCACCTTTTTCTCAGGCATGTACTGCACCGCGTTGATAGTTCCTGATGATCCGGGCCTGAAATAAAGAGCTTCGTAATGATGCTGATCTTTAATGCGAAAAGCTAAACCTACATAACCAGCTTTGCCGGTAGGCGCCGCAATATCCAGTTCAATAACGCCATCCTTAAAATTTAACGTTTTGGGATATGCTACACTGGCTGATTTATAGTTGGCAATACTCCGTTTCAGGATGAGCGCTTTTGCACCCAGGTAATTATCAAAAGCATAATTTAAGGTATCTGTTTGGGGGATTATCCACTCTGATAATTTTATAATAGTGTAATTATGCGGTTGTGTTTTTTGCTGAGCAAACGAATGACCCGCTATCAGCAGTAGTAAAAATGTAAAACACGTTTTCATAATCTTATTTTTTTAATGCTATAATTGTCAAATTCTTCCAGTTCCCGGCCGAACCATTACCAACCCAATAGCCAATCATTTTTCCACGCAATTCAATCAGTTGTTTCACTGTAAGCGCGGGTGATGTGCTGCCGTTAACAAACACATTGATCATCTTTCCCTTTACTTCCAGCCTAACGTGAAACCATTGATCAGGATCTGGCACAGGATTTACTGGTTTTTCGTATTGGTTCGGAAAATCGACCCGCAACTTCGGCCAGTCAAATTGCGGATTGGCTATATATTGCACGGCGTGCAATTTTCTTACAGGATCGGTTGTTTTAAAATTGAACGGACGGAAGTAAACAGCCTCATAAGTGGTGTCATTAATACCATGAAAGGCTATGCCGACAAAACTTTGCTGAAGGAGATCTTTCCCTTTAATGTCAAACTCAATTGCACCTTCAGTAAACTGTTTTCCTTTAACCCAAGCAATACCCGGCCCCTCGGCTTCGTTTAACTTTATCACTATTGAGCCGTCTTCGTTTACTACACTCACAACTCTATTAAAGATTTTAAACCTTTCTGATGCATTGTTACCTGATGCTTTGCGCTGTTGTCCAAAAACCGTGGCTGTGCTAAAAAGCATGGCTATAAATAATATTTTCATGGTGCTGTATTGATAGTTAGGTTGGCAAAATCTTCGGCAAGCCCATCGGCATAAATACCAAACAGGCCATCAGTTCTTTCATTAATCAATGTGACCACTAAAGAAGGTGTGGATGAATGATTTACATAAACGCTTAACTGCCTGCTTTTAAGCACAAGGGTAGCATGAAACCATTCATCAGGTCGCGGGACAGGGTTTACCGCATTTTCATATACCAGAGGATGTTCTTTACGCAGTTTAGCATAATTATTATCAGGCAAACTCATATAAGCAACAGACCATTTACGCCTCAGCGTATCTGCATGCCTGAAATTAAATGGGCGAAAATAGAGAATATCGCAGGTTATTGTATCTATCCCGTGAAAGGCAATCCCCAGAAAACTTTTCAGAAATACATTTTTTCCGCGAAGATCAACATCAATTTGCCCTTGTTTAAAATTCACGCCTTTTAACCAAACAATTCCCTTACTGCTTATACCCTGTTTATCACCTCCTTTTAAGATACTTATCTCATTAGTCGGACCAGCAACCAATTTATTTTCAGTAAACATTTGGCTCAGGTTAAAAGCTTCTGTTTGCTGCCCGTAGGTTCTCAGAACGTGGCAGGTTAATAAAACTGGTAGCAAATAAAATAACTTGTTCATACTTTTAGTGATTGTAAATTGTGTTTAACTTTAGGCTGTTGGCTATTTGGTTAAAACAAACTTAAATTTGTTGACAAACCTGTACAATTCATTTATCATTCAAGTTTTTTCAAGTTATATCATTTTGAAAAACAGTCCATTAACACATATCACCAATTATCACTTTCCTTGTCACAAAAAGCACTTTGATGCGTCTGTCCGTATAGCGCTATCTTCAATCCATTGCCCATTTTAACATGAACAATTCAGCTATAGAACAATTGTTAAAAATCATTGAGCAGCAGCTTGACTGGGGCGAGGCAGGCACCTGGCAAAGCAAAGATTTTGAAAACCTGAACCTGCTTATTTTTGATAAAACAAAAATCTCCTTAAGCGCGAGTACCCTGCGGCGAATATGGGGACGGGTAGCGTATCATCATTTACCCAGCCCCACCACGCTGGATACCCTGGCCCGCTTTGCCGGGTTCGAAAACTGGCGGGCATTTACAAGGCAACAGAAACCCATAGAAGCACCTTTAAATAATACTGACAATACTCCGGAACAAATTAAACAGAAGCCCACCTGGCGCTTAAAAATAGCACTGATCATTATTGCTATTATAGCTACTACACTCATTGCCATGTATATGAAAAAGGAGCCAGCCACCGTTGTTGGCGCTTACGCGTTTAGCTATAAACCGGTTACGCGTGATATTCCCAACTCGGTGATATTTAGTTATAATGCCACAACGTCACCTACCGATTCAGTTTTCATACAACAATCCTGGGATCCGCAAACGCGCACATTGGTTGATAAGAATCTGAACCGGCATACTTCTGTTTACTATCGGCCCGGATCATACCATGCTAAATTGTTGGTTAACAAACAGATAGTAAAAGAGCTTCCGTTATTGATAGCCACCAATGGCTGGCTGGGTTTAATTGCGCATCAGCCTATACCTGTTTACCTTAACCGTACAGAATATATTAATCAGGATATGATGAGCTTACCGTTAGCCACAATTCTGAAAAAGAACATTGAGCTTGAGCCGCAGCCACCAATGGTTGAGTTTTATAATGTGGGTAATTTTGAACCTGTTCCGCTTAATGATTTTTCTTTTAGCGTTGAGGTAAAAAACGGTTACTATGAGGGCGCTGCCACCTGCCGTTTTATGGAGATTTCCCTAATAACTGACGGAGTTCCGGTAATTATTCCCTTATCAGCTAAAGGATGTGTATCTGATCTGAATTTACTGGATGGCGCTAATATGGTATCTGGCAAAAAAACAGACCTGTCGGGCTTTGGTACCGATCTGGGTGAATGGGTTAAGGTTACCTGCCGTAACACATCTTCAAAAATACAGTACTATGTTAATGATAAATTGGCCTATGAATCAGCACTTCCTCATAAAAAATTAAATATTGTTGGGCTGGGTTATTATTTCCAGGGAACAGGTTCTGTAAAAAAAATAGAACTGCGACGGGCTGATAAAGTAGTATTTCAATCCTTTTAAAAACAAAAGGCCCCTCATTAAGGAGCCTTTGCTTACTAATTATGATAGATATTGGGTTAAAATACTATTTATGCTCCCATTATTGGGGCGGTACAGTAATTGTTTTACTTGTTATGGTATAAGCGCTGAAATAGCCCAATACTCCTCCTGAAATATTACTTATTGGATTTGCCGGCGTAGCATTGTTACTATCGCCCGAAGCATCAGTATCAAGGCTGTAAAAGTACTTGTAAACAGCAGCATCAATGCATTGCATTTCAATCCGTACTTGTTTGCCGGTTCTTACTTCGCGGGTGGGGGCATCATTATCATTACTAAAATTCAGCCGGCCATTTACTTCCTGTCCATTGGTAAATTCATCGTCACTAACAAAAATGGTTTTCTCCTTGATGTTATCAATATATTGTATAAATCTGTAATAATTGCGGGTATCGGCAGGGTCTTTATATTTCACAGTTACCAGCCTTTGCAGGCTCTTATCTTTATTTTTGCTAAATTCATCAGTCACAATGTAAACGCTATCTAAACTTACCGGCTGCGGCATGATACTGGTTGAAGTATAAGTATTACTGCTGATATTAACCGTTAATTTATAAGTGTGCCCGGGGATACCTGTAAGCGTACTGTTCTGGTAAACACCGTTGCCGGCAGCTACAAAAGGATAAACGGTGCCATCACTTTCAACACTAATCAGTGCACCACTTACGCCGTTTAAAGTATTATCATCTGTAAAGTTTTTAGACAGACTAATAGTAACTTTTGCGCCACCCGTTTGGTTGCTCACCAGGCCTTCAATCACATATTTTGGACTACTGTCCGGAACTTTCAGGTCTATTACCTTTTCGCATGAGCAAAAGAGCCCTAGCAATATCAGTAAAGCAGAAAAACGTATAGTATGCATCATTTTAAAATTTAAAGTTATAAGTAACAGATGGTACATAAGTAAATAAGGTGGTACGCACCGCCTCTGTTCTATTCGGATCGGTTTTACTATCCCTGAAAAATATACGGTAGGCATTACGATTACCATAGGCATTATACAAGCTAAAGTTTAATTCAGAAGTATATTTTTTGGTATGCTTTAGCTGTTTGGTAGCGCCAATATCAAGCCTGTTATAAGCAGGTAATCTTGATGCGTTGCGGCTGGTATAGTAATAGTAGTTAACGCCGTCAATCTGGTATTTACCACTGGGATAGGTAACTGCATCACCAGTATAAAATACAAAATTGGCAGAAAAGGTCCATTGATCATTCAATTTGTAAATACCAACTACTGACAGATCATGCGTCCTATCCTGTCGGGCATTGTACCATTGATTTTGGTTGATGCCATCAATCAATCGCTCTGTTTTTGATAATGTATAACTCACCCAGCCAGTTAAGCGCCCGGTTTTCTTTTTCAGCAAAAACTCAGCACCATAGGCCCTGCCCTTACCGTATAGCAGTTGTGTTTCTATAGGTTGGTTGGTAAAAATATTGGTTCCGTTACGGTAGTCAATCTGGTTCTGAAGTTTTTTATAATACGTTTCAACAGTCAGTTCATATTTGCCCTGCACCAGGTTTTTATAATATCCTATTGAAAACTGATCGGCAAGTTCTGGTTTAATGATGTTGGTACTGGCCACCCATTTATCAAGCGGCGACCCGGGAGTTGAATTGGTAACCAGGTGCAGGTTCTGCGCGTTACGTGCGTAAGATGCCTTAACCGAGCTTGTTTCATTGAGTTGAAATGCCGCCGCAGCCCGGGGTTCAGGATTAATATAAGTTTTAACGATCTGGCCTGAATTATAATTGGTTGATCCGGTTATATTACCATCGGTATCTAAATCATAATAATGCCCTGGTCCTATGATAGAAAACGCAGATACACGTAAGCCGTAGGTGAGGGTAAAGCGGTCGGTAGCCTTCCAGGTATCAGTCAGATAAGCCGCATTATCCCATGCATACCTGGTTTCAAGCTGTTGCGATATGATACCTGAGTTTCCGGTAGCCGATATTTCACCGGGTTTAAGTGTATGATAAATACTGTTTAAACCAAAACTTAAGGAATGATCTTCGCCAATATCATATTGCATATCTTCTTTAAAGCTCCAATCTTTGATGCGGGAATAAATCAGGAAACTGCTTACATCCTGCTTTGCCTTGATCTTGTAATCATAATTACTGTAAATAAGTGAGGTATTGGAGAAAAACCGGCTGTTAAAAATATGATTCCAGCGTAGGGTAGCCGTGGTGTTGCCCCAGTCTATCCCGTTTAGATCATCTGCCGCAAGCACGTCTTTTCCAAAATAGCCCGAAATATACAGGCGGTCCTTATCACCCAGAATGTAATTTGCTTTGGCATTAAAGTCATAAAAATATAACTGGGTATTCTTAATGGTGGTATCCTTTGATAATTTCAGAAAAACATCTGCGTAGGTACGGCGCGCAGAAATCAGAAAGGAAGATTTGCCTTTTTGAATGGGGCCTTCTACATTTAACCTGGCCGCTATCATTCCCACGCCACCACTCACACCAAATTTCTGATTGTTACCATCGTTCATTTTAACATCTATTACAGATGATAATCTGCCACCGTACTGGGCCGGCATATCTCCTTTATAAACACTTACATTTTTAATGGCATCAGAATTAAATGTAGAAAAAAAACCAAGCAAGTGCGATGCGTTGTAAACGGTAGCCTCATCCAACAAGATCAGGTTTTGATCGGCACCGCCGCCACGTACATAAAAGCCACCGCTGCCTTCTCCGGCCGGTTTAATCCCTGGCAGCAACTGAATGGTTTTAATTACATCATGTTCGCCCAATAATACCGGAACATCAGTTATTTCCTTTACACTGAGCCGTTCAACACCCATTTGGGGACTTTTCAGATCGCGGCCACCTTGTGGTGCAGCTGTAATGGTAACGGTTTGTAATTGCTGGGCATTGTCGCTTAAGGCAATATTCAGTTTTTCATCCCCGGTAAGTGAAACCGCTATAGTATCTGTTTTTTGCCCTATAGCGCTCACCATCAATTGATAATCACCGACAGGCAGTGTAAGTGAATAAAAACCATAGCCATTGCTGGAGGTACCCTGCACCCCGTTTATTACTCGGATACTTGCACCAATAACAGTTTCACCAGACTGTTCTGATGTAATCGTTCCGCTGATGGTGTGCCTTCCGGTTACCGGTTTTGCCGCCGGTTCGGCGTTGAGCTTTTTTAGTTTCATCGCGTCATAGCGGATCAGGATGTCCTGATCCAGTTCAGAGTAACTATACGGATAGGTAGCCAGGGTCGCATCAAGTACTTGTCTGATGCTTTGCGCCTTAGCCTTAATGGTTAATTTGATGCTGCTGGCTGCAACCGCTTCGTTATAAGTAAAACGTACACCACTGGCTGCGGTAAGTTTATCAAGTGCCTGTTTAAGGGGTACATTATTTAAATTGATAGTAACTTTTTTATCCAGCGGCGATTGGGCAAAAGCATGCAGACTGCCAATTATAGCCATAACAGTAATACAAAAGAATACTCTCAAAAACTGATGTAACTTCATTAATGGGTAAATCAGGTTAGGGAACCTTATAGGTCCGTTTTTTTTCATAATTTTAAAAGGTTTAATAGTAACCTGTCATTAGTTTTCGAAGGCAATGACGGGTTGCGGTGTTAAATTCAATATAAGCCCGGTTCTGTTTCCCTGAACCGGGCTTTTTTTCATAGGTGTGTAGGGCAATGCTAAAATTTCATAGTTGTCTTGTTATTAAGTAATGGGGATAAACAAATTATGTTTCTTAAAGATGCAGCAGATAAGTTGCACCTTGCTTTTCCCAGCGGGTTTCCATAACAGCGCATAGCTTGTCAAGCGTACGGTCAATAGAAGCTGTGGTTTGCAGACGGCCGTAAAAAGCCTTTGCTGATAAACCGGATGCCAGATTTATCCGGATACAGTATTGAGTTTCCAGTTCGCGGATCACCTCCTGCAATGATGTACCTTTAAAATCAAAAATACCCTTGCGCTGGTCAAGGAATTTTGCGGCTTCGGGATAATTTTCCTTTATAAGCGTATTAGTAGCCTTTTTATAAACTGATCTTTGATTAGCAAGTAACATCTGTGGGGCTTTGATGGCATCCACAGATACCCCTACCTTGCCGCTAACAACAGTTACTTCAATTGAAGCTGCCTTAGGATGTGCCTGTATATCAAAACTTGTTCCTAAAACCACTGTTTTTACCGCACCTGATTGTATAACAAAAGGATGATTAGTATCATGCATAACCTCAAAATAGGCTTCGCCTGTAATACTCACATTGCGTTGTTTGCCTTTAAACTGTTCCGGATAACTGATGGTTGTATTTGGGCTGAGCCAAATATGGGTACCATCAGGCAAACTAATCTGCTTATATTGCCCGGCATTACTGGTAAACTGTAGCTGTTTTGTAGGGTTAACTATCTCCATCAAATTATCCCTGTTTAATACTGCAAAACCAATTACCAGTATAACGGCAGCAGCAGCAACTATGCTTCGCCATAAGGTAAACACTTTTACTTTGGGTTTCTGTTGTTCATCTAGCTGAGCGTTAATACAGTTTAAAATAGTGGTACCTATTTGATCTGCTGAGGTATATTTACTACTAGAAAGCAGCAGTTCTTGATCATTAAAATCAGCATACCACTCCTCAAACCGGGATTTCTCTTCGGGTGTAAGTGTCCCTGCCACCCATTTGTGTGCAAGTTCTTCCGGGTTAAAGTTGTTACCGTTCATAGTGATTTTAGGTGTTTTATATGATTATAGTCAGCTATTAGGCGATTTACCCTTAGTGCTGAATGAAAAAAACACAGATTATTTTTTGAGCAGGAAAAGCAGTAATGGAATGCTGAGGTTAAGGCTTTGCCGCAGGGCACTCAACGCTTTGGTCATATGGGCTTCAACAGTTTTTTCGGTAATGTTTAGTTCCGCTGCAATTTGGGCATTGGTTTTTTGTTCTTCGCGGCTTAACAGAAAAACGATCCGGCATTTATCGGGCAGCTGGCTTATGCTATGCTCCAGTTGCTTCCGTAATTCTTTTTCTGATAGCCATCGGTTGGTGCTATCCTCCTGTTGGGGTGCAGTAATGGTCAAATGATCAATATGCCGTTTTTTGCGGTATTGCTTATCCAAATGGTTAATGATCCTGTACTTAACCGCTACAGATAAATAAGTATTCATGGTATGGGTAAGCCTAATGGTTTCACGGCGCTGCCAAATACTTAAAAACACTTCCTGAACCACCTCTTCGGCTTCATGCTCATCATCCAAACGATGCATGGCTGTTGTAAATAGCTTATCCCAGTAACGGTTGTACAGCTCCGTAAATGCCACCCGGTCATCCTGCTGTATCAATTCCAATAATTGATGATCTGTTATCGTTTCGGATGAATAGCGCTGCATTTAAGAATATGACTATTAATTGCTGTATTAGTTACATAGCAGAAGCGCAATTTACAAGAAATGGTTTTCGATTCCGCTAAATAATAATAAACGCTTGTCAGCTTATTTAACGCACTATAAAGCGATTTAATACACTAATAAATAGATTTTTTGAAACTAACATAATTATAGAAACCCTATATTCTTTATGATAAGGGGGTTAGTTATATACAGGTATAAGAATACATTGTTAATGCGATACAGAAATATAATCAGCCAAAGAGATTATTTACCTTTAAACTGAACCATTACTCTAATGGTTTTTAAAATTATGCCCATATCATTATTGAAGCTGATATTATTCAAATAGATAAGATCATAGCGAAGGCGGCTATGCATTTGATCAATATTTTCGGCATAACCATATGAAACCTGCCCTATTGAGGTCAATCCCGGTTTAATACGTAATAGTTTCTTATAATTTGGAGATCTTTCCAACAACTGCTCAATAAAATATTGTCTTTCAGGTCTTGGGCCTACAACAGACATTTCTCCTTTTAAAACATTCCAAAACTGCGGCAACTCATCCATTCTTGATTTTCTCAAGATCCGGCCCCAGGTTGTAATACGTGGGTCTGCATCACTTGATAACTGTGGTCCTGCAGCTTCGGCATTTACATACATACTCCTAAACTTATATATTGTAAATGGTTTATGGTTTTTTCCGATTCTTACCTGTTTGTAAAATGCCGGCCCTTTTGAGGTTAGTTTAGTAAGCAATATCAATAAAATGAATATCGGAGAACCGGTTATCATTACGCTTAAAGAAAATAAAACATCAAAGCTCCGTTTAAAAAATATCACTTTAAGGCTAAGTACTGGACTTGAAGAAAGATGGATTACCGGTAAATTTTCATAGTTAACAATACTCGCATAATTGTTATTCAATACCAGATCTGATACCAATTTGATTTTAATAGCATTTTGATCACCAAAATCAACTAACTTTTGCAACAGCGAAGGATGCAGGTATTTATAGCATACAAATATCTCGTCGGGGTTTTTAGTCATTAATTTCTTTATCAAAACCTTTTCCGGAAAATCTTTGATCATTTCTTCTGAAATAAAATCAGTAAAATAATAACCATATTCAGGGTGTTTATCAAAAGAGCGGATCAATCTGTTAGCAATGGTTTCATCCCCAATAACAAGTACGTGCCTCCTGTTATATCCTTTTTTCCTGATGTAATCCAGTATAAAAAAGATGGCTGACCGCTGTATGATAATCAAAAAGAAGAATAAGCTATAGGTAAAAAACATTTCCCACCTACTTACTTCATAAAGCTTAAAGAAATAAATAATCGCTAAAACAACAAGTAAATGATATAGCAAGGATGATAAAAAACCATTGAGATTATCCTTTAATATTAGTGGCCTATGAATGATATAATTCTTTGTTACCGTAGAAATGGAAGCCCATACCAGATTAACTAATAGTACAAAATTTACAGATTGTATTTCAGATGAATAGTATTTAAATACCAGTGAATGAGCACACTGCAAAGCGATATTTAATATTATTAAATCACTTATGAAGGTAATAAGAGGAAGAAATCGCGAGTAACGTATTGCCATAAAATATTATTTACAAATATAAATCTTTATCTTATATATTACAGTTTAAAGTAAAATTTATATTTTATTACCTATACGATTATCAATTAAGAAATGATACAGTAGAATTCAATTTTTTTATTGCTTTCTTTTCAACTGCTAAAATACGGTTCAATTGTTAACTTACCTTAATTTTATTATTAACGTAGCGTAATAGCTCTTTTTTAAAGCGTTCCGTCGAAAATCCTGAAGCATGTTCAACTATCTCTTTATAATTAAATAGCGTTTGATTAACATCAAACCATTTAACAGCCGCTACAATTGAAGCTACGGATTGCTCGTCAAAAAAAACACCTGTTTTATTTTCTATTACACTTTCTAATACGCCGCCTTTCTTATACGCAATTACAGGTGTGCCACAAGCCTGTGCTTCTACGGGTAAAATCCCAAAATCTTCTTCGGCAGCAAAAACAAATGCTTTTGCCTCAGATAAATATTGCTTTAGCATATCAAATGACTGATAACCAAGTAATACAGTATTTGTTTTTGCTATTTTTTTTACCTTATTAAAATCAGGTCCATCACCTATAACATACAATTTCTTATCAGGCATTTGCGCAAATGCACTCACAATCAAATCAATCTTTTTGTAGGGAACAAATCTAGAACAAGTAACATAATAATCCTTTTTTTCATAAACCGGTAAAAAGTCTTCGGTAGCCACATTAGGATATATAACCGTACTTTCCCTATTGTATATTTTTTTTATGCGTTTACTTATATATTTTGAATTGGCAATAAAGTAATCCACCCTATTAGTACTTATAATATCCCATTGCCGTATCCGGTGAAGCAGATACTTCGCGATAAACCCTTTTAACCCTTTATTTAAACCGGTCTCCTTTAAATATTGGTGATGCAAATCCCAGGCATATCTTATTGGTGAATGGCAATAGCAGATGTGTACCTGGTTTGAGTTTGTTAGAACGCCTTTTGCCACAGCATGTGAGGATGAAATAATCAGATCATAGCCCGACAGATCAAACTGTTCAATAGCTAATGGGAACAACGGCAAATATGTTCTGTATTTTTTTTTTGCAAATGGCAACCGCTGGATAAAAGAGGTAGTCACTTTATGCCCGGAAAGCCCCAATGTGTGTATGGTTTCATCCCGTGCAACAAGTGCATAAATATCAGCATCCGGATAAAGTGACGCGATTTCTTTAAAAACATTTTCGGAGCCTCCAATAACGGTAAGCCATTCATGTACCAATGCAACTTTCATTAATTTTTTATCGTGTTGTGTTCAATAATCCATTTTTTGTCACTATCCTTCAGTGATCCGAGATAATTGGCAAAGCCGCTAAATGTATTATTTGTAGCGTTAATATTATAAGTTAAGGCAAACTTGCAGTTAGTTAAGTTAATGTTATTAAAAGAAGTGTATTTTGATAATAGGCAAATGCCATTTTCAGAATCCTTGATTTTTACATTATTAATAATATTTGTTAAGCTATTAAACTTTATCAATTGATCATAATCTGTAAATGAAACGGATATGCCTTTAATTGCATTACTTATTTCAATATTTTCAACCAAACATCCGTAAGAATTATTTAGCAATATCCCTTCAGATGTTTTTGAACGGCCAACTACTCCTTTAATGTTTTTTATTGAGCAGTTTTTTGAAAAATTCATACCTACTAATGAGCCATCAGGTGAGTCGGGCGAACAACTATGATAAGAATCTGCATTATTTATGCTGCAATTGTTACTGTTACTTATAAAGCCAATTGCATAATAAGTATGTACCATATCAGGAATTATAACATGAATATTATAACAGGATACGTTAACACACGCAGGACTAGACGGAGGGGTATCTGAACCAATACCAATGGCTTGACAGGCGTTCATTGTCCATATATTTTTCGCATAACAATTTGCTGCATTACTAAACTGGATACCATACCCCCCCCAATTGCTTTTGCAGGGTGTATAATCAAACATTATAAGTAAATTTTGAATGGACGAATTTCTTGTTTTTATTCTTTTATCTGTACTTAACAGGTTTAATCCTTCAAGCATTTTTATGTCTGCATAATCTGGATTGGCTGGCCAGCCTTTTGTATTAGCCTTTTGCATCCTTTTTACCACGTTATAATTCACCTCGTGGGAGTCACCAACCAAAAAGGCGCAACGCCCCTCCGATACGCTTATATTAGCTTTAATGATTGTTTTTTTATATTCACCATAAATTTTTATATGACTTGGCACAAATATGGTATACCCTATACGATATGTACCCGCCGGAATAAATATGGAACCGCCGCCACTTTCATAAAGCTTATCAATTAAATTTTGAAACAACGCCGAAATGTCCTTTTTGCCCGTATTATCAGCTCCCGATTTATATAAGTTTACAATAGGTAAGGCATTTGCATATTTGTTTAAACTCAACATCATACAAAAAAAAACCACAAAAAAAACTAAGTTGAATCTATATTTCCTGTTGTATCTCATCAAATATCTTTTTTAAGTTAGTTACAAAATTTTCAGAATTGTAGTTCTCTGAATAAAACTTGCTTTGCTTTGCAATAATTTCCTCTTTATAAGCCACATCTCTTGTAATATCTTCAACCTGTTTACTATACTGATCCGGATTGTTGAAATCACAAATAATTGACCCTGAATTGGCAGCCAACAACTTAAATTCTGTTATATCTGATAACATTACCGGGCATTTAAAATAATAAGGAATAGAAACCAAAGATGTTTGCGTACTGGCTTTATAAGGCAAAACAGTCATCAGGGCATTTGCGAATAAATAATTAAATTCTTCATCATCTATGTACCTGTTTATAAAAACCACTCCACGGTTATCTGGTATCTTAAACCATAAGTTACCAGCCCCCGCAATTACTAAAATTGTACTTACACCAGAATCTAAATGACATTTAATTAATTGATCTAGGCCTTTATATTTATCTATGCGTCCAAAAAAAAGTATATAATTGTTTATATCTAATTCTGCAGGTTTAAGCTTTCCGTTTGCTATGTGATCATTAACTAATGTAGGCATGCTCGTGTAAAAAGTAGGTTTATTAAACATGCTTTTTAACATTATAAACTGACTGTAGGCATTTGTAATAGTATAGTCGGCATTTTCGCGCAGGTATTTGCCACGTTTGCTTTCTGTTTCTGCCAACCATTTTTCTTTCCAGTTTACGATGTTTTTTTCATGCGGAATCAAATCGTGAACTGTGAACAATACCTTACATTGTTTTTGCATTCCTTTGATGTTGTTAAAAAACAGTCCTTCAAACAAAATGTATATTAATGAGGCATTATATTCTTTGGCTTTTTTTGCTACGTATTTATCAAAAAAAAACGGAAATACTTTTGATGCGATATTAAGGTATTTGTTTTTTATAATCAAATAATCGATATTAAGACCTTCGAGCTCTTTTAACTCCGTATAGTTTTCTTTGTTGTTTCTTAATACCAAGGTTACATTTATCTTATATTCAGGAGGCAAATATTGCCTTATGTTATTTAATATCGTAAATGAATAATGCCTCATAGCAACCTCGTACCAGGCACAAACTATGTATACATTCATTAAGCAAATTCTTTATAAAGTTCTAAAACCTTTGTTCCGGTGTTGCTTGCAGAATAATGTTTCTCAAAATAATTCTTGATAAGATCCCTATCAAAAGGGTGGTTTTCAAGCATATTTTTTAATTGCGTTATCGCATCATTTACATCGCCCAACTCGTATGTTGCACCGGTATACTGATTTATAACATCTTTATTGCCTGTTACGTTGCTTGCTAAAATAGGTATCCCGGCAGCCATAGCTTCTAATAGTGCTAAAGGTAACCCCTCCCATCTTGCAGTGCTTAAATAAGCATCACTTATCCCTAAATAACTAGCTACGTTGTTTTGAACGCCCAGCATTTTTACATTTTCAATATTTTGTTTACTTATCTCGTCTTTTATAGCAGAAAAATCTTCGCCTATTCCAAGCCATATAAAATTATATTCGGGTAACCGAGCCGCAATCAGCAGTGATTCCTGCATGTTTTTTTGATAATTAAACCTGGAGAAAGTAACTACGATTTTATTTCTCGGGTGTTTAAACAGGCTATTTCTTAAACTGGCAAGATCCACATTATCTGGTTGATGAAACGCGGGAACACCGTTTGGGATAATAGAGAATTTATTATAAAGATACAGGTTGCTCTGTTTTGCCTTTAGCCATTCAGATTCTGACACATATATTATATGGTTAAATAAAAAAGAGGTTAAAAACTCATATACCACATAGGCAAACATGGTGAATTTTGAATATTTATCAACGTGTATGCCATTGGGCGTAAATATCAATTTCAAATTAGGTTTTAAAATTTTGAGAAGCTTGCCATAAACAGAAGCACCCTTGCCATGGCAGTGTATTATGCGGATGTTGTTTTTCTTAAGATACCTTAACAAAGCTAATAAAGCATTTATTGAAATTTTACGATGTGGTATAATTACCATTTTTTCATCACCAAGTAAATTCCTATATATATCAAAAAAAGGTTTCTCATCCGGGCAACCCACAAAACATTCAATTTGGTTATATATTGCTGTTAGCAAATGTTCAACATGCCGCGGTCCTCCACCCATATCAGCTCTCACTGATAATTGCATCACTTTTAATTTCATTATTTTTTACAATTAACAATCCATAAATTAAGCACAGGTGTGCATACAGTAAATCAGAAAACATCGATACGCTACTCATTACATTAGTAATGAGTATTCCGATGAAGAAATATTTGATAAGCTTATAAGCAGAATTCTTATTTATTTTAAAAGCAGCAGTAATAATTAAGGTAAAGAAAAACAAAAACGAAAATATGCCGCCGTACGCCTGAGTATACACCATGGCACTTTCCGGAACACTAACTATTTCCTGATGAGTATAGTTAGATATATGATTATAAAAATTATCAGGAGAAAGCCCCAGTCCCATAAATATATACTCTACATGACTACCCAAAAAAGTAAAATATGCCTGCCAGGTATTTACCCTTAAACTAAAATTACCTTCGGACCCGCTTTCTGAAAGGGCTTCATAAGTATAAGAAATTTTTTGAACTACTGGTAAACTGGAACCCCAAATTGCAATTGCAATAATGATCATTATAAAGGAACCTACAATAAGAGCCCTTTTGAGTATTGATATTTTGGATCTGAGAAAGCTTAATGCATAAATAATTATTAATACTAAAATGGTTTCGCGACTTATTGTTATAACAATATTTATAAAAAAAAGCACACCTACTATAAATAGTTGTTTACCTGAAATTACACCCGTTTTTTTTAACGAGACAGCTAAAATAAAGATCAATACACAATAAGACCCCCATATACCATGGGCAAGGCCACTCAGTTGTACAAGTTGAAAAGATAGTATATCAAATCCCCGGTTTGACATACCACTGCTAATAGATTCAGGTCCAGACCAGATGGTATTATCAACAGAAAAATTTTGGAGATATAATAAAATATTAGCCGAATAAGCTACACACCCAAAAAATACAATATATTTTAATGTTTGCTTTTTGTTTTTTATGCAGGAGGCCCAATAAATTATTGGGATATATAATATTTCTTTAAAACTTCTTAAAATGGCTCCAACATCGTTTACTGATGCTTGCGCTACTAAGGAAAAAATTAACATGCATAAAAAAACACCCAACAAAAGTCTTTGCTCCGGAAAAAAAATAAACTGTTTGATCCCTAAAATCAAACCAAAAAACATGATGAGCTCCGGAAAAAAAATATTGACACCGTCAGATATTACTATTTTAGGAATGAAAGAACAAACAATAACGCTGTAAACGATAATATTTTGCCAGCCTAATTTTTGTAGGAAGCTCTGTTTTATTGGATATGTAGAAAAGTCTGCCAATTATTTTAATTTAAAACACGCGGGTTAACAATCATAGGGTTACCATAAACTATACTATTATCTGGCACACTTTTATTAACAAATGTTACCGCACCTATAATACAATTGTTGCCAACGGTAATATTACCAATTATAACACAGTGCGCACCAATGCTTACATTATTGCCAATAACCGGGGGCAGCTCGTCAGGGTTTTTCTGGCCGATAGTTGTGCTATGTCTCACCTCAACATTCTGACCAATTTTACAATCAGGATGAATAATAAGGGCTTGCCCATGCCATACACTAAATCCATAGCCAATTGTGGTACTGTCCGGAATATCAATGCCCAAAATCCATTGAACAAAAACCATGTAAAACACGCGATAAGGAAACCCAATAATTTTTATGATGATATTAGACTTTGCTATAAAATGGCTAAACCTGAATAAAAAGATAAATATCAATCCTTTTTTATTGTTTCTTAAATATTTTACCTCATCTATAAAATTCATTTCAATTAAGTTTTTTATCTATTGTATATTTTAAAGAGCAAACTGCAGCTTCTATAAGACCTTAAAACTGCTGTATATATGTCTATAAATAAAAATAGGGTTGATAGGTAATTTTATATTTTAATGCAGATTTTCTGACACCAATAACTTTAGCCGGGATGCCGCCGGCAATACTCATTGGTGGTATATCTTTTGTAACTACCGCGCCACTTGCAATTACACTACCTTTACCTATAGTTACACCGGGTAAAATTGTAACCCGCGAAGCTATCCAAACATGATCTTCAATAATAACATCCCCTTGCTTTAAACCATGAAAATCATCATGTGGGTCATGTTCTAAGGTAAATATCCAACTTCCCCGGGCTATATCAACATTATTACCAATTATAATCTTTCCAAACCGGCCATCAAGCAAACAGTCGGGGTTTATGAAACTATTATCGCCAATAACTATCTGTTTCCTGCCATGTTCGTAATTAAGTAATCTTACATTCATACTTATAAAAGCTTGTTTCCCCAAAACCATAAACATCCTGGCAAAAAAAATTCTTATAAAATTTATTGGAATTTTTGATAATACAGCGTTATACAGGTAAACGCTAATAATGGATAATAACAGGCGTATTTTTTTCATATAATGATAAGCTAATTGCTTTTATGATTGTAAGATAATTGCGGCAACTCTGGTGTACTGCTTATTCCAGGTTGATAAACCATAAATTAATGCCCTTATTGTATACAATATTTTAACAGGCATCACAGTTTTTTTTCCGTAACACTTTTCAAAGTAGATATTACGGCTTTTAGAGAATAACTCAACCTGTTTTAAATTAATACCTCCGTTATCCTTTTGCGAGCCTCCACCTAAATGAATTATGTTAACATTTGGAATTATAAAAGACTTATAACCTGCCTTAAAAATCCTGAATGAAAGCTCTGTTTCCTCAAAATATAAAAAGAAATCGGGATCAAATAACCCTACTTTATCTAAAACCGATCTGCGAATAAACATATCTGCCCCGCATATAAAATCGACCTCCCGGGCTTCTTCAGAATAATTTAATACACCACTATGAATATGGCGCTTATAATATTTTTTATATAAAACAAAGAAACCTATTGAAGAGAATGCTTCCAGAACAGATGGAAAATTACCATAGGAAACAACCGTTTCCTTGTTTTCATCAACCAACGCACCACCACAACAAGCTATATTGGCATTCTCTTTTCCCTCCATAAAAGTCCAGAAAGAAAATATTGCGTCACTTAGCAAAAATGCATCTGTATTTAATAAAAAAACGTACTTCCCCAAGGCCATTTTTATTCCTATGTTATTGGCACGACCAAAACCAACATTGGTATCATTAGCTATAAATTTTATTTCGGGGAAAATTTCAGGTACTTTTAATATGCTTCTATCTTGTGATGCATTATCAATTAAAATAACCTCATAAGAGTTTTTTACTGTAAACCTTTTTATAGATTCAATACACTTTATAGTTAAATCGGTCGTATTATAATTAACAATTATTATACTAACGTTCAATGAATTGGCCAACATTATTAAAATTCAATTTCAGGGTTTAAATCCATTATATATATCAACGATGCTTATATGCACAAAATCTGTAAAACATTATTTTATTAAAAGTAAGCTTTCGTTTTTGATATAACCTTTTCAATTATCTGCCTATCCTCAGTTTTAAGCAGATATGCAAAACCTAAAACAAAAAGCAAAATAAACAATAAATTAAATATTATAATTATAAGTGGGTGAAAGCTGTTTACCATGTTAATGTTATGATTTAATAAATATAACGTACAACTGCAAACCATAATTTGTAAAATACCTTTGATGGTTGTAGCAATTAACTTATTACCCTTTATTGGGAATTTTGTAAATAAAATAACCGCAACAGCTAAATGCGATATTAAAAGAGATAGAGGAAAGGTGTAAACCCCTAATATTTTAACCATAGAAAAATTAAGCCCTATCATTATTACCTGGGCTATAGAACCAAAAAACGCGTACGTTTTACCTTTACCTGACGATAATAATGCTATCCCAAATATAATGTACAAAAACACAACTAAGGCTGCCCAACAGTAGAGCATACACAAATTACTTATTTGCGTTAAGCCGCTAATTCCTATGCTGCCTTTGTTGTAAAGCAAATTAATTACAGCCGACGGGCAGGCAGAGAACAAACTCACCAAAAAGGTCATTATCAGAAAACTCAATTGGTACATTGATTTGAACTCAAATAAAAAACCATCTCTATCTTCTTTCGCAGACATACTAGATAATGTTGGCAAAAGCATTGTAGTAAATATGCTTGTTAATACTGTTATAACACTTTCCGGAAATTTGCGTGCATAATCAATCATCGATACTGTACCAACATTTAACGTACTCGCAATTGATTTTTCAACAACTGTATTAAACTGACCTAAAAAATAAGGCAAAAAGAATGGAAGCGAGAATAGTACAAATGGTTTAATATCACTCGGCTTAAATTTAAATGGGTTACCAATTACAGCAATATTCAATTTCTTAAGCCTTAGCACCAGCAAGGTTAATAACAATAAAATGCCTGCATAATAGCCCAATGCAAGGGAATAAATACCTATTATGGGAGCCAGAGTTATAATTAACACTATGTTTAATATTGATGTTACTAAACCAGTTATTTCTGGCACATAAAAGGTATTATAAGCGTTTAATACACTAGTTAAAAACTGACAAATCTGATTGAAAAGAAAGCTAGGTGTTAAAATCAGAATCATTGTTGTTAAATGCACCAGTTGGGCTTCGCTATAATTAGGTGCAATAACTTTGGTTAGTATCCTTGGATATACTAAAATTATAACAACCAATATTGCAGTAACAAAATTGATAAATGAAAACATGGATTTTGCTTTGGCCAAACTGGCTTCATTTCCTATTTCATGTTGTAAAAAAACGAATTTTGCCCTAAAAGTTTCATTTATAGGGCCCCAAATAGCAGTATCGAGTACTAATATAAAACCCATAGCAAGTACCCACTCGTCCCGATCAATAGATAGTCCAAAATATCGGGCAGAAATGGATAATGTAAGTATCCCTAATCCCAATTTTAATATTCGAAGTATAAAAAGTAGCAAAGCTTTCTTTTTCAAAATAGAGTACTTTAGTGTTGCTTTTGGTCTGTAAGGTCTTTGATCAGTATATTATAATTTGATGATCACAAGGTATTGATACTTTGTCCTTGTTAGGCTCTAATACGCGGGTTAGAAGGAGTACTTAAATTAGATGTATTAATTCAATAAGCTATATGTAAATCTCTTAAACAAGAAGAACATCGCGCATATTAATGATCCTATTAAAAAGCCGGTTAATAAAGCCCTGACTTTGCCCAGTTTATCAACCTTCAATGGTAATACAGGGCTATCAATCACTTGTATTAAAGGCATTTCCTGCCTCAGCGACATTTTTGATAATTCAAGATTTTTAACCATTTCAGCATAAATTGATGTGCTTGCCTGCACATCAATTTGCTTTTTTTGAGAAGGAACCCTAAGTGAGGTCAGTAATGGATTGGCATTGGGTGCAGCATCAAGTGCCGAAGCAACTCCCCCTATTGAATTATTTAAAATCCGTTTTACACTATCAACCTGTTTTTGCAATAAATTAACGTTTTGCTGATTCTTCTTAACCTTTGTTTTTATATAAAAATCATTAACAGTTTCTACAAGTTTATTGTTAAATTCTTTTGCAAATAACTCATCACTAAATTTAACCTCTACATTCACAATGCTTAATTTTTTATCAAGCTTACTAATACTGAGTATATTTTTGTTAATCTTATCAGCAATATCAGATATGATACTGTCTTGTTTACGGTTAAACTTATCCGGGGGGAAATGAAAATCAATATCATCGATACCATCATTCTTTTTCCATAAGTCCCTTAATTTTAAATCGTTGATATACCTGTCAATTAATAACTGTTTTTTATTATTAATAACTATCTCACTTAACAAAGCTTTTTCGATCATCGTTCTGGATTTGTAAAGTTCAAATATGTTATCGCCCGTAAAAACACCGCCGTTGCCACCACCACCTCCTCCCAGATCAATTCCCGCAAGTGATGCTAAGCCTGCATATTGGCCTAAGGGGCTGCTGCTCTTACCATCCTCTAAAACAAATGTACAGGCAGCTGTAAAAACAGGTTTCTTAAAAACAGAATAAACAAATCCCAAAAGTCCTCCCAAAATACCGCACATTACTATAATTATCCATTTACTTTTTAGATATTTAAAAGTAAGTTTATACTTTTTCAAGATGTCCTTTATAGATATTTCCTCAGGCTCACTATTATTGGTTTTATCCATTTGGCATTCCTAATAATTTGTTTTGTACAAAACTTATTTTTTCAAACTTAAAATTCCTAAAATAATGGCTCCTAAAGAGGCTAACCCTGTAGTAAATCCTAAAATTGTCTGCGCGGCGTTCCCTTTACTTTCAGCCTTTTTGGGTACAAAGATCTCGCTTCCGGGCTTAACATTTGGGTGATTATTGAAAAACAATACCTTACGGGTACCCTTAACTGTTCCGTTAGGGTAAACAACATAGGCTCCTCTTTTTAAAGCATCAGGGCCATATCCACCAGCATTGTTCACAAAGTCATTAAATGATTTTGATTTATCATAAACCACCGCGCTCGGATAAAGTACCTGGCCATTAACACGCACAATTTGCTGTTGCTTAGGAATCCTCAAAATATCACCATCTTCCAACAATAGATCATCTTTAGAACCTGGCGACTTTAAAATTTTAGGAAGGTCAATACCTACAAAATTATTACGCATCGCTGTATCAACATCGTTTTTAGTGGAGTCCTTATAACTTCTTTTTAAACGAGATAGGCGGTCCATTCTTTCACGCGTTATTTCCAACGTATCGGCTTTACGTTTATCTATACCCAAAATGGCTATGTTTTCTCTTTTTAATGATCCTCCTTCAATATCTGCCGACGCGGTAAGGCCTCCGGCACGGGCTACCAGATCGGATATTTTTTCATTCTTGGTTTTTATAGTATATGAACCCGGATATATTACTTCTCCTTCAACTTTCACGGTTTTTTGCTTTTCAAAGCCTGGCAAAGAGTATATTGATACGATATCAAATGGCTGTAATACAAAATTTGCTTCCGCTGGCTTTAACTGTCCTTCAATATTAACACTAAAAACCTGGGCTACAGAACTATTTTTGGATGATGGATCAGCATTATTTACCCGCCTTGCTACCTCAATACGTTTTGTACTGGCTCCCTCAGCAAATCCGCCTGCCTTTAAAATCAGGTCCTCTACTTTCATGTTTTCAGAAAAAGGGAACTTTCCGGGTTTTCTTACGCTACCATTAATAATTACCTGATACTTATCGCGCAAATCAAATATGGATGATATGTTTACAATATCCTCTCGCTGCAACGGAATATTCAAAGCTTTATTGATAACGTCTTTTACATTGAACCCAATAATTTCAGTGCTATTATCGCTCTTCAGCCTGGTAATTGTTCCACGCTCCATGAAAGCATCTTCCTTTAAACCGGCCGCATTGGTAATTAATTGATTTAATGTTAAACCATTCTGCAATTCATAATCCCCCGGCCTGAAAACTGCTCCTTTTATTACAACTCTGTTTTCGAACCTGTTAATAATTGATTCAATGATATATTTATCGCCCCTTAGCGGAACATAATTTTTATAATCAGCCTCTACAACATCCGTTATCTTTCGCTGCTGATCACTGATCTGTGAAACTTTTATCCGGGCAGTATAAGCACTATCAGTAAAACCACCAGCATAGTTTAAAATATTATCCAAATTTTCGCCAGGCAACACTTCAAATAAAGCCGGAATTTTTATTTGTCCTACCAATTGTACTCTGGTGCGGTAAGTTGGTACACGCACAATGTCCTGATCCTGTAATGATATGTTATCTTTCTGACTTCCCTTTACTATAAAATCATAAACGTCAAGATGCCTGATGATGCGATTGTTTCTAATAACTTCAATCAGTCGTAAACTCCCATTTTCGGTTGGCCCACCCGATGCATAAAGCGCGTTAAAAACGGTGGCAAGTGATGGCAAAGTATAGGTCCCTGGTTTTTGAACCTGACCAACTATGATTACCTTAATACTCCGTATGTTGCCAAGTGTAATCTGAACATTCGTTCCTCGTCCTATAGCATAATTACTTGCGGACAGCCTACTTTTTATTAATGAGGATGCCAGTTCAATAGATTTACCGCCAACATTAATAACACCAACATTTGGAATGTTGATATTGCCCTCTGGCGAAACATCTAATTTCCAGTTTACCGATGAACTGCCATAAACACTGATGTTAAGCTGATCGTCTGGACCGATAATATAATTTACCGGGGTAGCCAGTTTCAGATTTGGCTCAAATGAACTGTTCTTACTATTTTTAAAAAGATCTGCCCCAAATATTTTAGGCCTTAAAATTTCAAAAAAATCTTTTCTATAAACCGTAGTATCAAGGCTGTCTGGTTTATAGTTTAAACGCCGTCCAACATTATCACCCGTGTTATCTGTGCTATCTGTTAATTTGTTATTTTGCTTAGGAACCTTACTACGTATGCTTTGAATTCTGGCCTGTAATTTCTGGATCTGACTGCCGCTCATGCCCTTTGTTTGAGCCTGCTGAATTAAATCAGCATCGGTTAAGCCCGCGTTTTGAGCCTGTTGCAGAAGTTGAGTTATCTGTTGATCTGAAAGATCATCAACATTAATACTGGAAATGTTTTGAAGGCTTGTTTGGGCCGAAACGTGTTTAATAACACCGCAACAAACAATAAAAACAACTAATAATATTCGAAAGTTAAATTTATTCATGGGTTAAGGCTATTAGAGTATAATATGAAATAATACCCCAATAAAAAGCGTTTTATTTTTTCGCAAAGGTAATTCAAATTATTATTAAATAGGATTAGTAATGCTCTTTTAATTATATTACAAGAAATGCTCGTAGCTAAAAGATTCATCTGGAATAACATGAAAAGTAATTACAGTTTTGTTTTAATGTTATTTATCATTTAATGCTATTGCCTTAAAATAACAGACAAAGGTAAATATTATAGTAACAGGCACTATAATATGTAAATGCGATAAGGGGTTTGGTTCACTTTTCATCTTTTTTTAGCCCTATCATTGCCTACGTTTGCTATACGAAGGATAATAGGTTAATATAACAGGTATCCTTAAAAAATCAATGGTTTAAGATCATTAATCAAAATAATAGGTTAAATTAAGTCTGGCATGCAAATTAAAACTATTATTATCTCTGTATTGATAATTTAAGGAATAAACCGGTGTCAATTCACCAGAGATCAGGTATTTTTTATATTTCCTGTTGAAGTAAAACGTATTGCTAATATCAACCCAGTGCGAGAAATAATTACGGGTACCACTAAAACCCTCGTAATACAGATCATTATTGTGTAAATATCTTTCCAGGGTATAACCATAGGAGTTTAAACCTTCTATATAGCTCACATCAAGCATAAAGCTGTTGCTTCCGGGCCCAATTCCTGCGCCTAAATATCTACCCTGATTAGTATAACCATCCCTAGCTGTTCCCAAATGCTCATACCAGGTAGGTTCATCCCTTACTAAAAACGTTGATGATCTTTGCAACTGGGTTATTTCGGCTTTTAACTGAATATAATTTTTATTGGCCAATTCAAATAATTTACGCCCTCCAAAAGTGTATGCCGCAGAATGCCCCGGTTCCCTTAGAAAATCATCAAGATTTTCCGCTCTATCATTCCTTGCCCATTCAAAATAAACTTCGGCATTATAAAGTGGTAATAATTGTCTTATGTTAAGCGCATAAGCAAAATCCTGTCCATCGCCATGGGTACTGTTTTTTACACTATTCGCTTTTATTGATGACCCCACTAATACAGGAAATATTTTACTTATTGCATTTTTTGTACTATAAAGCGAATCCTTGTCCATATAATCAAACGCGGTAAGCCCCACGTATAAGCCCTTTAACCACTTAGGCTGCCAATTAACGGTGTAAGCCGACAAGTAACGGGTAATAGTTGGTTTAGGAGAAAACAGACTTTTACGATTTACTATTTTACTGGTATCAAGAGGGAGAAGTCCGGATTGTTTCAAATCACCTCCTATTATTTGCCACTCAAATGAACCAATAGAGGTTTTAATTGGTTTAACCGAATTAAATGTCCAGTGCAAAAACCCGGGAGCTGAATTACTCATCATAATAGAGTTTTTTATTCCTGGCCCCCACCAGATATTTTCTGTTGAAACACCCAACTCCATATTGTGAAAAACAGCCGTTATTTTTGACTGTCCCGGATATACATGAGTTATAGCCGAATGGCCAAATCGCTCAGGAGCGTCAATACCGTTTACGTTGAGGTAATATGCCTCTAAAAGTAATTGGTTATCAGTCTTGGCTTGTACATCGGCAAACGTTTTAAAACTTCTATTTTGAGCAAATACAAATTCCGGTCTTACTTGTATACGTAATACGCCTGCTTTTAGTAAAAAACCCCCGCTTAACATGGCTTCATAACCCTTATTTGGATATAATGATGAATTATTATATCCATAAGGCCTGGTTGTATTATAGTCGCTAAGCCAGTTAAACGGCAGTAATTGTATACCTGATGGCATACCCATCAAATTAAATTTTGCATACGTTTTACTGGCTACCATGTGCTGTATTACCGAATCTGCCATATTTCCCTCAACGTTCACCGGGCGTAAATTAAAGGAAGATGTTGTATTCCCTTTACCCAGTACCTGGTCCCTCCTGGCAACCTCTTCGGCATAACTCCCAATCGGTATCGTTTGAGCAATGGATCTTGCAGCAAGTACTGTAAGCAGGCATGTTAATACTGCAATTTTTCCTGATATCTTATAAAATTGTGATAGGCGACTCGTAGAGTTTTTGAATAGGCACATTATATTTTTTTTAATCAAGCTTCAATTGAACTGGAAAACCTCTTTTAAATTATGGGTATAAGGGGTTTTATTAGATAATTTGTTAATGCTTTTCTTTTGCACCAAAATTACATTTTAATAATGCAAAAAATGCAATAATATCAGACATTGCTGTAAAAATTGTTATCGTTTAAGGATTACCTATGACATTTTTTAAACAAACCGGAATTTGGCAAAATACAAGGCTGGCTTCTTAGTTTAATTTATTAAACATTAATTAGTATTGATTTTATCTGCCAGTTTATTATTTTAATACACAAGTAAAAATAGATCAAATAACTAAAGCAGAATCTTGAACCTGTCAAAACACAATCTGAAGTTTTAGGACAAAATTTTCCTTACTTTTTATTCATTAAATTTTTTGAAGCAGGCAACCAAAGGCTATTTTCACAACGTATTGGAGTTATACTAATCTATTATTTAACCATTAGTTTAACAAAAAGATGAATTTTAAAAAAAATCTACCCCTCGCAATTGCTGGTATTGCGGTAATGTTTGCCAGTTGGTCATGTTCAAAAAGCAACAATAATTCAACAAGCAATCCTGATCAGCCTACCCCTGGTAATACCGTTAAATTGGCTGCCACTACAAAATTTGGTAATGTAATAACCGACGGCCAGGGAAAAACACTCTATTTTTTCGCGATTGATGCCAACGGAAACTCCGGATGCACCGGTGGCTGCTCTACCGCATGGCCTACATTTTACCAGGCAAACCTAACATTAGACAAAGGTCTTGATGCAAAAGATTTCGGCACTATAACCCGTACCGACGGTGCAAAGCAAACTACCTACAAAGGCTGGCCTTTATATTACTTTGCAGGCGATGCAAAAGCCGGCGATATCAATGGCGATGATTCAGAAGAAGTATGGTTTGTAGCCAAGCCTGATTATACAGTAATGGTGGCCAACAGCCAGCTTTTAGGTGTTGATGGTGTAAACTATACCAGCGATCTTAAACCAGGTACCGGAGTAACTCAGTATATTACTGATGATCGTGGTCAAACACTGTATTCGTTTTTCAAGGATAAATTTAAAGTAAACAATTATACTGCTGCTGATTTTAGCAATAACAAGGTATGGCCAATTGATACGGTAAAAGCAGTTCAAAACATACCATCGGTATTGGATAAAACCCAGTTTGATGTGATCACTGTATTTGGAAAAACACAGCTGGTTTATAAAGGCTGGCCATTATACTACTTTGGCGCGGATAACAATGTACGCGGCAATAACAAAGGGATAGCCTCGCCAAAACCGGGTATATGGCCTTATGCTAACAAAACTACAGCTGCTGCGCCTACTAATTAATCACTCATTATTATAGCGTAAAACGGGTAAGGGAACAGATTCTCTTACCCGTTTTTGTATAATATAACCCCGGTTCTGCATTTTAAAACGCAACCATACAAGATACGGTGACCATAACCTGTTCCGTGTTCGTGTTCGGATGCCCCCAAAACCCGAACAGGGCCCGAACAAAATCCGAACAAATCGAGTAGGAAGTAAGGGATTATTTCCCTTACTGTCCTCTCACACCACCGTACATGCCGTTCGGCATACGGCGGTTCATTAAACATTAACAGTTTTCAGCGGGGTTGTGATGTCTTTC
>JAUCSE010000024.1 GCA_030445275.1 Mucilaginibacter sp.
TATACTTTTCAACCGCCTGTAGAAGTTATCAGCCGGGACATCGTCTGAAAGCTGAAACCGGATAAAGAGCTTTTCTTGATAATCCTTTTTGCCTTGCATGTCCTTAATATACAAAACAAACAACTAAATATCAAATGCTTATGAAAAAAAACAACCCAATCAAACAGTGTTCGATTGGGTTGTTTGGAAACCTCCGCTCAGTTGCGCAACGGCCACTATTAGCTGGAGGCTTTTTGTAAATTAGGGAATTATTTAAAAACGATAACCCAAAGTAAGGTATCCGTTATTGTTTGTTTTTTTAAGATTTGCAGCCGGGCTTGTATCGCCAACCTCATAAGGGAAAATGGTTTGTGATCCACTTAAATGCGCATAGGTTGCATCAACGTAATAACTGCCAAAGCGTATACCTATACCGCCGGTAACTGTTTTAAGATTACCACCAATATTGGTGTCTTTCATCGGGTTGCCCTGTAGGCTGTAGCCACCGCGTAAGTAAAACATACTGGTTACCCGGGCTTCGGCACCTACATGTACGTTCACTGTAGAGCGGTATAATGATTTAATGGTAGGATTGTCAGTAGCATCAGCATTATAGCTATCATTATTGGTCAAATGTGTGGTTGAATAGTCAATATACTCCACATCGCCAGATATAAAACCGTATGTGCCAATAAACACAGATGCACCTCCGGCTAATTTAAGTGGGGTGCGCATATTGTAACTTAGCTGATAAGGATCGGATGCATTAGAAGTTGTACTCCCACCACTGTATCTGGTGGCAAGGCCTTCACTGTATGAATCGTCAATACTGTACCAGGTAGGCGAAGTAAACGTAAAGCCCAAACGCAAAGCTTCCACAGGTTTGTAAATAACACCGAGTTTAACGTTGGCGCCTGAACCTCTTGTAATCTGATTTTGAACAAAGGTTGAATTAAAATCGGTAGGGGTACCGGTAGTGCCACCATTGTTGCGTATTGAAGCTGTCCCACTTTCGCCAAATTGAGTGCTTGAGTTGTACCGGAGATCAGTAATGGCCAGGCTTAAACCAATATATAGTTTATTACTGTAATTGGCACCAAACGCAAGGTCAAACTCTGATTGACCGCCTGTACGGGCAATGTTACCAATTTGATTTACACCCGTTGCAACAGTGCTTGAATAAGAATTTGGGTTGTTTGCCGGACCAAAATTATCTATCAACTTTTGGCCATAAGCCCATCCGTCAAGCCCATCGGGGTTCACACTACCGTATTGAGAAACTTCATTTTTGGCAATACCTGCATAATAATCAGATATGGAATTGGTTGGGTTTTTGCCGCCATAGCTTATGTTTTCGTAAAAATTATTGGTTCGGCTATAGCCTGCTCCGTAATTAAAGCTTAGCCATCCTTTAGTTTTATCCCGTCCCTTGGCTGTACTAAGCTGTTGATAAATTACAACAGCCGCATTACCCAAATTAAAGTTGTTTTTGCTGGCATTACCAGCTTGTCCAAAAAAGGATGAATTTACCTTTGATGCATCGTATTCAGGTGTTATACTTAATTCGGAGTGCGTAAAAAAACCTAGTCCTGCGGGATTACCACTTATAGAACTCAGATCGCCGCCTATGGCTGTACCAGCGTTACCAATTGCTTTAATGCGCGATGTGGAACCTGTTTGAAAGGTTGAGAAACGAACCGCGTCCTGCGAGTATTGAGCAAAGCTATTTTTGGTAATAGCTACTATAGCAATTACACTTAGTAAGTATTTTATTTTCATAAATTTTAGCTTATTATAATTTATGGTCTAACTGGTCTGCCGCCACCGCCGCCACTTCCACCGGTACTTCTTCCTGATCCGCCACTTGAACTTGGTTGAGGTGATACTGATGTACGATCAATACTGGGTTGCCTAACAGGTTGTGCATCTGTACGTGATGGCCTCGAATCTGTACGTGCCGGACGTGCATAAGCGTCTGAAGAGCTCCCTCGTGATCCACCACCTGAAGTTCTTGTACCCCGGCCACCAGGGATATAACCTATTCCGCTGTTTGATGGGTTATTAAGTGAGCCACGGCCATAAGGGTTACCAGTACCGCGATTTGGGCGTGGTGTACCAGATGATAAATAACCACCGCCGTAATAGCCTCCTCCATAGTATCCGCCTCCGTAATAACCACCATAGCCCCAACCACCGTAACCACCCCATCCATAGCCGAGACCTAAGCCCCATCCACCATATCCATATCCGTAAGGTGAATAGCCATAGCCAAAGGGCCCATAATTAAAACCTAAGCTAAAGCCGTTGTTAAAGGCGTAATTGTTATAACCATAGTACAGATTGTCGTAATAACTAAAAGGTGAATAATAACTGAAACGGTTTATGCGCGATGCATAATCATCATAATAAAAATAGTCGTCATCATTATAGTCTTCGTCCTGGTCAGGATTGACGTTTGGGTTGTAATTATCCACCGCCGCGTAGGTAGGTTCATCAGCGGCTTTTGCTTTAGAAAAGTAAACATCATCATTGCTTTCAGTAGTGGCCAGTTTTGTAGTAGAGCAGGAACTCAGCGCTACGGCGCTGATCAGAAAAATTCCTATAGCAATGTTCCGTTTCATTTTAGCAGGTATATAATAAAGTTCGAGTTCAAATATCTTTTAAATTTATAAATTTGGGCGCAATATACAATAATTGCATAGTCAAATTCTATTTCCAATCAATATGAGCAAAGGTGTTATTAGTAAAGACGAAGATTATTCGCAATGGTTTAACGACTTAGTAATAAAATCTGACCTGGCCGAATATTCGCCGGTTAGAGGTTGTATGATCATTAAACCCTATGGGTATTCCATCTGGGAAAAAATTCAGGCTACGCTTGACCAGATGTTTAAAGATACAGGGCACAGTAATGCCTATTTCCCACTATTAATACCCAAATCGTTTTTCAGTAAAGAAGCCAGCCATGTTGACGGTTTTGCTAAAGAATGCGCCGTGGTAACGCACTATCGCCTTAAAAACGATGGCGAAGGAAATATTATAGTTGATGAGGATGCTAAACTGGAAGAAGAGCTGATCATCCGCCCCACGTCTGAAACCATTATCTGGAATACCTATAAAGGCTGGATCCAGTCATATCGTGACCTGCCCATCCTGGTTAACCAGTGGGCTAACGTAATGCGCTGGGAAATGCGTACCCGATTGTTTTTACGTACCAGTGAGTTTTTATGGCAGGAAGGTCATACCGCGCATGCCACATCAGAAGAAGCTATAGCCGAAACGGAGCAAATGCTAAATATATATGCTGATTTTGCCGAAAACTGGATGGGGCTGCCTGTTATTAAAGGCCGTAAAACTGCCAATGAGCGGTTTGCAGGAGCTTTGGATACTTATTGTATAGAGGCTTTAATGCAGGATGGTAAAGCATTGCAGGCTGGCACATCGCACTTTTTAGGACAAAACTTTGCCAAGGCTTTTGATGTGAAATTTACCAATAAAGAGAACTTTCAGGATTTTGTTTGGGCAACCTCATGGGGGGTATCAACTCGCTTGATCGGTGCATTGATTATGGCGCACTCTGATGATGCCGGACTGGTGTTGCCACCAAAACTGGCACCTATACAGGTTGTTGTTGTGCCGATATATAAACATGACGAAGAACTGGATAATATTGCTGCTTACGTTGCCGGATTAACCAAAGAGCTAAAAGCCAAAGGTATATCTGTTAAGTTTGATAAACGCGATACCCACCGCCCGGGGGCGAAATTTGCAGAGTATGAGTTGAAGGGAGTGCCACTACGTGTTGCTATAGGTAGCCGTGACATGCAAAACGGAACGGTTGAGCTTGCCCGCAGGGATACCAAAACAAAAGAAACCGTTAACCAGGAAGGCCTGGCACAGCATATAGAAGGGTTGCTGGAAGAAATTCAGCAGAACATCTACAAAAAAGCATTCAATTTCAGGGCCGAAAATACCACCGAAGTTGATACCTATGAAGAGTTCAAACGGATGCTGGATGAACAACCAGGTTTCCTGAGTGCCCATTGGGATGGTACACCAGAAACAGAGCAACGCATAAAAGATGAAACTAAGGCTACAATCCGTTGTATACCTTTGGATAACAAACAGGAAGAAGGTAAATGCATACTGACTGGTAAACCATCAAGCCAGCGGGTATTATTTGCAAGGGCATATTAGGCTGCTAAAGTCCATAGTCAATGGTCGATAGTCCATAGCTATGATTGATTTATTTTTTACTATGGTTCATTGGCTATCGACTATGGACCGTGCTAACAGCACACAAAATGAAATTCGCAACTAAAGCAATACACGCAGGGCAGGAGCCCGATCCAACTACCGGCGCTATCATGACGCCGATATATCAGACATCAACCTACTGGCAAAAATCGCCGGGCGATAATAAGGGGTATGAGTATTCGCGAGGTACAAACCCAACACGTAAGGCACTGGAAGATTGTTTGGCGGCTTTGGAAAATGCCAAATTCGGTCTGGCTTTTTCAAGCGGTATGGGTGCAACCGATGCCGTGATGAAACTGCTTGCTCCGGGTGACGAGGTAATTACCGGCAACGACCTTTATGGAGGTTCCTATCGTATCTTTACTAAGATATATGCAAACTATGGTATCAAGTTCCATTTTTTGGATCTGTCAAATCCGGAGATCATCAGGGAATATACTAACGATAAAACCAAACTGATCTGGATAGAAACACCCACCAATCCCACCATGCAAATTGTGGATATTGCTGCAATTGGTAAAATAGCAAAAGAAAAGAACCTGTTTTTTGTTGTGGATAACACCTTTGCTTCCCCATACCTGCAAAACCCGATTGATCTGGGTGCCGATGTAGTCATGCACTCTGTAACCAAATATATTGGCGGCCATAGCGACGTGGTAATGGGTGCCTTGATGCTGAACGATGAAGAACTGTACAAAAAACTATGGTTCATTTATAACGCCTGTGGCGCTACGCCTGGGCCTATGGATAGCTTTTTGGTGCTTCGGGGTATTAAAACACTACATCTGCGCATGAAAGCCCATTGTGAAAACGGCAGGCAGATAGCAGAATTTTTAAAAACACATCCTAAGGTTGAAAAGATATACTGGCCAGGCTTTACAGATCACCCAAATCATGCTATTGCTAAAAAACAGATGAAGGACTTTGGGGGTATGATCTCCATTGTTTTAAAAGGCGCTGATTTGCAGGAAACTTTCCGCATTGCATCATCATTCAAAATATTTGCATTGGCCGAATCATTGGGCGGCGTAGAATCACTGATCAATCACCCGGTAAGCATGACACATGGCTCTATTCCAAAAGCTGAACGTGAAAAGGTGGGTGTTGTTGATAATCTGCTGCGCCTGAGTGTAGGAGTAGAGGACATCGAAGATCTGTTGGAAGATTTGAAACAAGCGCTTTCTTAAATTATTAAAATCCCCGCGCGTCATTGCGAGGTACGAAGCAATCCCCGATCTGCAGAGCCACTCTGTATAGTTTAGAGATTATTAATGTTGCGTTTGTTTTTATTGGTATTAATGAGCTCCCTCCGGTCGGTTGTCTTCGTACCTCACAATGACGTTTTGTTTATATATTATGATAGAAAACATCAAAGCCTTCCTCGACGCTAAAGTTGCTCAATACAACCAACCGGGATTTATCACGAATGATCCAATATCGATACCACACCTGTTCAGCAAAAAGCAGGATATTGAGATTATGGGCTTTTGGGCTGCAACGCTTGCCTGGGGACAACGGGTTACGATTATTAAAAAATGCCGGGAGCTTATTGCCCTTATGGATGGTGCTCCTTATGATTTTATCATGAACCATGAGGATATTGATCTTAAAAAATTACTGAGCTTTAAGCACCGTACTTTTAATGATATTGATACGCTGTATTTTATTTCATTTTTCAGGTATCATTATGAACAATTTGATTCATTAGAGGATGCGTTTCTTCCTTCTATTCAGAAAAACGCTGTCATTCTGAGCGAAGCGAAGAATCTGTCGGCGAATAGATCCTTCGCTGTCGCTCAGGATGACAAAATAAATTTAAATAGTGTGCGGATTGAAGTTTGTCTTAACCACTTCCGTTCCTATTTCTTCTCTTTGCCTGATTACCCTCATCGTACTAAAAAACATGTATCCTCACCATCACAAAAATCAACCTGTAAACGGTTGAATATGTTTTTACGCTGGATGGTGCGCAAAGATGATTGTGGTGTAGATTTTGGTATCTGGGGCCGGATTAAACCTGCCGACCTGATTATTCCCTGCGATCTGCATGTTGATCGCGTAGCCCGTAAACTATTACTCATCACCCGTAAACAAACCGATTGGCAAACTGCCGTAGAACTCACTACCCGCCTCCGCGAATTTGATCCACTTGATCCGGTAAAATATGATTTTGCCCTATTTGGTTTAGGGATTGAAGAACGTTGGGGTGTGCAGTTTTGATTAGCTTATTAAATCACATTGAGTCATAATATCTCTGCGCGTCATTGCTGTAAGGTACGAAACAATCCCCCGGTAGGCTGGGCCACTCTGTAAGTAGGGGATTGCCGCGCTATCGCTCACAATGACGCGTTTTTGTTAGTTAATTCCCAAGAACACCTTCCTATCATTATGATAAAACCTATCAAAATGATAGGTTTTTAAAACTCTTGTTTTAAGCTGTTTTTTGGTTAAGTATTTGTAAAATAGATATTTACTTGAATTTATGGTCAAAGGGTATGTATATTGACTATGAATTTTTGTTAATGAAAAATCAAAGTATCATAGTTGCTGCAGCCAAATGTTTACTACAATTGGTAAAAACTCCGAAGCAGCCGCAATATCACTTCACAGATCCCCTATTAGTTTATCTTATTAAATGAATTCGCACGTTAAGCAACTCACCTTCGCGGGTATGATCGTAACCCTCGGTATTATTTTTGGCGATATTGGTACATCACCCCTTTATGTTTTCCAAACCTTACTGGTTGAGGGCGGCAAAGTTAATCCGGCCCTGGTATTGGGTTCCATATCCTGTATATTCTGGACACTTACTCTGCAAACCACCTTTAAATATATTGTAATCACGCTTCAGGCCGATAATAAAGGCGAAGGTGGTATATTCTCTTTATATGCCCTGGTTAGGCGTTATGGTAAATGGCTGGCTATCCCAGCCATTATAGGTGCGGGCACTTTATTGGCGGATGGTATTATCACTCCGCCTATATCAGTTACATCTGCCATCGAGGGGCTAAATCTGGTACCGGCGTTTTCAAATGTGATTATCCCCGGAAATAACCTGATCTTAATTATTGTAATTATCATTATCATCCTGCTTTTCTTTTTTCAGCAGTTTGGTACCAAAGTGGTGGGAGCAGCATTTGGACCAGTAATGTTAATGTGGTTTATCATGCTGGGTGTTTTAGGTACCATGCAGGTTGCTCATTATCCGGCCATTTTTAAGGCGCTTAATCCATATTACGGGGCAAGGTTATTGATGGATCATCCTAAAGGCTTTTGGCTTTTGGGGGCCGTATTTTTGTGTACTACGGGTGCTGAAGCACTATACTCAGACCTGGGGCATTGCGGTCGTAAAAATATACAGGTAAGCTGGATTTTTGTAAAAACAACCCTTGTATTGAATTATCTCGGGCAGGGTGCCTGGGTATTATCTCAAGCACCGGGCAAAAACTTCACGGGTGTGAATCCGTTTTTCGAGATCGTGCCACATCAGTTCCTGATCCCAAGCATTGCGTTGGCTACCCTGGCTACCATCATTGCCAGCCAGGCCTTGATCAGCGGATCATTTACCCTTATCAGCGAGGCAGTGAGTATGAATTTCTGGCCGCGCATCACCATCAAATACCCATCAAATATACGCGGGCAAATTTATATCCCCAGTATTAACTGGATACTGTGTGTTGGCTGTATAGCGGTATCGCTTTATTTTCGTACTTCCAGCGCAATGACGGCTGCTTATGGTTTTAGTATTACCATAGCCATGCTGAGCACCACTATTTTAATGTATTACTTTATGCGTTATGTAAAGCACTGGCCGGTATGGCTGGTTACCATTATCCTGTGCGTGTTCTTAACAGTGGAGTTCTCGTTTTTTGTGGCCAATGCCGTTAAAATATTAAAAAGACTGTTTTTTGTTGGATTTGAAGTTGGGTTGATATTTACCATGTATGTTTGGTTTAGGGCCCGCAAGATTAATAACCGTTTCCTGCATTTTATTGATATAAAAGAACAACTACCATTGCTAAACGCTCTTAGCGCCGATACCACGGTTAATAAATACGCTACCCATTTAATTTACCTTACCAAAGCCAATAATGGTAAACAGATAGAGGAGAAGATCATTTACTCCATTATGAGTCGCCGGCCAAAACGTGCCGATACTTATTGGTTTGTACATATTGAACGTACCGACGAGCCCTATACCATGGAATATAGTGTTGACCAGATTGAACCCGGTAAGGTGATTAGAATTGAATACCGCCTTGGTTTTAGGATACAGCCAAGGGTAAATGTATTGTTCCGTAATGTGGTGGAAGATATGGTGAAGCGTAAGGAAATTGATATCACCAGCCAGTATGAATCCTTAAATAAATATAAAATTGCCGCCGATTTCAGGTTTGTGATCATGGAGAAATTCCTGTCGTACAATAACCTGTTCAGTGTATCAGAATCCTTTATTTTGAATAGTTATTTCGCCATCAAGAAACTGGCCCAGTCAGAGGCCAAAGCCTTTGGTTTGGATACCAGCGAAACCCGGATAGAGAAAATACCGTTGGTGGTAAAACCGGTAAGTAATATTCATTTAAAAAGGGTTGACCCAGTTAGTTATGGTGTAGGAAGTTTACAGGAAATAGATTGATAATATCAGGCTTACGGAGTTTTTAAAACTTCGTAAGCCTTTTTACAGCCAGTTTATCAGTTATTGGTATGCTCTACAATAACATAAGGTTTACGTTCACCTTCGTCTATACGAACTAACTTACCATCAACAAAATAATAGTAATAAGTAGGCTTTGGTATAAAGGAAGAGCTTGTTCTTCTGTAAACGGTTCTTTGTGCTGATTTTTCAACCAAATCTGTTGATCTTTTGTAGTGAGCAGTAAATTCATCTTCCGACATTCCTAAAGAGTAAACAGGAGTCTTACAGCTGGTAATAAAAAATAATAGCAAAAGGCCTAGAATTGAAAGCTTTTTCATAAATGCAGTGATAAAGTTTGTAAATGGTACTTGATTTATATTGCAGGTATGACTTATGATATTTTAAAAGGTTTATGTGATAATAAATTTTTGTTTGAACAGATAAGTACCCAATAATTATCTACGCTTCTTCCTTAAAATAAACTTTATAATAGTTCATAGCCCGGCCGTCATCAAAGCCTTTCTCAATCAACTCTTTATCGCCGTGAATATAGATATGAAAATTTTTATCAAGCTTTAGTACGCTTTTATAATCCCGGGCCTGTTTCTTTACGGCATTGCCCGATATTTCGAAAGTATCAGCAATGGGGCTATCAAACTCTTGTTCGTACTGGTTTTTAAAATTCTTGAATGATTCAATGGCTTGAGGGTTACCAATTACTTCGCCGGTGAATTCATCCATATCAAAGGTTTCTTTTTCTTTGAAATATTTCATGGAGCGGTTTAGAAGATCAATCTTATCAGCCTTGCTCATCTCAAATTCATCATCGAGTTTTTGAGTAACAAAGTTTTTGTAGATGCCCAGGGTATTGTTGGTTTGGTTAAAGCTATCATTACGGATCTTGAGCTGCAAAAATTCATCCTTCCAATAAACAGCAGCATCCTGGCCACCGTTTGTTTTATCTATCACCACCACTTTATAGCCGTTTTCTTTTTCAATATTGAAAATCAGCACCCCCTTGTCTAATTTATTAATGTTGATGGCATTCTCCTCATAATCAACTTGGAAACCGCCTTTGTCCGGGTACACCTTCAGGTAGGTTTCCTTGTTTTCTGATTTAAAAATACCAATGACATCCAGTGGATTGCCCTCTATTTGTATCTTATTAAAGTAAACTACATATAGCTCGCCACCTTTAATGTTGGGATGGGTAGTGGTTTTGTACAGGTGCTTGGCAATTTGCTCAGATGCTTCATGAAACTTATTCTTATTCTCAAACGCCTGTGTAGCAAAGTGATGTACCTCATTCAAATTAAGATCGCCACTGCTGTGCATCAGGTGGTAAACCTCATTGGCTTTTTCAAAGGGCTTTAAAAAATACTGCATCAGCAAGTTTGGGATAATATCATCCTTAAGTTCCAACGGATGATCAGAGAGTGCATACATCTCACTTTGCGACTGATTGCCAACGTGATGTACCGAAATAATATCGAGCGAAGCTTCAAAAAAAGTTACCATAATTTACGGCTGCAAGGTAAAGGTTTTGTTCATTGGTTCAATGGCTCATTTGTCAATTAGTCATTGAAAAGTAGTTCATGGTAGGTGATTCATTGTTACTGTTAATTTGTTTTACTTTTGCACTTTGATAGCTGACAAGCTATTAAAAATGACTTAATGAACAATGATTCAATGACAAATAGCGAAACCATAGTTGCCCTTGCCACTCCGAACGGAATTGGAGCCATCGCGGTGATCCGCCTTTCAGGATTGGATGCTATAACAATTGCCAATAGTGTTTGGAAGGGAAAGGATTTAGCCAAACAGGCATCTCACACAATTCATTTCGGTCATATTATGGACGGCGACCTGATGCTGGATGAGGTATTGGTTTCCTTATTTGTAGCGCCAAAATCGTATACACGCGAAAACGTGGTAGAAATATCCTGCCATGCCTCGGGTTATATTATTGAGAGTATCATTAAATTGTTCATTAAAAAAGGAGCGCGATCAGCAAAGCCAGGAGAGTTTACTTTACGTGCATTTTTAAACGGTCAGCTGGATCTGTCGCAGGCCGAAGCAGTGGCTGATCTGATCGCATCCAACTCTAAAGCATCGCAGCAGGTAGCATTACAACAGCTTAGGGGAGGGTTTAGTAATCAACTGCAAACATTGCGCGAACAACTGGTAAATTTTGCTTCGCTTATTGAATTGGAGCTTGATTTTGCCGAAGAAGATGTAGAGTTTGCCAATCGTGATCAATTAAAGCAGCTGATTGTTGATATTACCCGTATTATTGGTCGTTTAGTACAATCATTTGAGTTGGGTAATGCCATTAAGCAGGGTGTTAATACGGTAATTGCTGGTCGACCAAATGCGGGTAAATCAACGCTGTTAAACGCTCTTTTAAATGAAGAACGAGCCATTGTGAGCCATATACCAGGCACAACCCGCGATACTATTGAGGAAGTCCTGAATATACAAGGCATTAATTTTAGACTTATAGATACCGCAGGTATACGCGAAGCTACGGATGCTATTGAGCAAATAGGGGTGCAACGTACCATGGAAAAAATTAGTCAGTCAGCTTTGTTGATATATGTTTTTGATGCGGAACAGATAACGCTTGAAGAACTTAAAAATGATCTGGAAAGCTTGCAAGGTCCAGGAATCGCTATGCTTATGGTGGCTAATAAAATTGATTTACTGAATGGGGAAACTAATAAGTCGGCAAGTATTAAAGATTTCTTTCAAAACTCCGAACTTGCCGACTCCAATACCATATTCATTTCGGCTAAAGAAAAGTTGCACATTGATGATCTGAAGAATAAAATATATAGTGCGGCCATTAAAGATAAATTATCCGGTGATGAAACTCTGGTAACCAATATCAGGCACCTGGAGGCTTTGCAAAAGACAGAAGAGGCTTTGATAAGAGTATTAAGTGGTATTGATGACAGTATAACCTCCGACTTTTTATCAATGGATATAAAACAAGCCTTGCATTACCTCGGGGAAATAACAGGTGCCGTTACTACTGACGATCTGCTGGATAATATATTCAGTAAGTTTTGTATCGGCAAGTAGCAAACGATAAATAACAACAAATAACAAGTATAAAAACTTATTAAAACCCTCATAATTAATCATTATGAGGGTTTTTTGTTTCCTTTATATTTTTTGATGTTTTTGTACCTTTCTTGAATATTTGTACCTTTATTAGGATATTTTATAAAAGGTACAAATAGGTACAACTTTTTTCGAGTTTGGGCGACTTGATGAAACATCCTGAAACACGATGAAACGCACTGAAACAGCATGCAACAATTTGAAACATGAGCTCTAATATTAGACTAAATAGGATTTGTGAAGAATGCAATAAGCTGTTTATTGCGCAGACTACTGTTACCCGATTTTGTAGTAAAGCCTGTAATGGAAAGAACCATAAAAGAAAAATAAAGCTTTTGAAGATTGGTGCCAGTGATCAGGAAACAAAGAAAATTATAGACCGGCCTAAAAGAGAGCTTAATGGAAGGGTGTATTTAAGCATTCAGGACACATGTACGTTATTAAATATAAGCAGGACTAGCCTTTGGAGGTTAGTTAACCAGGAAGTTATTAAAGCTTATAATTTGGGTGGTCGTAAAATCATTAAAAGAGCAGAAATTGATAAATTATTTACCAACTTATGATACAGAACCGTACAGTTAAATTAAGAGAGAAGAAATTGAATGACGGACGATTAAGCCTGTATTTAGATTTTTATCCATCGATCTATATTCCGGAAACAGGTAAAGAAACTCGTAGAGAGTTTTTAAAGATCTATCTTTTTGAAAAACCGATAAACGCAAGTCAAAAAGAGCATAATCACGTTTGCAGAACGAAAGCGGAAAGTATTCGCTCTGAAAGGAGCTTACAGTTTATAAATAAAAGCTTCAATTTTACCGACCGTCTATCTTCAAAAATGGACTTTCTTGCTTACTTTGAGCAAAAGACTAAGAAACGTTACACTTCCAAGGGCAATTTTGATAATTGGTTTGGCTCTTTTAAATACTTAAAACTTTATACCGGTGGAAAATGCACATTTGGTGATGTTGACGAAAAATTTTGCGAGGGATTTAAAGACTTCTTAAAAAACGTGAAGTCACTTAAATCTGAAACAGTTGGTTTGGCTCAAAACTCCCAATATAGCTATTATAATAAGTTCAGGACTTGCGTTAAAGAGGCTTTTGAAGAACGTCTGTTTTCTATTAACCCCATGCTTAGAGTAAAGGGAATTCCCCAGGGGGAAAGCGAAAGAGAATATTTAACATTTGAAGAGTTGAAAGCACTTTTTGAGACTGATTGCGACCCAAATGTTTTAAAAAGAGCATCTATATTTTGCGCTTTGACAGGTTTGAGATGGTCGGATATGATTAAACTTACCTGGAAAGAAGTGCAGTACTCTGAGCAAGATGGGTATTTTATTCGTTTTACTCAGCAAAAAACAAGTTCTAATGAAACGTTACCAATTGCTGGCCAAGCTCATGAGCAGTTAGGAGAAAGGGGTGATTTAGAGGATAGAATTTTTAAAGGGTTAAAATATTCGGCATACACCAACGTACAATTATCCCGTTGGGTAATGAATGCCGGAATAACTAAAAAGATTACTTTTCATTGTTTTAGGCATACCTATGCAACTTTACAACTAACAATGGGTACAGATATTTATACCGTATCAAAGTTGTTAGGTCATAGGCATTTGAAAACCACAGAGGTTTATACAAAAAAAGACATTCGCAAGAAGGTCTTTTCCAAGGAATCGGAGAAATCTTATGCATAATGCAAAGCTTTATAATTTTATGACATGGTAGCTAAAACGTTTTATAAGAAGTTTGTTAGCAGAATTTTACTGCCAGGTCTATTTCTTTTTATTATTATCAATATAAGCTATGCACAGATTGTGCTTCCTGCTTGTTTTACCGATAACATGGTTTTACAGCAGCAAACAAAAGTAAACCTTTGGGGAACTCAAACCCCCGATAAAAACCTTACCATAACAACCTCATGGAATAACAAAGCCTATAAAGTTACCGTGGATGCGAACGGCAACTGGAAAATAAAAATAAGCACCCCAATTTATGGGGGCCCCTATACTATTACCTTTAATGATGGCGAGATAACGGCCTTGAAAAATATTTTGATAGGCGAGGTTTGGGTATGTTCGGGCCAATCAAACATGGAGATGCCGTTAACCGGTTTTTATGGTGATGTTTTAAACCTGAAGAATGAGTTGGCTGATGCAGTTAATTATCCCGAAATAAGGATGCTGAAAATTGATAACAAAACCAGTTTCACACCACTTGACAATGTACAAACCAAAGGTGATTGGGCAATATGTAATCCCCAAACCGTACGTGATTTCTCGGCTGTGGCTTATTTTTTCGCAAAGAACCTATTTCTAGATAAACATATACCCATCGGTATTATCAATAGCACCTGGGGCGGTACGGTTGCCGAAGCCTGGACCAGCGGCAGCGCCTTAAAAACGATACCTGCCTTTGCTTCCTTCGTTAATGCTGTTGAAGGCGGCCTCACGCAGCAAAAGCTTGATGCACGGTACCAAACGGAACTAAGGCACTGGATTGATTCAATCAATGCAAAAGATCCCGGGGGCTTTCAGCAAGGTAAATTACTTTGGGCTGAACCGGATTTTGACGATTCCGCGTGGCAAAAAATGACTGTACCTACCTACTGGGAGCAAGCAGGTGTTCCTGATTATGACGGTACTATGTGGTTCAGGAAAAAGATTACTATTCCTGCGGCATGGGCCGGCAAGGATTTAAAACTAAGCATGGGCGGTATTGATGATTACGATGTTTCCTATTTTAACGGAGCAGAAATAGGGCATACCGAACTGTTTATTTATAAGCGCAGCTATATTATACCTGGCAGGTTGGTAAAAACAGGCGAAAACACCATTGCCATCCGCGTTTTTGATAATGGAGGCTTTGGCGGTATAAACAAGGGCCCATTGCAATTGTCATTAGACTCTGATACCACTGAGCAAATTAATTTGGCAGGCCAATGGGTTTATCACAAAGCCAATACGCTCATGCTATTGCCACAGCCACCAGTGCAATCAAACAGCACTAATCGGCCAACACTTATTTATAATGCCATGATAAACCCCATTTTACCTTATACCATAAAAGGCGTAATTTGGTATCAGGGCGAAAGTAATGCTGATAGAGCTACGCAATATCGCCAACTTTTCCCGCTATTGATTAATGATTGGCGGCAGAAATGGAACGAGGGCAATTTTCCGTTTTATTTTGTGCAGATAGCCAATTATTCTGCTATCGGCCAGCCTCCCGCTGCTAATTGGCCCGCCTTACGCGATGCCCAGTTAAGTACGCTTACCGTACCTAATACAGGCATGGCGGTAACCATCGATATTGGCGATGCCAACAACATACACCCACAAAACAAGCAGGAAACCGGCCGCCGCTTGGCATTAATAGCACGGGCAAGAACATACGGCGAAAATATCCCATACTCTGGCCCGATTTATAAATCACAAGTGATTAACGGCAATAAAATTGAACTAAAATTTACACATACCGATAAGGGATTGCTCTCCAACGGTGACACCCTGAATGGATTTACCATAGCAGGCGCCGATAAAAAATTCTATCCCGCCCGGGCAATCATAGCTGGAGATAAAGTAATAGTGAATAGTGGCGATGTTGCAAAGCCCATTGTTGTGAGGTATGCCTGGGCAAATAACCCGTTTTGCAATTTATATAATGGGGCAAACTTACCGGCCTCGCCGTTCCGTACAGATAATTGGGACGATATTAGGTAGATAAACTCAATAGTGTAGCGATAAACTTAGTAACGCTGCCAATGGAAAAGTGGGGTGAAAATCACAAGAAGAGAATCGGTGAAAGATGATTTTCTGGACTTTTTAACCTAATTTACTGTTGATTTTTATAGATAACTCCGTTATAAGCAAGGCCATTAATCGATTTTCAGACAATTGTCTTAACTATTCTATCAGCACTTATTTAGTTGAGGAGCCGGAGAGATTACAGTCGAACCCTTGATCACGTTTCGTCAGCGTCAAGACCAGTCTCTTTTATTGTACTGCATATATTGACTTTATTAAATACCGGCTTAACCCTGATATAATAAAAAAAGTTCTTTTGTCTGTCTATCCTGATAAACAAAGTAACATCGCCAGCCAATATCAAAACTTCGCCTATGGTCTGCCAGTTAATTCGGTAATTAAGTGATTGATCACGTTAGTATATACCGGTTTTTCAGGTAGCTCTTGCAACATCAATTGTCGAAATAAATAGCGTCCTCATCTAAATTCACAGTCATATGGGTTACTCTCACAGTTCCATTATTTTTAATAGGTAACTGACTATAATTTTGGCTCAACGGTCATTTAAACAGACATAGAACCGTTCGATAAATAAAAAAATTAAATATGAGAACTATTAGAACGTTGTTAGTAATTATGATCTTTTGCGTCTCATCGACTGCAAACGCACAAAACAAAGTCTCCATGGTAAACAGACTTCAGGCCATGCATAAAGAAGCAGATCCAGAAAAAAATGTCGTATCCATGCAAAGCATCATCAAGGATTTTAAACTTGACAATTTGAAAAATGCCGAAGATATTGATGTCCTAAAAGGGGAGTTAGCCTTGTCATACCTCGATGTAAATGCATTTCAAAAATTTGAATCTTATATTAGTTTGATCAAAAACAAGTTCAATCAAACCTCGTATTTGAATATGGCCGCAATCAACCTGATCACAAAAGGTGCTAATGCGAACTACGCGGAAGAAATTGCAAAAAGAACAGTTGACCTATATGAATCCTTCAAAAATGAACCTTCAGCCAGGCCAAGCAGTTTTCCGGTAGAAGATTGGAACCGATTTATGATCATGTCCGCATACCCTTATTACGAAACCTACGCCACTGCGCTTCATGCAAACGGTAAGGATAAACCGGCCCTTATATACGAGAAGCAGGCCCTTAAGGGGCAGGACCTAAATGATTTGTTACAGTCGTCTATTGAACTCTACACCGCCTTGCTACAATCGCAGGGGCTAGAGGACCAAGCTTACGAAATTTTATTAAAAATGGCCAAATTAGGGAAATCAAGCTTAAAAATGAATGAGCAGTTTAAGAGGATTTCTGTAAAAAAAACAGGCAGCGAGGCTAGTGCATCCATATTATTTGATTCCATTCAAAGGAATATAAGTAAGACATACAAAACTGAAACAGCAAAAAAAATGATAGCGGATGTCGATGCACGTGATTTTAACTTAAAGGACCTAAGTGGAAAGAATGTATCGCTGTTTGACCTGAAGGGGAAGGTTGTGGTGCTGGATTTTTGGGCTACCTGGTGCGTTCCTTGCATCGCTTCAATGCCGGCAATGGAGAAAATTACAAAACAGCATCCTGAAGTTGTATTCCTGTTCATTGCAACACAAGAGACCGGCGCGGACGCAGAAATGCGTGTCAGGTCCTACGTAAAAACACATAACTTTCCTGAAAATGTATTGATGGATTTTCCGACACCTAACAATCCAAAAATTTTCTCTTTAGCTGCTTCTTATAAATTAAAGGGAATCCCTGCCAAGGTGGTCATTGACCCGCATGGCAAGGAAAGATTTTTGACCGAGGGGTATACATCAGATACAGAATTAATAAATGAACTGGAAGCGATGATTGCTATTGCCAAAGAGCAATAAGCAGCTGAATATTATAATTAACAATTTAACATACTATTGGTATCTTATCAGACTTGAAACGATGTTAATCAAAAAATTTATTACGATTATTTTATTTCTTTTTGCTTTGGTAAATGGTGTCCCTGCCTGGCAATCTAATTTGTCAGTTACCACATACATGCGGTTTGATGGTCCTGGGCTGCTTGCCCATCAAATGAAAGAAGCTTCAAACGGATTGCTTGTTTCTGTCGTTACAGCCGGGGGATTTATAGATATTCGTCCAACCGATAGGTTAAATAGCTTATCGGATAAGCTTTACTACCGGACATATTTTACTACCAGTACTTTGCGCGGTGATTCAACTCAAACCGGGAAAAAGCAAATGAGTTTACCGGCGCATGGGGGGCAGGTGTATTTAAATGTCAATGACGAACTTTTTGTAGATATACTGGACAAGCAAACAAATACGCTGGTAAAAAGGTATAAAATCAAGAGGATCCGGCTCATTCCGGAAATCAAGCTTAGTCGCGACCGGGACGGCCACGAAACACCGCTCTTCTTATCGTCTGATATCGATCATCCGGCAAAGCTAATGGTATCACCAGGCGATGGAGCAGAACTGAATATAACACCCGGCGCAAATTTTAAAAGTTTCGAAGTTGAATACACTTTGGTGAATTTAAAAACAAAAAGATCTGAATACAAAACTAGCTACAATGGGTTTGAACCTTTAAAGTTACTTGCGAATACGGAATATGAGTTGAGGTTTAACTATGTTATCCAAAAAGAAAGTGTACAAATCGTTTATATCCGCGTAAACCCCTATTGGTATCAATCCATCATCACTTATGCGGTTCTGATCATTGTGATTGTCGTTATCGGCTTTCTGTTGTTAACCGTAATTCTAAAAGATAAGATCAGGTCTTCAGAAAAAAAACGACAAAAATTGGAAGCCGCAGCTATCCGGCTGCAATCATTATTGAATCCACATTTTACATTTAATGCACTCAGCTCAATACAGGGCCTTATGAATACAGAGCGTATTGACGAAGCCAATAATTATTTGCAGGAGTTTAGTTCTTTATTGAGGCGGACACTGGCCAATAATCAGCATCTTTTTAATAGTCTTGACCAGGAGTTGGAGATGATGCGCATGTACATTAAGTTAGAAGCTTTACGATTTAATTTTACTTGGAATTTTGATATCTCTCCTGAGCTCAATACTTCAGGTATAGAGATACCCACTTTGCTGTTACAACCGCTGATCGAGAATTCTATCAAACATGGTCTTTCGAAACTGGGCGATAAAGGGCAACTGTTCATCGTTTGTAAGAAAGGGCAAAAAAAAGATACTTTTGTAATCGTGGTTAAAGATAATGGGACTTGGGTGAATAACAACTCCAATACCGGTTATGGCCTTTCTTTAACAGCTGAAAGAATTGTTACGATCAATAAAATGAAAAAAGACCAGAAAATGGTGCTTGATTTTGATACGCAATCGGGTACGGAGGCCATATTAACTTTTCATAACTGGCTAAATAATTAGATGATAAGCGCAATAATAGTCGACGATGAACCTATCAATATAACCAACTTACAGGCCTTGCTTACCAGGCATTGCAAAGAGATTGATGTGGTGGCCGCGGCCTTAAGTGCCGATGAAGCGATGGCTCATATCCTGAAGTTAAAACCTGATGTTGTATTTCTTGATATCGAAATGCCTGGAAAGAATGGGTTTGATCTTTTAAGATCGCTGAAAGATCCTGATTTTGCCGTAGTTTTCGTTACTGCATACGATGTCTACGGTATAATGGCCATCAAGTTTTCGGCCCTTGACTATTTATTAAAGCCAATTAATATCACTGAACTTAAAAGCACTGTTGATAGGATAGAGCAATCCGTAAATGCCAAAAAGAAAAATGTAAGACTTAACAACCTGCTCTATCTGTTAGACCAAAAAACTCCTGATGAGAACCAAAAGATAGCGTTGCCCACAATGAAAGAAACCTTTCTGGTGCCGGTTAAAGAGATTGTCAGATGTGAGTCTTCAAACAACTACACCACGTTCTATTTGACAAATGGATCAGAATATCTTATTTCAAGACCCTTATATGAATATGATGAATTATTAACTCCCTATGGCTTTATACGTTGCCACCAGTCGCATCTGGTTAATAAAATGCATATTACCAGTATTCTAAACGAAGATGCCGGATACTTCGTGATGAAATACACATCCCAAAAGATTCCCATTTCAAAACAAAGGAAAAGTCTTATAAAATCTTTTTTAATAATGTAATGACCATTTTAGACAGCGGGACGAGGCGCGGTGCTAGCTCGATATCCTCAGAAAGCCGGCATTCTCTAAAACTACATGTTCGTTTATTTCGTCCCCTTTAGATCGACTCGCCATTTACAATGACTGGATAGGTATTAATCGTGACCAATAGTAATTATATTGTTCGACGTTGGTAAAGGCCAAACACCTTTTATATTTCGTTCGATTAGCAAAGAAGCTTATAACCTATACCCCTTAGATTGATGATCTGAACGGATGATTCATCCAGCAACATTTTTCGCAAACGAGTAATGAAAACGTTCATACTGTTCGCATTGTAAAAATTATCGTCTCCCCAGATCTGTAGCAGCGCATGTTGTCTTTCCAGAACCTGATTACGGTGTTTCAGAAGCATTTCAAGCAATAGCGTCTCTTTGTAGGAGAGATCGAAAATGCGGGCAGATGTATAAAGCTGCTGATTAACAACATCAAGCCTGCAACCAGCAAATTCATTGAATTCACCTGTTTGGCGTATCCGGCTATGCTACTGGAAACAGTGGAAGAAGGTGAAGACCCGTGTCAGGCAACTGGAAAAGTTGGGAATAAACCCCAACCAAGCCTACCAATGGGGCAATACCCGAAAGAATCACTGGCGAA
>JAUCSE010000029.1 GCA_030445275.1 Mucilaginibacter sp.
ACGGGGCCTGGCTCGCATTAGGCGCCCAATGCCACCAGATATTAATTGGCGAACCATCGCCAATAGCGGCAAACCAGCCCTGGTAGCCCACCGTAACTTTACCTACCACATCACCTACGGGCGAGGCCTGCACTTTAAGATTCGTTCTTTTATCTCCAGAAGATACTGAATCATCTATCTGATTCTTTTTAGAACAGCCAAATTGTATGGCAATTACAGCTAATAGAACTAAAGCATTAATTTTCTTCATGATTGTAATTTTGATTGTTAATATTGGTTTGATTGGTACTGATTTTAAGGATATAGCCATTCCGGCTCCTTTAAGGAGGTATAAAAATTAAGTTTTTCATAAGTTATGTGATGTAGGTAATAGCCGGTCTTCCTTGAGAATAAAGGAATATCAACTATAATTAGTTATTAGATCAAAATAAGGAGGGAATACTTAAAAAAAACATAATAAATGATTAACCAATAATCAAAACAATCGATTAATAAAGAAAAAAGATATTCTATAAGTAAATTAATAATTGGATAATATTAATTTATTTCTTTAGACGAATCCAGACAATACCTATTATATCAATTAATATTCTTCAATGCAAACGTTTGTTTAGGCTTGATAAATTTAGGATAACAAAGCAAAGCGCTTGTAGATTAGATAATTCACAAGCACCTCCAGAGAAGAAATTCAACTCACCTATTCGCATCATTGCCCCATAGTTCCAGCAAAATTCAAATCTTTTCTTGAGAAGATCATCTCTAATCAGTAAAAAGCCCACTATTTATCTACATTACAACTATCACATAATCAAAGTATTAACACTATCACCTACTTGTTTTATACACAAATGACATAAAATTTACAATTAAACATATGATGTTTAAAAAATACATCACATGTTTGTACAAAATTAAAAACAATGGAATACGCAAAATTGTCCGATAAAGTTTCTGCCAGAATACGGGAAGATGTTCTGAATGAAAAATATAAAGCCGGAGAAAAAATCCCCTCTGAACCAGAGCTAATGAAGATATATGAAGTTGGCCGATCAACTATCCGCGAAGCCATCAAAAGTCTGGCCATGTCTGGTATACTAAAAGTACAGCAAGGGGCGGGAACATTTATCAATGCCGGTTTTCCAATTCAAACTATCGATCAGCGATTAAGAAATGCTGATTTCGATGAAATAAATGCGGTTAGAAAACTGCTTGAAGAAGAAATTGTAAAACTTGCTGTTGAAAACCATACTCCCTCCCATCTGGAGGAAATAGAAAAGCAGCTTGTTACCCGCAGGCAGGCCATTATGAATGAAGACCATGTGGCCTGTACAAATGCAGATATTGCGTTTCATACGGCTATTGCCCGCGCCTCATTAAACAATGTATTGGCAGATCTGTACCAGAATTTTACCCATACCATACGTTCTTTTTTTTCAAAACGCGAGCTGCAGGGCACGCTCCACTTTGCGATAAGTCATCATTTACATGAAGACCTTTTTAAAGCGATCAAAGCCAAAAGAAAAGAACAGGCCCTCAGAATCATCAAAACAATCTTAGATAACAATTACTAATATATCATGACCATATTAGCATTCACCCTAATATTACTTGCCGGCGCTTACCTTGCCGGCCTGGTAGGATCGCTCACCGGTTTAGGCGGCGGAGTTGTTGTAATTCCATTGCTCACCCTGGTTTTTCATGTTGATATACGTTATGCCATTGGCGCGGCGCTACTGGCATCAATTGCAAATTCATCTGGCGCGGCCAGTGCTTATGTTAAGGAAGGTATCACTAATATTCGCTTAGGTATGTTTCTTGAAATTGCAACTACAATTGGTGCCGTAATTGGTGCATTGATAGCCGTATATACACCCACAAATACAATTGCCATACTTTTTGGGGCAATATTATTATTCTCTGCAGCCATGACGCTGAGAAAGAAAAACCAGGAAGCGTTAACTAAAGGCAGCAAAGCCTCTTTCAGGTTAAAACTAAACAGTAGTTATCCAACCAAAGACGGAGAGGTAGCTTATCAATTAAAAAATGTAGGTGCGGGTTTTTCTATCATGACCCTAGCCGGAATAATGTCAGGATTGCTGGGGATTGGCTCCGGTGCATTAAAAGTACTGGCAATGGACTCTACCATGCATATTCCATTTAAAGTGAGTACCACAACCAGTAATTTCATGATCGGGGTAACCGCAGCGGCAAGTGCGGTGGTATATCTTCAAAGAGGATATATGGACCCAGGAATTGCGTTCCCGGTTGTATTGGGTGTGCTTGGCGGCGCTTTTACCGGTTCAAAATTACTTACCCGTCTTGATCCAAAAGTGTTAAAGTACATATTTTGCGTGGCTATTTCCTTTGTCGCCATTGAAATGATCTATAACGGCTATAATCATCAATTTTAAACATCAATTAACATATTGTGTAATGAAAAAAATTATTTCAAAAAGTCTTTTTGCCGACCATGATATTGAGCAATTTATAGGCTTACAATTAAGATATGGTGTAATAACTGCCAGTACAATTGTACTTATAGGCGGCCTGGTATATCTTAACCAGTTTGGAGGATTGGCCATCCCACCCTATCATCATTTTGCAGGAACGGAAGCTGGCTTCACTACTGTTGGTGAAATATCAACAGGATTGAGCAGCATGAACGCCAAAGGTATTATACAGCTTGGAGTATTGGTGCTTATTGCCACCCCTATTTTACGCATTGCTTTTTCGCTTATCGGTTTTATCCTGGAAAAAGACAAACTTTATATCTGCATTACCATGGTCGTTTTAGCAGTGATGATGGTAAGCATCTTTGGCGGATTAAAAGTTTAAGTTAAATAATCGTCTATCTTTTAAATAAATCATATAAAATGAAAAAGTTAATAAACATCAGGAATGGCATCGATTTTAAGATCGCATTCCTTATTATCGCAATATTTTTTTTCGCTGGAAATGTTTCTGCTCAACAGCCGGTTGCTATCAAAAACATTGTGCTGGTGCACGGTGCATTTGTAGATGGATCTGGCTGAAAACCTGTTTACAATATCCTGGTTAAAGACGGGTATCATGTAAGCATTGTACAGCAGCCTCTGAACTCTTTTGACAATGATGTAGCTGCCGTAAAACGGGTTATTGCCTTGCAAAATGGTCCTTGTATTTTAGTGGCTCATAGTTATGGTGGGGCCATTATCACAGTAGCGGGTAATAATCCTAAAGTTGCAGGATTAGTATATATAGCTGCACATGCACCCAATACAGGAGAATCTGAGGGAGGAAATGGAAAGCTGTATCCTTCGGCATATAAATCACTTCAAAAAGGTGCAGATGGCTTTGATTACATAAACCCTTTAAAATTTTCACAGGATTTCGCAGCAGACTTGCCCAAGGAACAAGCAGAATTTGAAGCAAATTCACAGATGCCAACTGCTGATGCTGTATTTCACGCAATTATCCAAGATCCTGCCTGGAAAGCGAAACCAAGCTGGTATATGGTAGCAAAATCTGATCATATTATTAATCCCGACCTAGAACGTATGTACGCTAAAAGAGCTAATAGTTATACTGTGGAAATAGCAGGTGCCAGTCATTCGGTATATGAATCACATCCTAAGGAGGTTGCCGACCTAATCAAAAAAGCCGCAACACAATCCAGAAAGAAAAATCAGTAACCAACTTTTAAAAATTATCTAACCAAGAAGCCGTTTCTTTTTGTAAGGAAACGGCTTCTTGGTTAATAAATAAAATACACCTCTAAATTTTCACAATAAATTCGTTATTAGCAATAAAAATTAAAAAAATAACACATTTATAACAATCCATACCTATTTAAAATAGCATGTTTTCATTAAATTCAAAGATATTTTTATTTTTAAACCCATAAAACAAGTAAACAAAACAAACAATATAAATTACCTGATATAATTAAGATTATTTACCAGGTTTTACAAATAGTGTAAAAATAACAATCATAATAGCATTAATTTTATCACAAAAAGAATATATTTCCATTAAAAATGTTTCATTTTAATGAAAATATAATAAAATTATATAAATCGATTTATTAAAATCACAATATCAGCGTTATATTTTATCAGTTTTTTAGAATACAACTAAAAATTAGCTACTTCATTACATTGTCTGTGTTACAACTTATATTGTAACTATTAACTATTAACTGATATAAAGTATGAAAAAAAGTTTCCTCAAAAACTTGATTGGGATTCTATTGGCTTTATTTTGCCAATACACCTACGCCCAAAATCGAACCATTACTGGTACAGTAACTGCAAAAGATGATGGCTTACCTATTCCCGGTGCAAGTATCACCGTAAAAGGTTTTCAATTAGGCACCCAAACCTCGGGTTTAGGTAAGTATTCATTAAATGTACCACCAAAGGGAGCCATACTGGTATTCTCGTTTATTGGTTTTGCCAAGGTCGAAGTGCCTATTGATGGTAAAGATGTGATTAATGTTTCCATGGGATCTGATTTTAAGCAATTAAATGAGGTGGTAGTAACAGGTTCAGGCGTAGCAACCAGTAAAGCCAAATTAGCTATAGCAGTAGAGTCTATAGCTGGTAAAAACCTGGCATCAACTCCACAAGCTTCTATTGATCAGGCCCTGGTTGGCAAAATCGCCGGTGCGCAAATTTCATCTACAGACGGTACTCCTGGTGCCCGAACCAACATCATCCTTCGTGGTATCAATACCGTACAGGGGGGTACATCACCCATGATTCTGTTAGATGGTGTTGAATCCCGATCAACCGATATCAGTTTACTTGATCAGTCAAGTATAGATCATATTGAGGTTGTGCAAGGGGCGGCGGCATCAACAATTTACGGTGCACAAGGTGCTAACGGGGTAATCCAGATCTTTACTAAAAAGGGACAGCAAGGAAAGGTTAAAATAGATGTTTCCAGCAGCGTTTCTGCAAGTAGTTTTATTAATAATGGCAATGTACACCAGGCAAAGCTCAGCAGCTTTAAAACGGATGCCAGTGGAAATTTTATTGATGGCAGTGGCAATATTATTAAGCTTGATCAGGATGGCACCTATCCCGGTGTTACCTGGGCTTACCCATCAGGCAATGGAAATCCTACAGCAATGTCAAACCCATTAAATATTGCCAAGCAACAATACGGCACTAACCTTAAGTATTATGATCACCTTCAGCAATTGTTCCGTACAGCCTACACCCGTAATAATAGTGTTGCAGTATCGGGCGGGTCTGAAAAAAGTGATTATGCCTTAAACATTTCTAACAATCACCAGGAAAGTAATATCGTTAGAAATGGATATAATGACAGAACCAATTTAACCTCAAATATTGGAACTGAATTATTCAAAGGATTCACATTAAGGTCAATTACGCAGCTTGTATACACAAAAAACACGCTTAATCCATCTTTTGGCATAGGTAACAATGCTCTATTCAATGCACTTAATGCCTCGCCTTTTTATGATTTCAATCAAAAACTACCTGATGGAAATTACCCCTATTCATTAAACTCAGGCACCGTGAGTGTTAACGGAAACAACCCCTTTTATAACCTGCAATATGCCAGTAAAAGAGATAACAGGGTAGATATTATTGAAAACATCCAGGCCGATTACAAGATCAATAAGTTTATTGAGCTAAGTGCCAAATACGGATTAAACTATACTCATCAGGATATCAATTACATTTATCAAAACCAATCAGGTAATGCAAACTCCAACGACCTTCAATCATGGGTGTCTTTATATAATGGGAATGATAATACCGGTGAAGTTGATAAACAAAGTAATAATACAGTTTTTCAGAACTTTAACGGATCTGCAACTATCAGGACTGATTTTGAAAAAGACTTTCATTTAAATGTCCCTATAACAACCAGTACCTTGTTACAATATGATTACAGGAAAAATAATCTCAACCAGTTTCTTACTTATGGATACAGCTTGCCAAGCTATCCTATTTACAATTTTCAGCAAACCCAAACCCAACAAGTACTGCAAGACTATACAGAGCCTTTTGTTACTTATGGATATGTAGTTAATCAGAAAATTGATATTGGTGAATATGGAGGTATTGGCGGAGGGTTCAGAAGCGATTATTCGTCTGCATTTGGCCAGGGTTCAAAACCATTCACATTTCCTAATGGTAATGCCTATATCAGACCATCATCGTTTGATTTCTGGAAGAACAGCAAACTTGGAGATGTGATTCCGGAATTTAAATTAAGGGCGGCATACGGTAAAGCGGGTATACAGCCCAAGCCCTTTGACAGATACCCTACATTAGATCCTAAAAACGTTGGCAACGCGCTAACATTTGCCTTGCTTAATGCTCAAAAAAATCCAAATCTTAATGTAGAGGTTTCAAGAGAATTTGAAGTAGGTACTGATATTGGGATTAAAGGATTTAGCGGAAACTGGTTAAGTGACATTAATTTAAGCGTAACTTACTGGAGCCGTAAAGGGACTAATGTAATTTATGATGTTAGTGTTGCACCATCTACAGGTCCGCTAACATTAAAAACAAATGCTATTGACCTGTCATCAAATGGTATTCAGGCATCTCTTAATATCACTGTTTTAAAATCAAAAGATTTTAACTGGAATGTAACCACAAACTTCAGTCATCAAACCTCACAAATTGATAAAATAAACGGCCCTCCTATCATCCTTACATCTGCAGCTGGTAGCACGCAGGAGGTATTAATTGCAGGTGCCAAAATTGGCCAGATCTATGGATACAAAGCCTTAACAAGCCTGAATCAAAAAAACCAGGAGGGGGTACCGTATATTCAACCTGCTGACTATGGAAAGTATGAAATAGTAGATGGCCGTGTGGTTGATAAAACTACCAAAGGTGTGCAGTTTACCAATGAGGTTTATTCATTGGGCGATCCTAACCCTAAGTTTAACATGTCATTCATCAATGGTTTTACTTATAAGAACCTGGCATTCAGCTTTCAGTTTGATTGGGTTCATGGAAGCCATCTGTATAACCAAACTAAAGAATGGATGTATCGTGACGGTATAAGCAGCGATTATGATAAACCGGTAACCATAGATGGCCAAACCGCAGCCTATACCGCTTATTACCGAAGCATTTATGCGGATTATTTTGGTGCAAGGAACGGTCCTGCCAGAAACGGAACTAAAGATTATTTCTATGAAGATGCATCTTTTGTTAGGCTAAGGAATCTTTCGCTAGGATATGATTTTACCTCACTGATAGCCAACAAAGTTTTCAAAAGAGTAGTGTTAACATTTGCTGCCCGTAATATTTTAACATTTACCAAGTATACCGGATTTGATCCTGAAGTTAGCTCGGGTACATCAAACTCAGCATTTGACCGTGGGGTAGATAATAGTTCAACACCTAATAATAAATCATATCAATTAGGATTAAGTCTTGGATTTTAATTGACCCAATAAATTAAAAAATATGAAAAAATATAAATACATAACAATTTGTTTTGCGGTGGTTGCCTTGTTGGGTTTATCATCCTGCAAAAAACAACTAGACGTTAAAAACCCCAACTCACCAACAATAGAACAGGCTCAGGACGAACCAGGAATAATTTCACTATCAACTGCAGCAGTTTATATAAACGGTTTTAATGGCAATAACCCCACCATAATTTCTGGCCAAAATTGGCTCGGCGACAGTTATTTTTCATTAGGAATTGGCTTTCATGAATTATTGGCTGATAATATATCGGCCGAGGCCTCTAATCAAAACATCAACGTGGTTAACCTACCTGATTATGTAATATTGGATAATGGAAGCCAAATTACCAATACATCGCCATCAAAAACAGTAATAAGGATTAGCAATGCCCGTGATAAAAAACCGGCAAACATGTTTTATTACGAGTGGGCATATATGTATTCATTAAACAATGCCTGTAACCAGGTATTAGCCTTAGTTGATAATATAAAGTTTACTGGTGATGCTGCAACAAAGAAGAATACCATAAAAGCCTGGGCTTATTGGTGGAAAGGGTTTGCTTATTCAAAAATTGGCTCAATTTATTATGCTGGTATTATTGATAACACAGTTGGGATTGGTAATACATCTACACTAGTATCAACCTATGTTACAAGCGCGGCCATGATAACCGAAGCAAATAGAAATTTTGATGAGGCAAGTGCAGCATTGAACGGGATTACAAGCACTTCAGACTACAACACTGTATTAGGGAAATTATTGCCAAGCTTTGTGCAAACAGGTAAAGGCGGCATACTAACCACTGATATGTGGGTACGTAATATTAATACGATGAAGGCCCGAAATTTATTAGCCAACAAAAGAGTAAGTGCAATGACAACGACTGATTGGAATTCAGTACTAACATTGGCAAATGCAGGCATTACATCAACTGATTTAGTTTTTACAGGCCGAACCACAGGAATAAACGGATTTTTCTCCGCAGGTGGCGGATCTGTTGCTGCCATGTCTACCGGCTTGCCCAAATCAACCACTTTTAAAATAAGTGAAAGATTAATTCAGGAATACAAAACAGGTGATAAAAGGCTGGCCACTAACTTTTCAACAAACCAATATATTAACCAGGTTGGCGGATTTACATTTAGCACCAGATGGCAATTATTGGATGCAAATGGTGTAGATAAAGGCGGTGTAGCCGTTCTTAGCGATAGAACTCCGGGCAACTATGAATTATTTATAGCAGGAAGTTACGAAGAGAACGAGTTGATGAAAGCTGAGGCGTTAATAAATACCGGTAATATATCCGCAGGTTTAGTGAGTATTAATAATGTTAGGACTTATCAGGGAGCCGGATTAGCAGCCTTGACCGGAACACTAAGTTTAGCCGATGCAAAGGAAGAACTTAGAAGAGAACGACGAGTTGCCCTGGTATTTAGGGGTGTTGCTTTTTATGATGCAAGGAGATGGGGAGTTATTGATGATATCACCAAAGGTGGTGGCCGTACAAATGCTGTAGTACTGGGTGCAGATGGAGTTTTAAGTACCCATGCTACAATTAATTACGATTTCCTGGATTATTGGGATGTGCCGGCAGATGAATTTGTTATAAATCCTCCTGCAGCGGGAAGTGCACCAATCAAAAACCCAAATTGATTTTATATCATTCGTTATAATACCCTGTTAATATTAAAAGGCCGTGCAATTTGTATGAGGGCACTGAAAAAGCCCCGTTAATTCGGAGAAAAAAAAGGGGTTGTGTCATAAATCATGAACAACCCCTTTTCCTTACCCCACAGGAGGGAACGACATATCTCGGTTTCGTATAAACGATTCT
>JAUCSE010000049.1 GCA_030445275.1 Mucilaginibacter sp.
TGGTCAATAAAATATTCAAGAATCTTCGTTCCGTTCTTTATATCAGTTAATAGTTAGTTATAAAAGCACCTATGAAGAAGGTGCTTTTACTGTTCAACCCTATGAGATTGAAGGTGACAATCGCTGGAAATGACTACTTAAACAGCATGCATGGTTTACACAAGCCTAAGCCCCATAACTGTAAATCGTTTTCTTATTATAAAAGTAAAACAAAATGTATTAATCGATAAGTCTACTAATTCTAATGGTAGAAGATGATTAATGATGTAAGGTAAAGGCGACAAAAATAAAAGATTTAACAGTTTCTTTATAATACTTTAAAAAATTAAACATATACATTAGATTTGTTATAGTCTTGTGCTATTGATTTAATGCGTCCCTATAAAGCCCCCGGTTACTCAGATGAACTATTGCTCGACCTGGTCAAATCCCAGGATGACCGGATTGCCTTTGCTGAAATATATCATCGTTACTGGCAGGTTCTGATAGACGTGGCCTATCAACGATTAAAGTCAAGAGAGGCATCAGAGGAAATTGTCCAGGAAGTTTTCGTGAGTTTCTTTTTAAGGCGGCATGAAGTAGAGTTACGAAGTAATCTGGCATCCTGGCTAAAAACCGCGCTTAAATATAAAGTATACAATATCTATCGCTCTCAGCAGGTTCATCTGAATCACCTGGAAATGATTATGCGCGAAACACATATCGCTCCCGTGATGCCAGATCAGGTGATGGATGTTAAGGAAATAAAGGAACGCATGCGGCTTGCAGCAGCCAGACTGCCGGAGAAATGCCGGGAGGTATTTCTGCTAAGCCGGCTCGAACACCTTTCCCAACAGGATATCGCCACCCGATTGAATATATCGGTTAGCACGGTCAAAAAGCATATCACCAAGGCTATGCGCGTCATGAAATCTGAATTTCACGAAAATCATTTTGATATGCTGATCCTCATTCTTTTCTTTAGGCATTTTTAATAAAACGTTTTATTGAATTATTGAATTCATTATCTGATAGTTGTGTTTATTTTATAAAAAAAACATTGCAGAGAGTAGCACCTTTTATCCCTTCAAGTTAATACCTATTAAATAGCCCTTGATGGATAACGATAATACCAGAATACTTCACTTGCTTGAAAAGTTTAATAATGGAACAGCTTCTCCAAACGAATTGCGGGAGCTGGACAGTTGGTATGATACGTTTGATCAGGACAAAAAACTAACTGATACCCTGTATCCTCGGGAAATCAAAAATATAGAGCAACGGCTGCTTTCGGCTATTGATCAACAGATTGACAAAAGGTTGGGAAGGCAAAGCGGACTTCAGACTGTTCAAACACGCAGGAAATGGCTTGCTGTTATTGCGATATTAGCCGTTTTCCTTACTATCGGTTACCTAACCGTAAGAATTTCCGACATCTTTAGTGGAGAGGAAGTGGTCAAAAATGATGTTCGGCCAGGTGGAAACAAAGCGATATTGGTTTTAGGAAATGGGAAAAGAATAGATTTGAGCAGTTCAAAGTCAGGGGTGATTTCTAATGAATCAGGGATAACGATTGCTAAAACCACCGGTGCCAGATTAACTTACTCGTCTGATGACCAAGCCTCGGATCAGAAAGATCATAGTGAGGGAACAACAAATACTATTATTACACCAAATGGCGGGCAGTACGAAGTACAACTTCCTGATGGAACTCATGTATGGCTGAACGCGGCTTCTTCTTTAACGTATCCGGTGCATTTCGTAGGCGGTCAACGGACGGTCTGGTTAACGGGTGAGGGATATTTTGAAGTAGCCAAAGATAAAGCAAGGCCTTTTGATGTATCTACCGGCACCCAGCACGTGCGGGTTCTGGGCACTCATTTCAATATCAACGCTTATCCTGGCGAAGATTCACAGAAAACCACGTTGCTGGAAGGTTCTGTACAAGTCCTTTCAAAAGTAAACACCATTATGCTCAAACCGGGGGAACAAGCCGTTAATAATGGTGCCGACTTGAACATTCTTCATATAAATGCGGAAGATGCCATCGTCTGGAAAAATGGGTTGTTTCATTTTGATCATACCGAGTTACATGTCTTAATGCGTGAACTGGCCCGGTGGTATGATGTGGAGGTTGTATACGAGGGCCAATCACGAAGCCGCTTATTTTCCGGAACCATAGATAAAACTTACTCTTTATCGGAAGTGCTTAGGGTGCTGGAATTGGGTAAAGTCAATTACCGCATTGAGCTATCTCCGCCAGGACCTTCCCAACACAAGCGCCTGGTGATCATTCCGTAAGACATACACGCTACCAATTATGAACAGAAAGGTTTAACTAAAATCAAAGCAGATGACAAAATAATTTACCAGAGCAACACAAACAACAGGTTGATAAAAAAAGAAACCGGGGAGCGCTTGGAACCCTTCCCCGGATTTTGTCTGGGTCAATCCTGAACCGCCTGGTTAGAAACCAGCAAGGTTAAAAAGATTAATGAACTGTTTAATGTTTCACATTCACCCAAACGTACAAAAGTATGAATTTAAACTTATGTACGGAACCGGCCAGAAAGCGGCACGGTTCTGTACTAAAATTTTTGATGGTAATGAAATTGATTGTCTTAATAATCACCATCGCATGTATACAAGTTTCCGCCAAAAGTTATGCGCAGCTTGTATCTGTCAATGAGCGTAATACGCCCTTAACAGAAATTTTCAGTAAGATTCAGCAGGAAACCGGCTACCGTTTTTTCTGGGAAGAGAACGAAATTTCCAATGTCAGATTATCGGTCAGCGTTAAAAATGTCAGTTTGGAAACCGCCCTGGAGCAGGTTTTCAAAGGACTGCCTTTTACTTATTCGATCACCAAGAAATCCATCGTTGTTCAAAAAAAGGAGCCGACGTTTTTGGAACGCCTGGTATCCGCATTGACAGCGGTTGACCTGAAAGGCAAGATAGTTGATGATAAGGGTCAGCCTTTGCCGGGTGCTACCATTAGTTTAAAGAACGGTAGTTTTCAAAGGGGGATAGTGAGCGATAGTAACGGTGAATTCTCCCTTACTCATGTACCCGAGGGGGAGTATGCGATGGAGGTTTCTATGGTAGGTTTTGCTAGATATGTAAAACTGGTAACGGTCAATGCGGACAACAAAAATATCGCAATTACGCTGATACCCGTAGCGGCTAATCTGAGTGAAGTGGTGGTGATTGGTTATGGAACCCAGCAAAAGGCCAGCCTGACCAGTTCAGTGGAAACTGTCTCCAGTAAGGAAATTGAGAACAGGGCGGTTCCATCCGTGCTGAATATATTACAGGGTGAGGCTGCGGGCCTGAACATTCAGCAAACCGATGGTAATCCCGGTTATGGATCAACTTCCGTTGATATCCGGGGTAATAGTACCCTCTCCAATAACCCTGTTCTTTATATTGTTGACGGAATGGCGGTTAATGGCATCGACTATTTAAACCCAAATGACATCGCTTCGGTCAGTATTTTAAAGGATGCCTCCGCAACCGCCATTTATGGGGCCCGGGCATCTGGCGGAGTATTGCTGATCACCACCAAAAAAGGAAAGCAAAACAGCAAGCCCGATCTGCAGTACAGCACCATGGTTGGTTCTCAACGGCCTGCCAGGTTGCCTAAGTTTGTTGATGCCCCGCAGTTTGTGGATTTGTACAATCAGGCACAGTTGAATGATAACCCGGGAGCGCAGGTGAAGTTTACGCCTGACCTGGTTCAGAAGTATAAATCCGGAGCATTGCCAAGCACCAATTGGCTGCCGTATATACTGAATAATCAGGCTATACAGAATCAACAGAACCTGAGCATCTCTGGCGGAACTAATAATGTTGATTATTTTGTTTCCGGGGGATATCTGAATCAGGGTGGCCTGATCAAAAACGTCGACTATAAACGGTATAGTACCCGGGCGAATGTAAATGTACAGGTGTCCAAAAGATTAAAATTGGGTATTAATTCCGTGCTGACTAAAGAAGATAAGGAGCAACCGGCTTATGGTATCGGGAATGCGCTGCAATGGTCATATATCGTGCCGGTAACGGAGTATCCGTATACCAAAGCGGGACATGACCGCAGCTACCGTGGCGGTGCACAGCCCAATGATATTATGACGAAGGGTGGCGTACAGAATGAAAATCTCAATACGGTCAACACCAACTTCACAGCAGAATATAAGATCCTTGACAATTTGGTTTTAAACGGTACATACGGTTATAATTATATCAATAGCTTCCTTTCTGCCTTTAATAATAAGTATCCACTGTATAACGATGATGAGCAGATTGTAGTTTATAACAATAATCCCAATAGCGCCGTCAAATCCAATTACTCTGATGTTCATCCTACCAGTTTAATTACATTAAACTATAATAAAACCATACGTGATCATGCGATCAAGGCCTTGTTTGGTTATTCACAAGAATATGAAAGATTTGATTATAATAGCATTACGAGATATGGATTTCTGAATAATTCGTTGGACCAAATTAATGCCGGTTCCAGTGATCCGACCCTGACATCTGCCACAGGCTTTGCCAAAGAGTATGCATTAAGGTCTTTCTTTGGACGTTTAAACTATGCTTACAATGGAAAATATTTGCTTGAAGCTAACGCCCGGTATGATGGAAGTTCGATCTTTGCTAATAAAAAATATGGTTTCTTCCCATCTGTATCCGTGGGTTGGATTGCCTCAGAGGAGTCTTTTCTGAAATCCTCTACTGTTTTTAATTTTCTTAAGTTAAGGAGTTCCATCGGGCAAGTTGGAAATCAAAACGCAGGAAGCCAGTTTTTTCAAGATCTCGGAGATCAAACTGCAGCCGGTTTGTATCCAGGTGCAAATACGATTGCACAGGGTACTTATGTTTTAAATAAAGCCGCATCCACTACAACATATTATAATAACTCTCCGAACCCTAACCTGACGTGGGAGGTCAAAACAACCATCAACCTGGGCTTGGATCTGACTTTGTTAAAACATCTGGATATATCTCTGGATCTTTTTAGGGACAGAACAACAGGAATACTGCGATCGCCAAGTGTACCCAGTACTTATGGTATTGGCGCACCTCAGCAAAATGTGGGCAAAATGCAAAATCAGGGCTTTGAACTCAACATAGCCTACAAAAATCATATCGGTGATTTTAACTATCGTGCATCGCTTAATCTCTCAGACAGCAGGAATAAGATACTGGATCTGGGAGGAACGGGGCCAAGTTATGGAGATAACCCGCTTATTGTAGGTCAATCCCGCTGGGTATGGTACGGTTTGCAGGCCGAAGGATTATTTCAATCGAAGGCTGACATCGCCAGTCATGCCACCCAGGATCCCAGAGATCAACCTGGAGATATCAAATTCAAGGACGTTAACGGCGACGGGAAGATCACACCTGACGACCGGGTGGTTTTAGGTCAGGCAACTCCGCATTACCGGTATGGTGTATCGTTGAGCGGATCTTATAAGGGTTTTGATTTTTCGGTATTACTGCAGGGGGTGATGAGTAATTTACTGCGGGTGAGTGGGGGAGCCCAGGTGCCCTTCTTCTATAACGGCGACGGAAACATTTTGCAGTCACAACTGGATTACTGGTCCCCGTCTAATCCCAATGCGCGATATCCTATCCTGAGAACAGATCAGTCTATCAACAACGGACAGTTTTCAAGCTGGTGGTTATTCAAGGCGGCTTACATGAGGTTCAAAAACGCCCAGCTTGGTTATACTTTCACCAACAAGCTTACGAAGAAATTAGGGGTTGCATCGGTACGGATTTTCGCTGGCGGGGATAACCTATTGCTGATCACGAGCAAGAATTTTCCGAAAAGTCTTGATCCTGAAATCTCCAACTATGGAGACGGGTCTAATTATCCGCAGGTACGTAACCTGAGCCTCGGTTTAAACGTCGGCTTTTAGTCAGGAGATTTTCAATGATTGATCTTAACAAAATATGATGATGAGCAATAACATAAAGAAATTAACGATAGTATGGAGCGCACTGATATCCTGTTTTTTAGGGACAGGTTGCAAAAAGGACCTGCTGAATCAGAACCCGCTTAACCAGATCACGGATGCCACCTACTGGCAGTCGTCTGATGACGCTGTAATGTTCGCTACAAGAATGTATACCTATATGCCCCAGGATAATTTCGTGTACTACGAAGGTATGAGCGACAATGGGATCACTAATGATCCAACAACCCGCCGCTTCGGCAATAGCACCCAGGATCCTACGATCAGTTCCAAGGAGTGGAGTTACGAACCCATGAGGCAGGCCTACAGTTTTTTTGCCAATGTAGACAAGGTACCGGGTATGGATGCAACCCTGAAAGCCAGACTTACCGCCGAAGTTAAGTTTGTGCTGGCCTACCGGTATTTTATCATGGTCACCTTGTACGGTGATATCCCTTTTGTCAACAGCCTAATCACCGATCCTAACGCTGCAGATCTGCCCAAGACATCCAAAGCAGATATCACTAAAAGTGTAATCCAATGGCTGGACGAGGCTGCGGCTAACCTGCCAGTGTCCTATACCGGAGTTGATCAGGGCCGGGCGACCAAGGGGGCTGCGCTGGCGTTAAAGGCCAGGGTGTATCTTTATAGTGGCCAGTTTGTTGAAGCTGCCGCAGCTGCCAAAGCGGTGATGGATATGAACGTTTACCAGCTATACCCGGATTATTATGCCTTTTTTCAAAAAGATGGCGACTATTCATCAGAAGACATCTGGTCGTTTGGGTACACACTGTCCGTGAAACAAAATAGCCTGCGGGATATTTTAGGCTCTCAGGCCCTGATGAATGGCCGGAACATTCTAGATCCGACAGCTGAACTGGTAACGGATTATGAGAGTAAAAATGGCTACTATCCATATACCAAAGATCCTGCTTATGTGGCCACCGATCCTTTTAATAACCGCGATCCCAGATTGAGAGAAAGTATTTTATGCCCCGGTGATATTTTCCCTTATCCGCAATTTCCGAATATCAACCAATATGATCCCTTCAATAACGCGGGCGACAGGATTGGCGGGGACCTCGGATCACGTTCCGGGTTTTCCTGGGCAAAAAATGTAGACCATTATGACTACGTTCGCTCTGGTACCAATAACTGGAAAGCATTCCGCTACGGTGAGGTGTTGTTGAATTATGCGGAAGCGCAAAATGAAGCAGGCGGGCCTTCTGCTGATGTCATAGCAGCCATTGATCAAATACGGACCCGTGCCAAGATGCCAACGGTAACACAGGCCTTTGCCATTAATGGTCAGGCAGTAAATCAATCAACGATGAGAACATTTATCCGGCATGAGCGGCGGGTAGAATTGGCCGGAGAGGGTTTGCGTTATTTTGATGTACTTAGATGGAAAATAGGCGAACAGGTGATGCAGGGGCCGATATATACGGTTGATGCGTCTGCCGGAATTACCGCCATCAGCACGGCAAACGGTCACATCAATAAGTATCCGAAAACGGTTATTGAAACCAGGTTTTTTAATAACCCGAAGTTTTATGTGTGGCCAATCCCTCAATCAGCTATCGACGCATCTAAGGGGATTTTAACACAGAACCCATTATGGAAATAAAATCAGCAAGCGGTCAGTATATTTAATACTGGCCGCCTATGATAAGGTACTCAACAAATATGAAAGGAGCCCTGACGGAATTTTAACCGGGAGGTACATTATTTATTATCGTATATGAAAACCAGATTCTTCTTTATTGCACTGATCAGCTGTCTTTACCTTTCTTTGGATATAAAAGCCCAGATAAAGAATAGTGAACAGCTTGAGCTTTCAAAATTACAACGGATGTTCGTGGAACTCCGTTTCGGTATGTTTATTCACTTCAATATTCCCACCTACGAGGATGCCGATTGGCCGGATCCGGAAACACCAGCCTCGGATTTTAACCCCACTAAACTGGATGCGGATCAGTGGGCCAAGGCAGCAAAGTCGGCCAATATGTCTTATGGTTGTATAACAACCAAGCACCATAGTGGTTTTTGTATCTGGGATACCAAAACAACCGATTACAATGTGATGCATAGCCCCTATAAAAAAGACGTGGTGAGGCAGTTTGTAAACGCGTTCAGAAAGAACGGGCTTAAGGTGATGCTTTATTATTCTATCCTGGACACCCATCATAAATTACGTCCAAATGAGATTTTGCCCAGCCACATTGAGATGGTAAAAAAACAACTTACCGAATTACTGACCAATTACGGTACTGTAGAAGCGTTGATCATTGATGGCTGGGATGCCCCCTGGTCCAGGATTTCCTATGATGATGTGCCTTTTGAGCAGATCTACAAACTGGTCAAGTCCTTACAGCCTAACTGTATCCTGATGGATCTGAATGGTGCCAAATACCCGTCAGATGGTTTGTATTATACAGATATCAAGACCTATGAAATGGGAGCAGGGCAGCGTCTTTCCAAAGAAACCAATACGATGCCCGCATTGGCCTGTCTGCCGCTGCAGAGTTCCTGGTTCTGGAAAACCGACTTTCCTTCCACCGCGGTCAAAGATCCGGCCACACTGGTCAACGAAACCCTGGTACCGCTTAACAAAGCTAATTGTAATTTTATTCTCAATGTAGCACCAAATCGGGACGGTCTTTTTGACGAAAATGCTATAATTGCTTTAAAAGAGATCGGCAGACTTTACAAGAACCAAGCAGAACAGGCTACCTTCAAAGAAACAGGCGCACCCATCATTTCGACTAACCTAGCCAAAAAACAGCCCGCCAATTCCAGCTGGAGCGATGATATGAATATTATGGATTTCGCCAATGACGATAATTTCCACAGCTCCTGGCAATCCAACCCGAAGGTTAAGGAACCATGGTATGAAATTGATTTCAGAGCCCCACAAACATTTAATACTATCGTGGTTTTTGAGAGCAAGGCTAATATTAAAAAATACAAGCTGGAATACTATGAAGGTAAAACCTGGAGGACACTATTCGAAGGTGAAAACCTAAGTCGGGTTAAATTACACCGTTTTCCCAAGGTGCATGGTGACAAAGTGCGTATTACTATACAGGCATTTGACACTCCACCATCTATTGCTGAATTTGAAGTCTACAACGAAACCCGATAAGGGATATTGTAAAATTAGTTGCATTCTTTATTATAAATACTTGAATAGAAGCTACTTTATTCGTGTTAACCGTTTAGCTATAAGATAAGTATACAATCGTTTTGAAAATGGTAGCTTTCCGGAAATTATATTCCGGAAAGCTATTTTAGAATCATTTTACGCTCTAATTACTAGAGGTACTGAAGGTGCCACGAATAAGCCGGTTGACATTTCTGTCATAAATAAACGTACGTATTAGCTTACGATTAACTCAATTTAATTTTGTGATTTTTTGATATTTGCAGGTTTTAGCTGAAAAGTAAAAAAAACTTAAAGTGCTGTAGTTCAGCAATTTAATAAATTGCTGATCGTTAAAAAAAAGAGGGTTCGATTCTTTTAGGGAGTGTTAAAAACAAAAATAAATCGCTGATAATCAGCGATTTATTTAGCAAGTGCTCAGAGCGGGAATCGAGCCGCCTCTGTAAGTCCTTGATTTTTAATATATTATAAAGTCTAAATTAGACTACTCAATGAATCGTTCAATAAACACATATCGACCGTTGCCGATAACCTTACAAAGGTAGTAAAAAAGTTTTTATGGTTAATTGAAATTTCTAATATTTCGCTATTGTGAGTGCCTCGGAATGATGTTTTTGGTATTCTGGAACGAGGTGGTCAATGACTCCGGAATATCCAGCGATGGCACCCTGCTTATCTTTTGCTGGCACTTTTAACCTTTCCAGGCCGCTGTTTCCTAATTGACCTAGTTTCGCAGCTGCATGCAGTCCCACTTTTTCGTTGAATTGCTGTAGTTCTAAGTCGTTGATTAACTTGTCTATTTTTCTTCTGCTTCATTGAAGCTTCCGAAATTGCAGGAGAACCTAAAAATGAACCATGTCAATTTGTCTTTTGTATTGACCAGGAGACATGCCGGTGATCTTTTTAAAGATCTTGGAAAAGTAGAATATATTCTCAAAGCCGGTTTGTGCCGCGATCTCCGCATAGGTCATCCCGGTTGTTACCATCAGGTACTGGGCGCGTTCGATCCTTTTCTCATGGATGTATTTCAGGGGTCTTTCGCCCGTGTATTGTTGAAACAAGCGTGAAAAATAATCGGTATGCTGGTTTGCCCTTTCTGCCAGGTCAATTACCGATAGATCCTGGTGCAGGTTTAGCTGGATATAGCTGATCGCATTCAGGATTTTAACCGGAATGCGAGTTATTTCTTTGTGCTGAAATATCCCCGCTGTTAAAAAGCGCGAGACCAGTTGCAACAAAATACCATGGGTTTCTATAAATGTTCCCATGCTCTGCCGGTTATTAAGTTCCTGGTATTCCTTATAAAAGATATTTTTTTCATAAAGTCTCGGATTGTCGGAACGATTGATGCCCCTGCCGGGGTTTATTTCCAGTAAACGGGCAAAATTCATGACATCAATTGCTGTTGCTTTGATCTTAAAGATCGAGCGATTATTGGCGAACAGCGAGATACCGTCAGATGATTCCTCAAAAAATTGGATGAAATACTGACTGAGGTGATTTTGACAAGTAAGATTGCATAAAGTGAAGCTTGGTATAATATATAAAAAACCAGGCTCCAATTTAAGGATAGTTGAAATATCTGATATTTCCCCTTCACCTGCGTCAATGTAGTACAGTCTGAAATAGGGACTGATCACGTTTCTATAATTCCATTTAGGGCCAAGATATACCCGGTCGACATTCAATAACGTAAATGTGTGCTTTAACGCTCTTTTGATCATAATATGCAGTAAGTAAGCTATTAGGAGATTATCGTTTTTATGTACAAGAATATCTTTCTGGGTATTTCTAATGGTACCGTCGGCGAGAGGTTCTTGCCTTCGGCAGAACAATAATAAATAAAAAGTCGGATTTGTATAAAGAAAAGTCCTAATAGGTCAATTATTTAGATATTATTTCAAAGAAATTTGATTTATCAATTATAGATGAAAATAACGTGAATTGCGGATCAAGCTATTATAGTAATAGTAACTTAATGGAATTCTTAATAAAGTTCCGGCTATTCGTTCGTATAGCTGATCAGTATAGCTATTTGTTAAAAATCACCAAGCCCAATTATGAAAAGAAGAACACTCATCAAAGGTTTAGCTACAGGATTATCGTCCTTATATCTGTCTAAACTTTATGGAAACAGTCTGTTACAACCCTATTCAAACGCTCGCATTGCCCCTGGTCCATTTCAGCCGACCTGGGATTCATTAACCCAATATCAGGTTCCGGAATGGTTCCGTGATGCCAAATTTGGTATGTGGGCACATTGGGGGCCACAGTGCCAGCCAGAGCGCGGCGACTGGTATGCCCGTGGTATGTATCAGGAAGGCAGTGACCAGTATAAATACCATATACAAAAGTATGGTCATCCCTCAAAATTTGGGTTTAAGGATGTGATCAATGACTGGAAAGCCGAGAACTGGGATCCCAGTGAATTGGTTGGCTTATATAAACGTGCCGGTGCTAAATATTTTATGGCCCTGGCCAATCATCATGATAACTTCGATCTCTACGACAGCAAATATCAAAGCTGGAACTCGACCAAACTGGGACCCAAAAAAGACCTGGTTGGCGGCTGGGCAAAAGCTGCCAAACAACACAGTCTACCTTTTGGCGTATCGGTACATGCATCTCACCCGTGGACCTGGTACGAGGTTGCCCAGCGCGCGGATAAAAGCGGACCGCATGCAGGCATCCCCTATGATGGCAAGCTCACCAAAGCAGATGGCGTAGGCAAATGGTGGAATGGTTATGACCCTCAGGAACTGTATGCACAAAACCATGCCTTAAGTCAGGATAGCCTTGATGACAATAGTATGGGCCGCCATTGGGACTGGGGCAATGGTGCCAGCGTACCCAATAAAGCCTATTGCGATAAGTTTTTAAACCGGACCATTGAATTGATCGATAAATACAGTCCCGAACTGATCTATTTTGACGATACCGCTTTACCCCTTTGGCCGGTAAGCGATGCAGGCTTAAAAATAGCAGCGCATATGTATAATACCAGTATAAAAAAACATGGTCAGCTGCAAGCAGCACTATTTGCTAAAGTATTGGATGAGCAGCAACGCAAATGCATGATATGGGATATTGAACGCGGGCAAAGCAACCAGATTGAGCCATTGCCTTGGCAAACGGATACCTGCATTGGCGGTTGGCATTATGATCGCCGCATTTATGACGATAAAGGCTACAAAAGTGCTAAAACAGTAATACATACCCTGGTCGATATCGTCAGCAAAAATGGCAACCTGCTGTTGAATATCCCGGTACGTGGTGACGGCACTATTGATAGTGAAGAACGCGCTATAGTTGAAAACATTGGGGCCTGGATGCAGGTTAACGGCGAAGCGATTTACGGCACGCGCCCCTGGAAAGTATTTGGTGAAGGCCCGGCAATAGAATCAGCGGCCCCCATCAGCGCGCAGGGTTTTAATGAAGGCAAGGGTAAGCCATTTGGGGCCGAAGATATCCGGTTTACCCTAAAAGGCAAAACCCTTTACGCCACTATGCTGGGTTGGCCGGCCGGGAATGAAGCCTTGATTAAAAAGTTAGCTACGGGCGATCGGACAGGTAAGGTAAGCCAGGTAAGCCTGCTTGGCAATGATAAACTGAGTTTTCAGCAAACAGCCGAAGGCCTGAAGGTAAAATTACCGGAACAGGCTCCGGGTAAAGATGCATTCGTTTTAAAAATTGAAGGGGCTATTTAATTATATTATGAAACTGAAACTTTATTGTATCCTCGTTACTGTCGTTTCACTGGCAGTTCCTTCTTTCGCACAAACTTTTAAGCTGGCATCGCCGGATAAAAGAACGGTTGTGGAGATCAACAGCCAGGGCAAGTTGCAATATACAGTTTCCAGTAACGGTTTAACCATCATCCATCCCTCATCACTTGGCTTTGAGTTTAAAGATGAACCGGCTATCGGCACCGATATGAGCGTAACTGATCATGTGGAACATAGCATTGACCAAACCTGGATACCGGTGGTAAAAACCAAGCACCACGTTATAGCTGATCGCTATAATGAACTGGTGCTGTCACTAGCAGAAAGATCCGGGCAGATGCGCCGGATGAATGTCTATTTCAGGGTTTATGATGATGGTTTAGCTTTTCGTTATGAGTTATTCGGGGCGGATAAAATCGGTGACCGGCAGATCATCAGGGAACTTACCAGCTTTAATTTACCGGCACTTGCAAAGGCATGGGTGGCGGATTATGGCAGCTACACCTCCTCGCAGGAAACTGAGTTCCAACCGCGAACATTGAACCAGATCACGGAAAAGACGATTGCAGGCTTGCCGCTGCTTGTAGAATTAGATCAGCGTCATTACGCAGCTATTACGGAAGCTAACATTGATAATTATCCCGGCTTTTATATAAGCTCGCTGAAAACGGATACCAACGCCACTGGTAAAATCGACCTGGTCACCAAACTATCGCCTCTGCCCGGTGAAAATGAGAGCGGTGTTAAGGCCCAGTTCACCAATAATCTGCTTACACCCTGGCGGGTGATCATGCTGGCCGACTCGCCGGGCAAATTAATTGAATCGGAGCTGATACAGAACCTGAACCCTCCCTGTGCGCTGAAAGATGCCGGCTGGATTAAGCCTGGGATGAGTGCCTGGGATAATTGGTGGAGTGGTGACGTGAAGATGGATATGCCAACTATCAAAAAATATATAGACCTGGCATCGGCACAACACTGGCCCTATATGCTCATTGACTGGCAATGGTACGGGCCATTTAACAAACCGGAAGCTGATATTACCAAGCCCGCACCACAATTGAATATGCCGGAAGTATTAGCATACGCTAAAGCCAAAAAGGTTAAATGCTGGCTTTGGCTATACAGTACGGATGTTAACCGGAATGATAATTTTGAAAAAGCTTTTCCAATTTATGAGCAATGGGGTATTGCGGGAGTTAAAATTGATTTTATGGACCGGGACGACCAGCAAATGGTCAACTGGTACCGCCGTATTATTAAAACCGCCGCAAAATATCATTTGATGGTTGATTTTCATGGCGCTTTTAAACCGGACGGCATTATGCGTACCTATCCGAACATGATTACACGGGAAGGGGTTTTAGGCGAAGAATATTCCAAGTTTTCAACCAGGATAACAGCCGGGCACAATACCACCCTGCCATTCACCCGTATGCTGGCCGGGCCAATGGATTACACGCCGGGTGGGTTTTTGAATGTAAAAAAGGAGGCGTTCAGAAAAGGGAGCCCGACCCAGGTGATGAACAGCCGCTGTGCTGAACTGGCAAAATTTGTGATTTACGAAAGTCCGTTTACGGTTTACTGCGATGCACCGGAGCACATTTTAGGAAAGCCCGGTGCTGATTTTTTAAGCGATATGCCTACCGTTTGGGATGATACCAGGGTACTGGGCGGGTACCCGGGCGAATATATTATTATAGCCAAAAGAAGCGGCAAGGACTGGTATATCGGCGCCATGACCAACGACTCCGAAAGGACATTGCCATTGAAAATGAATTTTTTACCGCCGGGTAAATACACCTTGTCCTCCTGGGCTGATGTATTATCCTCACCGCAAAATCTAACCCAATCTAAACGAGCGGTTTCAGCAAGTTCAGTTATCAATATTCATTTGGACACCGCTGGCGGATGGGCGGCGAAAATTACTGCCACCAATTAAACATTCCCTTTTCTTCAGCAAAAGAAATATAAAACATCATATCATATCTGATCATGACAAAGAATACGACCCTTTTTCCCTTTATATTGATTACCAGCTTGTTCTTTCTATGGGGTTTTGCACATAACCTAGACCCCATATTGATACCGCATCTGAAAAAATCATTTACGCTTACCACTGTCGAGGCTACATTGGTAGATTCTGCTGTGTTTATCGCCTATTTTCTGATGGCTTTACCGGCGGGCATTATTATGAAAAAATATGGTTATAAAACAGGTATTATAACGGGCCTGCTTTTTTTTGCGTTAGGTTCCTATTTGTTTATACCCGCGGCCAATACGCAGCAGTACGTGTTTTTCCTGGTAGCTTTATTTATTATTGCCTGCGGACTGACTATCCTGGAAACAGCCGCCAATCCGTATGCTTCCTCATTAGGCGATCCCGCAACCTCTACACAAAGACTTAATTTCGCACAGTCATTTAATGGACTGGCTACAACCCTGGCGCCCGTAATCGGTGCACGTATTATACTTACCAAAGGTTATACTCCGGCACAACTAAGCGTAATGACGGAGGAAGGCCGCAAACTGGCGCTGGCCGCCGAAGCTTCTTCCGTGAAAACGCCTTATTTTATATTGGGCAGCGTACTGGTGTTCATCGCCATCCTTTTTGCATTTACACGCCTGCCCAAAATCCTTCACCATGAGGGGCATGCAGCCAGTAAAAACATTTTCCATGCCCTAAAGCACCGTCATTTAGCCTGGGGTGTTACCGCACAGTTTTTTTACGTAGGCGCGCAGGTTTGCGTATTCAGTTTGTTTATCCTGTATGCAACAAAATCTGCCGGCCTGACCGAAGTAAAAGCAGCCGATTATTTGGGTGCATGCGGTTTTGCATTTCTGATCGGCAGATTTATAGGTACGTTTTTAATGCAGTATTACCGTTCAGCAGGTTTGCTGACGATCTATGCCGGCATCAATATTTTCCTTTGCGTGATCGCCATTTTAGGTCATGGCATGATAACGATTTATACGGTCATCGGTATCTGTTTCTTTATGTCCATTATGTTCCCAACAATTTTTGCGCTGGGTATAAAAGAACTAAAGGGTGATACGGAGTTCGGCAGCAGTTTGATTATCATGTCGATTGTCGGCGGAGCGGTCCTGCCGCGGGTGTTTGGCTATATCAGTGATATAACCGGTAATATTCAATATGGCTATGTGGTGCCATTGCTCTGTTTTACAGTGGTAGCATTTTTTGGATTTAAAGGTTATCATGTGAAAGTAAAGCCTGAAAGTTTACCGGTTTCAACGATACTTTAACCCATTTATAACATGCAAGAAATCAGTTTACCTCCAATAATTTTTGGAACCAGTGGTTTAGGAAATTTATATGTAACGCTTCCTGATGAGGCTAAGTGCGCTATCGTTGCTGAAAGCATCAGGTGTTCTCCTAAACCAGCTGTATTTGATTCAGCCGGAAAGTATGGTGCCGGGCTCGCACTGGAATCGCTGGGACGGTCTTTAACGCAGCTGAACGTAAAGCCCTCAGATGTGCTGATCAGTAATAAATTGGGTTGGCTGCGTACCGCATTAAAAACACCCGAACCCACTTTTGAACCCGGCGTATGGCGCGATCTGAAATACGATGCCGTTCAGCGGATAAGTTATGAAGGTATCCTGGAATGTTATGAACAGGGGAATGCGTTGCTGGGTGCTTACCGGGCAGAACTGGTATCCGTGCATGACCCCGACGAGTATCTTGCGGCAGCAAAGGACGAGTCGGATCAGGCGCAACGTTACCGGCATATATTGGATGCTTACTGCGCGTTGAATGAATTAAAGCGGTATGGTAAAGTGAAGGGTATTGGTGTAGGTTCAAAGGATTGGCGGATCATTAAAAAAATAACTGATGATGTAACGCTGGATTGGGTAATGATAGCTAATAGCCTGACGATTCAAAGTCATCCGCAGGAATTGGTAGCATTTATGCAGGAGCTCGAAAAGCAGGGAACCCTGATCATCAACTCCGCTGTTTTTAACGGCGGTTTTTTAACGGGATCAGCTTATTATAATTATCGATTGACTGATCCTATAAAAGACATCCGCTTATATCATTGGCGGGAGCTGTTTTATCAGCTGTGTACAGAACATCAAATAAAACCGGCAGATGCATGTGTTGCGTTCGGACTAAACGCGCCGGGCGTTAAAAGCATTGCCTTGAGTACGACCAATGTCGAAAGAGTGGCACAAAATGTTGCCTTGTCCTCTTTAAAAATCCCCGTTGAGTTCTGGAAAGACATGAAAAAATACGAATTAATTGAAACATCATATGCTGCCGCCTATTTGTAAAAATTAAATATACTATGAAAAGATACTGTTTGGCCCTTGACTTAAAAGATGACCCAAAACTGATTGCAGAATATGAATATTGGCATAAGACAGAAAACAACTGGCCTGAAATACGCAAAAGCATATTGGATGCCGAAATTCGGGATATGCAGATCTACCGTACAGGCAACCGCTTGTTTATGATCATGGAGACAAGCGATCGTTACGAGGCTGAAAAAAAAGAACAAATGGACGCGCTTAATCCAATAGTACAGGAATGGGAACAGCTGATGTCGAAATTTCAACAACCGCTGCCCTGGGCGAAAAAAGGGAAAAAATGGGTGGCTATGGAACAGATTTTTCAGCTTTAACTATAAATCATATGCAATCAATAGTTTGTGAAGAACCAGGCAGATTGGTTTTTAAAGAAAGGGAAAAACCTGAAATAAAAGCAGGCTATGCCCAGATCAGGATTAGGAGAATAGGTGTCTGCGGTACGGACCTGCATGCCTTTGAGGGTACACAACCTTATTTTAATTATCCCCGCATACTGGGACATGAGCTGTCAGGTGAGTTGGTAGAGCCTAACGGTGCACCCGGCTTTCAAAAAGGAGAACCTGTGACGTTCATCCCTTACTTTAATTGCGGGGTTTGTATTGCCTGCAGAGCTGAAAAGCCTAACTGTTGTTCAAAAATCAATGTCTGCGGCGTGCATGTCGACGGCGGCATGGCGGAATACCTGAATGTGCCCACCTATTCACTGGTTCATGGTGAAGATTTAAGTTATGATGAACTGGCGCTGGTGGAGCCCTTAGCCATCGGTGCGCATGGGGTCAGACGGGCGCAGATAAGGTCAGGCGAATATGTCCTGGTCATTGGTGCGGGGCCGATCGGTTTAGGAATTATGGAGTTCGCCCGAATTGCAGGGGCTAAAGTAATTGCCATGGACCTCAACACCAAAAGACTTGAATTTTGCAGGGACCGACTGAAGGTGGATCATATTATTAACATATCGACCGAAGATGTACCGGAAAGATTGGCTACCATAACAGAAGGAGATATGCCCACCGTAGTGATAGATGCTACAGGCAGTTTAAAAGCCATTAATAGCGGATTTCAGTATATGGCACATGGAGCCAGATATGTCCTGGTTGGTTTGCAAAAAGGAGATATTAGTTTGAGCCATCCGGAGTTTCACAAACGGGAGGCTACTTTAATGAGCAGTCGTAACGCTACGCGGGAAGATTTTGAGCATGTTATTGCCTCCATGAAAAAGGACCTGGTGCAACCGGCTGATTACATTACCCACCGTGTACAATTTGATAAGGTTACAGATGAGTTTGAAAGTTGGCTCGATCCGGCAAATGGAGTAATTAAAGCGATGATAGAGGTATAGGGGGATCGGGTTTCTAAAACCCTTAATAATAGGGGTAAGGATTGTTATGGTTATCGTTTAAAAAATAATTTTGAAATTTATCGACAAACTCATCACAAAAATTGAGCGTATAGGTAAGTATAGATAGCACATTTCAAACTCACCATAATATCCACGACTACCTACCTGGAATAGTTTAGTTAATTGGTTTAATACGTAACTGTCTTATTTGTAGTTTATTGCATTCATTTGTACATTTGGTCTATATTTTTGTCCATCCTTATCCCCTCCCTTTTTTTAAGTTGCCATAGTTTCAACTCCTGGAATATGGTTTCAACACGGCATGTCGAAATACTGATTTTGAGGAATGTTCCACCAATTATCAATTGAACCAATATTTGTTTTTTTTGACCTAGTAGGCAACTGAGATTCTGTTTAAACTTGCCGATTGATAAATAAAACACGCCATTCTATTTTCATCACGTAAGCGACGAAAAGCCGCTGCGGGGATCTGAATACGATTGCAGCATACTGGTTGCGAGCGATAGGCATCCCAACCGCCAGTGAGTTCACCCCGTTTTGGAGCAACAGCAACTATGGGGGCCATTCGTGGCTGAGCATTTTCGACGGAAACGGCAAGTTCGTGCCTATGAATGCCGTGTACGACAATCCGGTCAGAGATTCCCTACCGTTTAAAGATGCCTACCTGGCCAAAGCATACCGGTGGAAGTATGCAATGCGACCGGGCTTTTACACTT
>JAUCSE010000080.1 GCA_030445275.1 Mucilaginibacter sp.
AAGTGGCGTAATTGGTAGCCGCACCAGACTTAGGATCTGGCGCCGCGAGGCGTGGGGGTTCGAGTCCCTTCTTCCGCACCACATGGGATTGTGTCAAATTCCGGCGAGGGTTGCTCCAAAAAGAGCAACCCTTTCTTATTGATAATCTGCAAGTTATGAGTGAACGCCGGGTTGATCCAGGGTGTTCTAAGCGCCTCCTCATTATCGGTCATACCATGTTTGAACATCCCCTTTAATAAAGAGTGTTTTTTGGTTGATATTCGCTTTCTCAAATATGGCAGATAAGTAAGCCAAATGCGGTAATAAGGCCAATTGCTCATCCAAACGGTCACCGTTCAGGCCTTTTAAATGACTTAATTCTTCTGTTAACCGAGCTTTATCGTACTGATATTTTTTAAAGTACTTGCGGTAGGTCTCAGGCTCGATCTCATCATTCACGATCTTTTCCTCCAGCTTGTCGATCTTCATATTCACATCCTGCAATTCAGCTGTTTTTACGGCAGCCCGTTTGGTGTAGATCGTGATAGCTTCCACCAAAGCACCTTTCGCCCTGCCCACTATGTGGTCCACCTGAACCTGTGAGAAGCTTAGTAAACCTAATAACTCATCTAATTGACGGTGGGGCACCGTACCCGGTATATTGATATTGGAATGCCTGTTACAGCGGTAATACAAGTAGTAGTTCTTTTTACCCTTGCTAAACCCGGCAGTCATTGTGCCACCACAACCACATGTCAGGAACCCTCATAATGGGAAGTCGTTGCGGAACTGTTTGAATACGTTTATTGTTACCCAGCATATCCTGGGCCCTCCAGAACTGTTCCTCTGATACAATAGGCTCATGCACGCCCTGCACAAATTTTTCCGGATGTTTATCATCGGCAGCCACACGGATAATGCCGGCATAAACGGAATTATTCAGCACCCGTACGATCGCATCCCTGCCAGTTCGATTGAAGCCCATTTTTTTTACCGATTCGAGGATAAGGTAGTACGGTATACCCGAGAGATAGTCCAGCTTCGCCTTGTAGAGCATGACCGGAACAATGGGATGTATTCCCGGTTTGATATCAAAACCGGCTTCGGTCATCTTCTTTCGGAAATAGGTGGTATGGCTGGCTAATTGGTCGCGCAATTCACTCGAAGTTTGCAGGAGATCCAAAACCGCTATTGAGGCTCCGGTGATCGCCGGCGCTAAGGTATTGGAGAACAGGTAGGGTAGTGACCGCTGGCGCAGCATGTCGATGATCTCTATACGTCTGGAAGTAAACCCGCTCGATGCGCCGCCTAAAGCCTTGCCCAGGGTACCGGTGATGATATCGATCTTCCCCATTCCGACACCAGCGATACCAAACTGAGTCAAAAACCCACTAAATTTATTAATTTAGTGGGTTTTTCAATTGCGGATTTGAATTGTGAATTTTATTATCTAAAAAATACCTTAATGAGTTGGTAGGGTAGTATTCTGAACGGAAACACTAAGTATGAATGTTTGGGTGGAATATTCCGCTGAAACTGCCCCGTAATTTATAGGTAAAGTTTGGGTATATCATATTTTAATGAAAATATTGAATTGTATGCACTGCTTTTCACAAACTCTTCGGGTCTGCCAAGTCGTATCATAAAAACAATTGCTATCCTAACAATTATTTCCCGGCCTCAACTGCTCTACTTTAAATGAGAATACCACTGGCAAATAGGAACATTATAACTATATACCATAATATTAAAATATTTCTTCAAAGGAAATTATATAGAATGACATTTTTTCGTGACATAAAGGTCAATACTCATGACCAATATTATTTTAATATGTTAATTTCTTTTACTTAGTTTTATTGAGTTATTTTTGGATATTATCCATGTCTTATTGTCTTATGAAAAACCAGCTTTATCTGAATTTATGCCCCCAAATTATATCCCCATAGGCACAAGCCCTGGTAATACCGGGAAACGGCCGTTAACAGATAGCTTTAATCACAATGAGATTTAAAAATTTCGTTCAGCATTACATCATGGATTGCGGTCCGACCTGTATTAAGATGATCGCCAACTATTATGGGAAAAATGTATCTCTTGATAACCTTCGGGAAAAAATGAAGATCTCGAGGCACGGCGTATCTCTCTTCGGAATAAAGGAGGTTGCCACCGACCTCGGCTTCGAAACCACTGGCGCGCTTGTCACCTATGACGAGCTGGTCAATGATATCCCGCTACCTGCGATCGCACACTGGCGGCAAAACCATTTCGTTGTCGTCTACAAAATAAAAAGGGATAATATTTACATATCAGATCCGGCCAACGGTAATAAAATTTACAAAAAGGCCGAATTTCTCAAACAATGGGAAAGCTACAAATCTAAAAATGAGATCAAAGGCGCCATATTGTTGCTGGAGCCAACCGAAAAATTCTACCAGCTAAAAGAGGACGAGGAAGATACCTTGAAAATAAACTTCCAGTTCATTTCACACTATATCAGAGAACACAAAAAGGATTTTATCTATGTACTCGCCGCTATTGGCATCAGCAGTATCCTGCAATTTATTTTCCCTTTTCTTACGCAACTTATCGTAGATTCGGGTATCAACGGGAAGAATATTGATATCGTGATCATGATATTGTTGGCCCAATTCGCCCTATTGCTCGGCCGTTTATTTATCGAATATGTGCGCGGCTGGCTATTGCTGTATATCAATAGCCGGCTGAACATCACGATCCTTTCAGATTTCCTGGTCAAATTGCTCAAATTACCGATGTCTTTTTTTGATACAAAAATGTCCGGGGATATTCTACAGCGGATAAGTGACCACAGAAGGGTTCAGGATTTTCTTTCCGGGCCTGCTTTAGAAATAACCTTCTCTCTGGTGACCATTGTGGTACTATCGATCACACTGGCGCTTTACAGCGTTAAGATATTCGTATTGTTCCTCATCTCCTCGGTGATCTATATCATTTGGACGTTTTACCTGTTAAGGAAACGAAGGACACTTGATTACAAGCGCTTCGAATTCAATTCGCAAAGCCAAAATGAGATACTGCAAATGATCAATGGAATCCAGGAGATCAAATTAAATAATAGCGAAGATCATAAACGATGGTCCTGGGAAAAGGTTCAATCCAAATTATTTTATTTGAGCATCGATTCCCTGAAGTACTCTCAGACACAACAATCTGGGTCTTTTTTGATCAATGAGGGCAAAAATATCCTGATCACATTTTTGGCCGCCAGGGCTACCATTAATGGCGAATTTACCTTAGGTATGATGCTTGCCGTACAGGCGATCGTAGGCCAGCTGAACGGTCCGATCTCATTGCTGATCAGCCTATTTCAGAATTTTCAGGACACTAAACTGAGTATCGAGCGACTGAACGAGATACACCGGGTGAAAGATGAAGAGCCGGCCGGATCGGCTTTGAAGATCAGTTACCCGGATGAAAAATACATCCATATACAAAACATGACGTTTAGCTATCCCGGTACTTCGGAGAATGTACTCGATGACGTCAGCTTTTCGATCCCTTATGGTAAGACCACTGCCATCGTTGGTGCGAGCGGAAGTGGTAAGACCACGCTTTTAAAGCTGCTATTGAGGTTTTATGATAATTATGAAGGTAGCATCGGCCTGGGCGAGACCTCTTTGAAGGAAGTAAGCCATAAATTTTGGCGGGGTAAATGCGGCACCGTATTGCAAGATGGCTTTATTTTTTCTGATACTGTAGAGAACAATATCTGCATAGGAGAGGAGAATGCGGATGAGGACAGGCTAAACAACGCTGTTAAATTAGCCAACATCGAGAGTTTTGTCAAAGGACTACCCTTGGGCTATAAAACAAAGATCGGCGCTGAAGGTATGGGCATTAGCCAAGGTCAGAAGCAACGGCTGCTGATCGCAAGGGCTATTTATAAGAACCCCGACTATTTGTTTTTTGACGAGGCGACTAATGCCCTTGACGCTAACAACGAGAGTGTCATTACAAAAAATCTGGAACAGTTTTTTAAGAATAAAACGGTCGTGGTCGTTGCCCACCGCTTAAGTACTGTTAAGAACGCCGACCAGATCATTGTACTGGATAACGGCCGGGTGATAGAATTTGGTACGCACCGGTCATTAGTATCTCTTAAGAGCGCGTATTACACATTAGTCAAAAATCAACTTGAGTTAGGGAACTGAAATGGACGCTAATAATACTTTGAAAGTTGATCATATTCCAGAAATGGATGTGATAATCTCCAAAACCCCAAGGTTGGTTTTGCGGTACTCCGCAGGGGCGATCTTGTTTGGTGTGCTGATGCTTTATATATGTATATTCAGAATCACCCTGCATAAGGTTTTAAGCGTCCCTTACACGGCTTTAGAAGGGAAAAAGGAGCTACATTATGTATTGTACACTGACAGTTCAGGATATGCCATCATCAAAAGCTTACACGAAGCTAAATTGGTAACGAATTCCACAACCGAAGAAATGTCATATTCCTCGCTTTCTGCGATCATAAAATACCAGGCTGGCGACAAGAGATTCGACACGCTGAATGATGCGTTAATTCGGAATAAGCCTTTCAGGCCGATAAATCTCGTCTATGAGATCACATTGAGTGCCACTCATCACAAGCCCCCCGGCGGACTACTCTTTCCAATAAAGGGGAATGCCATATTTACCTACAGCGACAGTAAGATCTTCACCAGGCTTTTTTCAGGGGCCATTGATAAAAGGAAAAGAAACTAATCAGTGACGTGCATTTCCACGACCTTATTCAAGATATTGACGAACTTTCAACGCCTGGCAACGGATCCGCCTCTGGTCTGGTGCGGAAGGAATGCCTGGCGAGTACCGGTTAGAAGCTATTGCTGTCCTGGTCTGAGTAACTTTCCTGACAGGAATTCGTTGAACTCTTTGCGAAAATGGTCCCCAATTGTAAAGCTAGTGCCGTTCGCCATTTTGATTACGGGACCCTCGATAAAAACGATATGGTTCAAAGAGATGATAAAACTTCGGTGAAAGCGGGCGAACCCCTGGCGGTCGCACAATATTTTGTAGATTTCGGATAAGGACATATAGGTCAGGATATTTTGCGTCATCGTACAGATCAGGACATAGTTTTGTTTGCTTTCCACCAATACGACATCTTCATATTTTATTTTGATCATCCGGTGGTTGTCCTCTTTGCTTTTGATAAAGAAAAACATACTTGTATCCACCGCCGGATTGCGTTGCTTGTCCAGCGGAGGGAAAATGTCCCTTATTGTAAGCGTGAATTTGATAAAATCAAAAGGTTTCAGCAGGTATGCGTCGGCCTTTACTCCAAATGCTTCATAGCCGTATTTGGTATGGGCCGTAATGAAGACCAGCTTATTTATTTTGTGACGTACATGAAGTGCCAGGTCGATACCCGACAGGGCTGGCATGTCGATATCGCAGAATAAAACGTCGATCTCGTCCGAAGATAGCAATTCGATCAGCGCTTTTTCAGGATCTGTATAAGATCTGATCAATACCAGACCAGGGCTTTTTTTAATATAAGCTTCCACTATCTCGATGGCTGAATGCTCATCATCAACAATAGCACATTTATAAATATTGGTCGGCATAGGTGCCATAAAACTACACAAAATATTTTTGAATATTAAAAAAGCAATATTATCATGAATATGCGGCGTTTCATAAGGCGATAGCTCCTTTATGTATAATTTCTTACCGGGAAATATTTCTAATCTTTATATTTATTCAAATAAACTAAATTAATATTTATGGAAAAAAAACCAACATTCAAATTGTCTCTTAAGAAAGAGACGATCACAAAACTGAACGATGATCAGTTGAAAAAATTTATGGGCGGTCTGGTAGAGGTTGGCGAAAATGGAACATCCTGCTGGGATGATTCTTGTAACTCCTTGCAAAATACCGGTTCTTGCGACAATCACTCTTGTAATTGCCCAGCCCCGGTAGTGCAACAATAACTTCCGATCACTGACAAAGGGAATATTAACAGTTATTACAATAATTCGTTAATGTTCCTTTTTAATTTAGCTCTTCACCTTTTCACACGTATACTTTGTCAATGCCGGAAAGAATAAGTGAAATACTGCCTGCCTTACATAAAAAAATAAAAAATTCTGCCGGCCTGTTTACCGGCATCGGCGTAAGTTCAGGTGCTGCCGGGCTAAGTCTGTATCATTGCTTATATGGGGATTTTTACAATGACCAGGCCAGCCGGGATATGGGCCTGAATTATTTATATGAATCCTTCGATCGGCTGAATAACGGTTACGTGTCACGGACCATATACCGTGAGATCGGTGAACTCGGCTCCTGGATCGAGATCGGGAACCGATTGAAGTATTTTGACTTTGAGACGGAGGAATTACTTAAACCATTCGACGATATCATCATTAAACAGCTGAGAAGTGAGATCGTACTCGGTAACTTTGATCCTGTTACCGGCTCCATCGGTTTTGGTTACTATTTGGCCAATCGAATGCGTTCGAACGGATCGCTTGGGGTATTGCTCGGGGAGATCGTTGCTTCGTTGAACTTATTGGCATACCATACAAATGAAGGGGCGTTTTATAAGTCGAAACTAAAAGGAGATGATTCGATTTATTTAGGTATTTCTCATGGCATTGCTGGCGTTCTCAATTTTTTGATCCAAATAGCTGACCACAAAATAGTCGACATCGACCATGCCCTGATCCGGAAATGCGTGAATTATATCAAGTCGAACAAATTGCAGCATGATCCACTCTTGTTCCCGATCATCGTTGACCATGAAAATGAAAAAGAAGTTTATCCGAATAGTTGGTGCTATGGCGATCCCGGTGTAGCCTACGGGCTTTTAAGATCGGCGCATTATCTTGCCGACGACGACCTTCTTAAATACGTTACAGGGCTTATTGAAGTTATCTCAAAACGAAAATATGGTCACCCTTATTTTGAGGCTGGACCGGGACTACTATACGGCACGTCCGGCCTGGCGATGCTCTATTATCAAATGTACGAGATGACCGGGCAAGTTTTCCTTCTGGAAGCTTATGAGTACCAGATCGGCCGGTTAATTTCGCAATTTGATCAGAATGATCCATATCTCGGATATAAAGCATACTGGAATCAGGAATTGCCAGTCACGAACCTGGGGTTGAGCGATGGTCTTGTTGGCGTCGCCTTGACATTGATGTCTTATTCCAACAAAGAATACCAAAAAGTATACCGACCATTTTTTCATTTACAGATACCGTGACCGATAACAAAAAAAAAGAAATAAAAGATCTGATCGATCGGTTGCTGGGACTTGTTGAAAACCACTCCGTCAAAAGTGACGGGCTAAGTTGCGGCAAGACAGGGTTGGCATTGGCCTATATTTATTACGGTTCCTGCTTTCACGAATATGAGTATTGCTACAAAGGGCTCGGTCTGATAGAAGAAATACTTCAGAATATAGAAAGCGAAAATTCGATCCTGAGATCAATGGATCTCTATTCGGGGTTATGTGGGTTTCTGCAGGTCGTCAATAGTGTATGTAAAAGCGGCCTATTGGAGATCGACATGCAGGATTTCAGCAGCTTGGAAGCGCTTTTGTATGACTGGACCATGAGTGAGGTCAGAAAAGACAACCATGATTTCCTACTCGGCCCCATGGGCTCCCTAAATTATTTTATAAACAGGCTACCGAATGCGGGGGCCGAAGTTTTTGTAAAAAACATCCTGACGGTGATTGTGACCAAGATTGAGAAGAACCCTTCCAATGGCTTCTCATTAAAAAATACATATTACAACAAAATCGATCACAGGACTGTAAATGAGATCAACTACAGCCTCGCTCATGGAATGAGCTCATTGATATTAAATCTGATACGGCTTGACACCAAAGGTGACCAGTTCGGCTCGCTGAATGATACCGCTTACAGCATGATTGACCAGTTTATCAAATTAAACAAAGACAAGAATCCCTCATATCCCGCGTGTTTTATCGGTTCTTTTGATTGTGACAATAATGATATTTTATTACAAAAGCGATTAGGCTGGTGCTTTAGCAGCCTTAATATCGTCCAGATTTTATTAGAATACAAAAACAGGTCTGGCGACCCGGTTTTCGATCAACTGATCGATGAAAGTACGGATCACCTGACCAAAAGATTAGACTTTGCTGATACACTGGTTAATGATGCCTATTTATGCCATGGCGCATTAGGAATTGCCCTTTATTACTGTCACCTCAAGTCTCTTAACGGCGACGTCCGGTTTCGAGAAGCAGAAGATCATTGGCTGACTTATGGTATAGATTATTACAAGAAAGTGGGAGACGAACATTTTTCGGCCAGCGACTTTACCAGCACCGGGGATATTTCTTCCTTTTTTTACGGTCCATTGGGCAGTATGCTTTGTCTTATCTCACTTTACGATAACAATTTAATGGACTGGAGTGAAATAATTTTGCTATGAACATGACTGGAGAAAACAAACTTGAATTCTTGGATAAAATCGTGGTCCGCCATGCGTCTTCTTCATTCGAAACTAATTTCGATGATCCGTCATTTTTTGAACAGCTGGTTAAAAATGCCCATTATCTTGAAGCATTGCTCGTGGCGTCCCCTCTTGTTCACAACTTACTTCAGGAGTGGGCAACGGGTAGATTGACAGATCCCAAAAAGGTCCAAAAATTGAAAGAGACACTTCTTAACTATTATATAAGGCTATATAGCAATCCTACACCATTCGGATATTTTGCCAGTGTTGGCACGATCGGATGGGCAGAAGGAATGGAAAGTTGTGCAACGATCGGTAAGGTCCGCCCGGATGTGAAACTCGACAATGAACTGATCCATGCGCTGGTATCATATCTGAATGCATTACCATTTATCAAAACCAATTTACTTTATAAACCTAATAACACCGTGTACAAGCAGGGCAACCAGATCCGGTATGTCGAACAGTATTTTTCAAATACGCAAATTCTATACAAGATATCCGGCGTTGATAAAATGGAGATCATCGATGATATCCTCCACCTGGCTAAACCAGGGAGAACAATTGGTGAGATAGCATCTGGGATCTTTGAAAATGAAAACTATGATTTCAGCATAGCCGATATCACCAATTTTATAAACGAGCTAATCAACGAGCAATTACTCATCTCCGTGTTACAGGTCAATGCGACAGGTGGCCAATCGTTTAATGTTATTCTTGATCATATCCGGAATTTAGCCATAGCTGAGAATGCCGACTACTTGGAACTTAAAAGCCGACTTTTGGAAATAGAGGACATCCTGATGCTGATCAACGATCAGAAAATCGACATTCCGACATGTTTTGCATCCGTGAGTATGGCCTTAGATAGGTTGGGGGTCGCATACGATCCGAAAAAGATATTACAATTCGATCTGTTCTCAAGCTTTTCGCGGTCTTGTATCAGCAAAGAATTACAGGAAAATCTGGCAGACGCTGTCAAGATTATTAGTTTGATGCCGCAGGCGACTGCCAGGGCGAGGCTTGATGAGTTTAAAAAGAAATTTATAGCAAAATATGAGGATACTGCCATCCCGGTTATGGAAGCCATAGATACAGAATCGGGGATCAGTTTCGGTGAATTTAAATACCAGAGTGATAATATATTTTTGGAGGATGCCTATATCGCTCCCGTTGTACGATCGCAATTCGCACAGATCACCCCGCAGGAGAATTTTAAAAAATTCATTTATAAAAAATATGTGGAGTCTTATGTTCAAAATGCGTATACTATCAATCTCACAGAGAGAGATGCTGCAAAATTCGATCATCAGCTCGGATCGCTGGCCCCCACGATACAGGTCATATTTTCATTATTGAATGCGAAAGATCACCTGGTAAGTATCGCCACCTGCGGTAACGCAAGCGCTGGAAAACTTATCGCGCGTTTTGGAAGCGGGTCACCCGAGATCAGAAGTCTATTAAAAGAGATCACAGTTTTCGAGCAGGATTTTTATAAAGACACGATCGTTGCAGAGATCGTCCATATTCCTGAGCACCGAATTGGAAACGTGTCGTTCAGGCCCTTTATCAGGGATTATGAGATCCCGATAATGACCCAGTCGTTGTTGAACGATGAATTTCAGATACCGTTAAGTGATCTGTATGTCGCCATAAGAAATGGCTTGGTCGTTATATTTTCGAAAAAACATAACATCAGGATCATCCCAAAGCTGACCAATGCACACAACTACAACAAAAAAACAAGCCCGGTCTATCAGTTCCTCTCTGAGCTGGAATATCAAGAAATTATTCCGAGCCTGGCCTTTGACATGACAGACATGGATTTCTTTACCCCGTTTATCCCACGGGTGCAATATAAGAATGTTATTATTAGTCCTGCGACGTGGGTATTTGAAAGATTACACCTCAAAGAGTTTTTTTCATCGGCTGAGAACGCGTACCCGGACGTTATACAACAGTTCATTCAGAAGTGGAACTTACCGGAGCGAACAGATTACTATGTTCATGGCGCAATAACGCTTGTTGAGTGGTCAAGCGTTAATTCTGTTAAACATTTTTTAAAATATGCTTTGGGTGAAAGGATCAGGACGGTCACCTTACGGGAATTTTGTTTCGACCCTCAATATAGCTTCATCAAGGATGCGCAAGGAAACTCATATTATAACCAGTGTATCGGTCTCGTTTTAAATAAGATCGCGAAATATCGACCCATCAATCAACAACTGATCAAAAAGGATGCGGCCGGGATAAAGAAAAAATTCATTCCTGGTGACGAATGGATATATTATAAATTATACGGTGGGGTGAATTCATGCGATAAATTTCTTCAGCATGATTTGTTGATCATTTTGAAAAAATTATACGCTGATCAAGCGATAAATAAATTCTTTTTTATACGCTATAATGACCCGGAATATCATATCAGGATAAGGATGCTCGCGCGGGATAGCAATATCGGGACCCTTATATCCTTTTTAAACGCGCAATTTAAAGAATTGTACGAAAAAGAAATATTCTGGAAGGTACAGTTGGATACTTATGACCGGGAATTGGAACGCTATGGGCCAAAAACGATCGAGATGGCAGAATCAATTTTCGAGACTGACAGCCTCTATTGGCTATCATTTATGAATATCATTAAAAATGATGTGACCTACATCTTACCGATCTTTTTTGCCAGAAGTGTTATCGTTATTTTGGATGGTTTGCAATTAGACCTCGATCAAAGATTGTCCATCTTTCAAATGCTGCGAAATTCTTATGAAAGTGAATTTGCTGTCAAGCAGCAGGTCCATTTGAGAAATGTGATCAATAAAAAAGAGAAAGATCTCAGAGCATCAGTTGAAAAAGTATTGAACGATGATTTTTCTGAATTAGAAGAATATATCGATGTCATCGAACTGCCGAAATTGCTCAGCGAATTTGAAGGTAAGGTGAAAAGGATCTACAAGAATAATATCGATCGTTTAGATCTGGCCGATATCATTCAAATGGTTCCCAGTTTGATCCATATGCACGCAATCAGGTGCTTTGCTATAAAGCCCAGGGAGAATGAGCTCTTTGCGTATAATATCTTATGGTCCTATCATAAAAAGTTAACCAATAAAAAATTAGTTACCGTATGAGCCGCTTAAACCTGAGCTTATTGGAATTTGGAAAGACCTTTCCCCCGGAGCAACTCGCACATCATGTTATCAACAATCTATTCGAGGATGTATCGCTCTATGAAAATCTGGGATATAAGCGCCTTTGGTTAAGTGAACATTACAGCCCGGAATTTGCCTGGTTCAACCCGGAAATGCTCATGCCTTTGCTGGCCGGATATTCGGAAAAGATCAAGATAGGCCTCGCTGGGGTGCTCTTGGGTTACCACAGCCCTTTAAGGGTTGCCCAGAACTTTAAAATCTTGTCTTCTATTTATGCCGGACGGATCGATCTGGGACTGGCCCGCGCGTCCGTACCGGAGAACACAAGCGTATTCCTGATCTCAAAAGAAGAGGTCAAAAGCGTGGTTGAAAATTGGGAGACCAAGGTCGCGCAGCTCGTTTCCTTTCTTCGCAATTGGGAGCCTGAAAAAAGTTTGTTAAAGAACATGATCGTCCCCCCCCACGGTACCGATCTGCCGGATGTATGGGTCTTGGGGGCCTCTGGAAACTCGGTTAACATTGCTGTTGAAAACAAGGCGAATTTTTGCCTGTCATTTATGCACCCCGGATCGAACTATCGGAAATCGAAAGATGTGATCAAAAGATTTAAAGAGGAATATTTAAAAAAACACCTGATTTTGCCTGAAACTTCTGTTTTACTCGCGTCCTTTGCCACGGACGATAAAGACCTGATACAAAGGTATGGTCTGCAATATAATCAAGAAGCGGAGATCAATCCTTTCGGCCCGGCCGATTATATCAAAGAAGAACTGGTCAGATTGCAGCGTGAACTTGAAAGTGACGAGTTTGTAATTTACTGCCCTGTCCCCGAACGCTGCCAGAGGATCGCGCACTATCAAAGCATCATAGATCCTGGTTAGGTTGGAGAGTGTATCTTTTGAAGGAAAGAGTCTTTGTAGGTTTCACTTATCGGAACCGACTTCCCTCCGATGGAGATCCGGTCTCTTTCGATGTGGCTGATCTTATTTAGTGCTACAATGAAAGATTTATGAACACGATGGAATTTATTTCCCGGGAGCAGGTCTTGCATCGACTTCATGGTCTGTGAGGTGACTGATCTCTCCTTTCCATGGTAAATGATAATATAATCACCGGCGCCTTCGATTAGTAGAATATCCGCGATATTTACTTTTAATATCTTGCTGTCAGTTTTCACAAAGATACAATCGTTGTCAACGTCTTTTGTGTTATGCGAAACATTATTCAATAACTGCTCGAAATGGTATTTCTCTTTAACCTTTTTGACCGCCTGTAAAAATCTTTCCATCGTCACTGGTTTAAGAAGATAGTCGATCACGTTATGGTTATACCCTTCTAAAGCGTATTCGGGAAAAGCAGAAATTACAACGACCTTACATTGGTTCTGAATAACTTTCATGATCTGTAGCCCGGATAGCTCGGGCATATGGATGTCTAAAAAAATCAGATGAAGAGAGTTCTCACTTAAAAATTCCAGCGCTTCCAACGGGTTAGAGAAGCTGGTAAGCAGTTCTAAGCCCGGCGTTTTATTGACATAATCACTTATTAGGTTGATCGCGAGTGGTTCATCGTCGATCACTATGACCTTCAAATTTTGCATAGCTATTTGAGATTAATCGTTAATTTGATAATGAACGAATGCGCTGATTCGTTAATGGTCAATTGGTGGGCCTCTTTATAGATTAGTTCCAGCCTTCTTTTAATATTTTCAAGGCCGATACCTCCGGGAGACTTATTCTTATGATGGTTTTTTTTATTGAATACCTCGAAGCACAATTGATTATGGTCAGCTTTTATCGCTATCCTGACCGGGTATTCACCATCTTTCAGGTCTCCATGTTTAAAAGCATTCTCGACGAAAGGCATCAATGTAAAAGGTGCGATAACAAGCGATCTATCGTCAACGTCGAGTGCTAATTTTAAACATGGCTTATAATCGAATCGCATTAACTGGAGGTCGATATAGTTTTGGACGTATTCCAATTCTTTCGAAAGTAGCACTTTGGGATCTTTTTCATACAGTGAATACCGCAAGAGTTCACTTAATTTATTGATGGCCGCCAAAGAGTTCTCCGAGTTGTGGTACACCAGAGAATAAATATTATTGAGGTTATTAAATAAAAAATGCGGGTTGATCTGGGATCTGAGCAGTTGCAATTCCGTATCTACCATTTGAAATTCCATTTTTTTTTGCTGGAACTGGTTATACCACGAATATTGAATAAAGAAATAGATGATACCGAAAGTACCGTAAAAAAGGGCGTACCATACATTATCGAGGAAATATTTAGCCGCAGTCAACATCTGGATGCCGTAATTATGTACGCCGAGTATCCAAAAGCCCAGGACCTCCTGCAAAAAATATCGGGTAGCGATCAACAAAGGTATCGTCAGGAACAGGAATATCAAAAGTGTAGCGATCGCGCCGTTCCTTTTGAAGCTGTAGAAGAAGAGAAGGTAGCTGAGTATCGCGTCCAATAAAAATGATATAAAGGTAGAAAGATCTATTCCTGTGCCGATCCAGCTCCACCTGCTCAATTTTTGCCCATGGATAAGATTACTGACACTTTCAAGAGAATGCGTGATCAGGTAATAGATGATAAAGTAAATAATGAGTGATCTTATTTTCCTCTGCATATTAAATTGCTGTAATGACATAGGTTTTACCCGCCCCAAAGGCGATTTTAAAGAATAATATCCGGAAGTTACCGATTTTATTCATTTTAATATAGCGCTTATTCTAATTTCAGGAAAAATACACATTATGAAAAGGAATATTCTTTTGATCTTCATTGTGCTTTGTCTCTCAACGGTCGGAGCCAGCGCGCAACAGGGGCAGGTCATTTTGCAAGTGTCTGGAACTAAGAATGTTCCTCTGGTCAATGCGACAGTCAAGGTTTATACGGTCGCTGACAGACATTTGCTGCAGGCCACAGTGACCGATGACGAGGGCAAGGCCGTCATCAATAGCTTTAAAGATTCAACATTACTGGAGGTCTCTTATTTGGGATATGTCGCAAGTCTGAAAGGGATAGGACCGTCAACGGCGAAAATTTTAGCGGTCACCCTGATCCAGATTAATAAACAATTAAACGAGATCGTCATCAAAGGTAACCGTCCATTTATACAACAGGATTTTGGAAAATTAACGATCAATATTAACGGCGATGTAAAAGCAGGGATCAACGCTGTCGACGTGCTGAGAAAAGTCCCTGGTACCCTGGTCTCGGATCAAGGTGTCAACGTGGAAGGCCAGCCGGTCACCATTTATATAGATAACAAACCTACATTGCTGAGCGGTAAGGACCTGATCAATATGCTTAGCGGGATGACTTCCGACATGTTGAACAAAATGGAGGTGATCTATAACCCATCGTCAAAATACGAAGCGGCAGGTCAGGGTGGGATAATTAATATCAGTACGATCAAGAGAACGAAGCCGGGATATAACGGAAGTGTTAATGTTACAGCGGGGTATGGGTGGAAATATCCTTTGTCAAATACCGGCGTAAATTTCAGTTATCGAAAAGAGAAGGTCAATGTCTATGGCTCTTATAATATCTCCGCGGGGAAGTCCTATCAACAGGTAACGACAACGAGGAATTTACCTTTCCAAAGAATAGTGGATTCTTCAGTAATCAAAAGCCCGTACCTAAGCAATAACTTGCGCGTCGGTTTTGACTACTATGCAAACAAGCAGAACACATTCGGGATCCTGGTCACTGGGTATGACAACAACAATAAGCCGTTATTCAATACCAATTCCTTTAATATGACGGGTGCTTCGACAAAGGTTGATTCCATCAATGCCTTTAATAATCAAAACACCACAAATTCGGTCGGTGGTAACCTAAATTTAAATTTTCGGCATCAATATGACACATTAGGGAAAAAGACGCTGACCATGGATATTGATGCGGGCAGGTTCCATTTTGACGGGAAAAATGATGTCAGGCAAAATAGCGTGATCGGAGCTTTCCAGGGGCCTGTCTTATCAGAGTTCCAGCACAGTCTCGCCAATACCTCTATCTATAGTTTTAAAACAGATTTTTCACAAACATTTAAGCATAGTTTGCTTGAAACCGGCGTAAAAGCAAGCTATGCGGATATCAATAATAACTTTGCGTCGAACATTGGGCTGCCTGTTGTCAATAATGATAGTCATTTTCTATATGATGAGGCTATCCTTGCAGGCTACATTAATTTTCAGTTCCAGTTTGGAAAGAACACACTGCAAACAGGCCTTCGTGCGGAAGAAACATCATCAAAAGGGAATGCAGTAGAGATTAAAAACGTGGTAAAAAGAGATTATTTCGATCTTTTCCCGAGCTTGAATTACGAGCACAAGTTCAAAGGTGCCACATTGTCGGCGGGTTATTCGCGCCGCATAGGCAGGCCCAACTACGCCTATTTAAATCCTTTTGTCACTGTAAGAAGCGCCTATTATGTTAGTACGGGCAATCCGTATTTATTGCCTTCGTTCACGGATTATTACAGAGTAGGTCTGACCATCAAAAAACTTTCATTCGCCGCGTCGTATAGCCGCGGATCAGATGTTATAAATGATCTGGAAGTACAGAACGATACAACCAAGGTTATTACCAACACCAAATCGAACTTAAGCAGTAGTGATATTTATAGGGTAAGCGCATCTTATTATAATAGTATTTTCAAGATCGTACAGATCAACTATTCGACAGGGTATAATTATTCCAGGTTCCTCTTTTTGTATAATGTGCAAAATGTCGACGTCCACCAGGACGGCGTTTATTTAACACTCGATAATAACATTACGTTACCTAAAAAATGGTATCTGGATCTGTTTTATTACTACCAGTCGAAGATCACCTATGGGAACAGGATCGATCTGCCCATCTGGAACATTAATTTAAGTGGAGGCAAGGAGATATTTAAAGGACAGGGCAATATCTCGTTCAGTGCCAACGATATTTTCTTTACGAACATTACACGAAGTGAAGCGCATTATGCGAATCTCGATCTCTTTCTAAGGAGTCAATACGACAGCAGAAGTTTCAGGCTGAATTTATCCTACAAGTTCGGTAAGTCGAAAAATGACTACCGTAAAAGGTCTTCCGGGTCAGCGGATGAACAGCGCCGGTCACAATAGAACTGCTCGCTGCTTCACAAATGATGCACAAGGGTACTGTCCTCACTTTGTTGCCGGATCGGGCTCTATATTGTATCTTCTGTGAGGATGCTGCGCCGATCCTGCTACGGAAGATCAAATAGGGTCTTAAGGTGGCAAACCTATTTCTGATTTTTTTTATATACCGAAATTCGCCTTATAAGCTGCGGAAGCGTTATTCATGTCGGTGATGTCACGGACTTTTACCAGAGGTAACGGAGTGTTACCATATGAACGGGACTTATGATTTTTTGCTGCGTATCGCGATAAAGGATATGGAAGAATATAACAGGGTATTGATGGTTAAACTATCGAAATTGAAGAATGTGCGGACGATGCACACGTTCTTTGTGATGTCGGAATTGAAGTATGAGACGGCGTATGAGTTGTGAATCGACCTTTATTGCAAGGCTGTACATGCCGATGTATTGAGCTTTTAGTTTGCAGTAGAACTCCCCAATTTTGATTGATATGGGTAAGTGCTTGTTAATGAAGTACTAAGAAAACGGTGTAATTTCTATAGATGGAAAAATATTTTATAATAATATTCTATATATGATATTTATTGTGTAACTATGTCATACCTAAGCACTTATTATGAAATTCACATACTCCGGCATTATCGCTGTATGCTGTATCTTATTATTGGCTTTTTCTGCCCTGGGCCAGAAAAAGCCGGAGAAGTTACCTGATGACATCAAGGAACCTTGTCGCACTTTTTTTATAGATTTCGATCAGGATGGTAAAATGGTCGGTTTTCCGCATGCGGTTATTAGAAAGAAAGATATTGTGGTTTTTCGGGTTAGGACCGAAACAAATTATTATAAGGTTCAGCTAACTGCCATGAAGGATAAATTAAAGAAGCTGGCGGAATTCATGGCATTGAATCCCGAAATTTCGGCTTATCTTTTTTGTGACTCTCATGCCCGCGATGCCTTTGCGAAGGAATTGACTGACAATATCAAGAAAATAGATGCCATCCCATTTGCAATCGATACCCAGCAATTCAGCAAGGCATTACCACTTGCCCTTTATCGTAACAAGATTTTCAACGGGCAATTCGAGATGGGGATACGCAATGGCAATAAGGACATTGTAACATTGCCAATGAACGCCAAAGCTTTATCTAAAAAGAATTGTTATTATTTTTACAGTGACCCAAAGAAAATTGGGGATCTGATCGGTGATGGGTGTACCAGCTGCCAGGCAGACAGTTTGAACTTCAACCTGATCTACCACGACCCGATGAACGCAACCGTTATTGACTGGTACAAAGGTCTCTACAAAGATTCTTACCTGAATGCGCAAGTTGGAAGGAAGCTAATTATCGCTATACGCGCATTTAAGGCTTCCCAGACTTGTGACAATGCATCTACCGTCCTGGGTGATGTTAGTGGCTATGCTAGCTGGATCAAACCATGGCTATGGCTAACGGGCGGTGCATTGACATTAAATCCCGTAGGTCTGCTCACCAAACCCCAAAGCATGAAAATTGATGCCCGGGTTACAGAAATAAGCCGCAATATTGACTCTCTTCAGCAAACCGGGAGCTTTATCGATAGTACAAAAAAATACTTGATCCCTGAATATCAACGGGGAAGGCGTGTATTGCCGACTATTATCCATGCAGGAAATGTTAATAAGAGCCGGATAGATGCATTAAGCAAAGAAAAAGAGGGTCTGCAAAAGATTGTGGCGGCTGATAAAAAATTGCGGCTCACCACGAAAGTCTATTATTCCGGTGTGCTTTTTTTTAAGAACGACCACTTAATTGTTCAAAAACAATATGATGCGGCCAACAAATATCGGCCGGTGCCGACGGGAGCAAGGACGACTTATCGGTTGAGGGAGCTGCCTGAGAACGAACAGGTCAACGTGATGGTAAACAATGCAACCGTCTCAATAAATTATAAGTTTGCAGTTACAGATGCGGCCTTCAACGATTTGGAAGAATTTACCAAATTAACGGTCGATGCACTATCTAATACCGGCCTGACGAGCGTACTGGACCCGGCTATGGCCGCAACTTATAATAAGTTAACTGCGTTCCTGGCCTCAGTAAAGGATGAACAAAAGAACATAACCAGTCTTCGGGTTGCTAGCGGAGAAACACCACCTATTGCTGATTGTGGTTTTGTTTGTGCTGACCTGCCTAAATTTATACCTTTCATTTTAGGATACTATGACGCGAATGCGGCCTTTTTTAGAGGAACCTCAACAGATATCACGGCGTTAGTTCCCGGGCAAGTAGGGGCTGTTGCCGACACAACCTTTAAATATCATACGGTTGCTTATGATATCACTCACGCCAGTGAAAGCGATGCGCCCTATACACGTAACTTTACGATACAGACTTATCAAAAAGATCCGACCAAGACCACCGATATCCAAAAGGGTTTTGTCAATATCGGAAAATTGCGCTTCTTCCAGTTGGCAGCTGGAGTGGCGGTCAACCGGTCGCCGGTGACGGTTTCCACCGTCGACACGACCAAAAAGGGCTTTAAGATCAATTCAGCAGACAACTCGTCCACCGTTATTCTCGGTTTTAAATTTTACCCGTTCAGGAGTTACCAGCGGGATCGGAGCATATTGCCGAGGTATATCGAGAAAAGGGTACATTTTTCTGCTTCGCTCAGCGTGTTACACCCGCTCGACAATTTCTATTTCGGTGGAGGCTACGACATTGTGCCCGGGCTTGCAATAGACCTGGGCTGGAATTATTATAAATATACGGCCTATACAATTTCCAATAATACCATTACTAATACTGCCGTAAATTATCAATGGTCGGATAAAAACTATATTTCGGTGACTTTGAACCCTGTGTTATTCACGCAACTCGTTAAAACATTCTTCAAATAAGACCATGAGAAAGATAAAAAATTGGGTTTATGCCATTGGGCTATGCACTTTATTGTATGGTTGTAAAGATGCCAGTGTAAACGATTTGAGTGGTAATGCGACCTTTACAGGAACGGTTATGCTTTATGACACGCTATCCGGCAGCTATGCCTACAAACTCCTGCCGGCCCAGGTGATTTATTTGAAGTATAACACACAAACCAGCGGTTATTTGTATTCAGTGCCGGCCGACAATTCGGCGATGTTCACGTTTTCCCCGATAGACGCTTCTAAATCGTATACGATGTATTCTTCTCTGGCCGGAACAGCCATGAATTATTATGGTGAGCTCAACTACCCTTTGAAAGATGCGACTAAAGATACGCTTAAACTAGTTCCAGATAATAAGACACAAAACGGTTTATATTATAATCTATTTGATAATAAGGGCGGCCGCCTACCGAATGCGAACTGTTACATTTATACCAATCAAACGCTATGGGCGAATAAAGATACCACAAATTATACCTACCTGATCAAAAGTGATCCGGCGGGCCGTGTACTCAAGATCAATATTGCGCCAGCGGTTTATTACATATACGCCAGGGAAAAATTTGCTGGTGCTGTGGTCGTAGCAACCGACACAATGGGGGTCACAGCGCTTGGAATCAGGCGAAAAAAAATGGTACTCCAATAAATCATGGCAATGAAAAGGAAACTGGTCATCATCGTATTCCTTTGCCTGGTTGTCGTAGTGCAGGTTTTGGCACAAAAGAACTGTGGCACAAAGGATTTCGTGGAATCAACTTTCGAAGAAATGTCCGATCAAAAAGGGATTATTGAAAAGGGGAACAGCGCGTTGGCGCTTAAGCTAAAACTTGCTCTTTTACCTCCCGTCATTAATATCCCAGTATGGGTACATGTTTTGTATCATCCGGATAGTGCAGCGCAAAAGATATCAGAGCAGCTGATACAGGAACAGATCGATGAGCTCAACCGGGATTTTAACAAGCAAAACGCAGATATCGGACAGGTGCCACTGCCGTTCAGGAAACTTGAAGCTGATTGTGGAATACATTTCAAATTGGCGCATGCTCCGGATTACGTCAAAACGCAAAAGCGTGTTTTTATGTTGAAGCCAAATGATGGCAGCGATACCTATAACCGATCCGAAGAATCTATTAAATTTAAAGATTGCGGAGGTGCCGACGGCGTAGCTGATACACGATACCTGAATATCTGGATCGGTAATATCACGGACGGCAAGCCGCTTCAGCTATTGGGCTACGGCACTTATCCAGGACACCAAGATGCTTTTGACGGCGTGGTAATTTATTATAAGGCTATTGGCCCGAATGCCGATAAATCTGCCTGGAACCGAGGCCGCACACTTACGCATGAGGTTGGCCATTGGCTGAATCTTCGACATTTATGGGGCGACAGCGAATGTGGGGACGATGGTATCTTTGATACGCCAAGGCAAGCGGGGCCGAATCAAGGTTCTCCAAAATTCTCGCATTTTACCTGCCCTGGCCAAGCCTATGGTGATCTGTTCATGGATTACATGGACCAGGTTGATGACTCCGCCATGCTGATGTTTACTGATGGGCAGCGAGATTGGATGCGCAGCAATTTTATTGAAAGTGGTGGCCGCTCAAGTTTTTTATTACAATCCGCGTTCAACCTGGCCAGTGCACTTGCCGGTCGTAATGACCAGCACACGCCAGTGGTCACTAACCTACATGATGCGCAGAGTAGCGCCCAGGGTGACTTTGCGGGAAAGAAGATCACTTGGACGGCGGTTAAGGCCGCCACGCAATATAAAGTGCTCATCAATCTGTTGGGTTCAAGCCGGCAAAAGGAATCAATCTCCAAAACGGCTACTGTTAAGCTAAACCACTTGAAACCGGGTTCGCTTTATCAAATCAGTATACAAACGGTGACTGTAGATGGTAAATTATCTTCCCCTAGCACACCTTATTTATTTCAGGCAACAAAACAATAAATTATGAAAAAGACAATCATTATGCTGCTGACAGGTTTGTTAATTAGCTATGTTTTACAAGCTCAACAGGTCACCAAGGTGATCGACGTGGGTGTTTATAAATCGTATTCTGCAGCACCATCAGAGACCCATTATATGTAGCCTACCCGCTGTATAAAGGCGGTGGCCTTGTGATCGCCAGGCTGAGCATTTTAGCTTTAGCAAGTGTGGGGAAGAAACGGCATCCAATAGTGACTATATGAACAGTGGTTTTGAAAAAGGGCACCTGGCTTAAAGCGGAAGATTTCGCAGGGAGCTGTACAATTGAAAAAAAACTTTTGCAACTACAATTGCATGCCCCAAAAGACCATACTGAATCATGGGCAATGGCTTACATGGGAAGGAAAAATTAGGGTGATGTCGCAAACGCGTCATCTCTTTACTGTCGCCGTTCGATATTCGGAACTCAACATATTAAACCGGGAAGCGTCGTACTGGTTCCTACAGCGTGCTATAAGATTGCTTTGGATGCCCAAACCAAGGAGGTTTTATATTGTATGCTGTTTACCAATGACAATAGTGATCACATGGACAATCTGAGTCTCGCCGACCTTAAAGTACGTTTAGGTTACCCGCTGTTGCCACAACAGGATATGTAAATGTGGCTACGGTTTTCTTGCCTGTAAGACAGTATTAAACGCGTTTTTTTAATGCACGACTTAGCATTCGTAAAAAACCACGGGAGCTTACAGGAATTTCGAATAATCAACTGGTTTGATGGGTGTTATTTCGTTATCTGGTTGCTTTCTGTAACCATACTCTCCGGTTTGCCTTTGTAATCGATAAGTTTACCCTGTTATGCAGATGGTCGTGTTATCAATAGTTTCTGCTAACTTTTTCGTATCGCCACGGAATACCGCGGTGAGTAATTGGTTGGGATAAGTACCACCCATATTAACCAATACCATGCTGCCGAGGTCTTTGTGGTCGGTTATCTTGGCGCAGAACCGCAACGGCCAGGCGGAATATATCGCGGTTAAGGCTGACCAGCTGGTGACCCGGCCCGCCAATGTTTCCTGGGAAGCAGGGGGGCTTGTTCATCTTGGGTAGTACGGCTTATGCGGCGGTCAAAGCGGTCAATATCAAACCCGGCGAAACGCTAATCGTATCGGGTGCTGCCGGCGTGGTTGGCTCTATCGCGGTGCAGCTTGCCAAAAAGCAGGGTGCTAAGGTGGTCGGCCTGGCCAGCGAACCGTATCATCAATGGTTAAAAGATCATGGTATAAGGCCTTTGGCTTACGGCGATGACAATGAAGTGATCATTAAGGCCGCGCTGAACGGCAAAAAAGCCGATGCCTTTATCGACACTTCGGGGAAAGGCTATGTGGAGTTGACCATTAAGCTGGGCATACCGGCTGACCGGATCGATACCGTTATTGATTTTGAAGCCGCCGGGAAATACAAAGTAAAGACGGACGGCAGTTCAGCAGCGGGTACCTTGCAGGTACTGGAAGGACTGGCAAGGATGGTGAACTGGAGATCGCTATCGCGAAAACTTATCCTTTAAACCAAGGCGTTATCCTCTTAAAAACAAAGGAATTGGTAAGGACCGGAATAAATGGCTAACTTGGTGGTTATGAAAAAGATATTACTCATCGTTGGCCTTTTAGCGCTGGTGAGCAGCGGCTACGGCCAATCCAGGAACCAACAACTGGTTGCAGCTTATTACCGCGCCTATGAGCAAAAGGACTGGAACCTGTTGAAATCTATTTTAAGCCCCGGCTTCAAATTCTGCAGCCCCGTTGATGACCATATTAGCCTGGAGACCTATCACCTCCGGTGCTGGCCGAACTGCCGGAACACCAAAAAGTTCAACCTGGAAAAAGTGATCATGGGAAACGAGGATGCCTTTGTGACCTATAATGGCTATACCAATGACGGCAAAGTATTCCGGAACACGGAATATTTCAAATTCAAAGATGGCAAGATCACCGAGAATGACTGCTATTTTGGGCCGGGCGTGAATTTTCCAAACAGCGGAAAAAAATAAATTTCACCTGCGGTCAAATTATCTTTGTTGAAATGAAAAAGACCACACCCTTTGACTTTTTGATGGATTACCTGCCCACCACCGTGGTCATCAAACCGGCCATCGGCATGTATTATATCTATTTTGAAAGCAAGATCGTCCTGATCTTCCGCAAAGTTGGTAAAAATCCGCAGCACAATGGGATATGGATCGCTACCCGGCGGGAAGATCATGCCAGCCTCAAAGCTGACGTGCCGGCTCTTACGGATTTCGTGTTTGGAGAAGATGAAGTCTTTGAACCGAACTGGCTGCAACTCAAGAACGGCCATGATGATTTTGAAGAAGCCGCGATGGCTATTTGCGAACTCGTATCGCGCCGGGACAAAAGGATTGGCAAAGTAACTCCGAAAGCAATTCAGTTTACAACAAAATAAGCCCGGTGCTGTTAAATCATACAGCTATGGATATTCCTTTTGTAATTGAACAAGTTTACGATGCACCGATACAAAAAATATGGCGGGCACTTACTGATCAAAATAGCATGAGGGAATGGTATTTCCCAGCTTTGAGGCAATTTGAACCTGTGGTGGGTTTTGAATTTGTATTTGCCGATGATGGTTCCGCCTATCAAAAAGAATGGCGGGTTACCAAAGTCGTAGCTGGCCGTCTATTAGTACATAGCTGGACTTACAAGGGTTACCCCGGCAGTTCTGAAGTTACTTTTGAGTTATTTGAACAAGGCAGCAAAACCAGGCTTAAATTGACGCACACCGGCCTGGCCAGTTTTCCTTCCGATCCGCACTTTGCCAGGCATAGATTTGAAGATGGCTGGAAACAGATCCTCGACACCAACTTGAAAAATCACCTGCTCGTTTGACGAAATTTGCTACCCTTCGGCAGGATTATAAAATGACCCGGAAGGTCAGGTCGATCCGGGGGTAAGGATCGACCACAATACCGTCTCTTAATTTTTTTGCACCGGGGTGATCCGGAACTCGGTTTTATAATTGTTCCGCAGGATACCGATATATTGAAACTGGCCGATCTTATCTTCGGTAAGCTGCTTAAGCAAATAGTCGGATGTTTCAACGGGCCGGCTGTTGAAGGAATGAATAATGTCCCCGCTCAATATCCCCGCTTTAGCCGCCGGGCTGCCTTCGGCAACTGCGGAGATGAACAGTGCCTGCTTATTCGGTAGCTCGTGGATCGCACGCAGTTTGGGTACCAGATCGATCTGCTGCATCACCACGCCCAGGTAGGCTCTTTTTACCATACCAAACCGGATCAGCTGGCTGGCGATATTCTTGGCTGTGTTAATGCTGATGGCAAAACAAATACCCTGCGCGCCCCTGATGACCGCCGTGTTTACGCCGACAACCTCGCCATCCCCGTTGACTAAGGGCCCGCCGGAATTACCGGGGTTCAATGCCGCATCCGTCTGGATCATGCAATCCATCAGCCGGCCGTTCTGTCCCTCCAATGTCCTGCCCAGCGCACTAACCACACCGGCTGTTACAGTGTGCTGAAATCCTAAAGGGTTCCCGATGGCGATGACCAGTTGACCGATCCGCAGTTCATCGGCATCTCCGAATTTGACCGGCGTATAGTCGGCACCATTGATCTTAAGGATGGCCAGATCCGTATCAGGGTCTTCGCCTATCAATTCCGCAACATGTGTAGTGCCATCGTGCATCTTGACTGTGATCTTTTGGGCCTGGTGGATGACATGACTGTTTGTAA